>JAZJZF010000079.1:30157-41005 GCA_040389965.1 Bacteroidota bacterium
TAAATATAACAAAAATAAATTATGGCAACATTAAGAATCCCCGTAAGTGAGCAGGACAACCGGCAAGGTAATAATTCGGCACCTCTTGTATTAGTGGAGTATGGCGATTACCAATGCCCTCATTGTGGTAAAGCCTATCCGGTGGTTAAAAAACTGCAGGAAGAATTTGGAGAAAATCTCCGGTTTGTTTTCAGGAATTTTGCTTTAACAAAAATTCATCCCTATGCTTTTTTGGCTGCTGTTAGTTCAGAAGCCGCGGCAAAACAAAATGCCTTTTGGGAAATGCATGATTGGCTTTTTGAAAATCAGGCGCACATTACTCCCGGAAATATCAAGGCCTTTGCCGAAAGTTTAAATTTAAATATGGATCAGTTTAAACAGGATCAGGAAAGTGAAACATTGAAAAATAAAGTGGAAGCAGATTTTATGGGCGGTATGAGAAGCGGCGTAAATGCTACGCCTTCCTTTTTTATAAATGGTGAAAAGTTTGAAGGTCCTGCAGTGCATATTACTTTAAGAAGCGTACTTAAAAATATTCTGGATCAGACAGGTAATTTGTAAACCAAAAATAGATTCCTGGCTACTCAATTCAACTTTTTCTTAAGATTGTCCAGATAACCATTCCATGCACCCGAGCAGGAATCGTAGCATTCAATTTGAGGAACCAGGCCTTCATGCGTAAATGTTATTTCTGTTTTATTTTTATCTGAAGAAATAACGAAACAGATTTTTGTACCGTTCCATTCGCTTGGAGCCTTTAAGAAACTAAGGTTGCTATCCGTTACCAGCCACACTATTTTTTTCCCCGGAATTAATTCTACTAACTTTTGTTTAGAATAGTGCACACCTCCTCCGGCTTTAAAGCTGAACTCATCATTTATTTTTTTGCTTTTCCCTTCAATATTTTCTTCAAATAAACCCGACCACCATTGATCAATGTTTAACAGCAGCTCATAAACCTCGTCAGCCGTTTTTGAGGTTTTGAAGCTATAGCTAAAACTTCCTTTTTTCGTAGCTTGTTCGTTGGTTTTAGTTTGGACGTTATCTTTGTTTGGTAAACCCCATTTTTCTATCAATTCTTTATTAAGGTCGTTTTCTTTTGTATTGGGGTTACCTTTGCCGGTGGTGATCAGGTTTTTTAAACTCCCCTGAATGTAGCTGCTCCAGGCATCCTGGCAGATCGTATAACATTCGTATTCAGGAACCAATCCAATCTGGGTAAAATCTAAGTGTGTTTTACCTGCTTTCTCAGAAAGTTCGAAAACAATTTTGTTTCCTTTCCATTCATTCTTGTCAGTTGTAAAATCGAATTGGTTTTCTAATACCAGCCACACTACTTTTTTATCGGGGATGAATTCAACTATTTTTAGTTTGCAAACATGAACGGACTTATATTGATAAACGAATTCGTCATTGAGTTGTGTAGTACCACCCTGAATGTTTTCGCTCCACCAGGCACTAACATTGTTAATAGCGTTAAATACTTCGTGTAGAGATTTATCTACTATGATTTGTGTTGTAAAATTTTTAGTTTCCATATTGTTTTTATGTTGATTGTTCAAATGTTGCTTTGTTATAGTGTTTGAATTTTCTTTCGGTGTTTTAAAACTGCAAAGCAGCAAAATTCCGATAGAAAATAAGAGAGCACTTTTGTTCATGACTTACTAGTGGTTGTTATCGAAACAAAAGTAGTGTCTTTAATCCCTTTAACAGGTGTGTAAATTAGACTTTTTAAAGGGTTGATTTGGAACTATTGCCACCATAGTAGGAACCTTTGAGATTTTTACGGAAGCAAATTCCTATTCCAAAAGAAATGGAAAAGGAGTTGAGTATACTATTCAAACTGCCGGTGTTTCCAAAAAGGTAGATTTTAGTACAGGCATGATTACAGTGCAACCTGATATACATATTACAGAAATAAAAAAAACCGATCTTATCATTGTTCCGCCGTCAGGAATACGAAACGATACCGATGTTTTAAACGGCAACAAAACGATGATTAGCTGGATCGAGAAGCAGTACAAGCTTGGTGCGGAAGTAGCCAGTATGTGCTCCGGAATATTTATGCTGGCTTCTGCGGGAGTTTTAAATGGTAAAACATGTTCTACTCACTGGGCACATGCCCAAACATTCAGAAACGCTTTTCCTAACGTAAATTTGAAGGAAGAAAAACTGATAACGGACGAATCAGGAATTTATACCAATGGCGGAGCCTATTCGTTTTTAAATTTAGTGATATACCTGGTTGAAAAATATTACGACAAACAAACGGCCATTTATTGTTCCAAGATGTTCCAGGTTGACATCGAACGGTATAGCCAATCTTCGTTCACCATCTTTTCAGGACAAAAGAAGCACAATGATGACGATATTTTAAAAGCTCAGTCATACATTGAGAAAAACTACCCTGATAAAATTTCTATTGAATTTTTATCGAACAAATTTAGTATCGGGAGAAGAAATTTCGACAGGAGGTTCATAAAAGCTACGGGCATTACGCCACTGGATTATTTGCAACGCGTAAAGATTGAAGCCGCAAAAAAGTCCCTGGAAAATACTAGAAAAACGGTTAATGAAGTGATGTATGAGGTGGGGTATAATGATACTAAGGCTTTTAGAGAGGTATTTAACCGAGTAACCGGCATGTCGCCCATTGATTATAAGTCTAAATACAATCATGAATACCTGACTAAGAATTTATAAAGGCTATAACGAAGAGTGCAAAAAATAAAAAAAGCGAGGCTATTTGCACTCGCTTTTTTCTATGGTGTCAATTGGGAAACTGAAACTTTAATTCCGAAGACTTAGATAAAATATTTGAATTTATGGGTAAGATAGAGGCTTACACTGAATATTAATTGTTCGGTGTAAATGTCATCAAAAATGAATGATCTAAGTACTGTTTTAAAGAACCATCTTGAACGATTGCTATCCTCATCTCTAAGCGACCATTAGCTGTTGTTTTTTTCTCTGTGATACTACTTCTTCAATTCTTTGATCCAGGATTTTATAAATTTCTCCTTACCCTTCTTAACTTCCTTTACTATTGCCTTTCTGTCTTCAGGCAAGGAAAAATACTTGTTAGCCCATAGATTTATTTCAATCATAACCGGAAGCAAATCGATTCCTTTTTCGGTCAATTTGTAGAGTACTTTTGCTCTGCTATCCGGATGGTCTAATTTATTAATCACCCCGTTTTCCTCCAAAGTTTGTAATCTAGAAGCCAAAATATTAGTAGCAATCTTTTCTTCCGATTTTAAAAAGTCACCATAAGTACACTCCTTTTTAAACATTAAGTCTCTGATAATCAATAATGACCATCTATCTCCCCAAACATCAAGAGAGCAACTAATTGGACAGTCAGATCTTTTTTTAATAACGTTCATAAAATATTTTTTAATAACCAATTGCATATTGCAAGTTGTTTTATACATTTGTACTTGCATATTGCAAGCAAATTTACAAATTAATATTTAAAACAAATGAAAACGAAACAAAATATTTTAGTAACAGGGGCTTCATCCGGCTTTGGACTACTCATAGCTACTAGGCTTCACAAAAGTGGATACAATATAATTGGGACAAGTCGTAACCCGCAAAAATATCAAGAGAAACTGCCTTTTAAATTATTGGAATTGGATATTACTGATGATGAATCTATACTGTCCTTTAGTAAACGTTTGTTCGAACATATAAATCAATTAGATGTATTGATAAACAATGCAGGGTTTTATTTATCCGGGCTTGCAGAAGAAACTTTGATTGAACAAGGTAAGATGCAGCTAGAAACTAATTTTTGGGGAACCATTAAACTTACCAATGAGTTGTTGCCCTATTTTAGAAAGCAACACTTCGGCAAAATAATTACAGTAGGCTCTATTATGGGATTAATAAGTCTTCCGGGCGGTGCTTATTACGCTGCTTCCAAACATGCTTTGGAAGGTTATTTCAAAGCTTTACGTTTTGAATTAAATGATTTTAATATCAAAGTAAGTATGGTTGAACCAATGGGTTTCAAAACCAATATAGTCTCTAACTCAATGGTTGCTGAAAATGAAATAAGTGATTACGACTTATATCGCAAAAAGCTTAAAGACTACACAAAAGATTTATTTGAAAATGCACCAGAGCCCACTCCTGTTATTGATACACTTATAAAATTGGTAGAAGATAAAAATCCAAAATTTAACCATCCTATTGGTAAAGGGGCTTCGGTAATTTATGCATTACAACATTTCGCATACAAAACATTTGAAAATTCAATTATTAAAAACATAAACAAATTTAAAAATTAAAAAATGAAGGCATTTACTGTTAATCGCTACGGCAAAAAAGAGAAATTGCAATTAACCAATGTAGCTGAACCTAAAGTGGGACAAAAAGATGTATTAGTTCAAATTTACGCTACCGGAGTAAATCTATTAGATTCCAAAATCAGGAACGGAGAATTTAAACTTTTTCTACCTTACAAAACTCCATTTACTTTAGGACATGATGTAGCAGGGGTTGTAGTAAAAATTGGAGCAGGCGTGAAACAATTTAAAGTGGGTGATGAAGTATATGCTCGCCCTTCCGATCATCGCATTGGTACGTTTGCTGAATATATTTCAATGAATGAAACCGATGTTGCAATAAAACCAAAAAATCTTAGTATGGAAGAAGCTGCTTCGATCCCATTAGTAGGATTAACAGCATGGCAAGCATTGGTTGAAAAAGCAAATGTAAAAAAGGGACAAAAAGTTTTTATTCAGGCAGGTTCCGGAGGGGTTGGCACTTTTGCAATTCAATTGGCTAAACATTTAGGAGCTGTTGTTGCAACCACAACAAGCACAACGAATATTGATTTAGTGAAAAGCCTCGGAGCAGATATTGTGATTGATTACAAAAAGGAAGACTTTGAAAACAAGCTGAAAGATTATGATGTAGTATTGAACAGTCAGGACTCAAAAACACTCGACAAATCGTTGCGTATTTTAAAAACCGGCGGAAAACTTATTTCTATATCTGGTCCGCCTGATCCCGATTTCGGGCAAGAAATAAAAGCCAATTGGTTTCTAAAATTAATTTTTAAGTTTATAAGTGCGAGTGCGAGGAAAAAAGCAAAACAACTGAAAGTGAATTTTTCTTTTCTCTTTATGAAGGCAAATGGATATCAGCTTAGTGAGATCACTACTCTTATAGATTCAGGAGTAATACGCCCCGTTATGGATAAGGTATTTCCGTTTGAGCAAACTAATGAAGCTTTGGCTTATCTTGAAACAGGGCGCGCTAAAGGAAAAGTGGTTGTCAAAGTAAAATAGTTCATCTACACTGAGTTTTTCTCGAAAACCAAATGGGATCGAACTAAAATGGCTAAAAACATATAAAAGGAAAAGCCCTTAAATCAATCTATTATTGATTTAAGGGCTTTTGTTGCATTTCGATCATCTAAATGCATCAAGTGGCTCCACTAGGAATCGAACCTAGATCTAAAGTTTAGGAAACTTCTATTCTATCCATTGAACTATGGTGCCTGAATTTGTTTGGCAAATGTAAGATTTTAAATAAAACTATCTAGCAGGTTTTGGTAAGTATAAACACATAAAATATGTAAAAACAAAAAAGCCTTAGTGTGTACTAAGGCTTTTGCTCCCTCTCCTGGGCTCGAACCAGGGACCCCATGATTAACAGTCATGTGCTCTAACCAGCTGAGCTAAGAGGGAATGCTCTGGTTATTTTTCCTTATAAAGGAGTGCAAATTTAATATCTATTTTATAAATAAACAATATATTTGTCAAAATTTTTTTAATCCTTTAAATATGAGTCTTTTAGTTGTAGGTACCGTAGCTTTCGATGCTATTGAAACACCTTTCGGGAAAACCGATAAAATCGTTGGTGGTGCTGCAAGTTACATTGCTTTAGCATCCTCTTATTTCATTAAAAATATGAGCCTGGTTTCTGTAGTAGGAGACGATTTCCCGAACGACTTTTTAGATATTCTAAAGTCAAAAGGTGTTGATTTAAGCGGTTTACAGATCAAACAAGGAGAAAAATCGTTTTTCTGGAGCGGCCGCTACCATAATGATATGAATTCGAGAGATACACTCGATACACAATTAAATGTACTGGAAGCCTTTGACCCTATCGTTCCTGAAAACAGTAGAGAAGTCGATTTCTTAATGCTTGGTAATTTAATGCCATTGGTACAACAAAAAGTATTGGATCAGTTAACCAAACGCCCAAAACTAATTGTATTGGATACCATGAATTTCTGGATGGATATTGCCATGGATGAATTAATGAAAACCCTGGGGCAAATAGATGTATTAACGATTAATGATTCGGAAGCACGTCAGCTATCAGGAGAATACTCATTGGTAAAAGCAGCGCAAAAAATATTAACCATGGGGCCTAAAGTATTGGTGATTAAAAAAGGAGAACATGGTGCTTTATTATTTAATAAAGAGGAAGTGTTTTTTGCACCGGCCTTGCCTTTAGAAGATGTATTTGATCCAACAGGAGCAGGCGATAGCTTTGCAGGTGGATTCATTGGTTACCTTGCAAAAACACAGGACATCAGTTTCGAAAACATGAAACGTGCTATTATTTTTGGTTCGGCTATGGCAAGCTTTACCGTAGAAAAATTTGGAACAGAGCGCTTACTTAACCTGTCAGATAAAGATGTACAGGATCGTGTACAAGAATTTATTGACCTTGTTCAGTTCGATATTTCTTTAGTTTAAAATAAGTTCAGATTCAAAAAAAGCCTCGGCACCATGCTGAGGCTTTTTTTATGTATCTTTAATGCTGTACATTTATTTTATGTAATACATATGATGCGTATCCTACCCATACTCTTTTGTTTTTTTATATGCAGTACGCTCGTATCACAAACAAATGGGCCTGTTCATTTAAAATTTGTTGACAAAGAAAGTAAAGCAATTATTGATGGACTTGGAAATATTTATGTCATACATGTAGACGAAATTAAAAAATATAATCCCGCGGGTGTATTTTTAAAAACATTCAGTAACAAACGTTATGGAAAAATAGATGACATCGATGTGTCCAATCCTCTTAAAATTTTAGTGTACTATAAAGACTTTCAGCAGGTATTATTTCTGGATAACCAGTTAAGTTTAACCAGCAATGTTATTTCGCTCGAAACCATTGGCTATGAGCAAACATCGTTAGTATGCAGCTCCATTAATAATAGCTTTTGGCTGTATGATAAACAAAATAATGAATTGCTAAGGTTTGATTCGGAACTGAAAACCCTTGTGAAAACAGGGAATCTGAAACGTATTTTAGATATAGATATTAAACCAAATTATATGAGAGAGCATAATAACTACGTATACCTCAATTGTCCGCAGGAAGGGGTACTAGTATTTGATATTTACGGAACCTTTTATAAAACCATTCCTATTAAGCAACTGACAGAATTCAATATCATTAACGGGAATATTTTTTATTACGATAAACCTGCGTTAAAAGAATATCAGGCGCAAACATTCAACACCATCGAAAAAATATTTCCGGATACATTACTTAAAAAAGTATACTGGAAAAATGATAAATACTACGAATTGTATAGCGATTCACTCATTATAAACGGTAACTAAAATTTAGGAACACCTTTTTTACGAAATTTTATCACTTTTTTAGTCGTTAAATAGCAATGCTTTATCGATTTTTCCCTATTTTTGATGAAAATCCATTTCGCTATGCTAATTAAAGAAAATCACTCCATTCTAATCCCTGTGGACTTTTCTAAACAATCGCTGGTAGCGGTCAAACAGTCTTACAACCTCGCAAAATATACAAATTCCAAGATCATTTTAATGCATGTATCGCCCAAAAGCGATTCAGAGCATAAGGAGGAACTTGAAAAACTGGCTGCTCAAACCCGCACCGAAAGCGGCATGCAGGTAGAAACCATGAACTTAAAAGGCGACGTGTATGAGCTTACCGATAAAAAAGCAGAAGAATTAGGCAGCGCTTTAATTATTATAGGATTAGATACCCAGGTACGCTTCAGAAGCTTTATGGGTTCAAATACGGCAAGTAAATTTATAAAAAATGCTCCATGCCCTGTAATTACCATTCGTTCAATTGAAAACAGGCCTACCTGTAAAAATATAGTATTACCTTTTGATATGACGGCCGAAAGCCGTGAGAAAGTTCCTATTGTAGTGCAATTAGCTAAATATTACAATGCGGATATCCGTATTGTATCCATATTCAGCCCCAATGATGATAAATACGAAAACGAGATTCTTCCTTACTTGCAGCAAATAAAAAAGTTCATTAAAGAAAAAGGAGTTAACTGTACCAACAAATCCATACCAAGCAACAATGTAGCAGAAGCCGTAGTGGATTACGCTAATAAAAACGATTGCGATTTAATTGTTCAGATGAATAAGAAAGACCTGAGTATAGGCGAGCTCTTTGTTGGAAATATTTCTCAAAAGTTGGTTGATCTTAGTAATATCCCTGTATTGTCTATCAATCCAATGAAACGCGAAAGCTTAAGCAGTGGTATCCATTAATATTTAAGGCCCTCTACATATGATGAAGTATATTAAAAGATGCATGCTTGCAGTTTTAATACTCGTCATTAGTTTAATAAGCACGCTGTTCATCATTACTACCTTTTACAAAAAGGAGATAGCAGATGTGTTAATTCAAAATCTGAAAACGAACTTTGGATTAACACTAAAAGTAAATGATGTGGACGTTTCTTTGTTCCGCAACTTCCCGCACGTTTCTATTAATTTTAAAGAAGTTTCCCTCAATAACGATATTTCTCCTGCAGCTGAACCTTTGCTAAAAGCAGCAGAAGTAACCATATCGTTTGACCTGAAAAAATTACTGAACAAAGAATTCGAAATAAACTCTGTGCTCCTGGAAGATGCAAACATAAACCTTGTTACGAATAAAGACGGAAGCAAAAATTTTCAGCTTAAAAATAACGACACACTTAATACCACAAAAAAGCAGAACAATCTGGATTTTAATATTCATAAAGTGGATATAAAAAACACGGTTCTTAATTTTACCAATCTCGAAAGAGGGCAACATATAGGGATTAATTTTATTGAGAATGCCATTGAACTGAAAAAACAGGCAGAGGGCTTTGATTTCTCGCTGAAAGGGAATACTAAAGTGGAGGAATTATTATTCAATACTCAAAAAGGTGCTTTTTTAAAGGGCACCGTGACTGATCTCAACTTAAAAGGCGTTGTGTTTACAAAAAGCCGGTTTTGCTTTGTTTATGACCCGTCCTATATTGAGATCGATCATATAAAATACGCAGTCAATGCTTTTATTCAGCCCGGTGAAGAAAAAAAACTAGTATTAAAAATTGCTGCCGACCAGGTTCCTTATGATAAGGGAATAAAACTGGTCAATAAAAAAATTGCTAAAACCCTTTCAGAATTTAAACTCTATAAGCCAATAAACTTAAACCTGTTACTGGCAGTTAATTTAGGAGTTAAACAGGAGCCCATTGTTTTGGTAAACATACATACTAAAGACAATAGTTTTAGCATAGGAAGCAATAATGCTGTGTATGAGCACATCTCCTTCAAAGGAATGGTATTAAGCCTTGATTCGTCATTTGCCAAAGGAAACGAGGAAAAAGCAGTGATACAATTTACCTCGGTTAAAGGAGATATTTACAACGTGCCTTTTGAAGCTTCCGTAAAAGTAAACAGTTTTACAGACCCTCATATAGCTATTGCTGCTTCCTTTTTTATAGATGCTGCCAAAGTAAAATTAAAAGCGTCGAACGAATTTGATCTGAAAGGAAAATGTGTAGCAAACATCAGGTATTCGGGCTCTACCCATAAATTGAATAAAGAAGAATTTTTAAATAATGATATGAAACTAAAAGCAGTTCTTGCGTTCAAAGATTTTAGCTATAAAGAAAAAAACAAGCCTTATGTGTATACCATTAACGGCAATGCTAAACTCGATAACAGAGACCTTACCTTTAACAGGCTTATTTTAAAAACGGCAGGAGGCAATGTTACCCTCAACGGTAAAGCCGATTCCTTCACGGCTTATGCCCTTGGCCTTCAAAATCATTTAAAGATCAGTTTAAATGCTTATGCCGATCAGTTTAACCTTAACCCGTTTATTAAAACCTCTTCAACCAATGCATCTTCAAAAGGCGGTGCAGCGGCATCTTCAAAAGCTGTAAAACAAAAGACGGAAGAAAGTTCTTTTGATTTTAACGTGTCGCTTAAAGCAAAGAAAATGTTCATTCGTAAGGTTATTGCTGAAGAGGTATATATGAATATAGCGTATAAAAATAGTTTGTTAAATGTGAGGTCGTTGAGCATGAATACCTGCGACGGGAAATTAAATGCCAATGCCACTATTGATCATCTTCAAAAAATACAGGCGCAAATGAACCTCGAAAATATTAATGTTACTAAATTATTTGATCAGTTCGAAGACTTCGGACAGCAGGTTATAAAGAGCAAACAACTTAAAGGCAAAATTTCGGTAAGTGCAAATTTCGATACAGAGCTCGACAACGATATGAAAATTATTCCTGCTTCTCTGGCGGGCAACGTCAGGCTTAAACTAAAAGAAGGTCATTTACTGGAATACGAACCTTTACAAAACGTTTCTAATTTTATATTTCATAACAGGGATTTTCACGACATCACTTTTTCTGAAATTAATGAGAGCTTTAAAATTAACGGCTACGAAATGAAAATTGAAGAACTCGAAATAGCCTCAAACATTTTAAATTTATTTGTAAGCGGAACCTACAATTTTAAATCGCAATCCAATATAAATCTGATTATTCCCTGGAATAATTTAAAACGCCGTGGTAAAAACTACATTCCCAAA
>JAZJZF010000080.1:0-26641 GCA_040389965.1 Bacteroidota bacterium
TGGTATCATCTTTATTAAAGCTAATACAATTGCTACTAATACAGTTTGCGGAAGTGCTATAAAAATAACGGCCAATGGGGGAAGTACAGCCAGTTGCGGAAACGATGGCGCAGGTGGTGGGGGGGCCGCAGGAAGTATTGTATTACAGGTAAATAATTATTCATCTAATGCTGCTTGTCCTTTATCTATCAACGCTAACGGTGGTAATGGTGGTAACGTAAGCGACGGTGCTGAACATGGCGGCGGCGGCGGCGGCGGACAAGGTACAATTGTATTTTCAACTGTGCAGCCAACTGTAAACATTTCCGCTAGTACAACAAACGGTGTAGGTGGACAAAATAATGCAAGCGGGGCTTCTTATGCAGGAAATGGGGGAGGTACAAATAACTCAGGTATATTAAGCATGGGCGGGCCTTTACCTATCGAACTATTAAATTTTAACGGAGAAGCAGAATTTTCAAAAGTAAAATTATCATGGTCAACAGCTACCGAAATAAACAACGATTATTATGTGATCGAAAGAAGTGCCGATGCTATTTCTTTTACTCCTCTTACTAAAGTAAAGGCTATCGGGAACACACGTAACACCAGCAATTATGGGGCTTATGATAACGATCCGTTGAAAGGGATTAATTATTACAGGTTAAAACAAATGGACACCGACGGTAACTATAATTACACGCATGCAATCACGGTTACATTTCAAAATGAATTTACGCTTACTGTATTTCCTAATCCCGCAGGCTTTGGAGAATCTGTTTATCTATTCCTTGATAAACCAGCTAATGCGCCTATAGAGATAAGTGTATATGATATAACTGGTAGACAGATTTTTACAAAAACAACTGCTGCCGAAAAAGACAATGCGATGAAGATCTGTGACCAGGATATGTCTAAAGGTATTTATATGATCCGCATTGTGTCAGGCAACACAGTCATCACTAAAAAGCTTATCGTTGATTAAACGATAGCTTAAGCTTCTTTTGTATTTTTAAAACTTAGTCTAAAATGGGTTCCGTTATTTCCTAAAAGCTCATGGGTGCCTCCTAACTGTTCGCTCAATGCCTCTATAACGGTAAGCCCCAACGATTCTTTATCTCCATAACCGGGTAATAATCCTACGCCATTATCTTTTACAACCAAATGATACATGGTTTCCTTTTGTTCAAACGAAATATCAATGCAACCGTTATTCTTGCCTTTAAAAGCATGTTTATAGCAATTGGTAAGCAATTCATTTAAAATTAACCCACAGGGTACAGCTATATTTATGTCTAAAACAATATTACCAATAGTAGTATTAACCTTTACCGTTTCTGAAACCGAGGGATAAGAAGAATTTATTTCGGCAAGCAATTCGTTGGTATATTCTTCAAAATTAACGTCGGTAAAATTATTGCTTTTGTATAAACGGTTGTGAATTAACGACATGGAAATGACTCTGTTTCTGCTTTCTATTAAAACATTTCTGGCCTCAGAAGGCATTTCAGCTGTCATTTTTAAATTAAATAAGCCCGATATAATGGCCAGGTTATTTTTTACACGATGATGAAGTTCTGATAAAAGTACTTCTTTTTCGGCCAGTGCTTCTTTAATTTTTTTCTCGGCCTCCGCGTGTTCAGCAATCCGTTGACTATACACTTCCATTTCCTTCAAACCGTTTTGCACCGTTAAATAAATAAAGAAGCCAACCGCACAGCAGCTGAATAAAAGGTTGAACATAAACATCTGGTAACGCTTGTCATCTGTTATAAAATTGCTGGTAAATAAACGATAGTGTGTAAATACATTGACCACAATTAATGCAAGGATAAACGCCAGTTGAAAGAGCATCATTTTTTTATCTTCTTTAATATTAAAGATAAACGCAATAGCAAGAATCAACGGGAAATAATACAAATAGGTGCCCGATAATATCCCTGAATAGGAGTTAAAGTAAAATACAGCAACGTTGATGATCATAAATAAAAAAGCAACGGCAAATCTATGGTAATTGAGGCTATTAAGGTATAAGCCAAAAACACAGATAATCACAAAGCCTTCTAATAAAATACCTGAAAAGGTATCGCCCAAGGAAAAATTATTGATGCCACTCAACAAAAATATAATAACGGCAATCGTACTAAATTGGTTAGTAAGTTTAATCCGCTTAATTAAATTATCATCATACCCATTCTTTATTCCTATTGCGGAAACATAGCCCCAGTATTTTAAGAACATAATTTATTTACTCAAAATTTTAAAATCAGTACGTCTGTTTAATTGTCTTCCTTCTTCTGTATCATTGGTAGCAACCGGAACTGTTTCTCCGTAGCCTTTGGCAACAAGCCTATCGCCCGAAATGCCTTTACCAATTAAGTAGGTAACAACAGACTGTGAACGTGATTGTGATAATTTTTGGTTATAGTCATCGCTTCCTTTGCTATCCGTATGACTTCCCAATTCTATTTTAAGTGTTGGGTTCTCTGTCAGTAATTTAATTAACCTGTCAAGCTCATTAGCCGATTCGGGGCGAATAGTAGCTTTGTCAAAATCAAAGAAAATATTTCTTAAAGTAATGGTTTTACCAATATCGATTTTTTTCAATTCAATATTTTTTTCTACTTCCTGAAAATTAGCGGCAGCCGGCAAATCAAAGTTTTCTGAATGGAATAAATAACCTTCTCTTTTTACGGCGATACCATAGTTTTTACCTGATGGTAACGATACTAAATATTTACCGGTGGTGCTGTTTGATTTAAACACAGCAATGACTTCGTTTTTAGAATTATCTACTAACTCAATAGTTGCTTCAAGTGGTTGTTTGGTTTGCTCATCGCTGATAATCCCTTTTAATATGGTCATTTTAGGGCCTGTTGATTCAATCTTCTCCGCTTTAAATTCGCTTACTGGCGCCGTCACACTTGCCAGTAAATTATCTTCATTCATTAACAAAGGTGCTTTCTCAGGACCCAGAAAGGTAATTTTATAAATATCCTTATCTCCAAAGCCACCTTGTTTAGCCGAAGCAAAATAACCATGATGCCCGCTACCACTAATTACAAAAAATACATCATCATCTGGTCCGTTAATAGGATATCCTAAGTTTTCAGGCTCGCCCCATTTACCGTTTTCAAAAACAGATTTAAAAATATCGAAGCCTCCCATATTATTATGTCCTTTCGAACTAAAATAGATCGTTTTCCCATCGGGGTGAATAAATACACCTTCCTCAGCATACTTTGTATTTAATACAGGGCCTGCATTAATAGCCGGACCCCAATCGCCTTTTACATCTTTGTCAGAATAATAAATATCCCTGTCGCCCAGGCCGCCTTCACGATCGCTCACAAAATAGAGACGTTTTCCATCGTAAGATAAACTTACTGAAGACTCGTGTGCTTTTGAATTGATATTTTTATTTAAATGTTCAGGCTTACTCCAGGTGTTACCTACTAAATTACTCACATATATATCACCACCATCTTTTTCTTTAAATTTATAAACGAATAATATTGTACCATCTGAAGATAAACCCGCTGTAGCATCATGGTCTTCGCTATTTACAATAGGTCCAAAATTTTGTGCCTGTGCCCATTGTTTTCCTTTTCGGGAAGAGATATAAAGATCTTCAAAATAGCCTCCGTTCTCTCCATCTGTTTTTCCTCCTGTAGTTGTATTACGGCATGCGGTAAAAGCAATCATGGATTCATCGGCTGTAATAAAAGCACTGTACTCAGGATAGTTAGTATTGATTGCCGCTCCCAGATTATCTATAAAAATGCGTTGAGGACTAGCCATCAAACGTTTTCCGGTTTTACATTCTTCCAGTTTTTTATTGACGTCCGCAATCAGCATTTCATTTTCTTTAGCGTTGGCAGATAGCCTGGTTAATGTGATCTGATAATATTTAATAGCATCGTCCCACTTTAAACTGATTTGATTAGCCCATGCAAGCAAATAGCTACCATCCTGCGGAATTTGCGCACTAAGTGAATAGGCTTTTTCTAAATATTTAATGGCATCAGGCGATTGCGGATTTATATTGAACGAAATAAAACCCAGCATATAATTCAGGTCGGCATTGTTAGGATTAAATTCCTGCGCTTTTAATAAAAAGGGATTAGCCTGTTTAAAATAAATATCTCCGGCATGCCTGTAATCATTTCGGCTTACCGGGAAATACCGGTGTACGTTTACATACTCATCCGTAATAAAATCATATTCCTTTTTGCCCAATACAAAGGCATCCTTGCCTTCTTCCAGACTTTTTTTAGCTTCTTTTAAAAGGTCTTTTTTATCAGGAAAATTACTTTTCTCAAACTCTATATTTTGTGCCAAAGCAGATGAGCCGATTAAAAGAAAGCAAATTAAAATTTTAAAAAATGAGTTCATAACCTAAAATTAATTGTTTGTAATTAACAAATGATTGATGTGTATTTAAACAGAATATAATTTAGTCGCATAATCCTGAAGAGTAGCTTTTTCCTTCGGATACGCCCAGTTCAGAAGCCTTTTTCCAATCGGCACATGCTCCATCTTCGTTGTGTTGCATTTGCTTAATAATTCCTCTGTTCAAATAAGCTGCTCCGGCTTTCGAATCGGCTTGTATGGCCTTATTAACCCAGTCTTCGGCAGATTTATAATCTTTCTTTTTAATATATGCCGAGGCCATATTATTCATTGCCAGAGCGTAGTCGGCTTTCTGGCGGAGTGCAGCATCAAAATCGGCAACAGCTCCGTTAATATCATTTGCATTTAATTTTGCAGAACCTCTGTTATTTAATGCCAGGTAATAATCCGATTTTAAAGCAAGGGCTTTATTATAGGCTTCAATAGCGCCCGCATTATCGCCTTTGTTTCTTTTACAGGATCCAAGATTATTATAAGCAAAATACATTTTAGGATCGTTGGCAATTGCTTTTTCGTAATCGGCAATGGCTCCGGCATCATCGCCCAATTGTTTTTTGGCAGAGGCTCTGTCGTTATAGGCATAAGCATAATCCTTTTTCCCGGCAATGGCTTTATCATACTCGGCAATGGCTTCTTTATAATCGCCACTTTCAAATTTTAATTGTCCGCCAAGGTAATAGGCTTTACTATATTCTTCATCAATAAGGGTTGTTTTACTTAAATAAGCCAGACAAGAATCTTTTTTATTTAAAGCGTAAAAGCTTTGTGCTTTGCCATATAAAGCATCGGTGTAAAGCGATTTAATTGCTAATGCTTTATTATAATCTTCAAGAGAGCCTACGTAATTTTTTGATTCAAATTTTGCAAAGCCTCTGTTATAATAAGCTTTATCAAAGGCCGGGTTAAGGGCAATTGCTTTGGAAAAGCTTTCTATGGCCATATTGTTATTTTTCTGGCTCATAAACTCCAGTCCCTGATTGTAGATGTTTTGAGCTTCCTGCTCGGGAGTGAGATTGGTTTTTACTTTTACGGTGTCTTGCGAGTATACATTAAAACACAGCAAGCCAAAACTGATAAGGAATATCTTTTTCATAAAATTCGTTGTTATAACCGAATTAAAGATATAAAAATAAATGAATAAACTACAGTGTCGGGCTAAAAATTTACGTAGTAATCTTTTGTAAATTCTTTGTATTCATCTGTATAATGGTGCCTTTGGTCTTGTTCAATAACCAATGTTTTTTCGGAAAACTCTGTTGGCACAAATTCAAATTGCATGAGATGTCGCTTGTCGGTATCTTTATCAGCCCTTGATTTCACTCGTAAAAGTTTCGATAAATGGAGTCCTTTTTTTTCGGCTAATACTCTAAATCGTTCTGCTTCCAGCTTAGGAAGGATCAGACAAAATTTCCCTTTAGGGTCTAAAATTTTAATAACGCCATCTAATAATTCTTCAAAAGGGAGCACATAAGCATGCCTCGCCTGCGAACGTTGTTCATCCGACGATTTGAGAGATTGCTCAAAATACGGGGGATTCGTTACTATTAAATTAAATTTTTTGAAGATAGATTTTGCGTATTCCTGAAAAGAGCTGAGAGACACCTGAATTTTATCGGCAAATTTACTACCCGATATATTTTGTGTTGCCTGGCGTACAGCATCTTCATCAATATCAATAGCATCAATAAAAGCATCTGTTTTCTGAGCCAGCATCAGTGCTATAATTCCTGTGCCTGTGCCTATATCCAGAATGGCTTTGCTGCCATTAGGTACAACCCATGCCCCTAATAATACAGCATCCGTTCCTACCTTCATGGCGCAACGATCCTGGTTTATCGTAAATTGCTTAAAAGCAAAATGTGTCCCGGACATAAATCATTTAATAAAATTTTTACTCTTAAAGTTAGAATAAAAAAACTTAATTTTAGTGTTTAAATTAACAAAAAAAGTTAAAGGCATGAGAATACAATTATTAACCAAAAGTATTTTACTTTTAATGGTGGTTATGATAAACACAGCCTGTGCTAAAAAAAACTGGGCCTGCACTTGCACTATAAATGGCGCTAAATATGGCGAAATTATTGAAAACGTCACTAAAGTTAATGCCAATAAAGGCTGCGTAAGTTTCGGTAAGGATCTTGGGCAGCAATATGGCAATTCTGATTATAAATGCGTCGTTAAATAAAAAACCGGTGGGTAGATGCCTCTTAGTTTTCCTGATGAGTTGTTGTGGATTTTTATCCGCACAACAAAGCGTGGAAGATGTTTTAAAATCTTACCAGACGGATAAAGACCTGAGCCATGCACAAATAAGTTTTTGTGTTATAGACGCAGCTTCCGGAAAAACGGTAAAGGAATACAATGCTGAAATGGCGATGATTCCTGCCAGTACGCTCAAAATTGTGACCACATCGGCAGCGTTGGGAATCTTAGGAAAAAATTACACTTACAAAACATATTTCTATTTAACAGAAAAAGTCGATTCTGTTAGCGGAAATTATGCCGGCGATATTGTTGTAAAAGGCAGTGGCGACCCCTCTTTTAACTCCTCTTATTTTTATAGTAGTGATTCCTTGTTTTTTAATCCGCTCCTAAAAAAAATAAAAAGTAAAGGCATCAAAAAAATAAAAGGGACTGTTAAAATTGACGCTTCCTATTTAGACAGCTCTATTCCGGGAACCTGGATATGGGCCGACATAGGTAACTATTTTGGTGCAGGAGCAAACGGATTATCCTATAAAGACAATAAATTTTCTTTGTACTATTCAAGCAAAGAAGCCGGCTCAACAGCTAATTTAGAAAGCATTAAACCCGATTATTTTGCGAAGGCTATCACCATTCAATCGGATGTAAAGTCTTTTGGATCGGAAGATGATGCCTTTGTGTATGGCGACCCTAACGCTTACGTACGAAAGGTATCCGGCACAATACCACCAAATCAAAAAAATTACGAAGTAGAAGCTCAGATGCCCGAACCACCTTTGTTTTTTGCTAATAGTTTTATCAATGAGTTGAATAAAGTCAATTTATTAGCCGACAAAGACATTAAACCTGTCTCAACCGAAAACCCCGGTACTTATACGTATAAGCCCGAACAACTCCTTTATACACATAATTCGCCCGCCCTCGAAAAAATAGTTTTTTATACAAATACCAAAAGCAATAACCATTATGCAGAAAGCTTATTAAAAGCAATAGGCGCTAGCAAGTCAGGAAAAAAAGGAACAACCACTAATGGGATTGCCGCTATTGAAGCTTACTGGAAAGAGAGAGGAGTAGATATCTCCGGGTTACACATGGCCGATGGAAGTGGCCTGTCGAGAGCAAATACAGTTACCACAAAATTGCAGGCAACTCTATTATCAAAAATATACAGAGATAGTTTAGTGTACCCTGCGTTTAATGCCTCTTTACCGGTTGCCGGCAAAAATGGGAGTATGACAAGTCTTTGCAAAGGAACTTATGCGGAAAATAACATGCGGGCCAAAACAGGCTATATCAATCGTGCCCGCGGCTACTGCGGCTATGTGAAAACCAAATCAGGAAAAGAACTGGCTTTTTCGGTTCTGTTCAACAATTATGATTGTAGTGCAAAAGAGGCGAAACTAAAGATTGAAAAGCTGTTAGTGGATTTGGTGGATTTATAAAACTTAGCTGCGTTAAGGATTGTAACGAAAATCCTTTTTGCCTGCATCTTGCAAAAAGATTGAAGTGTAAAGCCTGACGGCTCTGCCTTTTTGAGCCGGAACGCCCTATTTATTTTAGTATTAACACTTCTTCAATAGAGCTTAAAATAATTCCACAGGCCGTTTTAATTTCCTCTTCTGTGATTACCAATGGCGGTGCTATGCGCATTGAATGTGCATTGAATAAAAACCAATCTACAATTAAACCGTTTTTAATACAGGTTTCAATAATTTTAAAATTAAGATCAACCTCTCCAAAGTCGAGGGACAGCATCAAGCCTTTTCCTTTAATAGTTTTAATAGCAGGATGAACTAACAGAGAGCGGATCAATTTTGCCTTGCCCTCTACTCCTTCAAGCAGTTTTTCGGACTGAATAGTTTTGAGGCAGGCTAAGGAAGCAGCGCAACAAACGGCATTCCCTCCAAAGGTATTAATATTACCCAAAACCGGGTTATATGTAAATTCATTCAATAGCTTTTGAGAACTGATAAAACAGCCTATGGGTAAGCCACCTCCCATGCCTTTGGCCAGAAGCAATATATCAGGTACAACACCTGTTTGCTCAAAAGCAAAAAAAGTACCGCTTCGTCCAAATCCGTTTTGGATTTCATCTAAAATAAACAAAGCACCATGCTCAGAGCATTTTTCACGAATTGCTTTTAAGAACTCATGAGTTGCAATGGTATAACCTGTTTCGCTTTGCACAGGCTCTAAAATAACACAAGCCGTTTTGGCAGTAATGTGTTTATTTACTTCTTCAATAGAATTATATTCTAAAATTTTCACATCAGGCAATAAAGGCCTGAAAGCCTGTTTAAATTCTTCATTACCCATCACGCTTAAGGAACCGTGCGAGCTACCATGATAAGCATTGGTAAAGCAAATGATTTCGGTGCGCCCTGTTACACGCTTTGCCAGCTTTAAAGCGCCTTCTGTTGCTTCGGTGCCCGAATTGGTAAAAAAAACAGAATTAAGAGTAGCGGGTAAAATATCGGTTAAGGCCTTGGCCAGTTGTATTTGTGGTGCCTGAACATACTCTCCATACACCATTAAATGCATGTATGTTTCTGCCTGTTCTTGAATGGCTTTTACAACATTAGGATGACAATGCCCGACATTACTTACCGAAATACCTGAAATAAAATCGATATATGATTTTTGATGTACATCGTATAAATAAATTCCTTTCGCCTTCACAATCTCCAGATCCATTGGTTTTGGAGAGACCTGAGCGACATGATTTAAAAATAATTGTCGGTTCGAAATTTGCATGCTGCAAAGATAAACTAAAACCCGGACTTAGTCATGCCGAATCAAGTTCGGCATGACTAAGTCCGGGTTTTGTACATTAAAAAATCAATTAAAAGAAATCAAAAAAGAACATTACAGCAGCTTCTTCTTTTTTCACGCCACTGGCAGAACCGATAAGGCTTCCGTTCTTTCTAACATCTCCATTGCTTTCAATTTTACCTACGAGGCTTCCATTCATCCGAACGTCGCCATTGGATTCCACTTTGCCAACCAATGATCCATTTTTGCGAATATCACCATTAGATTCAATTTTTCCTTTCAGACTTCCGTCTACACGGATATCACCATTGGATTCGAATTTTCCTTTCAGGCTTCCGTTGATACGGATATCGCCGTTGGATTCCACTTTACCAAAAAGAGATCCGTTTTTTCTAAGATCTTGTGCGTTGACTGTAGTATGCACTGCCAGACAAGCTGCAACTACGATGATGATTTTTTTAAATTTCATAGTATATTTTTTTAGTTATTACTAAATGTAGCAATAATTATACAATACCGGTAGGGATTATATTAACGATAGTCGAGCTTAAGCCCTTCTATTTTCCTCAGCTTTTCTTCACAGGCTTCACTGTTAGCTTTCCTGATGCTAAAGCTGATCTCGCAATGGGTATCAAATTCCTGTTGACTGATTTTACAATCCAATTGCTTTAATAATTTCATGACCTCATTCATCTGTTCAAAGGGAAAACGAACAGTATAAAAAAACAGGATTTGTTTCTCAATAATAATAGAAGCTTCAATAACATCGGCTGCCGAATTTTTATAGGCATTAATTAAGCCGCTTACGCCTAACAAGGTTCCACCAAAATAACGTACTACAACAATTAACAGGTTGGTAAGGTCATTGGACTGAATTTGCCCTAATATTGGCTTCCCGGCTGTATTGGAAGGTTCTCCATCGTCATTAGCTCTGAAATTTAATTTATCAGCACCAAGACGGTAAGCATAGCAATGATGGTTAGCGGAAGGATGTTCTTTTTTTAAAGCGGTAAGAATTTCTTTAACCTGTTGTTCGTTTTCAACAGGATATGCATAAGCCAGAAACTTACTTCCTTTATCTTTAAAAAGAGCTTCTGCGTTTTGTTGGATCGTTAAATATGTATCGCTAAAAAGCATTAAACCAATTGTGGCAACAAACCCAAAATAAAAATAGCCAATAAGCTTAATCCAATTCCCAGCCAGTTTTTTCCGGATAATTTTTCTTTAAACACCAATACAGAGATAATTGTTGAAAGTGTTAAAATACTCAGGTTGTTAATGGGGAATAACACAGAAGGTTCAAAAATACCGGAGTTCAACGCTTTTACAATAAAATACATGGTTCCAAAATTAATGGTTCCCAAAATAGCACCGGCAGGAATGGCTTTTAATTGAAACTCTTCTTTCTGAACACACAATTTGTATAAGAGAACAATAAATCCAAATACAAAAGCCGTCATAAATACCGTTGACAAAAATGCATCAAAATCGTTTTCGCTTAACAAAAAGCGTTGCGCGTAATTGATAGAAGAATCAATAATTCCACTGCAAATAAAAATAACCAAAGGAAACAACCACCATAACTGATGTTTTATTTTACCTTCTTCTTTTTTATGGGAAACGAGGTACACCGACATAATAGCCAGTATAATCCCAAGGACTTTATAAATGGTTAATGCATCGCTATAATATAATATGGCAACAGAAATAGGAATAACCACAGCCATACGGTTTGCCACCTGTGCCACCGAAATGCCCGATTTTGCTGTTGTTTCGGCAATTACAAATAAACTGCTCACAAATACAATTCCTAAACCTATAGCTAACCAGATCCATTTTTGCTCAAAAATAGTGAAGGGTGTTACATCCGATGTAGTGGTAAAAAAACCCAAAGAGCCCGCCACTAAATAATTGATAACAATAGCCTGAAAAGATTTTATATTATTGACAGCAATAACTTTAAACGAGATCCCAAATAAAGTGGAGATAAGAATAGAAAGGATTAAATACGACATATTATTTATTTATAATAGTGTAAAGTAAATCATTTCCAAGATTCAAAGACAATGTCGCATTTAATTTTATTTCAGGAGCTGCAATGCCATGTTCAAAGGCTTTATGCGGGTTGACAAATACCCTGGCTTCGTCCCAGCAATTTTTATTCATAAAATTATAAATTGTATTGGTACCGCCTTCAACAATAATACTGGCAATATTTTTCGAATAGCAATCGTCCAGAATTTCCTGTAGTTTATTTTCCCAGTCAATTTTTATAAAGCTGCAATTATCCTGCACATCATTTTTAACGCTGTTATAGATAATAGTAGGAGCCTCTTTATTAAATACATTTAAATTATAGGGAAAGTCCAGATGCCTTGTCATTACTATTCTTACAGGGTTTTTACCATCTGCCAGGCGCGTGGTTAAAAAAGGATTATCATTCATTAATGTATTGTACCCTATTAAAATAGCCTGTTCTTGGCCACGCCAGACATGTACCAATTTATGGCTTTCGTCACCCGTAATCCGGTTATCTTCCCTGTTTTCGGGGATAGGCCACTGGCTGATAAACCCATCATTGGTTTGAGCCCATTTTAAAATAATATAAGGGCGTTTCTTTTCATGAAACGTAAAAAACCGTTTGTTCAATTCGCGACATTCTTTGTCCAGGATGCCCTGTACCACTTCTATTCCTGCATCTTTCAGCTTTTGAATTCCTTTTCCTGCTACTAAAGGATTGGGATCCAAATTACCTACCACTACTTTTTTAATGCCTTTACTAATGATCAGATCGGCGCAGGGCGGCGTTTTCCCAAAATGAGAGCAGGGTTCAAGGTTTACATATAAAGTGCTTTTTTTTAATAAATCATCCTCAACCTGTTTAATGGCGTTGGGTTCGGCATGAGCACTTCCAAACTGTTCGTGATAGCCTTCCGCAATAATGTGATCGTTGTACACAATAACACAACCCACCATGGGGTTAGGTGCTACATGCCCTAAACCCTTTGCTGCCAATTCAAGGCAACGTTTCATGTATGTTTTTTCCGTATTAATAAGCCTGAGTTTTTAATTAAATACTTCAAAATGTGTTCCGTCGAAACCGGCAAATACCATAGTAGGATGCGAGTTCTGATGGTATACATTTCCTTCTTTATCAATAGCAATAGCTCCTGCAAAGCCATCGTACGGTTTTAATTCTGCAAACGTTTTATCAAAAGCTTGTTTTATGCTCATCCCATCTGTTACTCGTGTCACAATTTTTGTAGCAACGGCTGCACTTACAATGTCCTCCCCTACTCCTGTACAGCTTACCCCACAAAATGCATTGGCGTAATTACCGGCAGTAGTAGCCGAATCAGAGATCCTTCCCGGAATTTCAAAACCTTTACCACCGGTAGATGTTGCTGCTGCTATATTTCCTTTAGCATCCAATGCCACGCAACCCACAGTACCTGTACCGTTTGCCTTTACTTTTTCTTCATATTCTTTTCTGCGCTGCGGAATTTCGGTGCTAAACACCTCAAAGCCATTTTTTCTGGCAAAGCTGGTTGCTCCTTGCCCGCCCAGCACACGATCATCATATGTAAATAGTTTTTCAGCCACACGGATAGGATTTTTAACTTCTTCAATATTGATCACACCGCTAAACCTATTGGTAACACCATCCATTAAAGAAGCGCTCATTCTTATTTTGCCATCGCTCTGTATCTGTGAGCCAATGCCCGCGTTAAACAACTCATCATTCTCAAGCTGTTCTACGGCATATACAATCGTTTCCAAAGCCGTATGCGTTTTCAAATACTCGTAAGACATTTTTACGATACGTTCCAAAGCATCCTGCTTGGCTTTTTTAGTTTCCTGTGATTGCGACGATTCACTAAAAAATCCTCCGTGTATAATTAATTTCATCTTCTTTGTTTTAATTTATGGTCTTTATTCTTAAGCTAACTATGAATTTAACTATTAAGAATGGTGCCCGTTTTAAGCCGTTTGCCTTACTTATACAATATTAAGCAATGATTTGCTTTTTACAGAATGTTTGCCTAAAAAAGTTTACTTTTGCTTATGCTAAAATCAATGACGGGCTTTGGAAAAGCCACACAGGAATTTGAGAATAAAACAGTAAGTGTTGAAATACGTTCCCTGAACAGTAAAAATGTGGATTTAAATTTACGTTTATCATCCATATACCGCGATAAGGAACATGAACTTAAAAGTGAAGTTGCCAAATTACTGGAAAGAGGAAAAATTGACCTTTCAGTTTATGTAGAATCCAAAATTCAGGAAACACCCGTTGAAGTAAATACAGACCTTGCTAAAGTATATTACCAAAAAATAAAGCAGTTGGCTATTGAATTAAACGAACCAACAACCAATTTACTTTCGCAGGTGTTAAAAATGCCCGATGTTTTAAAATCGGAACGCAAAGAGCCTGATGAGCAGGACTGGAAGGACATTCACCAGGTTATTTTAAAAGCCATTGAAGGATTAAATCAGTTCAGATCAGACGAAGGCAAATCGATAGAAAAAGATTTTGAAGACCGTTTACAGATTATCAATACGGCTTTAGAAAACATTAAAGTACACGATGCGGCAAGGATTCAAAACATTAAAGACCGGATTAAAAAAAACCTGGAAGAAGTAGTTGGTGCAGAAAAAGTAGATAAGAACCGTTTTGAGCAGGAGCTCATTTACTACATCGAAAAACTGGATATTAACGAAGAAAAAGTGCGTCTGAAAACGCACCTCGATTATTTTATAAAAACCATGAAAGAGCCTGCCGGTGGGCGAAAATTGAATTTCATTGGACAGGAAATAGGTCGCGAAATAAATACCATCGGATCAAAAGCCAACGACGCAGAAATGCAAAAAATGGTTGTACTGATGAAAGATGAACTTGAAAAAATAAAAGAACAAACCAATAACGTACTGTAATGCGACTCTATAAAGTATCCGGCTATTTATCACTGACATTTGGAATATTATGCTGCCTGTTTATTATTTTAGTGGTTATAAACAACAATCCTTTGTTTCTTCTGTTATCATTAGTCAATACATTTTTAGGATTTATTAGTTCTATCATTAATATTTACCTCAATGCCAAATATGAGTTTACTAAAAAGAGCCTCAGCATTGGCTTTGGGGGCCTTATTTTATCATCTGTACCTGTTGTTTTTTTAATGATTCTGATTTTAAAACATTAACATGAGCACTATAAAGCGTTATTTATCACTTGTAAAATTCAGTCATACCATTTTTGCTTTACCATTTGCATTAATTGGTTTTATGTTGTCTGTGCACGAAGGCTACACTTTTTCGGTAAAACTTTTTTTACTGGTACTGGCCTGTATGGTTACTGCCCGTAATTCTGCCATGGCCTTTAACCGTTATATCGATCGTAAATTTGATGCCCTTAACCCAAGAACCGCTATCCGGGAAATACCGGCAGGTATCATCAATCCCGGCAATGCCATGTTCTTTATTATTCTGAATTGTGTTTTATTTGTCACTGCAACGTATTTCATCAATAGCATTTGCTTTTTTCTTTCGCCGGTTGCTTTGTTTGTTATTTTATTTTATAGCTATACCAAACGCTTTACCCCTTTATGTCATTTAGTATTAGGTGTTGGCTTGTCATTGGCTCCTATAGGCTCTTATTTGGCTGTAACGGGGCATTTTGCATGGTTACCGCTCTTATTTTCTTTTACTGTTTTTTGTTGGGTAAGCGGCTTTGATATTATTTATGCTTTACAGGATGAAACGTTTGACAGAGAACATCATTTAAATTCTATTCCCGTATTACTGGGGACTAAAGGTGCTCTGCGCTTCTCGGAAGTGCTGCATGCCTTTAGCATTGGCTTCGTTATTACAGCGGGCTACTTTGGCCATTTTAATTTCCTGTACTGGATTGGTGTTGCCTTTTTTATTGGCCTCATCATTTACCAGCATAGTATTGTAAAACCAAATGATTTGTCGCGGGTAAATTTAGCGTTTGGTACTACCAATGGCATTGCCAGTGTTGTATTTGCTACCTTTACCATTACTTCTCTCTTTATTTAATGAAAGCATTCTTACTAAAACATAAGCGTTTCTTTAAATGGGCTACGTTTATATGTGTAAGTTGTTTGTTCTTATTAATCATCAGTAACTACTGGATCAATACATCTACTGCTTCACAACTTTATACGGAAGCAGAAAAAATTCCTCCTCATAAGATTGGCCTGGTGCTGGGAGCTTCTAAACATACCATTCATGGTGGTCATAATTTATATTTTGATTTCCGGATCCAGGCAGCCTATGCCTTATTTAAATCGAAAAAAGTGCAGTACTTATTGCTGAGCGGCGATAACCACATTAAGGGATATGACGAACCTTCTGATATGCGTGAGGCTTTGATAGCGCTTGGCGTGCCGGATTCGTGCATTGTGCTCGATTATGCAGGTTTCCGCACACTGGATGGCGTTGTAAGATGTAAGGAAGTATTTGGCGAAGATTCGATCACTGTTATTTCACAGGAGTTTCATAACCGCAGAGCTTTGTTTATTGCCAATAAAAACGGCATTCAGGCCATTGGTTTTAATGCCAAAGAAGTCGATAAAAATTATTCTTTAAAAACACGCATCCGCGAATATTTTGCACGTGTAAAATGTGTATTGGATATTTATGTCCTGCATACTTCTCCGAAATTTCTTGGGTGAGAAAATTAAGATTGGAGCATAAGAATAAATAGCCCGCAGATGACACGGATAAAGCGGATTAGAAAAGGATAGATCAAAATACTCTAATAACTGTTACGGCGTTCCAGATCCATCACATCTATTATGACCTCTATTCTATCCGCGTTCTAAATCTGTGAACATCTTCCCAATCTGTGTTATCTGCGTTCCCCTCCCATATAAAACAAAAAAGCCATCCGTTAAACGAATGGCTTTTTTAAAATATGATTTTGGTTATTAGTGGTGCGCTTCTTCTTTATGCTCAGCACCATGTTCTTCACCTGCAGGAGCAGACGCATGGTGACCATGGCTTGCTTTTAATTTTTCCTGTTGTTGAATTAAAATAGGATCAATTTTAGTACGGTTAATAGGCTCGCTGCTATAAACACCTTCATCTAAAATAATAAAGATACCATAGCTCATAAACGTAATATATGGCAATAATATAATGTATTTAAAGAACTTCACCTCATGGCCTAAGTGCATGAAAGATAAGACAATGAATCCTGCCTTTAAAATAGTTAAACCAATGAATAAGCATTTAAGCCAAAGAGTACCTGACCAGCCATTACCTGGTGCTAAAGACCCAATGATTAGCTCACCAATTGTAATGATAAGCATGTACCAAAACACTCTCCATAATTTTTTTCTGGTTACTTTTCCTTCTTCTTCACTGTGATGAGCCATGTGCTCGTATGAAGGATAATTATCGTGAAATTCTGCTGACATAATAATTTATTTTGTGTTTCGTGAATTATTGAGTTTAAGAATAATTTAAATTGGTATTACAATAGGTAGAAGAAGGTAAATACGAATACCCAAACTAAATCTACAAAGTGCCAGTACAACCCAACTTTTTCAATCATTTCGTAATGACCTCTTTTTTCGTAAGTGCCTTTTAATACATTTAAGAAAATAACTAAGTTGATCATTACCCCTGAGAATACGTGGAAACCGTGGAAGCCCGTAATAAAGAAGAAGTAGTTTGCAAACTGAGGCACACCATATTCGTTAACCGTCATATTTGCACCATATACTATTTGCTCAACATATTTACCTGTTTCCATATCCCATACGTGACGTAAAGCGCCATCAGCAGTTCCATGAATAAAGTGATACCACTCCCATGCCTGTGATCCAACGAAAGTTGCACCACCTACAATTGTCCAGAACATCCATCTGATTACTTTGCTTTTGTCATTTCTGTGTCCTGCTTCAACAGCTAATACCATTGTTACAGAAGACATGATCAAAATAAAGGTCATTAAACCTACATAAGCCAAAGGCAAATGTTTGTCAATAAAAGGAAAGTGCGTAAACACGTTTTCAGCTTTTGGCCAAACATCAGCGTATTTGTGACGGATAAAACCATAGGATACTAATAACCCACCAAAAGTTAAGGCATCAGATACCAGGAAAAACCACATCATCATTTTACCATAACTGATACGGAACGGTGACTCTCCGCCACCCCAGGCTTGTTTTGAATCGATTTCTGTACTATGAGACATAAATTAAAATTTTACGTTTTAACTGTTTTTATGAAATAATGGTGCAAGTTTAACGAATATAATAGAGAAATAAAAACAAATACACCCATAAAATATCAAGAAAATGCCAATAAATGGATGTGAGTTCTAAACCAAGCGTGTTTCCCGCACTATACTTGCCTCTCATACTATTTATAAGCGTTACAAATAAGGAAATAAGTCCTCCGAATAAGTGGGCTAAATGTAAGCCCGTTAAAGCGTATAAAAATGAGCCTGCCGCGTTAGAATATTTCCCGGCAAACACAATACCTTTTGCCGTTAATTCGCTATAGCCTGCAAACTGGGTAAATGTAAATACGATCCCTAAAATAAAGGTTAGTAAAACCCCGATAATAGTCCCGGTTTTATTGCTCTTTTTAGCCATTTGAAGGGCCATAAACAACGTAATGCTACTGGCTACAATTACGGCAGTGCTCAGGTAAAAAGCATTGGGTAAATTAAATAACAGCCAGTTTCCGTTATCGGCTCTCACCACATAAGCACTGGTTAAGCCTGCAAATAACATCACAATACTTGTTATAGCGACCCATAATAAGGGCTTGGCAGCTTTTTTCTTAGCAGCAGCTAATTCCTGCTTGTAAGTGGGGCTTGGTTTATAGGTTTCTTCCATAGTAATTATATTAAAAATTTGTGACCGATCATTAGGGTTAATTGCACTACCGGTAAGTAAATAAATGAGCCAAACATAAGCTTCCGGGCAGCTTCAATAGTTCCCAGTCTGTAAAGATTATAGGCCTGGTAGGAGAATAAAAAGCCCATAAAACTTACGATGGCCGCCGACATCCAACCAGTATAGCCAAATACGTAGGGTGTTAAAACAATGGGAAATAAAGACAGGGTATAAACTAAAATTTGCGATCTCGTAGCCTTGTCACGCCCACCTTTTGAAGGAAGCATAAAAAATCCGGCTCTTTGATAATCGTCGTGGCTTACCCATGCGATGGCCCAAAAATGAGGGAATTGCCAGAAAAACTGAACAAAAAATAATAATAAAGCGAAAAATGTAACGTTACCAAAGCCTTGGGTAGCCGCTACAGCCCCTATTAATGTTGGAAATGCACCCGGAAATGCACCAATAAATACCGAAAAAGGAGTCACCCGTTTTAAGGGCGTGTAAACCAGAGCGTATAAAATAATAGAAACAAAGCCTACAATACCACTTAACGGATTTGTAAATACCCACAATAAAATAGTACCTGCAATACCGCATACAGTGCAAAACACAAAAGCTTCGGTAATGGATAAATTACCCGTTGGCAGGGGCCTTAATTTTGTACGGTTCATTAATTTATCGAGGTCTTTTTCAATGATCTGGTTAAACCCATTGGCAGCCGATGTTACAAGGAAACCACCTACGCAAATGGCCATAATGTGCTGCCAATCGTAGGTTTCGGCTACTGTAAAATAGGTTATGATGGCCGAAAATACTACCAATGCAGACAATGTAAACTTTGTAAGCTTAAAAAGCGACTGAATTTTACTATAGGAGATAGTTTCGGATTCCACTATGTGTTGTGCAGTTTGCAAGGCGGCACAAATTTAGGAAATAAATTACCATTTCTTAACCCGATTTATTCTATATTTGTTAGTAACGTTAATAACTAACCTATGAAAACACTCATTACTATAGCTCTAGCTGCAATTACCATGGCATTTACAACATCCGGCACAAAAAATCTACACGATTTTAAAGTAAAAACCCTCGAAGGAAATGATTTTAATTTTGCTGACCTTAAAGGCAAAAAAGTACTTATTGTAAATACTGCTTCCGAGTGCGGTTATACGCCTCAGTATAAAGATCTGGAAGCCTTGTACGAGAAATACAGTTCTAAAAACTTTACCATTATCGGTTTTCCTTGTAACGATTTTGGAGGCCAGGAACCCGGCACCAGTACTGACATTAAAGCATTTTGCACCAAAAACTATGGCGTTACTTTCCCTATGATGGAAAAAGTAAGCATTGCTACTAGTCCTGTTTATAAATGGCTTACTTCTAAAGCAGAGAATGGCGTTTTGGATGCTACTGTAAAATGGAATTTCAATAAATTTTTAATTGACGAAAAAGGAAACCTCGTTAAATATTTACCTTCTTCGGTAAAACCAATGGATGCCGAAATTACCAATTGGATTGAAGGAAAATAAGCACTTATCTTCTTAAACCTACCACTTATAAGCCCAAACCGGTTAGATGCCAGTTTGGGATTTTTGCTGCTTTTAATAGGCCTAACTTAGTAGTAGAAACCAATTAATACTACTCTTATGAAAACCTCTTTACTCTTATTGGCAGGTTTGTTTAGCAGCTTAGCTCAGTCACAAACGTTTGAATATTTAGACATTAATCAGGTAAAAACCAGGATAAACAGTGGTGGCGATTTGCATTGGGATCCTGCCACCGGAAACAACAGTTACGAATGCCCCATTGGAAGTAATAAAAAATATGGCGGGCCGGCCAGTTTGTGGATTGGGGGCGCAGACGCCGGAGGCCAGTTAAAATTAGCCGGACAAACATACCATCAAACAGGCGTAGATTTTTATGCGGGACCCTTGAATTTAACAACAGCGACTACAAATTCGGCAGCCGTGAATTATTATAACCGTGTATGGAAATTAAATAAATCAGATATTGATGCCTTTATTACAAATTATGCCAATGGTAATGTACAAAATGGAAGTTACACCCCCGTTGCCGATTTATTGTCGTGGCCGGGTAATGGAGATATATCTCAAAATCAGGATGCACTGATTGCTCCTTTTGTGGATCTGGACGGAGATTATATCTATAATCCCTTAGGAGCCGGCGAATATCCCTTAATAAAAGGAGATCAGGCCATTTTTACCGTGTTCAATGATAATTATTTGCCGCATCAGGCTTCCGGAGGCACAGCCATAGGCATTGAAATTCGCTTAATGGCTTATGCGTATGGCCCATGTAATGTAACAACTGCTAATCCGTTTTTAAATTACACCACCTTTTATAATTACAAAATTATTAACCGAAGCACTACTGCTTTGAATAATACGTATGCCGGTTTATTTAATGATTTAAATATTGGAAATTATATGGATGATTATGTAGGCTCTGATGTTCAGGACCATTATGCCTATACATACAATAGTCCATCATCTCCTTCTAACCAGCCTGCTATTGGAATTGTGCAATTAAAAGGCCCTCTTAATACATCGAATGGAATTGATGACGATGGAGATGGACTTACTGACGAACCCTGGGAACAAATGAGCATGACTAATTTTATGTATTTCAATAGTTCGCTTCCCGGAGTTCCTTTATCCCAAACTGATCCGGGTGCTGCAACTGAATATTACCAATACATAAAAAGCTCCTGGAAAGATGGCACACCATTAACTTGTGGCGGAACCGGATATGGTGGAAGCGCCTTGACAAACTTTGCTTATTCAGCCAGCACTTATACAAATGGACCTTGTGGAAATTTCTTGTGGGCTGAAAGCGGAACGGGAAGCGACAAAAAATTTGTGATGGCTTCGGGCCCGTACACATTTCAACCAGGAGCTTTTGAAGAAGTGGAATATGCCTACATTACTGCTTTTGATAGTATTAGCAATAACCCATTATGGAAATTAGACGCCGATGTGCAGAGCTTACATTCTATTTATAATTCAACTTTAAATCAGTGTTTAACGACCGGTATTAAAGAACAAAATTTAAGTTCAAGCTTAAGCATTTCTCCAAACCCTACAAACGGTTTACTAAGCATTAGCTCCAACAAAACAATAACACAGGTAACCATTCAGGTGCTTGATGCGCTTGGTAAAGTATTGCTCTCCGAAGAGTATAAAGAGTTTGATAAAGCTACCATTCATATAGAGCATCTATCTCCGGGAATTTATTTTATAAAATTAGTGTCGGGACAAAACGCCTCCACTAAAAAATTCATTAAGGAATAATCAATAAAAAAAGGGTTACAAAATTTCGTAACCCTTTTTATTTACTTCACAATTTCAATTCTGGTAACCATATATGGCGTATCGCCCTGCCAGAAGAACACTTTTAAAACTTCATCGTAATAAAGTCTTACGTGTTTTCCCTGCGATCTTACAATTTCATTATAAACAGCACTATCTCCCCTTGGAATAGAAAATTTCCAGATACGGTTTGGCATAATGGTTCCATCGCCTTCTGAAATGCCTCCCAAATTTAATTCACCCTCGTAGGTTTTAAATACAAAGCCTTTATGCGAGGCTTTGATCACAACACCTGTTCTGGCACCATCCGAATAATGCGTTCCGCAAATAAATACGAAAGCGACAAATAAAACGATAATGGTTACTAAAAAAAGCAGCAGCCTCTTTTTCCATTTACTTTTTCCGGGAGCTGAAACCTGTTGTGTTGAATTTTCCATACACAAATGTAATTATTTATTTAATTGATAACTCTTTTGCCCTTTTTTCGGCATTCCCCAGTGCTTTTACAATAACCTGATCCATATGATGCTCATTAAATGTTTTAAGAGCTGCTTCTGTTGTACCGCCTTTAGAAGTAACAGAGGCAATGTATTCGTCCAGTGTTTTTTGTCCGTTATTAATTAAATGAAAAGAGCCCAGCATGGTTTGCTTGGCAAGGATAGTGGCAACATGCTCATCTAATCCTAAATTGATACCTGCTTCTACGAGGCTTTTCATAAAATAAAAAAAGTACGCCGGCCCGCTGCCACTCAATGCCGTTACAGCATTGAGCTGTTGTTCTTCTTTTAAATAAAGTGTTCGGCCGGTGGTAGACAATAAATTTTCTACCAGCATAATTTGCTCGTGCTGCAATTCGGAAGAAGATGTAAAGGCCGTCATACCCATGCTGATTTCTACCGGTAAATTGGGCATGGCACGTACAATAAAGGCGTGGTTGAGCGCAGCCTGTATAAATGCTATTTCCGTGCCGGCCATAATAGACAACACCACACTGCTTTTATGAATGACTTGCTTTAACTCCGGCGCCAGGGCCTTAAAATCCTGAGGTTTTACAGCTAATATAACAATGTTACATTCTGTAATTAAGGCATTATCTATAGTAACTACTTTGCCTATATCGAGCGCCGATAGTACTTTTTGGCGTTCTTCGTTTTTTTCAACAAGTAATAGATTTTCTTTGGTTGTGATCTTATATCTTAAAAAGGAATTGGCATAGATAAGGCCCATGTTTCCGCACCCTATAATGGCTATTTCATTCATGTTTTAATTGTTTAACTGATGATGGTATTCTTCTTCTGTAATGACATCCGCTACTTCGGGCTCATGTAAAAGATCATGGATCAGGTTTCTGTCGGGCAAAATTTTAGCGGTGTGAAGCGTCACGATTTTTTTAGTTCCAATAAAACTGATCTCTTCAAACTCACTGATACCGGTTATTTTAAAAAAGTGTCGGTTATTTTTGTATTTCCTGTATTGTGGGAACTGGCTATTTGCAGACATAAACCTTGTTTTTGATCTTTATATGATTTGGTACTTCTATAAAACAACAACGCCCTGCAAATTTGCAAGGCGTTGTTCAATCCGTTATTGAATTTCCTGCGGTATTTGCTGCTGTCTTTGGTCTTCCATTAATTCATCCATGGGGACATTAGCCGACAAACGTTTCATTAATTCTTTAGAATAAGCCTCTTGTTTAAATTGCTCCGATAACATTACCAAACGCTTCATGATCTCTTTCGCCTGGCCTATCTCTCTGTTAAAGGCTGCACGGTGAATCGGTTTCTGAGCATTGTACACTTTAAGATCGTTTTCGTAAATATCAAATAATTTAGTAGAAAGCTCCGTTGCTTTTTTCATGTTTCCAATTTGATAATACCCTGCAATGATCGTATAAAGCGTTGCTTCGTAGCGTACATTTTCGTCAGGTATTTTTGCAAGGCAAAGGTCCAGCACTTTTTCTGCTTTTTGTTTTTGGCCTTTATTGATTAAAGCACCTGCCAATGTTGCCATTTGCATACGCATGTTAGAAGCCATACGGGTACAGTTTTCATCAAGATTTACCCCTTCTTTATCAAGGCCGCCCCATTCAAATTTCATGATATTATCATACATAATATCTGTATTTACCCTTCCGCCCTGCTGCATTTCTGCTTCTGTGTTTTTGATTGGCGTTAACCGGTAAGCCAAACCTTCGAGTTGGAAATATTCTTCCATACCCAGATAAGCTTCTGCACCTGTTGTAACAGCAAAATAAATAGGACGTTTCCAGTTATTATGCGCTACCAGATCCAATACCATTAAATCGTTTTTAGTTAAGTAAGAACGGTTAATCGTCCATTTAATGTTTTTAGCTAAACGTCCTGTATCTTTTACGGCAATTACTTTCTCGCGCATCACAGCGTTCGAATCAACCGGTATATAAAACGTTTTGCTGGGCAGGTAATCCAACGGTTTACCATATCCTTCATATTTATTGGCAATATCATCAGACTCCACAAACTCAATGGCTTTTCTAAGATCCATGGCTCCTGTTCCTTTATCCATGATATATACGACATCACGTGTACCCTGTACATATTTTTCGGCAGGTATAGTAAACGGCACCGGTGCCGACTCATATGCTGCACGACGCATTTGATTGATATACCAGTCTGTTTGTAATAAACTTAAGTTAACTACACGCACATCTGTTCTTATGCCTTCTACTTCCTGGGCATACCATAAAGGGAAAGTATCGTTATCACCATTTGTAAATAAGATGGCATTTGGTGCACAGGTATTTAAATAGTTAACGGCAAAATCGCGGCTCATAGTTCGTTTCGAACGGTTATGATCATCCCAGCCTTGTGCTCCCATTAAAGCAGGAATAATAAGGCCTAAAGCGATTGATATAGCTACAGCACTTTTTGCGTTTCCTTTTTTCGAAAGCAGATCAAAAATAAACAGTACACCAAAACCTATCCAAAAGGCAAAGGCATAAAAGGAGGCGACATAGGCGTAATCACGCTCACGTGGCTGGTAAGGGTATTGATTCAGGTAAAAAACCACTGCGAAACCATTCAATAAAAATAAGAGCGCAACTACCCACATATTGGCTTTGTCTTTTTTGTATTGAAAGGCAAATCCTAAAATACCTAACAGGAACGGCAATGCAAAGAAAGAGTTGCTTGCCTTATTGTTTGAAGCCTGATGCGGCACTAAAGAGGTATCACTATCTAACAGGACATCATCAAATCCTTTGATACCTGTTTTCCAGTTACCTTCCAAAGGATTGGAATTTAAGCCCTGGATATCGTTTTGACGACCAATAAAATTCCATGCAAAATAACGTAGGTACATATAGCACACCTGGTACTTCACAAAATAGGTCATGTTAGCCATAAAGGTCGGGATCTGAACTTCTTCCATTTCTCCCGTTTGTTCATTTTGTTTTACTTTGGTTCTGTGGTGTTTCTGAACATCTCCCCAATAGCGGTAAGCAGCTTCATGGTTTCCTTGCTGACTCCACATACGAGGAAAGATGGTTGTATACTCCTCTTCGTAAACCGGAATAGATCGTTTGCGATCATCCGTTATTTTATATTTTTTAGATTTTTCGTCTTTTGCATAAACCGGCTCTCCATCGCCAAAATATTGCTGCGATTTGGTTGGCGCATTATAGTATTGTCCTTTCACAAGCGGCCAGTCGCCATATTGTTCACGGTTTAAGTACGATAACATAGTAATCGCATTTTCAGGGTCATTCTCATCCATTGGCGTATTGGCCTGTGAACGGATAATTAAAATAAAGAAGGAAGAGTAACCAATGATGAGCGTAGTAAAGCTGATCAAAATAACATTTAAAGTATTGATGTTTTTCGATTTCAGGTAGTGGATTCCGTAAAGAAGTCCTGCAAGAACAAGTCGCGTTATTTTGCTTCCGTTAGAATATCCTGAAATAACTACAATGATTGAAAATACGACTCCGGCATAAAATCCAACTTTATAAAAAATCTCTTTTTTATTGACAGTATATATAATTAAAGAGCCTAAAAATGTAAACAAGAGTAAAAAGTAAATAATAGAGCCAATATTAAAGTCCATGCCTAGCTTATTCACGAAAAAGATCTCATAATCGGCCGCAAATTTTACAATTTTCGGGATCATGATATTTTGAATACCGCCCAGTAATACCAACGAAATAAGGCCTGTGTAGATAAATGTTTTCCAGGTAAACGGGTATTTTTTGAAATAATAAATAAAGCAAATAGCAGGAATAGTAAGCAAGTTCAATAAATGGACCCCTATTGACAGACCCATTAAATACGCAATAAGCACTAACCAGCGCATAGCACCGGTAGGATTAGCAGTATCTTCGGCTTCCCATTTTAAAATAGCCCAGAACACAAGTGCCGTAAAGAAAGAAGACATGGCATACACCTCGCCTTCTACAGCCGAAAACCAGAAAGAATCGGAAAATGTATAAGCTAAACCTCCCACGATACCAGCACCCAAAACAGCCCACTGTTTAGAAACCGTAAACTCTTCGTTTGGTTTCAGGATCATTTTGATACTTAAACGTGTAATACTCCAGTACAGGAACAATATGGTAAATGCACTGCATAGTGCAGACATGATATTGATCATTTTCCCTGCTAATGCAGGATCACCGCCAGCCAGTAATGCAAAAAACCGGCCAACCAGCAAAAAGAAAGGTGCTCCCGGAGGATGCCCAACTTCTAATTTATAGGCACAGGCAATATACTCGCCGCAATCCCAGAAACTGGCAGTAGGCTCTATGGTTGCGCAATACGTAAAAGAGGCAATGGCAAATACCAGCCAGCCGATTATGTTGTTGAGTTTTTTAAATTGCATAGTTGTTTTCTATAATAATGTCAGTGAGATGCGAATTTAACTAAAATAAGAAAGCCAAGTAAGCGAATATTTTTTTTTATCATTTTTTTGTAAATCAAGATTATTTAGTATTTTTGTCGCCCGAACTTTTTAATAAGTTCAACTGTCCGATGGTGTAACTGGCAACACGACTGATTTTGGTTCAGTAGAGTCTAGGTTCGAGCCCTAGTC
>JAZJZF010000081.1:0-12191 GCA_040389965.1 Bacteroidota bacterium
CGGAGAGATGCCTGAGAGGCCGAAAGGACATGTTTGCTAAACATGCGTACGGGAAACTGTACCGAGGGTTCGAATCCCTCTTTCTCCGCTCATTAAGTTTTATTTAAGCCTGTTCGAAAGAATGGGCTTTTTTTTACTTCTTTGGTTTGGTATTTTTACTCAAAATGAAATAGATTTCATCGGTCGTCATTTAACGTACAGCAATTAGTTATTCGTAACTTTATGACAGAGACGCTTAGACATAAACTTAATTGATGAAAGCTTTATACAGAAATTATGGCATTAATTTATAAGGATATAAAACCATGGCAAAAAACAAATTATTAAGAATGGACAATGTCGGCATTGTTGTAGAATCCCTCGATGATGCCATCTTTTTTTTCACGGAGATAGGTCTGAAGCTCGAAGGGCGAGGCATGGTTGAAGGTGAATGGGCTGGGCGTGTTACCGGATTGGGCTCACAGCGCGTAGAGATTGCTATGATGGTTACCCCCGATGGCCACAACCGAATCGAGCTTTCGCGATTTCTCACCCCTCCTATTATTTCAGATCACCGTAATGCCCCTGTAAACGCTCTCGGCTACTTACGTGCCATGTTCACTGTTGAAGACATTGATGAAATGGTATCCAGGTTAAGCAAGCATGGCGCTCAACTCGTGGGCGAAGTAGTTCAATACGAGGACTCGTATCGTATCTGCTACATTCGCGGACCCGAAGGACTTCTCATCGGTCTGGCAGAACAACTCGTTAATAAATGAGTAGGTAATGTTTTATAACATCCTTAACCCAAGAATAACAGGACTCATGTAATAATGTGATGCATCGTAAGTTATTATAAGTACAATACCATGATCTTCGTCAGGTTCCCACAAGGCTATTTTCCCTTTAAGAATGGGGTTCTTTGTTTCTGCTTTTGATAATAATGTCTTGTAACCTTCTGCTACATCTAAAGAATTAGGATCCCGCGAATGCATTGTAAGAGCAGAATCTGAACTTATGAGCCATGTTAAAATTAAAGGTAGTTTTAATTAAACATAACGTTGACTCTATATGAGATATTTCCCCTTAATTTGCATAAAAAACTAAGAATCTCTTTAGATTTGTACGATACCTTTGCATATATTTCAACAACATATGCAAAAGTGGTTCTGTTCAAATTGTCCTTTAAAAATGTCTTTTGGTAAATTCATACTTATAATATCCTTACTTCTTTTTTCTTTAAAAACGACTGCACAGGGTAAAATAACAGGTTGTATCGTAGATTCACTTTCGGGTAAACCGGTAGATTATGCTAGCATAGGCTTATTGATTCAGAAAACAGGGAAAGAAATTAATGGCACAACCACTAACGATAAAGGTGTATTTACGATTGATAATATTGCTGATGGTACTTATAAAATTATAATCTACTATATAGGCTACAAAAATTCCGCGAAGAGTAACATACAAATAAGTAAAACAAATTCTCAGGTAAATATTGGTTCTATAGGTCTTGTCAATACTCAAACTACTTTGCAGGAAGTAACTATTGTTGCTAAAACCGAGATCATAGAAAATAAAATTGATAAGGTTGTTTACAATGTTGAAAATGATGTCACCTCTCAGGGTGGTGCGGCGATAGATGTTCTTAAAAAAGTGCCCCAAATTACAGTAGATGTTGATGGTAACGTCGAATTACAGGGAAGCGCCAATGTTCGGTTTTTAATAAACGGAAAACCTTCCAGTATGTTTGGAAACAGTCTCGCTGATGCATTGGCTTCTATTCCTGCAAGTCAGATCAAAAGTATTGAAGCGATTACAAGTCCGGGCGCAAAGTACGATGCACAGGGAACCGGCGGGATTATCAATATTATTTTAAAAGAAAATAAAGTAAAAGGAATAAACGGAAATGTAAGCCTCTCGGCAGGAACACGTTTCGAAACCGGCGCAGCAAACTTAAACTTCCGTAATAATAATTTTGGAATGAATGCCTTTTTTAGTGGGAATGCACAGTTAAGTTCTCATACACCTAATTCACAAAACAGAACGTCAACGGATAAGGTGTCGAACACAACTACGCAGTTATTGCAGGATGGGCATACCGACTTTCAAAGAAATGGATTTCGTTCGGGCATTGGTTTCGACTGGAGCATAAACAAAAAAAATAGTGTTACTGGTTCAATAGCTTACAACAAATTTGCCAATCAAAATAAAAGTCTGATCTATCAGGATCAAATCACAGAAGATAACTCATCGGTTATTTTACAGGATGTGTCGAGTTATAGAAGATCAAATAATAATGCTTCTATGAGCTCAATAGACTGGAATTTGAATTACAAAAAGCAGTTTAAAAAGGAAGGTCAGGAGCTGGACGTTAATTATAGCTCAAGTTTCGGGACACCCAAAAGTAATTATGTACAAACGCAAACATACAATGGAAGCAGCAATGCATATGCCGGTCTGTCGGGTAATAATCCCGGAACAAATAACGAATCGAATATATCTATTGATTATGCACACCCTGTAAATGATAATCTGAGTTTTGAAACAGGAGTAAAAACGGTTCAACAACATATCCATGCCGTATCAGATATAAGTTTCTTAAATACCAATACTGATAATTACGATGCAGATCCTTTGCAATCTTACCATCTAAATTATGATATGGCTATATACGCGGGTTATATTTCATCAACATTTACATTATTTAAATGGTTGAATGTAAGGGCAGGAGCGAGGGCAGAACATACCGATTTGAAAATAGATTTCCCAAACACCTTTATTCCTTCTTATAATATTGTGGTGCCTTCTCTTATTTTATCACACAAATTTAAAAAGGATCAAACCCTTAAATTTGCGTATACGCGTCGTATTGAAAGGCCCGACTATAGTGAATTAAACCCGTTTATGAACTTAAGCGACCCGCGTAATATTACTACAGGTAATCCGTCATTGAAACCTGAAATTGGCGATAATATGGAATTGGGTTATAATAAGAGTTTTGAAAACGGCGGTAATATTTATATTGCTTTAATAGAAAGAATTAATAGCCAGGATTTAAAACAGATCACTACTTTTTACCCATCCTATCTGATAAATGATTCGCTTTATGCAAACGTTTCCATCTCTAACCGGCAAAATATTGGGATTGAATATAATTCGGGAGGAACGATTTCAGGCTCTATCCCAATTACAGAAAAAATGAATTTGCGGGGAAATTTTATAGCTACAAACAGATATATTGTGAGTACTATATATGTTGGCAATATTAATATGGGAATGAGGTACCGTTTTAATCTTAACCTATCGTATCAACTGCCTAAAAACCTTACTATGGAAGCATTTGGTAATTACAATTCAGCTGCCAAAAATGTACAGGGAAAAAACCCTCAATCTGTTACGTACACACTTGCGTTAAGAAAATTATTTTGGAATAAAAACGCCAGCCTGGGATTAACGGCTACCAACCCGTTTAATAAATATATCAGGCAGGAAACAACAGTTGTAGCGGATAATTATACTTCGTATAATTTAAAATTATTGCCTTACCGGTCATTCGGTATACGTTTTACATATAAGTTTGGGAAAATGGAATTTAAAAAAGGGAAAGATGATACAAATGACTATTTGAACGGGCCTCCGGCTTCAAATTAAGATGAGTATTTAACCATTCCCCGGTTGAGTAACACTTCCTTTTATTATTCCATTTACTTTCGAATTATATTACTTTTGTAGCACATACTAATTGGTATTTTATGTCGAAAGCTGCTAACACACGGTTTACCATACTTCAAAAAGCATTTGAGTTAATTTATGCTAATGGCTACCAGGCTACGAGTATAGATGATATTATTGCCACTACAAAAGTAACGAAAGGGGCTTTTTATTATCATTTCAAAACAAAAGATGAAATGGGGCTTGCGATCATTCATGAAATATTGAACCCTACCATGCTCGAAAACTTTATTGAGCCATTTAAAAACACAACGGATCCCAATAAAGAAATATATAACATGACAAAACACTTGTTATTTGAAAACCCCTTTTTATTGGTTCAATATGGGTGTCCGGTAAGTAATTTAACTCAGGAAATGACGCCATGGAATGAAGCGTTTAGTAAAGCATTAAATGAACTAATTTTAAAGTGGCAAAACTTAATGATCTCTACTATCAAAAAAGGCATTAAGTCAGGCTATTACAGAAAAAACATACATCCTGAACAGGTAACTTACTTCCTTATGTCCGGCTATTGGGGTATTCGTAATTTTGGGAAACTCAATAATAATACCGATTGCTATACCCGGTATTTAAAGGAGCTTAAACTTTATTTAAGTGGCCTAAAATAAATTAATTATAAAAAACATACTAATTAGTATGTTTTTTATATATTTGCATCGTGTATTACTTATAACGATGTATCAAACTCTTACATTTTGTCATTCTGTAGTTAGGTGGTTTGTTTTAATTAGCCTGATATATGCTATTTATAGGGCTTACAAAGGCTATACGAAAGACTTAGCCTTTTCTAAATTTGATAATTCCATTCGGCATTGGACAGCAACTATAGCTCATATTCAATTAATAATAGGCATTACACTTTACACCCAAAGTCCGGTAATCAAGTATTTTTGGAATAATATAAAAGAGGCACTTCATAATCCGGATGTTGTTTTCTTTGGGTTATATCACTTTCTTTTAATGCTTATGGCCATCGTGATCATAACTATTGGCTCAGCTTTAACAAAAAGAAAAGCAAATGATAAAGCAAAATTTAAAACTATGTTGGTGTGGTATGCGATTGCTTTAATCATCATCTTTTTGGCAATCCCATGGCCATTCTCACCATTTACCAGCAGGCCTTATTTTAGATAATTATGATACACCTTTTAAAAACAAAAATCGGACGTTTAAGAATATTGGCAATTCTTGAAGGCATTTCCTTATTGGTATTGGTTTTTATTGCTGTTCCAATGAAACACGGGTTTAATAATTCATCTCTCGAAAAAGTAATGGGCCCTGTTCACGGAGCGCTGTTCCTGCTTTTTATTTTTAATGCCTTAAGTGTTGGAGTAGAGCAGCATTGGAAATTTAAAACAACAACCTGGAAAATCCTTTTAGCATGTATTATTCCATTCGGGACATTTTACATTGATTATAAACTATTACGTAAAATCGAAGACGTATAATTCATATGTGAACTTAAATACTGCCAAGTGGAGGAAACTCTTCCAGCTTTTTATGAGTTAGTTTCGAATTCTTAGTACTGCTTTCAACTGCCCATACAGCCATAGAATATAATACAGGGTGTAACCTTTTTCCTGCAGCCGAAAGGCTATAAGTTACATGCGGAGGCACAACAGGCTTTGCTTTTCTGATAATTAAATTATCTTCTTCTAATTGTTTTAAATGCTGAATCAAAACTTTTTCTGTGATTTGAGGCATAGCTTTTTTTATCTCACTAAAGCGTTTACTTCCTCCCAATAAATTAAATAGTATAACCGGTTTCCAATAGCCTCCAATCTTTTCCATAACATAAGTAATAGGGCATTCCTGAAAGGCTAATTTTTTGTTTTCCTGTATAGTAGAACTCTCTTTAATCTTTGTCATATGGGCATACTTTTAGGTAAGTACTTATATAATAGTATGTGCAAATATACCTTTGTTCCGTAAATAAAAAAATAAACTTAAAAAATTACTCTGTAGTTGGGAATATCAACTTTAAAGAGTTTCCCCAAGAAATTGCATAAGTATATTCTAGGAGTTAATTATAAATCAGTTCAGGCAGCTGCTTTTTAGTTCTTGGCTGAATTCATAAAATTACTTTACCTTTGTTCCCTAAATGGAATCAAAAGCAACTATTTTAATTATTGATGATGAAGAAAAACTGCGTCAGTTATTCTCAAGAATTATTGGATTGGAAGGCTATGCAGTGGTACAGGCGTCTAGTTTAAAACAAGGAGTAAAAATAATTGAGCAGGAAAAGAACATTGATGTGGTTCTTACAGATGTAAAGCTGCCTGACGGAAATGGGATAGAATATATTGAACGTATTAAAACGATAAACCCTTTTTGCGAAATTATTGTCATGACAGCTTTTGGCTCTATTCATGATGGAGTGAAAGCCATGAAATTAGGTGCCTTTGATTATTTTACAAAAGGAGATGATAATGACCAGATAGTTCCCGCTTTAAATCGCGCTACAGAACAGGTAAAACTTAAGAAAAGAGTTTACGAACTCGAAAATAAACTGGAACTAAAATATGGGTTTGATAATATCATTGGTAATTCAAAAACGATTAAAGAAGTCATACACATTGCAGAGAAGGTAGCTCCAACGGATTCTACAGTATTGCTGGAAGGAGAAACAGGTGTTGGAAAAGAGTTATTTGCCCAGGCGCTCCATTATGCTAATACTGACAGGAGACAAAAGTCTTTTGTTGCCGTAAATTGCAGTGCTTTTGCAAAAGAATTACTAGAAAGCGAATTATTTGGGCATAAAAAAGGAGCTTTTACAGGAGCTATAGCCGACAGAAAAGGTTTATTTGAAGAAGCTAGCGGAGGCACTTTATTTTTGGATGAGATAGGAGAAATGAACGCAGACCTTCAGGCTAAATTACTGAGAGTATTGGAAACACAGACATTTATAAAAGTAGGAGATACAAAATCCACAAAAGTAAATGTAAGAATAGTGGCTGCCACTAACCGTGATTTGAAAAAGGAAAGTGAAAGCGGGCATTTTAGATCAGATCTGTATTACCGGCTTTCTACATTTAAAATTGCCATCCCTTCGTTAAGAGAAAGAAAAGAAGACATTGAAGCTTTAGCAAATCATTTTTTAAATATCTATTCTGCCAAATTAAAAAAACGCATTAGCAGTATGGATAAGGACTTTATCAAATTGCTAAAGAACTACGAGTGGAAAGGAAATATCAGAGAATTAAAGAATATCATTGAAAGAGCTGTTATACTCTGTGAAACAGAAGCACTCAGCTCTGATTTAATCCCAATGGAAATTATAGAATGTGAAAACTCATCCGGTAACACTGCCACTTCATTAACAGCCATTGAAAAACGCCATATTCAAAAAATACTTTTGCAAACAAAAGGTAATAAAACTAAAGCTGCAGAGTTATTAGGTATTGGCTTAACAACGCTTTACCGAAAGCTGGAAGAATACCAGATAGATAAGTAACAACCCCAAATTGAAAAAACCCTTCCGTTTTGGAAGGGTTTTTTTATGCCCCTTATTTCGGTATTTTGATTAATTTATTGATTAATAGTGCGTTACATCTTGTTGATGAAGGTGGAACGTTATTGGCATTGCTATATGTGAAATCATGAAAAAATTAAAATCATATCATGTTCTGCATTGCTTTTTCATCATGTGCGCAATTGTAGGATGTATAATCAAATTATTATTTCAATAAATAAAATAATCATGAATGCAAGTCTCGAATTACTAAAAATAAAAATTGAATTAACGATGAACGCAAATCATTTGATCAATGAAGATGAAATACCTGAATTATTAGGCCAGGAATTTCCATTAATAAACGAACGCTTAGAACGTACCGCCAGTATATCCAATATCTATCAGAGCATTCAATGCTTTGCCGATTTTACAAAACAGTTGATCAGGAACGGAAATATGAAAGAAGTAAAACATTGTTTTAAAATAGCAGATAAAATGTTATTGGAAGGAAATAGCACGGTTAAAAATGCTATTGAGAATTGTTATGTGTATTCAATGGCTACTATACTGGATGCCACCACGCCTCTGAGTAAAATGATAAAAGAAATCCTTCCGGCATCTTTATTCAAAGAATACAGGCATCAGGTTAATGCAAGTGGAATTTAAAGTGATGAAACGAAAGAGCTATAACGAAAAAGAAGAACGGATTACCAGGGTATTGGTTACCATAGTGTTTATTGGTTTTTTTAGTTGTCTTGCTTACGTTTTATATGAACATAAAACAGAAATAATAAACAGATTATGCAAACTCTTTTAACAATAGTACTCATTATAGCCGGCTTATTTTGCTTTTGGCTATTTGCAAAGAGTATTGATTTTTTCGATAATATTTAATGTCTCAGATATGATACTCCTTCTCATTTTAGCTATTGTAGTTTTCGGCTACCTCATTTATGTATTATTAAAACCGGAAAAGTTTTAAAATTTAATTTTTTAAAGATGAACACAGAATTATTTGGAGTTGTAGCCACATTTCTACTAACTATTTTATTAGCGATTCCGTTAGGGAAATATATTTCAAAATTGTACAAAGGAGAGCACACTTTGCTTGATTTTATGGCACCTTTTGAACGTTTTATTTTTAAAGTGAGTCGTATAGATCCACTGATACAAATGAATTGGAAGCAACATTTGGCCGCATTACTCTCTATAAATATGTTATGGTTTGTATATGCATTTATTATGTTATTGACCCAGGGAAGTTTATTTCTAAATCCTGACGGCAATCCGTCCATGAGTCCTGACTTAAGCTTTAATACAGCAATCAGTTTTATGGTTAACTGTAATCTGCAGCATTATTCAGGAGAGACCGGATTAACGTATTTAACTCAGTTAGGAGTTATTACATTTCTGCAATTTGTGTCGGCTGCAACCGGTATCGCCGCTTTAATAGTTGTATTTAATGCAATGAAGGCAAAAGCAACAGAAGGGCTTGGTAATTTTTTTGATATTTTTTTGAAATCGATTACCCGTATACTATTACCTATAAGTCTTGTTATTGCTGCTATTTTAGTATTTAATGGCACACCCGCCAGCTTTGATGGAAAGGATACCATTACAACATTGCAGGGCGATACCGTTCAGATTTCCCGTGGTCCTGCTGCCGGTATGATTGCTATTAAACATTTAGGAACCAATGGCGGTGGTTGGTTTGGAGCAAATTCGGCACACCCGCTCGAAAATCCTAATTACCTGACCAACATGGTAGAAATGATCGCGCAAGTGCTGATCCCTATTGCTTTAATATTTGCTTTAGGTTTTTACCTTAATCGCAGAAAATTAAGTTATGTCATTTTTGGCGTCATGACTTTTGGAATGCTGACTTTCTTAATTCCCACGGTATTAGCCGAAACAAATGGTAATCCCGCTATTGCACATATGGGCATTGATCAAAGCTTAGGCAGTATGGAAGGAAAAGAAGTACGGTTTGGCTCTACAGCGTCTGCTTACTGGAGTATTGTAACCACTATCATTTCAACAGGTTCAGTCAATTCTATGCATGATAGTTCTATGCCTGTATCTGGAGCCATGCAGCTTTTAGGTATGATGACGAATGCTTTTTACGGAGGTTGTGGTGTAGGCATATTAAACTATTATATCTTCATCATTATTGCTGTTTTTATTTCAGGATTAATGGTAGGAAGAACGCCGGAATTTTTAGGAAGAAAAATAGAAGCCAGGGAAATGAAAATAGCAACGATGATTGCTTTATTGCATCCCTTCTTAATTTTAGTTGGAACAGCCATATCATCTTATGTTTATAAAAATGATCCTTCTGTAGGTTGGTTGAATAATCCCGGTTACCATGGGTTTTCCGAAATGTTATATGAGTATACTTCGAGCGCGGCAAATAACGGCAGTGGCTTTGAAGGCTTGGGCGATAATAATTGGTTTTGGAATGTGACTACAGGATTTGTATTGATCCTGGGAAGATTCCTTCCAATTATAGGGCCTTTGGCAATTGCCGGGATATTGGCTAATAAAAAAATCATTCCTGAATCAACCGGGACATTAAGAACTGATACTGGAACGTTTGGTATTATGACTTACGCCGTTATTATGATCATTGCGGCGCTTGCGTTCTTCCCTGCTTTAGTGCTTGGGCCTTTAGCAGAGTATTTTACATTATATAACCACTAAATTTTTGCTCTATGAGTACCTCTAAAAATAAATCGTTGTTTCAAAAAGACCTTGTTGCAGGAGCATTAAAACAAGCCTTTATAAAACTGAATCCGAAATTAATGATCAAAAATCCGGTCATGTTTTGCGTGGAAATAGGAACATGTGTGATGCTTATTGTTTGTATCAGTGTTTTGTTTCATAACGATGGCACACAAGGAAGTTTAGCATATAATGTGTGTGTATTTCTGATCTTATTTCTGACCCTGTTATTTGCAAATTTTGCAGAAGCCATAGCTGAAGCAAGAGGAAAAGCACAGGCTGAATCATTAAGGAAAACAAGGGAAGAAACACCTGCAAAAAAAGTATCTGAAATTGGAAAAATCTATTCAGATGAAATAACACTCGTTGTATCGTCTGAGCTAAAAAAAGGGGATATGTTCTTTTGTGAGGCGGGAGATATTATTCCCACAGACGGAGAAATTATTCAGGGATTGGCAACAATTGATGAATCGGCCATTACGGGCGAAAGCGCTCCGGTAATTCGCGAAGCGGGTGGAGACAAAAGTTCTGTTACAGGCGGTACAAAAGTGCTAAGTGATAGAATAACAGTGAGAGTAACGGCAGAACCCGGAGAATCATTTTTAGATAAAATGATTGCATTAGTAGAAGGTGCCAGCAGACAAAAAACACCCAATGAAATTGCATTAACTATTTTATTGGCCGGGTTTACCATTGTATTTATTATAGTGTGCGTAACCCTTAAACCTTTTGCAGACTATGCCAATACTCCTATTACAATAGCCGCATTACTTTCTTTATTTGTCTGTTTAATACCAACTACTATCGGAGGCTTGCTATCTGCGATTGGTATTGCGGGTATGGACAGGGCTTTAAGAGCAAACGTTATTACAAAATCGGGTAAAGCAGTTGAAACAGCCGGAGACATTGATGTGCTGCTCCTCGATAAAACCGGAACTATAACCATTGGGAATAGAAAGGCAACACATTTTTATCCTGCTAATGGCATTAACGAAGCCCATTTTATAAAATCAGCAGTGTTGAGCTCAATGGCGGATCAAACTCCTGAAGGTAAATCTATTGTTGAGTTGGCTGCAATAGATATTTCTAATATTACCATCAACAAACCAACCCATATAAAATTTACAGCTGAAACCAGGAGTTCGGGAATTGATTTTGCAGATGTAAGGATCCGTAAGGGCTCTACCGATGCCATCAAAAAAATAAGTGAAGCAGCAGGCCATATATTTCCGGAAGAAATTTTGGAACGTGTAAAAATAATTTCAAGTAACGGTGGAACACCATTGGTTGTTTCCGAAAATGAAAAGGTAATAGGAGTGGTTGAACTGCAGGATATTATTAAACCCGGTATTAGCGAACGTTTCGAACGCTTACGCAAAATGGGAATTAAAACGGTAATGGTAACCGGCGATAATCCTTTAACGGCCAAATTTATAGCTGAAAAAGCAGGCGTAGATGATTTTATTGCGGAAGCGAAACCTGAAGATAAAATGAACTATATTAAAAAAGAACAGGCTGAAGGAAGATTGGTTGCGATGATGGGAGACGGAACAAATGATGCGCCTGCCCTTGCACAGGCCGACGTAGGTGTTGCTATGAATAGTGGAACGCAAGCGGCTAAAGAAGCAGGCAATATGGTGGATCTGGATAATGATCCCACCAAGCTCATTGAAATTGTAGAGATAGGAAAGCAATTATTAATTACAAGAGGAACATTAACCACATTTTCAATTGCAAATGACGTTGCCAAATATTTTGCTATTGTTCCTGCATTGTTTATTACATCTATTCCCGCATTACAAGGGTTAAATATTATGAAATTGCATAGTCCCGAAAGCGCGATCCTTTCAGCCGTGATATTTAATGCCATCATTATCCCTTTATTGATTCCACTGGCATTAAGAGGTGTTGAATACAAACCGATAGGAGCGAGTGCCTTATTAAGACGTAACCTGTTGCTCTATGGATTTGGTGGCGTCATAGTACCCTTTATAGGAATTAAATTAATTGACTTAGCCGTTGGACTCTTCTTTTAATAAATAAAATGCTTACAGGTATGCTTTGTCAATCAAGTAAATTAAACATAAAATAATAGTATCATGAAAACATATATCTTACCTTCTTTAAAACTAACAGCTCTGTTAATTATTATCTGCTCAGCTATTTATCCGCTTATCGTCTTTGGAATTTCAAAACTAGCGCCGGGTGGAGGAAAAGGCGAAACCATCAAATTTCATAATTTAGTTGTAGGTTATGAAAACATAGGACAAAAATTTACTGACGACAAATACTTTCAGGG
>JAZJZF010000081.1:12201-28622 GCA_040389965.1 Bacteroidota bacterium
GGGCCGCCCGTCTGCTATTGATTATAATGCTGCCGGCTCGGCAGGTTCCAATAAAGCACCTTCCAATGCAGAGTATTTAGCGGTTGTACAAGCAAGAATTGATACCTTTTTAATTCATAATCCGGGGATTCAAAAATCAGAGATCCCATCAGATCTTGTAACAGCAAGTGGTAGTGGCTTAGATCCCAATATCTCCATACAGGCAGCAAAAATACAAGTCTCCAGAATTTCTAAACTAAGAAACAGGCAGGAACATGAGATTTATCATTTGATTGAAAAAGTAAAAGAAAAACCTTTATTAGGAATTTTCGGGCCTGAAAAAATAAACGTCTTAAAATTAAATATCGCCTTAAACACGTTATAACTCTTCCATTATGGGATGGTATTTCCAAAATGAAAGACTTCATTAATCTGATAAAGTATGTACATGAGGCGTGTCAGCTATGAATCAATACGTTATATAAAAGCAAATTGCTAGCATACTATTAGCAATACAGAAACCAAAATAGAAAAAACATAAAATTAAAAACAATGAAAAAACTAGTACTTAGTGCAGCATTTTTAGCCTTCGGATTTATACTATCCGCTCAACAGGACACCACAAAATTTGATGAGGACGGTGATGACACAACAAAAATAAGCAAACAAAAAGGAGAGCCATTAGATGGAATGGATATGACCTGGCTTAATGGGGCAGACAGAAGATCAAAACCAACCCTTGCCGGTAAATACTTTACACCAACTGTGATGGTGGATGCAAATTACACCTATTCGTTTGCCAATCCGATAGACAATACAGTTGTGGGCTCAACAACCCTCGCAAGAAATAACGAGATGCAGGTTTCGGGTGCGTACCTCGGTGGCGATTTTAATTATAAAGGAGCACGCGCGCATATTGTTACTCAATTCGGAACACGGTCAATTGTGGTTCCAAGAAATGATTTTAGTCCATATAAAGGACAGTATAAATTAGCAGACGCATACCGTTATCTGGCGGAGGCAAATGCAGGATACCATTTCAAAAAATGGTATGGTGTAAATGTAGATGCAGGGCTCTTTATGTCTTATATTGGGTTAAACTCTTATTACCAGGTTGAAAACTGGGAATATCAGGCTTCATACACATCAGATAATACGCCATGGTTTTTTAGTGGAATACGTGTTCAGCTTTTCCTTACTAAAAAATTAAAAATTGAGCCATGGATTATTAATGGTTGGCAGAGTTATGGGATGTTTAACAAACAACCCGGCGTTGGCGGTAATATTACCTGGTGCCCGAATGAAAATATAAAAATGCTTACCAATAATTATTATGGTGCAGATGCAGCCCTCATTCCTAACAGAAAAAGATTCCATTCGGATAATAGTTTATTAGTGCGTTACTATAAAAATAAAAAATCAAAAGGAGTAAGTCAAATGGCCTTTTCCTTAACAGGAGACTTTGGGTTTGAAAAAGGAGGTGGCGTAAATGGACTTAAAACAGGGGATTCTCTTCATGGCCCTGCGCAGTATTTTGCAAGTCTTATGTTTTATAACCGTATATGGTTTTATAAAAACAAATTTGCTTTTACGTTTGGTGGCGGAGTTATGCAAAACCCCGGACGCTATTTGGTGCTCTATCCAACGGGTCAGGCAAGTCCTTTACCTAATGCGGGTAATCCTACAACAACAGAAGGTGCTTATCCATATAGTGCAAACCCCGGAGATCAGTTTAATGCATGGGATGCTTCGGCAAATGTTGAATGGGCGCCAAACCAACATATTTCGTTTAGATTAGAATATGTGCATAGAGAATCTTCTGTTCCTTATTTTGCAGGACATGGTGGAGTAACTTCTCCAAGCGGTTATCAAACAACACCATTAACCTCCGATTGGAAACCGGATTTAGTGAAGTCAGAAGACAGAATTATTTTTGCGGTTCTTTTCCGCTTATAAATGACAAATTAAATTTTTGTTTAAACAACCCAATGAGAAATACTCAAAGGGTTGTTTTACGTTTAATAGTTTAAGAGATGATGGAGTATTGTATCGTAAAGTTAGGTCATAGAAAAAAATGAATATAGTTAAATCAATCCTGTTTTTTCTAATTGCCGGCTTATTTGAAATAATCGGAGGTTATTTGGTTTGGATATGGATCAAAAACGACAAACCACTTTGGTATGGTTTGGCCGGTATTTTATTATTAGCACTTTATGGGTTTATTCCAACCTTACAATCTTCTAACTTTGGCAGAATTTATGCCGCCTACGGTGGTGTATTTATTATTCTGTCATTACTATGGGGCTGGAAGGTTGATGGCTTTAGCCCCGATAAGCAGGATGTATTAGGCGCTTTAATTTGTTTGATTGGAATAACAGTGATAATGATACCAAGAAAATAAAGAACATGTTGGCTAAATAACTAATTTTATGGAAACAATCAGTATATGGATAAAATAGATTTACAAAAATTAAGCTTTGCAGGGTTCCTTGTTTCAATAGGTATTGTTTTTGGAGACATTGGTACATCGCCATTATATACCTATACTGCAATCATAGGAAATCAGCCTATTACAGAGCTAATTGCTTTAGGAGGTGTTTCCGCCATATTCTGGACACTAACTTTCCAAACAACCATAAAGTATGTTTTTATTACTTTGAGAGCAGATAACAAAGGAGAAGGAGGAATCTTTTCTTTATACACATTAATCAGAAAATACCGCCGATGGTTATTATTTCCTGCCATTGCAGGAGGTAGTTTTTTATTAGCGGATAGTATTATTACGCCACCTATATCGGTGTCATCTGCTATTGAAGGATTAAAGCCAAGTATTCCAAATCTTCCCGTTATTCCTATTGTTATAGCCATTATTGTTTTGTTATTTGTTATCCAACGAAAAGGCACTTCTTTTATTGGTAAATTGTTTGGTCCAGTAATGATGATTTGGTTTACCATGATTGCTGTTTTAGGATTGGGGGAATTGTTAGGGAATTTTTCGGTATTCAAAGCTTTAAACCCTTACTATGCCTATAAATTATTATCCGAACATCCGGGTGGATTTTGGTTATTAGGAGGTGTATTCTTATGTACTACAGGAGCCGAAGCGTTATATTCTGATTTAGGACACTGCGGAAGAAAAAATATTCAAATCAGTTGGTTATATGTAAAAGTGTGTTTGATATTATGTTACTTTGGTCAGGCCGCTTGGTTGTTAAAACATTTAGGAACAACATTAACAGACGTTAGTCCGTTTTTTGGATTAGTACCACATTGGTTCATCTTCCCTGCCATAGCAGTAGCCACCATGGCCACCATTATTGCAAGCCAGGCATTAATTAGTGGTTCATTTACATTGGTAGCAGAAGCCATTCGTTTGAATTTATGGCCAAAATTAAGAGTGGTTTTTCCGTCTGACGTTAGAGGACAGCTTTATTTACCTGCTATTAATTGGATATTAATGTCTGGTTGCATAGCAGTAGTTTTATATTTTAAAGAATCTAAAAACATGGAAGCCGCATTTGGCCTTTCTGTTACGCTTACCATGTTAATGACAACGATTCTATTAAGCTTTTACCTCTATGTCAAAAAAGTGAACAAAGTTGCCGTATTAAGTTTGCTAATTATATTTCTTGCCATTGAAGGATCTTTTTTGGTAGCGAATCTCAAAAAATTTATGCATGGCGGTTGGGTAACGCTGTCGCTTGGAATATTAATATTTGCCATCATGTATATATGGTACAGAGCGGGCGAAATTAAACGAAGCCTTCAAAAATTAGTTGATTTACAGCCATTTGTTCCTGTATTAAAAGAGTTAAGCAATGATGAAGCCGTTCCCAAATACGCCACTAATTTAGTATATCTCACGTCATCCGGAAGTAGTTATAAAATTGAAGAAAGTATCATACACTCTATTCTTTATAGGCAACCTAAAAGAGCAGACATTTATTGGTTTGTACATATAGATGTCGTGGACGAGCCTTTTAAAATGGCTTATACGGTAAATATTATCGAGCCCGAAGAAGTGGTTTATATTACGTTTAAACTCGGTTTTAGAGTAGCTCCAAAAATAAATTCATTATTCAGAAAAGTAGTAGAAGAAATGGTATTGAAGAAAGAAGTCAATATTCAAAGTCGATATACATCACTGGATAAACATAATATTACCGGTGATTTTAAATTTGTTATTACCCAGCGCTTTTTATCGTTCGAAAACGAATTATCACTAAGCAATAACTTTATCCTAAAAGTCTATTTCTTTTTAAAACGCATTAGTTTACCGGATGAAAAAGAATACGGTTTAGATTACAGTAATTTAGAGATCGAGAAATTGCCATTGATATTAACGCCACCTAAACACTCTGCATTACAAAGAGAAGAATAATGTCTGAAGCACAGGAGAAAGAGAAGAATGTTGAATATTTTCTTGACTTGATTAAAAAATCAAAGAAAGGGAAATTTAAAGTGTACATAGGCATGAGTGCCGGTGTAGGTAAAACTTTTCGGATGCTTCAGGAAGCACATAGTTTGCTGAAAAACAATATCCGGGTTCAGATAGGTTTTATTGAAACACATAACCGAGCCGAAACACATGTATTATTAGAAGGATTACCATGTGTGCCGAGAAAAAAAGTGTTTTATAAAGGCAAAGAGCTTGAAGAAATGGATGTGCAAGCCATTATTCAGTCGCGTCCGGAAGTAGTAATTGTAGATGAATTAGCTCATACCAATATTCCGGGTTCAAAAAACGAAAAACGCTGGCAGGACGTTGTCGAATTACTGGAAAAGGGCATTAATGTCATTAGTGCTGTTAATATCCAGCATATAGAAAGCCTGAACGGGGAAATCAGAAAAATTACAGGAGTTGATGTTCAGGAAAGAGTTCCGGACAATGTTCTGAAAATGGCGGATGAAGTAGTCAATATTGATTTAACAGCCGATGAGTTAATCACGCGATTAAAAGAAGGCAAAATATATGAACAGTCAAAAATTGAAACGGCCTTAAGTAATTTTTTTCAGGTCGAAAAAATATTGCAGTTACGCGAATTAGCTTTGAGGGAGGTTGCTTCACAAGTAGAACGGAAAATAGAATCGGAAGTGTTAACAAGCTTAAAACACAGGCCGGAACGTTTTTTAGCCTGCATTAATTCAAATGATGAATCCGCCAAAAAAGTGATCCGGAAAACAGCGCGTTTAGCTTCCTATTATAATTCGAAATGGAAGCTGTTGTATGTTCAAATACCGGCTGAAGATTCTGATAAAATAGCACTTTCAAAACAACGTCATTTAATAAATAATTTTAAACTGGCTACCGAACTTGGAGCTGAAGTGGTTCAAATTAAAAGTTCGCAGATTGCAAAAGCCATTTTTGAAATAGCTCATGAACATAAAATAACGACCATCTGCATTGGAAAACCTCATTTTAGTTTACTTAAATCCATTTTGAGTAATACCATTATTGATCAACTACTTATTAAATTAGCGGGAACGGATATAGATCTTATAATACTATCACAATGAAATTAAAAATTAAAAGTAAACTAAGTTTAGGTCTAGGGTTCTTATTTGTTGTTATTATTCTAATAGGCAGTGTAGGCGCTGTTTATATTCATATAATAGCAGAAGAATCCAAAGGTATTTTAAAAGATAACTATGAATCCATTCAGTATGCAAAATCAATGCTTCAAAACATTGATAACATAGGAAATGATACGATTGCTTTTAAAAAAGCATTTGAAAAAAATCTGAAATTGCAGCAAAACAATATTACGGAAATAGGAGAAAAAGAGTTTACGCAAGAAGTAAATACGGGATATGAAAATTTGATGAAATCGTTTTCAAAAGACACTATTTCGAAATTAAAAAAATCGCTAAACATTCTGATGGATATAAACATGCAGGCCATTTTAAGAAAAAACGATATGGCACAAAAAACTGCAGACAATGTCCTTGCCTACATTGGTGTAATCGGTGGACTTTGTTTCATTATCGTCTTTACGTTTATTATTAATTTTCCGGGCTATATAGCTGATCCTATCAAACAGTTAACAGATAGTATCAAACAGATCTCTGACAGAAATTACCATCAGCGATTACATTTTAGATCCAATGACGAATTTGGTGAACTGGCTGAAGCATTTAATGCAATGGCTGAAAAACTGGAACATTATGAAAATAGTAACCTCGCTAAGATCATGTTTGAAAAGCAACGCATCGAAACGATCATTGCTCATATGAATGATGCTATTATAGGACTGAACGAACACAAAACGATTCTCTTCTCAAATATTCAGGCAGTGCAGTTATTGGGACTTCATGAAGACGAAATGGTTGGGAAATATGCGCCGGATGTTGCGTTAAATAACGATTTGATGAGTTTACTGTTAGCGAAAAAAGACCATGTAAAACCTATAAAAATTGTTGCCGGCGGTAAAGAAAGCTATTTTAATATAGAAAATATCTCTATCCTTTCAGAAGAGAAGCCAATTGGAGAGGTTATTTTATTAAAGAATGTTACTCAGTTTCAGGAACTAGATCTGGCAAAAACCAATTTTATAGCCACTATATCGCACGAATTAAAAACGCCCATAGCCTCAATTAAACTAAGTTCAAAGCTATTAGAAGATACAAGAGTTGGGACATTAAACGAAGAACAGAAACAACTGGTAGATAATATAAAAACCGATTCGGAAAGATTATTGAAAATTACAAGCGAGGTACTAAATATGGCGCAAGTCGAAACCGGAAAAATACAATTGAATTTTCAAAAAGTAAAAGCAACTGAAATAGTTAAATATGCGGTTGATTCCCTTAAATTTCAGGCAGAGCAAAGAGGCATTTCCCTGGAATTAGAAATGAATGATAGTTTGCCTAATGTATATGCCGACCTAGAAAAATCGGCGTGGGTGATGGTAAATTTATTAAGTAATGCTATCAGGTATTCTTCAGAAAATGAAAAAGTAAAAATAGCTGCCGTGCAAAAAGAAAATTATGTAGAGTTTTCTGTAGAGGATTTTGGTAAAGGAATTGAACCACAATACCAGGACAAAGTTTTTGACAGATTTTTTCAAATACCGGGCAGCAATAAGAATGGAACGGGTTTGGGGCTTGCTATTGTAAAAGAGTTTATCACGGCTCAGGATGGCCAAATTGGGTTGAAAAGCAATGTAGGATCGGGAACTACTTTTTATTTCAGATTACCGCTTGCTTAGTTCTTGCCTTGTAAATTTCAAAACCGAAAATTCACGAAGCCCTGAACGCTTTATTACCAGTAGGTTATAAAAAATCAGTTCCTACCTCATATCTTCCTCATAGTTTTTGCAACAAATTACCGATGTTTGTGTTTTACTCGCAAAACAATTATGCAGGAAAGACGTTTAGGACTCGCCCAGGCTACCGCCATTAATATGATCGATATGGTTGGTATTGGCCCGTTTATAACATTGCCAATGGTTATTGGCATGATGAATGGCCCCTGGTTTTTGTATGCATGGCTGGCCGGTGCTTTATTATCATTTGTAGATGCGATGGTATGGAGTGAGCTGGGAGCGGCTTTCCCAAAAGCAGGAGGTTCTTATAATTTTTTAAAAGAAGCCTACGGTACAAAAGGAGCGGGTAGTATGATGAGTTTTTTATTTGTATGGCAAACCATGATTCAGGCGCCTTTGGTTATCGCTTCAGCCTCTATTGGTTTTGCGTCTTACCTTTCCTATTTGTTACCCTTAAGCACATTGGCCTCTAAAGCAGTGAGCGGTGGAGTAGTGGTTTTAATTGTAGTATTACTCTATCGTAAAATTGAAACGATCGGCAAAATAAGTGTATTGCTTTGGGGCGGTGTTATCTTTACATTACTCTGGATTATTGGTGGAGGCATTGCACATGGCAATTTTTTAGAGCCCATAAAGCATATGAACGACGGGCTTACTGTAAACTATGCATTTGTTGCGGCTATGGGTTTTGCAGGCGTTAAAACAGTGTATAGTTATTTAGGGTATTATAATGTATGCCATCTTGGTGGCGAAATAAAAGATCCCATTAAAAATATTCCGCGCAGTATGTTTATTTCTATTGCAGGTATCGCTGTGTTGTACCTTGCCATGAATATTAGTGTAACCAGCGTAGTTCCCTGGCAGGAAGCCAAAGACAGCCAATTTGTGATTAGTGTTTTTATGCAGCGTTTAGCCGGTAACACAGCAGCTTTGGTTGTAACTTACCTTATTTTATGGGTTGCTTTTGCTTCTGTATTCTCTGCCACATTGGGTTACAGTCGTATTCCTTATGCAGCAGCTTCTGATGGTGCTTTCTTTAAAGTGTTTGCAAAGCTGCATCCCAAAAGAAACTTTCCGCATGTCTCACTTTTATTTTTAGGAGGCATCGCTTTTATATTTAGTTTGTTGTTTAAATTGAGTGATGTCATCAGTGCTATATTAGCCATGCGTATTTTAATACAATTTATTGGGCAAGCCATTGGATTGATCTTATTAAGACGTGCACGCGGCAAAAATGCCTTTCCTTATAAAATGCCATTCTTTCCCATTCCTATTTATCTGGCCATTGTTATGTGGGCGGGTATTCTTATTTCTACAGGATTAAAAATGGTGCTCACTGGAGTGCTTGTTATTGCGATAGGTATTGTTGTTTACTTTATAAAAGCAAAACGAAACAACGAATGGCCCTTTCTTAAATCGATCGAATCCTGATTCATACATTGATTGTTGAATTTATTGATCAATTTTCACTATATTTGAATTTTACAAATCAATACCATGGGCGCAACTTCACTTGACGATTTTTATAAAGAGATTGCCAGCTTTATTCCTGAAGGAATTACCAAGGAAATAGGTCATTTTAATGTGTTTAAAGTCGAGGACTTAATTGCCCGCGTTAAAACAGAGAAAGTAATGCCTTATAACCGCAGGGCCTATTATAAAATCAGTCTTATCAATGGTAAAAATAAAGCGGAGTATGCCGATAAAGTGATTGATATTGAACAAAACGGATTATTGTTTGCAACTCCAAAAGTGCCCTACCACTGGCTTCCACAAGACGATGAACAGTCGGGTTACTTTTGCATTTTTACAGCCGATTTTTTAACAAAGAATAAAAGTGGAGTAGTGCTGGATGACCTGCCTATTTTTCAGCCCGGTGGATATCCTATTTTTCAACTCACAGATGAAGCTTCCGAAGAAATAAGAGCTATTTTTTTAAAGATGGCAAACGAAATGTCGTCTGATTATGCCTATAAATATGACCTGATCCGTAACTATGTGTTAGAGTTGATTCATTACGGACAAAAACTACAACCGGCCTCCGTGCTTTATCCTTTACATACAGCCTCTGCGAGGGTGTCGTCTCTTTTTGTCGAGTTATTGGAAAGGCAGTTTCCTATCGAATCACAGCAACAAAAACTCTCTTTAAGAACCGCGAAAGACTATGCTGAAAGACTTTCAGTACATGTCAATCATCTCAATAAAGTACTCAAGGAAAATACAGGTAAAACCACTACCGATATCATTAGTAGCAGAGTAATACAGGAAGCTAAAATCTTATTGAAACAAACGGATTGGAATATCTCTGAAATAGCCTATTCGCTGGGCTTCGAAGAAGTGGCTCACTTCTCTAATTTCTTTAAAAAACAAACCTCTTTAGCGCCGGTAACATTTCGTTCGTAAATTGCCTGATTTGAATTTTGCAAATATCGGATTGATGTTTGCAAATTGCATGAGCCCATTAGATTGTAATTTTGTATCATCAAATTAAACAAAAAATGGAAGCAAAAAACAAAATAGCACTGGTAACCGGCGGTAGCCGCGGACTGGGGAAAAACATGGCATTAAGCCTTGCCAAAAAAGGAATAAACGTTATACTTACCTATAACAGTAAAAAAGAAAAAGCACTTGCTGTAGTAGCCGAAATCGAAAAAGCGGGACAAAAAGCAGCAGCTCTGCAGTTAAGCGCAGGAGACATAAAAAGCTTTGATTCTTTTTTCGCACAATTAAAAACGATTCTGAAAGATACGTTTAAAACAGACCGTTTTGATTTCCTGATCAATAATGCCGGTGTAGGGATGAATGGTATGATTACCGACACAACAGAAGAAACGTTCGACACATTAATGAACATTCACTTTAAGGGGGTTTATTTTCTAACACAAAAAGCTTTACCAATTATGAATGATGGTGGACGCATTATTAATTTATCGAGCGGTCTTGCCCGTTTTACAGCTCCCGGTTATTCAGCCTACGGCGCTATGAAAGGTGCTGTTGAAACACTAACAAGGTATCAGGCTAATGAATTAGGTTCACGCGGTATTACAGTAAACGTTATTGCACCCGGTGCCATTGAAACCGATTTTGGTGGTGGTATGGTACGGGATAATCCTCAGTATAATAAAATGGTTTCCGATTCAACAGCTTTGGGTCGTGCAGGTGTTCCCGATGATATTGGCGGAGTGGTAGCCTTTTTGTGTACAGAAGAGGCACGATGGATTAATGCACAACGTATTGAAGTAGCAGGCGGTACGCATCTTTAAGCGTTACATAAACTAAATATGAAAAGGACAAATGGATTTATACCATTTGTCCTTTTTTAATTTCACATCATCAGTGTTGACGGTAAATTATTTTTTCTCAACCACTTCTTTGAGTTTGGTTAATACTTGCTTCCAGTTTTCGGTAGCGTGTTCTTTTTCTTTTTCGTCTGCTATATTATCCTGCGTAAGCGTTAACAGTGTTCTGTCATCCTCGTCGGATAACGTATAAGTTACCACATTGTAATTTTCCGGTTTATCTTCTTTTCCACCCATCGAGCTCCAGTAAGTACTTTGAAATATACTTTCGGGTTTAATTTTTTTTATAATGCCTTTATCGTGGTATTTCTTTCCGTTGTATTCTCCTTCATAGGAAATTGAGCTCCCTTCCTGCCAGTCTGTTTTTACAGTGGTACCCATCAGGTATTTTTTTATGGATTCGGGCGTAGTAATAGCTTTCCATACTTTGGCAACAGGCGCTTTAATGGTAATGGATGCTTCAGCGGTTAATGTATTTTTCATGGTCTGCAGTATTGAATATTAATTAGTCACATTCAATATTCAAACCTGTTTTATTGGAATTTTTGTGAGGTTTTTTTCGAAAAAACGGGATTTAAATCCACATATTATTTTTTGGCCCACATATGAAAATTTTAATGCAGTTAAAACTAGCCACTTATGTATATGCTACAAATTATAGCAGTATTTTTTTTAATTACATCTTAACTTTGTAAAACAAACATACCTTAAGGTTCATATGAAAGAAACAGATAATACAGTAGTTGACAAGAATCTTTTAACCGAATATGGATTTAAACAGATAGAAGAAAAAACGAAAGAACTCCTGACTGTTATGGCAAAAGATACATTTGAAGTTGTGGTAACTGCCGAAGGAGCTGTGTTTTATTCAAATATGGGATTCGATTACCCTTTGAAAGACCTTGCCACTTTAAAAAAAGTATTTAAAGAAGTAAAAAGAAAAGAGTTGCAGGAGTAATTTAAAACAATTCTTCTTCTCTCTTAAATTGTCTTTTATGTTGAAGCTATTGGCGCTTTCTTAAACCTTCCCCAGGCTATAAAGGCAGCAAGAACTATGCAAAACAGGTTAAAGCCAATCACAGATGCTTCTCCCCTTGAAATATGGAAAATAGTAGCGCATAGCATGAGCGCTACCGTGCACAAAGCTGCCCAGGGAGTGAGTTGCGGTTTAATGCGTAATAACGCAGGAAGTATTAAACCTACAGCACCTAACAAATCTACGATACCAAGAAGCCGTACGATCATTTCAGGAACCTGGCCTGTCCATGGCATCATGGAAGATACTTTTTCGATAGGCATAAATTTTAAAAAAGTGCCCATGATTAAAGAGAGGGCTAATACTGCTTGCGCTACCCAAAGAGTAACGTGAATTGCTTTCGAAGGTTGTTGTGTCATAACAGAATCATTTTTTAGTATGGAGCAAAAGTATTTATATTTGCTTTATGCGGGAAAGTACTTCCAATTTGGATAGCGCTTTCCAAAGAGATAGTATCGTAAAATAGACAAATTAAAAAAGGAAACATGTTAACCAAAGGTGGATGTCCCAAAAATGCACTCTCTATCAAAGATGCTTTAGAAGCTCTGGAAGGTAGATGGAAGCTGCTTATTTTGTTTTCGCTCTCAACAGGAAACAAACGCTTTACGCAAATATCCAAAGAAGTTATTGGAATTACAGACAAGACATTATCTAAAGAATTGAAAAATCTCGAAGCAAATAAATTAATAAACAGGAATGTTTATGATACCTTTCCTCCCACAGTAGAGTATTCAATTACAGCCCATGGAAAATCGCTTGAGAGAGTGATGGAAGAATTACACTATTGGGGCTTGTCACATCGCAAAAAAATAATCGGAAAATAAATTGTAGTCTTAACACATAGTATATCATATCTTACATACAATATGATACAAAAAAAGCCTTGTAATTTCTTACAAGGCTTTTTAATTGTTGTTGCAGACTGCAACTTGTGATCCCGCTGGGACTCGAACCCAGGGCCCATACATTAAAAGTGTATTGCTCTACCAGCTGAGCTACGGAATCATGAAATAAAGAACTGTTCTTGTTATTTCGGGCTGCAAATATATAAACCAATTTTAAACTTGCAAAATTTTTTTTATCTTTTTTTTAATTTGTTTGTCTTTCCTTGTTTATAGCGGCATTTAACTTTATTTTTATACACGATTATGAACTCTAATTACCAAATAAATTTATTAAAAGGCTTTTCTGATTTGAATTTTGGACAAACAATAGCGGAAGCAGAAAAAGTTTTCGGGAAATCAGAAGAAACACAGGAATTAAACGATGAGATTTTAGAAACATCCTGCACTGTTCTGCATTATTGGGAATCAGGCTTCTCTTTGTTTTTTGACAATAAAAACGCTAAAAAATTCAGTAGCGTGGAAGTAGATAACGAAGAAACAATCCTGTTTTCTAGGAAAGTATTTAACCTCAAAGAAAAAGACCTGCTCGATCTGATGAAAGAAAATGGGTATACCTTATCTGATTCGGAGCAACAGGAGTGGGGCGAGCGCCGTTTAAGCTTCGATGAGGCAGGACTGGATTGCTACTTCGAGAACGGAAAACTAAGTTCCATTAACTTTGGTCTTATTGATGACCAACATACCTACGAATTTTTGCCAAATTAATAGTGACAATATATTGCCGATAAATACGTTTTAACAGCGGCTTATCAAATCAGAATCAGCTAAATACAAAAATTAATACTAACACATTAAAACTAAATAAAATGCCTGGAACAGAATTATTTGGCGCAGAAGAGCGCAAGGAAATTGAAGACGTATTATCTACAGGAGTCATGTTTCGTTACAACCATGACGCACAACGTAACAACATTTGGAAAGCAAAGGATTTTGAAGCAGAAGCGAGAAAAATTACCGGCGCAAAATATGCATTGGCAGTATCGAATGGTTCAGCCGCTATTATGGCTGCATTGGCCGCATCAGGCATAGGCGCAGGCGATGAAGTAATTTGTCCGCCATTTACTTACATAGCCACTATCGAAGCTATCCTGTTTTTAGGAGGCTTACCGGTTTTTGCCGAAATTGATGAAACATTGTGTTTGAGCGCAGCAGGAATTGAAAAAGCGATCAGTCCAAAAACGAAAGCCGTATGTCTGGTACATATGTGTGGTGGAAATGCCGATATGGATAGCATTATGGCTGTTGTTAAAAAACATAACCTTATTTTAGTGGAAGATGCGGGCCAGGCCTTCGCATCGTCTTATAAAGGCACGTACACAGGTTTATTCGGGAAAGCAGGTGCTTATTCATTCGACTTCTTTAAAATTGCTACAGCCGGAGAAGGAGGCATTTTTGTAACTAACGACGAAACTACTTATAAGCTGGCAGATAGCTTCTGTGATCATGGGCACGACCATATCGGCGATAAGCGCGGTATGGAAAATCATCCCATCATCGGATTCAATTTCCGTATCAGCGAATTGCACGCCGCTGTTGGTGCAGCACAAACACGGAAAGTACCACAAATAAGAGATATCAACAGAAGTCACAAAAAATTCCTTCAGCAAAAATTAGCAGCTACCGAAGGCATTGGTTTTGCTAAATTGGGAGATGAAAGCGGTGATTCTGCTACCTTCTTAAACCTTTTAATGCCTAGTACGGAGATTGCTCAACGCGTGGTAGATGAATTTAATAAAGCTGGTATTGCAGGCTTTGACTATTGGTTTAAAAACATGTACCATTTCATCAATCAATGGGATCATATTAAAGAGATGAAAACGGCCTCCAAACTGGCAATTCATGTATTAGAAGCACCTCAGGACTATAAAAATTTAGATTTGCCTAAAACGCAGGAAGTTATTGGTCGTTTGATCTCTTTTGGTGTTAAATGCGTATGGACAGAAGAATACATGACCACTATGGCCAATAAGATCTCTGAATGCGTAAAAAAAGCAATGCAACCGGTTAATGCTTAATGACCTATTATTCCAGGATTTTTCATAATTAAAAATAAATCCAACTTTTTTCTCTATCAATAATTATTGATAGAGGAAAAAAGGGGGTAAAATAAATGCAACACAAAAATTTTAAGAACATTGACAAAGTAACCTACGGACGCGGCTCTTTCTCTCAATTAGCAGAAACAGTAGAACCGATCCGTAAAGAGAATAAAAATTATTTCGTTTACGTAGTCGATAATTATTTTAAAGGAAAAGACCTTTCCAATAAATTACAAAACAAACCCGAAGATTTAATTTATTATATTGATGTAGACCCACACGAGCCTACTACTCAGCAAATAGATACCCTGCGCGATGAGATCCTTGCTAAAAAAGGTTTACCAAGTGGTGTTATTGGTATTGGTGGCGGTAGTATCATGGATATCGCAAAAGCCTTATCGTTAATGCTTACCAACGAAGGTTCTTCAACATTGTATCAGGGATTAAATTTAATTAAACAAGCCGGGATCTACCACTTAGGCGTACCAACCATTTCAGGTACAGGAGCCGAAGTATCGATGACTGCTGTATTAACTGGCCCCGAAAAAAAACTAGGATTAAAATGCGACTGGACTGTTTTTAATCAGGTAATTCTGGATCCTGAATTAATTGCCAGTGTACCTACCGATTGGTGGTTTTACACAGGCATGGATACTTACATCCACTGTATTGAATCGGAATCCGGTATCCGTAATAATGCCTTTAGTTTGGCTTATGGCGAGCAATCTTTAAAACTTTGCAGAGAAGTATATTTAGGTGAACATGCCGGCCAAACACCCGAAAACAATGATAAACTGATGGTAGCCTCTTTAATGGGGGGCTTAAGTTTAACGTATAGCGAAGTAGGAGTGTGCCATGCCATTAGCTATGGTTTATCAAAAATACTGGGAACACGCCATTGCTACGCTAACTGTATTATTTTTCAGCACCTGGGCGATATTTATTTGAACGGGCATAGTGAATTTATGCAAATGCTGGAAAAACACAATATCGTATTGCCGCAAAATTTAAGCAAAGACTGGACTGAAGAAACCATCACAGCTATGGCAACCGTATCGTATAATCTGCCGTTTATGTGGAACCATGCGTTTGGTGATAATTACAAAGAAATCGCGACGATGGATTATATCAAAGACCTCTTCCGAAGATTGTAAACTCAATGTATGAAATATCTATTACTCCCCCTTCTGCTAATCTCAGCGACTTTATGCGCTCAAAAAAATGTATCCTACGAATTAGGAGAACCGTATAAACTTCCCAAAAAGCACAGAGACCTTGGTTTTGTGGGAACAGAAAAAAACGGCTTTTCGCAGCTGAGTTTGAGAATGGGTGATGATATTGTTGTTCAAACCCTTAATAAAAGTTATGCTCCAGTAAGCGAGCAATCGGTTGATATTTCTGAAGTAGGGAAAGGCTTTGTGAGTGATAATTTCCTTGCCTTAAAAAATAATTATTACTGGTATTATTCAACCTGGAACCGCGAAGAACAAAGAGAGTATTTGCATTACCGCCCTTTTGATCTTAAGAATAATCGTTTATCAAGTCAGGATCAAACCATTATAAAAGCCAACAAATTATCAGGTACAACCATTGCAACGGGGTTTTACCAGTTTGGTGTAGCCAATAAATATGCTTTCAATGTTTCGGCTGATAGCTCTAAAATGCTCGTAACCTACAGGCTCAAGCCATTAGAGAAAAAAGACAAATACAATAAAGATAAAATAGGCTTTAATGTATTTGATCACAATATGAAAAAATTGTGGAGTAATGAAATGACCATGCCCTATACCGAAGCGGAAATGGATAATTCCGATTACGAAATTGCTTCTAACGGTAACGTATATATGCTTGCTAAAGTATATGAACCAGGCGTAACCGCAGTTGCTATTAAGCTTGCA
>JAZJZF010000082.1:0-12181 GCA_040389965.1 Bacteroidota bacterium
GGGATCGTAAGCTAATACTTTCATGCCGCAACCTAAAGCAATTTTAGCGGTATATTGGCCGATTCGCCCAAAGCCAATAATACCAATGGTTTTATCGCGTAATTCAACTCCTTTTGAATAGTTTTTCTTTAATTCATCAAATTTTGTATTGCCAATAGCTGGCATATTTCTATTACTGTCGTAAACAAAACGTACCGCATTGAATAAATGAGCAAATACCAATTCGGCTACCGAGTTACTGGAAGCGGCAGGCGTATTAATAACCTGAATGCCTTTAGAACGGGCATATTCTACATCAATATTATCCATACCAACACCGCCACGGCCAATTACTTTTAATCCGGGACAAGCATCAATCACGTCTTTTCTTACTTTGGTGGCGCTTCTTACTGTCAGGGCAACATAGCCTTTATCATTGATTTCTTTTGCTAAATTTTCCTGTGCTACTTTTTCGGTAACTACGGTGAATCCGGCTTTTTCTAAAAGACTTTTTCCTACTGCATCAATGCCATCATTGGCTAAAATTAGTTTACTCATATGGTTTATTGTATGAACGTTTTGATTTTATGATTTAAAATTTTCCGCATAATCCGCCTTGAATCAACGGTCCGCCGATTCCTGCTTCTGCACATATGCCTATATTTTTAATGAAAAAATAACGAAGGCCAATTCCTAATCTGAATGCTACAGGCACAACATTTAAAAATGAATGGTTGACATCGTATACTGAATTCTGATCATTTGGATTATCAGATGTTACTAAGGCTACTTTATAGCCAAGCCCGGCAGTAGCATAAGGATCTAAATATTTTGATGTAGCAAAGTGAATATTGATTTTTGCAAGGAAACGCTGTTTTGTCATTCTTGCTGTATAATGATTGATCTGATTAACGTACGTCCCATTTTGATATCCGGTTGAAATCTCTGAATATTTTCCGGTAACAGCAGCAAAAGAATACTCCAGTCCGAGACCTAACATTCTGTTGAGCATGTATTCACATTTTCCACCAATATGATTTAAATTAGAAACTTGTAAATCACCATTAGAGGAGTAACCATTGCTATTATTAAAATTATTATTATTATTGGCTACGTCTTTCACATATTTGCCTGCTAAATAGGGGTATCCATAATAAGCATCAATAATGAATTTGCCTTTTCCTACGCATTTTTCAGATTCGTCCTGAGCAGATAATTTATGTATTGAAATAATTGAGAAAAGAATAACTGTAAAAATAGTTTGTATGTTTTTCATAATTGTAGATTTTATTTCAATTGTTCAATAATGGCTTCAATGCTCATTCCATCGGCTTCCGCTTTATAATTACGGATAATACGATGTCTTAAAATAGAATTAGCCACAGCTTTTACATCTTCAATATCAGGACTATACTTTCCGTTTATGGCAGCATGGCATTTAGCACCAAGTACAAGGTATTGAGAGGCACGTGGACCTGCACCCCAAGCCAGGTACTTTTTTGTAACCTCTGCGCTGAACTCAGAATTTAATCGTGTTTTATTTACAAGTTTTACCGCGTATTCCAGTACATTGTCGGCTACAGGTATTTTACGGATCAGATTTTGAAAATAAATAATTTCTTCGGCAGAAATAATTTTGTTCAATTCTGTTTTGTTATCGCTGGTTGTATTTTTTACAATATTTAATTCTTCCTGAAAGCTTGGATAATCAAGCCATACGTTAAACATAAAACGATCTAATTGTGCTTCGGGTAGGGGATAGGTACCTTCCTGTTCGATAGGATTTTGAGTAGCCAATACAAAGAATGGGTTTCCTAATTCGTATCTTTTACCGGCGGCAGTTACCGTTCTTTCCTGCATAGCTTCCAGTAAGGCAGCTTGCGTTTTAGGCGGAGTACGGTTAATTTCATCGGCCAGTACAATATTGGCAAATAAAGGGCCTTTAATAAATTTAAAGTTACGGTGTTCATCCAATATTTCTGAGCCTACAATGTCGCTTGGCATCAAATCGGGTGTAAATTGAATACGGTTAAATGATAAACCCAGTACATCTGAAATGGTATTTACCAAAAGGGTTTTCGCAAGGCCTGGTACACCAACCAATAAGCAATGACCTTTACAAAAAATAGAAATCAGTACGTTTTTTACTGTATCGTTTTGTCCTACTATTACTTTTGCTATTTCCGAATTTAGTTCTTTGTATTTTACTACAAAGGCATCCATCGCTTCTACATCGTTTTTATAATTCATACTTTGGTTTTAATCTGTGTTGTGTCACTTAGCCTGACAATGTTTTATGGATTAATAGTCCACTTATATTCTAATTTACAGCTATTAAATTCATCATCAATTTTAATATACGTAGTCTTGGACTTTTTAGTAATCCAGGCAGTGATCAATGTTTTTTGTCTGGCGTAAGTTGCCATGCTCAACAATTTAGAATAATCATCTTTAAAATTAATTTTATGAGGTTCGGTACGTGATTTTAAGTATACAATTCTCCAGGCCTGTTTGGCATCCTGGCCAACGTATTGTATTACCGGGCTTACGTCGCCCACTTTCATTTGGTTCTCAAACATAAATACTAAGTTCTGATCCGTTTGGCCTAATTCTTCCAATTCCCATCTTGTGCTTGCTGTTGAAGGATTTACAAGGGTTCCGCCGTTTTGTTTAGTCTCAAGATCATCACTGAATTTTACAGCAGCATCATGGAAATTGATCTTTCCTTCTACAATTAAGTTACGGATACTATCGAGTTGCTGTTTTGCTCTGTAAACATCGGCTTGCGAAATTTTTGGCGATAATAAAATATGTCGAAGATCAAGCGATTCTCCTTTACGTGAGATCAGTTGAATAAAATGTAAACCAAACGATGTTTGGAAAATTTCAGAGACTTCGCCTGCTTTTAAACGGAAAGCCACCGCTTCAAATTCGGGAACCATTACACCACGCATAACACTTTCGTAACGCCCTCCGTTTTTTGCAGATCCCGGATCCTCGCTATATAAAGCGGCAATTACACTCATGCTTTCGCCGTTTATAACACGTTGTCTATATACTTCCAGCTGTGCGCGTACTTCTTTTTTTGCTTCATCCGAAACAGGTGATTTTTTTACGATGTGTCCTATTTCCAGTTCCGAATTAACTAAAGGAAAGCTGTCTACATTTAATGTATTAAAGTAGGCTCTCACTTCGCTTGGTGTTAGTTTAATGTCTCCCGTTACTTTTTGCTGCATTTTTTGAGCAAGGAGCTGGTTCTTTACATCGTCTCTCAATTCATCTTTAAATACACTGATGCGTTTTCCGTAAAATGCTTCAAATTTTTCTTCGCTACCAAGCATTCCTACGTAGTAGTTTATTCTTTTGTTTAATTCGCCTTCCAGTTCCGTATCAGATACAACAACACTATCTCTATCGGCTTGAGACAATAGTAGTTTTTGAAATAACAAATCTTCAAATACTTTGCAGCGGGCATTATCCTTAATCTCTTCTTTATCTTTCTGTTGCAAAAGATTTGTTTCTACTTCCGAAAGTAAGAGCGGGTTTTTACCTACTATAGAAATAACCTTATCTAAAATTTGCGGCTGTGCATTATATATCCCTGTTAAGGATACGAGTAGGAATATGATTCTAAATTTCATGTACGGATATGTTTTTTGTGCCCTTTGCCTTAGATGTATTGCTACAACAAGACTTTTGGCTTATACTAAGTTAATTATAAATTTCTAATTCTTTGTTGGTTTTTGCTTTCTCAAAAAAATCTTTTTTAATGTTGTCAATCAGCTTTTGTTTTCTTTGATTAATAAGCATATTCTTTATATTGTTTTTTTCGAAATTTAAAGGCGATAGGGTGTTTTTTGATTTCACGTCGAGAATTCTCAAAAAATAAAAATTGGCAACATCGCTAAATTCAAATGTTTTTCCTTTTTGTAAGGTATACTCGGGGACTTCATTTAATTGACGCATTTCTTTTTTAAGGTCATCAAACATTAACCATGTATTATCGTTCATGTAATAATTGTTGGCATATTGTATACAAAGGGCTTTTAGCTGTTCTGCATCTTTAGGATTTTGGGAGTAGCACAGTTTTTTAAACTTTTCGAAATTAGGGATTGAGATGGGTGTTTTTACGTATAATACTTTTACGATATTGTTTTTCAGTAAAAAGTTTTCGGAATTAGCGTTGTAATAGGCCTCAATTTCCTCATTGGAAATAATTGTATCCAGTTTTTCGTTAATCAGTTTTACCTGAAATTTATAGCTGATCAGTTCTTTTTTAAAGTCTTCCAGTTCACGGGTAACGTTTTGCTCTTCTTCCGATAAATAAGTGGTTGCCTGTTGGTAGAAAGCTTCGTTATAAGCCCATTTATTAATATAGGTTTGTAAAAAGGCAATGCTATCTGCTTTCGACAGTCCTTCGGGTACAATATGTTCGAGTTCCTTATCGCTTAATACGGCAGTATTTACTTTGGCAATGACTTTACCTTTATCTTCAACGGCTACATCCGGCTTACCACATGCTGTTAGCAAGCTTATGGCGGCTGTAAAGCAATAAAAATTAATATGAAGTATGGTACGCAATGTTGTTATTATAAAACGAAGAGGCTGTACTCTTAATTGTTACAGCCTCCTGATGTTTCTTTTTAGATCAATTTTTATTTTACTGTGTTTAAAACGTCTTCGTTTATTTTTACCGTGTACTTGTTTTTAAGGTAAGCTAACCATTCTTTCTCCAGATAATTCTGGTAATCGGCCGTAATCATGCCTTTTGCTTCCGGAATCGTTTTAGGAGTTTTCCCCATCAGTTTATTTACAACCAATACAACTACTTTGTTGTCTTTTTTTATGTCTGCAGTAACTACACCTTCTTTCCAATTAGCATCTACATCTTTATTTTCGCCTTTCAGGTAAGTAATACTTTCGGCAGATACATTGAGTTGCGATGTTTTATTAATGGTTTCTGTAATTTCTTTCTCTGTTTTCTTTTTCTTTAGCATGGCACGTACTTCTTTCGCTATTTTTTCATCAGCACAGTTGTACATGGTTACATCAGCACGCTCATCCCATAAATAATTGTTTTTATTTTTCGAATAAAACTCTCTTAAGCCTACAGTATCTTTTACAGCTTTGCTCCATACTTTTTGATCAGTAAGGTCAAATAATAAAATACCATCTCTGTATTCTTTTAAAAGACTTTTAAAATCAGGATATTTTCTCTCTAATAATGAATCTTCGAATTCTATTACCGCTTCGTTAACCATGTTTTTATACGATTGTTGTAAGAACATATTATTGTCCATAGGCTGTCTTACAGTTTGGTGTAATTCAATATAACGGGCTAAGTCGCTTACATTATAAGCACTTTTACGGTTCATATTTGGTTTAGCATCATAAGATAATGTGAAAAGAGGTTTACTGCTGATCTTATCCGCTTTTTTAATATCCCATTTTCCCTGATAGACAGTGCTGTCGATTACTTTTAAAAATTCTTTTAAGCTGGCAGGAGTTTCTTTAAAATTATAATCCTTTTTTAAAGTCTCAATTAAAGAAGCTTGTCCTGCTTGTGTTCTACTGTCTTTACCAATACGTTGTTTCAGGTCGCCTTTCATTTCATCAAAAGACAATAAGCCTTTTTTATCGAGGCGTTTCACAATATGCCATCCGTATTTTGTTTCAAAAGGCTGGCTGTAATCACCATTGTTTTTTAGAGCAAATGATGCCTTTTCATATTCAATAGGCATACGGCTGCTGCCGAACCATTGTAATTGTCCGCCTTTTTCTGCACTTGGTTTATCATCAGAGAACTGGCGAGCCATATCGTCGAATTTAGCACCTGCCTGTAATTTAGCATAGATCTCGTCTATTTTGGTTTTAAGATTCGCTTTTTCTTTTTCTCCCATATCTTTTGGGAATTTTGCCATAATGTGAGCTGTTAAAATCTCACCCTGGCTAGGTCTTTTATCGTATACTTTTAAGATATGGTATCCGAAACGGGTTCTGATAGGCATGCATTCTTCGCCTGTATTGGTTTTAAATGCTGCATTTTCGAAAGGATAAACCATTTGAAGAGAAGTAAAATAACCAAGATCGCCTCCATTTTCAAGCGCTGAAGGATCTTCAGATGTTTTTTTAGCAATAGGTTCAAACTTATCGCCGGTTGCATTTATCGTTTGAGCTAAATTCTTAATTGATTCTAATCTTTGTTTATAGTTTATGGTGTCTTTGGCTGTAGAATTTTTTGTTAAACCTTTAGAGCTTTTTTTGAGCATAGCTTCGTATTCGGTTATTTTAGCTGCACTTGGCACTTTTCCAAGGGTGGCATCACGAATAATCATAATACGAGTATAAGCCTCAATCGTATCTTTAGGTAAAGCGTCTTCTTCCAGGCGGACTAATATGTGTGATGCTTTTACTTCTGTTTTCATGCGCTCATAGGCTTCATGCAACAAAGCATCGTTTACATTTTTATCAGTTAAATAAGGAGAGGCTAATTGTTTGCGGTATCCCGCCAGTTCTGTTTTAAATGCTCTGTTAGTATCCAAACCGTTAGCTTCTGCTTCAAATACTTTCATTTTAAAGGTAGAAAACAGATCTACATATTCTTTTACTGATTTTGGTTCTTTGTTTACTTCTTTACCACTGTTTTTTTTGTAAACATTTTCAAATTCGCTTTTATAAACAGGTTTACCGTTTACCGTCATTATTACGGGTTCGGTGGTTTGCGCAATAGAAGCCAGAGTAATGGCCGAAAAAGTAAATAATCCTAGAGTACGTTTCTTCATAAAATGATTGGTTTTTTGGGAAAGCAAATTTATAATTAGTTTTTATTTTTAACAGGTTAAGGTGTAAATTTGATATGAAATTTTTGTGAGCAGAGTTACAAAAAAAGGATAAGCCGTTCTTTTATTTAATAATCTCTTCCAGTTTTGCGTCCAGTTCGGGGCCTCTGAGGTTTTTAGCAACAATTTTTCCTTCTTTATCCAATAACAGATTTTGTGGAATGCTGCTGATACCATATAGTTTTCCGGCTTCGTTTCCCCAGCCTTTCAGGTCGCTTACCTGGGTCCAGCCCAATTTATCGGCTTCAATAGCCTGTAGCCATTTATCTTTGTTTTGATCGAAAGAAACGCCTAAAACGGTGAAGCCTTTATCTTTATATTTATTAAAAGCGCTTACTACATTTGGGTTCTCGGCACGGCAAGGCCCACACCAGCTTGCCCAGAAATCAACCAATACATATTTACCTTTTAAATCGGTAAGGTTTACCATTTTACCGCTTGGGTCGGCCTGTGCAAAGTTTAAAGCGGGATACCCAATAGTAGTGCCTCTTAGCTGGTTAAGTTTTTCCTGTGCCAGTTTGCCATATTTGGTATCTAAAATAGATTTGTCTAAAAGTCCTACCACACGCTCCAACTCTTCGGCAGGTACATTATTAGCGTTTTGGAAATTATAGTAAATAGCGTACCCGCTTACCGCTGATTTTGAATGGGTTTTAATGAAATTATCCAAAGAAGATTTAACCTCTTTCTCCATGTTTTGGTACTCCATTTGCACAGCGTTCATGGTTCCGGCATCGCCTTTGTTTCTTGCATCGTTATAACGGTTTACCATGTCTTGCTGCTTTAAGCCATAGCCCTGCATCATCGCGTTATAATCTACATAGTCTTTCTGCGTTTGGCCTCCCTGTATTTTAGAGTACGCCAAACTGTCGATACTCCCATTAACAGTGGTTTTGCCACCATCTACAAAAAATATAGCATTTGGTTGCTCATTAATGTTATTGTGTTTGGTTATCCAGTACATGTTAGGCTCGGTGGTCTTACCTATGAGGCTAAAAGCCCCCGATTTAACTTTTACGCTGTCGGTAATATCTTTATTATTCCATTTATGGTGAATATACGCATAAGAATTGCTGTTTACATTTCTTAAAGTTCCGGAAATAGAGAAATTAATTGGTTTTTGCGCCAGGGACGAAAATGATAAGGCGACTAAGCTAATTTGAAGGATTTTGTTCATTTTTTCAAAGTATTTAACAAACAAATATACTTTTTATTGCCTGAGTTTAAAGTTAAAAAATGAAAATTTAAGGGATGGTAGCATTTAGCTTTCCATTTTGGAAGCACTCTTCTAAATCCTTGTAAAAAAGGGGACATGATAGTCCTCCCCAGGTATTTTAACAATTTACTTAAGGAATTGTTAAATCTTTCTTAACTAATTATCATTTTTATTCACAACCGCTTGCTGTCAAATCATTTTGTATTACTTTTGTAATGCTTTAGAAGTGACCACCCTATAAGAGGAAAACTAGTCTGCGATCCGCCTTAAACCACTAAAAGTATAAAAATGTAATTAAACCCAAAAAAATCATGAAAAAAATTTTACTAAGCTTATCATTTATCGCAGTTGCCTTAGCGGGTAAAGCGCAGTGTACCGAATTATTTATCTCTGAATATGTAGAGGGATCAGCCAATAGCAAAGCTATGGAGTTTTATAACCCTACAGGTGCTTCTATTAGTATGAGCAACTACCGTTTGGTACGTTATTCTAATGGTTCTTCAACAGGAACTGACAGTACTGATCTTACAGGATCAATTGCATCTTACAGTACATTTGTTATTGCTAACGGTGTTGGTGTAACTTCTGCAACTACGGCAACTTCTCCTGAGTGCGCTCCTGCGTTAAGAGCTTTAGCTCAACAATTAGATGGTCCATACCCGGCTCCAACTTTTATGAATGGTGATGATGCTATGGTATTAGTTAGAAAAAGCCCTTATGCTCGTATTGATATCTTCGGTAGAATTGGTGAACAACCATCAACTGCATGGAGTGATATTGCTCCTTATACAGGTTCTGCAGGTATGGGTAAATGGTGGACAAAAGATCACTCATTACAAAGAAAAGCCAGCATTAAAGCAGGTGTAATGACTAATCCTACAGCTTTTAATGTAAAATTAGAGTGGGATTCTTTATCTGAAGACAATTGGACTAATGTAGGAATTCATACTTGCGATTGTAAACCTTTAGGTGTTAAAGAAAATGCTAAAGTAGTTTATTTAAAAATATTCCCTAATCCTAACAACGGTAATGAAATTGCTTGTATCAGCGACAAAAACATCATCAGCATCAATATCATTAATGCTGTTGGTCAGGTTGTTTATACACACGCAAGTTCTAATTACGAAAAATCTGTTATTTTGAGAAACCTTGCATTACCTCAGGGCATTTACTATGCTATTGTTAAGAATGAGGAGGGAACCAAAACGGATAAAATAATCATTCAATAATTTTCTGATTTATTAAAAATTCATAAGGGCTGATGCAATATTCAGCCCTTTTATTTGATAACCATATGTTTAAAAAGAGCTTCCTCATTTTATTTGTTATCTGTGGCTTTATAGTAAAGGCACAGGATAGTGTAAAAGTAACTTTATCAGGTTCTATAAAAGATGCCGAAACAGGCGAAGGCTTAATTGGGGCTACCATCCTGGCAAAAGCAGGTGTAGGTGCTATTGCCGATTTAGACGGTAATTTTGCAGTTAAGCTACCTAAAGGAGAATACAATATTGAAGTGTCATTTTTAGGATACAAAAAATACAATGAAAAAATTAAGCTTTACTCAAATAAAAAAATTGAGGTAAAGCTGGAAAGTAATACTCTGGATGAAGTTGAAGTAGTGGCGGATATAGCTCAGGTTAGAGAAACTCCTGTAGCGTTTAGTTCTATTTCAGCTACAAAAATTCAGGAAGAGTTAGGGGGCAGAGATATTAGTATGCTTGCCAACATAACTCCCGGTGCTTATGCATCAAGTAGTGGTGGTGGCGCAGGCGATTCGCGCGTTACTATCAGGGGTTTCGACCAAACCAATATTGGTGTATTGGTTGACGGGATTCCTGTAAATGATATGGAAAGCGGCCAGGTTTATTGGAGTAACTGGTCAGGCTTAAAAGATATTACAAAAACGGTTCAAATACAACGTGGTTTAGGAGCTTCTAAATTAGCCATTTCATCTGTTGGTGGAACCATGAACTATATAACCAATGGTATTGAACAGAAACAGCAAATGGTAGTAAGAAAAGAGTGGGGGAATAACAACGCTAATGTGATGAGTCTTGCTTATAACTCTGGTTTAATAAATAATAAATGGGGTTTTACACTTGCCGGAACCTACCAAACGGGCGATGGTTGGGTAGATAAAACGGCGTACAGTGTTTACTCATATTACGCAAAAGTGCAGTTCATGCCAAGTCCCAGACACATTATCAGTATTGGGGTTAATGCAGCTCCACAATCGCATGGGCAACGTACTACTAAAGTACCTATCACGGTATATGATAAAGAGTACGCAAAAAAATTAGGAGTTAATTCCGATTCTGTTCTGTACAGCTGGGTTAAAAATCCCAATGGAACACCCAGTAGTTCTATAAAATATACAACTGCTACACAAGGTGATCGCAGTTTGCAATGGAATCCTGATCAGGGGCTTTTAAATGGAGGAACCATCAATGATAAGGTAAATGTTTATAATAAACCTTTGATCAACATAAATTACTTCTGGAAAATCAGTGAAAAAACAACTTTATCAACAGTAGCTTATGCTTCTTTTGGAACTGGTGGGGGAACCGGTTATTCTCCCACACTTAATAACAGGGATTCTGTAAGCGGTTATTATTTGATTCAGGCCAAATATGACGCTAACTCAACGTATATTGACGCTAATTATAGTACTACTGCACATAAATCAACCATTGTTTTAAGATCAGCTAACAATAATCACCATTGGTATGGGGTGTTATCTACTGCTACTACTAAACTAAATAAACTGTTTACATTAAGCTATGGAGTTGATTTAAGGTATTACCATGGCTACCATACAGCTACAGTTTATAGCTTATTAGGGGGAGATTACTATGTGGAAGGCGGAACAAACAGAAATCCGAATCTTGACCCTTCCGATAAATCTAATTTTATAAAATATACTGGCGATATTTTTGGGTCTAACTATGAAGGATTGGTAAAATGGGGTGGATTATTTGGGCAGGCTGAGTTTAAGAAAGATAAATGGGTAGCATTTATTACTGCTACCGGATCTTACTCCGGGTATAACCGTATTGATTTTTATAAGCCAAAAGATCTTATACTGTCTGATACAACTTACCATAACTCTATGTCTTACCTTAGTACCATTACTCATAATGATGTAACTTATGACCGTAATTCGCCCGAAGTAAAAACGGCTACTACAGGTTGGGTTTACCAGTTAGGTTACACGCTAAAAGGCGGGGCCAATTATAATGTAACCGAGCATCAGAATGCCTTTTTAAATGTGGGTGTAATGCAGATTCCTCAAAAATTTGCCAACGTATTTACATTTAGTAATGAATTAGCAAAAGACTTTAAACCACAGTACATCAAATCGTTTGAAGTGGGATATGGTTTAAAATATAATAATGCTTTTTTAAACGTAAATGGCTATTATACAACCTGGGATAACCAGCCACAAAGTACTATTACGGGTCTTGATGGGGAAACCTATAATGTGAATGGTGTTAACCTGATATATAAAGGAATTGAATTTGAAGGAAGCTATAGGCCTATTAAGCAAATTGGTCTGGAAGGTATTTTGTCTTTTGGGGATTGGATTTATAATTCGGGAGGTTTGGTATATTCTTATGACCAGAATGGAGTTATCCAAAATACGCTTGAATACCATGCTAAAGGTGTGCACGTAGGTAATGCTGCTCAAACACAGGCAAGTGGTGCTGTACGTTTTATGCCATTTAAAGGTTTTTATTTTAAGCCTCGTTTTACCCGATTTGATAAATATTATGCTAACTTTAAACCAACGGATCTGGATGCCAGTCATGTAAATCAGGAAAGCTGGAAAATGCCGGGCTTTAATATTGTTGACTTAAGTACAGGTTACGAAATTTTGTATGGAGTATTTAAGGTAAATCTTTATGCAACTATAAATAATGTATTTGATACAAGGTATATCAATGATGCGCAAAACAATGGCGCTGGCGGAGGCTTTAATGCCTCTTCGGCTACAGTGTTTTTTGGGGTAGGCCGTACGTATACCTTTGGAACCAAATTAACTTTTTAAATTATAAATCAATAAATACAAACACATGAAAAAAATGAAAAACTGGCTGCTTGCAACCGGAATGGCTGTATCTACAATGGCTTTTTCGCAGGCACCATT
>JAZJZF010000083.1:0-638 GCA_040389965.1 Bacteroidota bacterium
TTCTTGTATCCTGTAAAAAAGAAACGCAGGAGTTTACCGATTCGCCGGTTATTGAGGCTTACCTGGAAACAGGAAAACCTATGAGCGTAAAAATTACGAGGCAAATTCCTTTTTCGGAAGGTGTTACCTATTCGGGCGATGATGTGAATAATTTATTTGTAAATGTAACTTATAACAATGCTTTATACTTGTTGAAGCCAATAGGGAATGGACAATATGTTGATAGCTCATTAATTGTTACTGACGGATCTTTTTTTAATCTGGGTTTTGCATTTAATAAAAAACAAGTATCGGCTTATACCAATATTCCTGTAAAGCCGCAAAATATAACGCAGTCTGTAACAACATACAGTATTACCAAGTTTGTTGCCGGCTCGGGTTTCCCTACGGGTGGCTTTACACAGCCCGATCCTATAAAAATAACCTGGAACAATACCGATAATTCCTACTATCTTGTCATTGTTGAGAATATAGAAACAACACTGGATCCTATCAGGGATTTTGGAACTAATACGCCTCCCGGTAACCGTTTTAAAAAGACGCCTACTACTGCCGCAGAGATAGAAATCAGAGCGCAGGAATTTCAATACTATGGAACACACCGTATTATCCTTTACCATGTATTACCTGATTATGCC
>JAZJZF010000083.1:648-53828 GCA_040389965.1 Bacteroidota bacterium
ATTCGAGCTCGCAAAATCTCACTAATCCTTCAACCAGTATTACCAATGGTTATGGGATCTTTACCGGTTTAAATTCGGATACCGTATTTGTAAAAGTTGTACAGCCTTAAAAGACTGACGGCACTATTTCTTGCCAACAAAATGATGCCGTTCATGGATAAAAAAAAGGTAAACTTCTATAATATGTAATGCTTTTATTTCTTTTTATGTAATATTGATATATGATTATACCGCAAAATAACAGCGTGGCATTTAAAGTTGCTATTCACATTTTAGTATGGTTGATTCTTTGCATCATGCCGTATCTGTTGTCTTTTCATGATGCCCCGGAATTTACGAGGATTCTTAAATATTCGTGGGTGCCAATGGTGTTTTATGCTTTTGTGTTTTATGCCAATTATTTTGTGCTTACAGAAAAATTGCTCTTCAATAAAAAGACTTTCATTTTTATTATCATCAATTTAGCTCTGATTATCATTTGCACCTGGATCATTTTTGAGATCAAACATTTAATAGATGCCGTTTATCCGATGCCTAAACCTATCAACGGACGAACAGGCCAGGTAATGAGGCCTTCTATGAAGTTTTTTATATACAAAGATGCGATATCCATGCTCATTCCTATTGTTGTTTCCATTGCCGTGAGGGTAACCGAAAAGTGGACAAGGACAGAAATAGAAAAGAAAGAAGCGGAACGCGAAAACCTTACCTCTGAGCTTCAACACCTTAAATACCAGTTGCAACCGCATTTCTTTTTTAATTCGCTTAATAATATTTATTCATTGATCGAACGTTCTCCTTCCATGGCGCAGGAGGCTGTTCATAGTTTGGCGCAGCTCATGCGCTATATGCTATATGAGTCGGAGACCGGTAAAACAAATTTAAAGCAGGAAATCGAGTTTATGTCTCAGTACATTAATCTCATGAAACTAAGAATTCCGGATAAAGTAACTGTAAATGTTGATTTCCCTGCCTTGGAAGAAGATCATAAAATAGCGCCCTTATTATTTATATCTTTGATAGAAAATGCCTTTAAGCATGGTATTTCTGCTACACAGCCCTCAGAAATTTATTTTAGTATATCAGTAAAAGAAAACACCATTCGGTTTATGGCCCAGAACACCAATTTTCCGAAGACAGAAAAAGATAAGAGCGGATCGGGAATAGGACTTAATAATGTAACTAAAAGACTGCAGTTGTTGTATCCCGGTAATTATCTTTTTACAACAAATGTGGTAGACGGGATGTTTAAAGTAGTACTGACGATTGATTTAAATACTAATTGAAAAACAAACCACAATGGGAAAAATGAATTGCCTTATTGTAGATGATGAACCCCTGGCTTTGGACTTAATAGAAAGCTACGTTGCTAAAACGCCTTTTCTGGAGCTCAAAGGCAAATGCCAGAACGCGTTTGAGGCAATGTCTGTTTTAAATACCGAAAAAATTGACCTTATTTTTTTAGACATACAAATGCCCGATATGAATGGGATTGATTTTAGTAAAACGCTTTCGCCCGACATTAAAATTGTATTTACTACTGCATTTAAAGATTATGCATTTGAAGGCTTTAAAGTAAATGCTATTGATTATTTATTGAAACCCTTTAACTACGCCGAGTTCTTAAAGGCTGCGAACAAAGCATCGGAGCGATTTGGCATTGTGGAAGATCGAAAAGATACTCCCGGTAATACTGAGTTTATTTTTGTAAAATCAGAATACAAGCAGATAAAAATTAACCTTCATGATGTGATGTATTTTGAAGGATTAAAAGATTACATCAAGATCTGGCTTAGTTCCCAGCCTAAGCCTGTATTAACCTTAATGAGCCTTAAAACGCTCGAAAATGAATTGTCTCCCGAAAAGTTTATGCGCATCCACAGGTCTTTTATCATTGCTCTCGATAAAATTGAAACAGTTGAAAGGAGTCAGGTTATTATTAATAAAGAGCGTATCACTGTTGCGGAACAATACAAAGAAAAGTTTCAGGAGTTTTTGGATAATAAATCCTTCCACTAGCCTGACGGTGTTTTAGGCCTGTTCTTCTATAAGGTTATTCTAAACATCTATTCCGTTTTATAACCCGATAGAGTCCTTTTAATTTTGATGCTATGACAAGGTTCATAGCTATATTAAAATTCCGGTTTTTACTTGCATTAATGCTGCTGGTTATCCGGGTTGATTTTACAAGTTGTTCAAGAATACAGCCTAAAGACAGGCATACGAACAATCCCGTACGGGGAGATGTAAGAGTAACGGAAATCAATGAAGCGTAGTAACAGACAGGTCCTTTTAAACACATAATAAATAGTATTCATTTAAAATAGTATCTATGAGAAAACATAACATATGGACAATCGTTTTTTTGATAGTAAGCGCATTTGGTTTTTCGCAAACGGTGCCTGTTTCGGGTAGTATTGCTGATAAATCGGGATCAATGGTGGGGGCATTGATAAAAGTGCTTACCAAAGATTCGACGTTTGTTACCGGATCGTCTACAGATGCAAATGGTACATATAATATAAATCTTGGTGCCAATACGCGCTACATTTTTCAAATGTCTTTTTTGGGATATAAAACCATCAGTAGAGTAGTAGATGTAAAATCTGATCCTGTTAATATTAGTAAGACCATACTGGAAGAGGATGCCAAAACGCTTAAAGAAGTAGTAGTAGAAACGGTTCAGACAAGAGGTGAACAAAAAGGAGATACCACGCAGTTTAATTCGGATGCTTTTAAAACACACCCTGATGCTACCGCCGAAGACCTGATCAAAAAAATGCCGGGTATTACTTCTGATAACAATGGCCTGAAAGTGAATGGCGAAACCGTGAAAAAAGTATTGGTAGATGGTAAGCCTTTTTTTGGTGATGATCCTAATGCCGCTATTAAAAACCTTCCGGCCGATATCGTTGATAAAATTCAGGTGTATGATAAAGCCAGTGACCAGGCTCAGTTTACAGGGTTTAATGATGGCGATCAGCAAAAAACAATAAACATTATTACCAAAAACGGAAAAAATGTAGGGCAGTTCGGGAAAGTATATGCCGGCTATGGCACCAACGATCGTTATAATGCCGGAGCGACTCTTAATAGTTTTAATAATAAAAGACGAATTTCTTTATTGCTGCTTTCTAATAATATTAATCAGCAAAATTTCAGTATTTCTGATATTATGGGAGTTATGAGTAATTCAGGACAAAGCGCAGGTATGGGTGGTGGAGGGTCACGCGATGGAGGAGGCCAGGGAGGTAACTCAGGAGGAACCGGGAATTTTGGGCCGGGTAATTTATTAACGGGTCAGCAAAGTGGCTTAACAGCCACGCAATCGACCGGGTTGAACTATACAGACGCATGGGGAAAAAAAGTAAATGTATCAGGGAGTTATTTCTTTAATTATACGGATAATACAAATTTGGCGGGAATTGTAAGAACTTACTTTACAGATAATAAATTAGTGTATAAACAAAATAATACCAATAAAACCAATAACCAAAATCACAGACTTAATTTCAGGTTCGAGTATGCTATTGATTCATCAAACAAATTGACGATTGTTCCGAGCTTAAACCTCCAGAAGAATAGCACAAGCAGTATACTTGCGGGCAGTAATACCATATTGGAGAATATTTTGCTGAGCCAAACCAATACTAATTCTAAAACAGCTAATTTGGGTTATGATTTTTCGAACTCCATTTTATTTCAGCATAAATTTCATAAAAGAGGTCGCACCATTTCTTTTAATATAGGCACGCAGCTTACCGAAAAAAATAATGACGGAAGCTATTATTCCAATAATATATATACCGATACCAGTTCTGTGCTTGACCAACAATACACTACTTACAGTAATAGCAAAAAAGTATCGGCTAACATTTCGTATACCGAACCACTCTCTGCTAACTCGCAGGTTATGTTTAGCTATAATCCTTCATACACGGTGGGTAAAGTAGATAAAATAACTGATAATTTTAATGCAGCTTCTGATGACTATACGGATTTCAGCACTGCTTTATCAAACAAATACAATAATGTAAATGAAATTCAAAAAGCAGGGTTAAGCTATAAATACCGTAAAGGGAAGCTGAATTATGGGATCGGAGCCGATGCACAATATTCTACATTAAATGGAAATGAAGATTTTCCGGTAGCATTTGCAATTAATAAATCGTTTACAAACGTTTTGCCAAATGCGCAACTGAACTATAAATTTAGCCAGAGTAGAAATTTGAATATCAATTACCGTTCTGCAACCAATATTCCTAATGTGACTCAATTACAAAATGTACTGGATATTTCGAATCCCTTGCTTATAAAATCGGGAAATGCTGATTTGAAGCAAACCTTCGAAAATAATTTAAATGTTCGTCTGGGGGGCTTTAATGCGGTTACTTCCCGTAACTTTTTTGTGTTTTTAAATGGGAATTACACTAATAATTATATCAGTAATGCGACTTATATTCTTAGGTCAGATTCATTGATAGGAGGCTATACAGCAAAAAGAGGAAGCCAGTTTAACAAGCCGGTTAATGTAAATGGTTATTGGACAACCAGGGCATTTTTGGTATATGGTTTCCCGGTAAAAGCGATCAAAAGTAATTTAAATCTTAACGGAGGACTTACCTATAATCATACGCCTACAATCATTAACGATATTGCTAATATTTCCAATAATTATGCGCTGAATGGCGGTGCTTTTATTGGTAGTAATATTAATCCGAATATTGATTTTTCACTAGGTTATAATGGTACCTATAACATTGTAAAAAACACAAAACAGCCGCAGAGTGATAATAATTATTTTACGCACACCACTACATTTAAGGCAAACTGGATCATTAAAAGCAGAGTTGTTCTAAATACGGAGCTTAACCATATTTTATATAATGGCTTGTCACAAAGCTACAATCAAAATTATTTTTTATGGAATGCTTATGTAGGGTATAAGTTCTTAAAGAATAAATCGCTTGAAGCGAAAATTTCGATGTTCGATATATTAAATCAAAACAGAAGTATTAGCAGAACGATTACAGGAACGTATACGGAAGACAGTAACACAAATGTGCTAAAACGTTATGCTATGCTAACATTGACCTATACATTTAAAAACTTTAAAAATAATTCGCAGGCCCCGACTACAGACCCAAGCCCTTTCCCTAAAGGCTTTCCACCACATCAGGGAATGCCTCCTCCACCTTCAGGTGGCTAGTGGGAGTATATAGACTAATGTTTGAAAGGAATTATTTGTTATGTCTTTGGGCGATTCCTTTTGTTATTGCGATTATAATATTTCCTATAAATACCAATTGCGCCAGAAGAAACAAGATGGAAAAAACAAAGAGTAGATTTGAAAATGAACCCTGTGATTCGAAAATAGAATCGTTAGAGTTCGTGTAATAGCGCCTGGTTGTACCTCCCAAAACAAAAGATGTATAAAATGCCGAATACATTATGGAAATACATAAAGGCATTATTAATAAAAGATGAATAAGGCCTGAAATATAATTCAGGCTTTTGCGAATCAAAAAATAAATGATAGAGTAGAAGAGATGGATTACAAAAAACAGGAAACCAATATGTTGTAAGGCAATGACGAAATAAGTATCATGAACATTAATATCCAATGTACTATCTCCGGAAGCATAACCGAATAGAAGGTAGCATAGCCCTGTTAGCAGGAAAAGGATATGAATTCTGTTGACTGCTTTTTTCATGATTGTTTCAGTTTCTTTAAAATGGAGAGATACTTATTATTTGTAATGTTTTGCAATGTATTGTATTGCTTCTTCTTGCGTAAGTACTGAAAAGTCTTTATAGCGGTCGTGCACATCAATAATCTCATCAATGGCATCTGCCACTAATGGTTTATTATCCCAGGTTTTAAGGTCTTCTATAACAGTTTCCAGACAACCCTTTTTATAGGCAATTTGTCCTATTACATGTACAAGAGTATTGCGTACCCTGGCTGTTTTGTCATGTTGCAATTCCTTTAATAAGGGTAAAATGTCCTGTGGATACTTGCGCCCTCTTAACTCAATACCATGGCATATTTCTCTCCTGATCTCTTTATCAGGATGATGTAAATATTTTTTCGCCCATTGTAGTACCGGTTTTGGGTTTACTTCTCCCATTTTTTTAATGGAGCCAATTACCGCATTACGCGGAGAATGGTGTTTGTCGAAAAGACCATTGTTAAAGAGGTGTTCCACTATTTTAAAATCGCTTTTGCCTATTTCTCCGGCTGCGTTTATCACAGTTTGTCTGATCTTAAAATCTTCTTTCGGAAATAAAAGATCAAGCGTCCTGATAATATCGGCTCTTAGCTCCTTTTCATTTTTATAGATCTTTCCTATGCTTAAATAGGCTGTTTTTCTGATATAGGTATCGTCGTCCCCAAAATAAGCGAGTATCTTTTTGAGTTTCCCCGTTTTAAGTTCGTTTAGCAATTCGTTGCTAATTTTATTAACGGTTTCTATGCGGTCCTGTTTAGAGAGGTCGTAAAAAGCCATCGTACTTTCTTATTTTTTCTCTTCTGATACGTTTCCAAAATGTGCCAGCCTTTCTCCTGATTCTGTATCAAATAATTGAAGGTAAGAGCCATAAGCTTCGTCTCCCTGCATGATCAGTTTATTTTTGTAGATGCTCAGGGTAACTTTATTCCAGTATTCCGAATGACTTGCATTAACCTGTAAGACATTGGCAGTCCATTTCATTTTACCTGTTCCCAGATCAAAGCAATGTAAGCTGGAACCGGTAGCTATTGGGTGGTAATTGGCAATGTAAAGCAAATTATCTTTTAAAATAAAATCGCAGCCGGGATTTCCGAATTTAATATCAAATTCATATTTTTTGTGGTCTAACATCTGTATGGTAAAATGTCCGTCCTTTTCAGTTGCAAATCCAATCAGCTTTTCTTCTTTATCATCCAGAATTAAACCATTGGCTGTTTTATCATATTCGGTTATTGTGAAATCATCCATCGATAAAACAACCGTCTTAAATTTATCAGCAAAAGCGATATGCGATGTGAAAACCATTTGCGACGCCGTTAAATCTTTGAAATACAGGTAACGGTTATAGTTGTTGGTATTTGGTTCGGGATGATTAATGTAGGTATGTTCAATATCTTTCCTCATTAACTCTTCTCCGTTCGAATTGTATTTGCAAACTCTGTAATGTGTGGTATACATATCTTCCATAAATAGAATGACATTGTTTTTGTAAGGCAGCAAATAAAAAGAATAATCATGAACCTCTGGCAATGGCGTTTCTACAGGCAGGTTAATTGTTTTTACTAATTTTTTATTTTTATAAATATGGAGCCGGTAAATTTTTTTCTCACGGTTGTTTTCAATCATAAATTGATGCCCGTTTGCATATACTGTATCATTGATAGGATTTATAAACCGATGGGCGTATTTTGAACATTTTGTAAAGTCAGTGGCAGGTATTCTATTAATACTGGAAAAAGAATTATTATCTAAATCAACATAAGAGCCCTGAAAAAGGTATAAATTACTACATTCTGCAGACTGCTTTTGCAGAGAATCTTTTTTTGTAATCGTATTTTCTTTTTCTAAGGATTGTGAATTGCTGCAGGAAAATAAATTCAGCAGTGAACAAAATAACAGAGCATTCATAAATTTCATTTATTTTACAAAAAATATTTTTTATTGTCGTAGTTATAAGCCGGATCGGAGATTAATTATAAGATTCAAAGAAACTTCTGAAAGCCTTTAGAGTTACATTAACTGCTCAAATGTACGCGCTATTCCTTTAGCCCGAAATTTTATGCTTATTGTCTATATCATAATCAACCCGCATACCTACGCTAAAATCATGATTGAGTATGGTAATGGAGCCATCCATTTGCCCGTGAACCTCTGCTCTTTCGTGATTGATATATAAGAGGCTACCCGAGAGCGAGACTCCTGCAATGGTTACATGCCCGCTATTAATAGGTGTTTCGTAATCGAAACCTATGCCGGCGCTTGCCCATGCACTAATGTAAGCTTCATTAATTTTAAACGAGGGCTCAAACGAAATAGTAGTGTACGCATCTATCCCGAAACCAAAATATGCCCAGCCCCTGATTTTAAACTCGTCGCCTCCAAGCCAAGGTGTTTCTGCTTCTACGTCTACATTCAGGAAGAAACCGGCTTCAATGCCTGTGTTTTTCATGTCGAAGTAGCCACCTGATTTTAAATTATCCTTACATAATATTTTTGCTTCTACCGGTGTTGCTTTTTTTCCAATGTATACTTCCCAGGTGTGGTTCATACCATCTACTTTTACGCCCATTTCGCCACCGGCGCATAATAAAGGAGCAGTATTAAATTTAACGCCAAAGGCTCCCTGGAAACGTTTTTCTTCGCTATAATAACCAATATAACCGGTGGCAGTTGCTACTGAGAACATACTGGCTCCCGGTGCACTGTTTTTTGATTTTAAATTTCCTATGTCTGCGTTTCCGTTTAGTTCAACGGCAAAACCTCCGTTATTGATAACCACATCTATACCCACATCAAAAATAATGATCTTGCCTTCTGTAGGGGTATCATATAAATACATTCTGGCACCTACGCCATATTTGTTATTAGGATTAGGTGTTGGGTCTGCCTGTCCAATTCTCTGCATTTTAGAATACACTGTTCCTTCAAAGCCATCAATTGTAAATGGAATACTTCCGAGTGTTAAACCAAGTCCCAGGATTTTTCCACTAAAGAACCAGTAAGGAAAGATAGTGCCCTGCGTTGTTTTTCCGTTAATGAATTTTAAGCTTCCGGTGATAGGATTTTCTTTCTTGGGAACTTTAACGGTAACTGATACCATTGCTTGGAAAGAATCACCGTAAACAGGATCGTCTTTTGTAAATTTCAGCTGTCCTTGCACATCGGCGGCCGATGTGGTAATGTAAATGTTGGTAAAATCAAACTTAACGATCTGGTCAATTTGCCCGTTCTTAAGTTTATCGCCCACATTACTGAAATCAAATTTTACAGTTGATAATGCTGCTTTGGCAATGCCTCCACCTACATCGCCCAATTGATTGGCAATAACATTTGTTACAATAGCACTTACACCCTGGCTTGCCAGTGAGCTTAAAATGTTTTCGCCTATTCTCTGAAAGTCGATACCTTTTACAATATCATCAGCAACATTTTCGGTAGTATTTTTTATCGTATTAAAATTGATGGACTGAACCGCATCGGCAATGGTATCACCTACGTCTTTAAATAAAGTACCGGCATCCTGAACAATGTTGTTTAGATTGACGCTATTGCCAATGCCCGTTTCAATAATATTATTAGCAATGGTTTTAATTTCTTTATTTACAAAACCGGTAATCTTGCCTGTAATTCCTACCTGAATGAACCCTGTAATTTTTGAAGTTACATTTGTTTCTACTGCATTATTAATAGAGTTTCTGATCTCATTACATAATTGAACTTTTACCGTATTTACAGTAGCTTTTACGATATTTTTCAAGGCGGCATCATCATCACCAACAGCATCAGCTACTTTGTCTCTGATCCTGTCCAGTGCTTTTCCAATAATTGTATCAATACGAGAAGTAACCGGTAATACAATATCGTGGTTAATGGCTGTTCTTATTTTTAAGCAGGCTTTATCGCTGATATTCTGGATAGGCTGATTAATTTTTCTGATAATAGCATCTGCAGCTTCTTGTATGAGATCATTTACTAACTGCTCAGGACTAGTGTTTACCAGCTTTTTAACCTCGTCGCTGTTTAAGATCTGTTTAATAACAGTCACATAATCCTGTGCTTTAGGGCGGCTCGATGAATCAAGGAATTGAACAAAGGTTTCTGCCATCATTACCACCTTTTGCATATCCATGTATACAGAACTTGGGATGATAGGAGCTCCATTATTATTACCACCGCCACCATTTACATCACCGCTGCTTCCACTGCCACCACCTGCGTTGGCACCAAGGTCGTTTAAAGTTTGAGCTAAATTAGTGGTTAAATTATCTGTTACAGAACTGTGTACGCTATCAGGATTTACGCTTAGCGAATCATTACCTAATGTAAATGCCAGTGTTGTAAAATCACCTGATAAAAGCGGGTTCTTATACATGGAATAAGAGTTTACAATAGGTGCGCCATTATCACCCGAAATGTCATCGGCCATAATAATACGAGATGAGATCCCAAAAGAATACACATTGGCAACTCTTCCGCAACCTACTTTATCTGTTTGGATATCATATGAGCTTGCTTTACCCGTAGCCTGGTATGTAAGAGGCGTAATGCCATTAGGAGTTTCAAAACCAATATTACCATTACCCCAGGCACAGAATTTTTGAAGCTGGTTAAGGGTAAGACTAAAATGCGGCCAGGTTAAATTAATATCCATCTCTAAACGGTTATTGTTTTTAAAGATGGCTCTTGTAAGTACCACATTTATTTTTTGTTCCTCGGCTCCGGCTGCATTAAATGTAAAGGCATAATTGTTAAGAGCGTTAATGAGGTAGCCTGTTCCGAAACCATATTCATCCAGTTTTATATAGTACGGAAATGCTCCGGCAGTATCTAATACAGGCACCTGTATCTTACCGGTTAAGTGCGAGAGGTTAACTGTATTATCCGTAATGGAAATTTTAAATTGATTTTCTACGGCCGGAAATGTATTAAAACGTAAGGTGTCGTAACCCGGATTGTAAGCCACAGAGGTGTAAAAACTTAAACCGTTTTGGTTCACGTGCATCGTTGTACTATCACCTGCAAAATTTAACACGGGTTCGTTAAGCTCACCCGAAGCACTGATCTGACCTGAGTTCTCTGCATTCATAGGAACGATTAATCCGGCCTTTGACATAGAGAAACCTTTCCAGGTAGAGTCTGCAGCAAAATCGCCAGGAGATTTTTTCTCAGAGAAATCAAAGGTATAATCTCTTGGCTTAAGATCGATATTGGTATTGGCAATTAAACGAATGGCTTCTGAATTATTGACGTCTTTTTGATCAATATAAAATAACTGACCCGCATCTGTAAAAGGAACTTTCACCGTGGTGTTAACACCATCTTTTACACTAACAGGCAATTCCATAAGCCCGTTAAATTTTAAATTATAACGGCTTCCGGCTACATACGTTTTACTGGTATTATTGAGTTGCATGGTAAACCCACCCGGTTCAAGCAATGTAAATTTATAAGTTTGAGCAAGCGAACCAAAGTCCTGACTTGAAAGCTTAAAGTCATTACCAAGCATCATGTTCTCATGCCTGGTATTTAAATAGGGAATGGTATTGCCTGTAACAGCCAACGGAAATTTCCAGTTTACAAAGCCTCCAACAAAAACGTTTTGCAGAGTAACATGAATACTATCTACAATAAAATCAGCATTTTTATTGGCCGTTACACTGTCAGAGGTTAATACATAATTATCAAGGATTATTTTATCGTCAATTTGTCCGTTAACCATTACCCAGGTATTGCTGCCTATGGGTTCAAGATCAATATTAGTGAAATTAAATTCGGGAGCCTGTCCGCTACCATTTAATGTTATTTTTCCACGGCCACTGATAATATTGGTAAGAGTATCATATGCTGTAATGTTTACAACGGATACTTCAAATCCTCCGGCAAAAAACTTGTCAATAACCGGCGGCCCTGTAAATTTATAAACGGGGCTTTTAGCAATTTCCTGTTGTCCGCTAATACCTTTTACCTGCCATACGTAAGGTTTCATTTTTTGTAACCTTATCATATCCTGTGTCGGTAAAAAAATAGATTTTGGATTACCCGTTGTTGGCTGCATATAATACTGGAAAAATGGCGTATTATTAATGATCGCATTTTCGGGATCCTGTCCATCATTCAGTGGTACAATTTGAAATTGGTACCCTACCATTTGTGTATTATTGATAACATTAGATGGTTTGTTCCATGAAAAAATACCGTTATCATCCAGGTTAAGCATATGGTTGTTGGGTAGTGTGAGCAGGTTTATAGTACCACCTTCGGGGTAACCGTAAAAGAACCAACAAGCCTGACTGTAACCATTATTTTTGATCTGACTTTTTCCTTGTTCAATAGCCTTTACTGTAAATACGTAGCGTTTTGTTTTTTCTAAAGGAGGATCAGCTGGTCCGTATAGATAAGAGGTTTGGGAAATAGGTTGCGATTGCCAGATAGGCAAAGCCTGATTATTAATAATAGCCGTTAATGGATTTGAATAAGAGTTGTTTACTTCATACAAATCGATTTGATAATTGAGAGAGCTTACATTTAAATTTCCGTTAGTGTTTGAGATCTGCCATTGGAATAAAATATTTTGTTGAGTAAGGTTCTCAATAGCATTGCCGCAGGTAGGAGCAATAACAATGGGAGGATCGTTTAAGCTTAAGTAGGCTGCAGCGCAACTTGGAAGTGATATTTTTTTGCCGGTTTCGTAATCCAATACTTCAAAACAAAACGTATAAAAACCTTCAGGTAAGCGGTTGTTGTTGGCTTCGAGTTGTGAACGGCTAATACCACTGAAGCTTAAATTATCGTTATTAAAATACCAGTCGAGGTCGGCGCCACTTATTTGAAAAGGTACACCGGGTAACACATTAAAAGATTGTGGAGGCTTAACACCTGGCCTGGATTCGATAGTAAAATTGGGACCTGTAATTTTAAGTTTTAAATAAATGTTCCAGCTGGGTTCTGTAAAATCGGTAAATACAACAGTGGCTCTTATTTTAGGATTGATAGGATTTGCGTACTCATCTAAAAAAATAGAATAGGGTGGAAGCATGGTAGTTGTTACACCGCTTGGATATATCTGCGCAAAGTGGCTGAGATATACAAAAGATAGTAAAAGTGTAATAACTTTTTTTAACATAAATTTGATTTAAAAACTACTTAAAAATACAACTATTTTCCTGATTTCAAAACTATTAGAGAGTTATTGTTTGGTTATTTTTGGATTCAATTCAATAGGTTTGTAATAAATAATCATTGGTAGCATAATTTTAATAGTACTTGGTTACATATATCATAACTGTCAATTTTTTGAGAAAATCAGTTTGGAACATTTGCTTCAATTCTAAATATTTTTTGTTAGATTATTTTTAATTAATTTAAATTTTTCTAGAATTTCATTAAAAGTTGAATTGTTTTTTAATTGCTCTAATTCATTTACAACTAATGTGTAATACGATTCTTTATCATTGGAATTTAAATTATATTTTAATGATAATTCCCTATAGAATATTGTGTTATTTACGCCATAGAGTAGAGTGGATATCTTTTCTCTATCAAGTTTAATATAGTCTTTATATACAGACTCTATATTTTTATATTTATCAAAAAAATACTTACACTCCTTATAATAAAATTCTTTTAAGAAATCAGTAAATAGTAAAATATCGATTTCATTTTTTAATACGAAATGAATATTGTTTTCGGTAGATTCATAAGGCAGTTTTTTTGGTATAAGATCAGTTGAAGGCATTTTATGTATTGTATAATAATCCATTATATTGCTCCCAACAACTTTTTGTATTTCCTGTTCAATTTCATTAAAACGCTTTAGTCCATGAAGCCCTTTCACGTGAAATTCGTCTCCATATTGTGTCCATCCAAAAGTAATCCTGTATCCTTCAGTTTCGGTATATTTTTCATACCAAAAATTCCTATTAACAGAAGTATCTACCTTTCTTAATGTGTAACCTTCGGTTTCTAAAAAACCACAGTTCGTTTGTATTGATTCTAAGAATTCCTTTAAATTCATAACTATTTTAATGAAATAATATCTTGTACAGTAGTTCCAACGCCATCACTATGTACTTTGATATAATCGGTAATTTTTATTTGATTAGTACTCCCTAAACTATAATTTGTAGGATTAAACACACCTGGCTGTGATACGGAGCGCACACTAAAAGTGTTAGAGGTTGTTTTTACTTTTGCTAAAGCATTTGTTTGTGGGGGGGTAAGAGGTGTGGTGCTGCTTAATTTCGTTTCTAAAACAACCGCGTTATCTAAATCCAAAATCTCTTGCCCTAAAACTGTTTTTTTCTTTACCAGAACAAAATCTGCAATAAAGTACTCGTCGGCTCCATTTACAGTTTGTCCTGTTTTTATCTGTACTTGTTCAAATACTTCATATTGATTTATATTAATATTATATTTAGTTGCTAATTTAGTTTTTAATGTACTTGATACAGCTTGTAACTGATTGGATGCCACAACCTCAAAATCTTTTCCCGCCTGTGTTATTGTTTTAAAGAAATTTCCCTGCGCCCATTTTTCCCAACGACTACCGCCTGTTTTTGCCAGTTCAAAACTGTATTTAGGATCGTCTTTTAATAACTTCCAAACCGTAGTTAAGTCGTCAGGACTTTCTTGTAACAAAGATTTTATAGAGGCGCCATTGGAAGCAGAAGAAAGGTCTGATTCAAGTCTCGCATAATATGCAGCATCAAATCCTTCGAGTTTTGTAAATAAAGTTGCGTCAACTATTTCATCCAGAGAGTTGATCCATGTTTTTATAGAATTGTAACTATTATATTTGGTTATAAGGCTAGCTTTCGTTACAGTACCTGCAGTTCCTAACCTAATTTTATTGACCCCGCTAATTTCACTTGCATCAGTGATTAAATCTACTCCCTGGTTTCCGTTTTCAAATTTATGAAATGCATTTTGCGACCGGACTTCTCCATTGGCATATAGTTCAACCCATCCATCACTAGCATAAAATGGCTTGTTTGTAAGCTGAGATAATTGTTTAGCGGCACTCAGATCGTTACAGGATAATAAACGTACCGATTTTCCGCTCGGAACGGAATTAATTATATTTGCCAGATCATCAATGAGTAATTCGGTAGTTAATGCTCCTTCTTTTGATATTACATATTTTCCATTCTTAAAGTGGACAATAATATCAACAAAATTATCGCCTGTGTTTGCAATAAAATTGGTAAAGTTTAAAGGACTAGAGGGTAAAAATCCAAGCTTGGACTTTATTGTGTTGATTGTTGATAATAGGCCATTTATAGGACTTCCTAATTTTAATTTAATTTTGTTAAAATATTCTGCCAAGTCTGATTTTGACCCTGCGCTAATACCACTTAGATTATTTATAGCATTGTCTGTTGTGTTGACTAGATTATTTACATTTTTAAAACTTGTTACCAATTGTGGTATTGATGCAATAATAGAAAGCATTTGTATCTTAAATCTTAGCTCAGGAGAAACGGCTGTCTCATTTAATGAATTTACTACCGCCCCTGCACTTGTTCCAATTAAGTCGCTGATGACAATAGCTTTACGTAAATAATTACCTGCGGTAAAGAACACTTTAACTTCGCCAATCCCAACGAAAAATGAAAGAACATCTACTCCTAACCATGCTGCTTTTTCTGAAACAATATTTCTATTATTGTTACTCATGGCAAATGCCTGAATCATTGGAATACATAGTACAGACCCCTTTTTGAATTCCTGTTCCAGGAAAGTAAAATCATCGTTAATATAAACCAATACCATCTGGTTATAATCAATGCTTTTATTACCAACCTTTATTTGTGTTTTTGTGACATTTGCCGAAAAATTAGAAAATTGAAATAAATCGGCTTCAAGTTTAAGTAGATTGGTTGCATCTGTAATATCACCATTGGCTTTCATTGCATCTGATGTATTCAATTCTTTTACTTTGCCACAACTAATAGCATGCGTAGCTGCCCATACGCAAAAATTACTTAAACGATCACCGGACAAAGCATCATATATCTTGTTGAATCCAATATTCTCAATTGCTACAAGTACATCTTTATCATTGTCATCAAAGCTTGTTACAAGTTTTGTAAGTACATCTACTCCTCCAGAAAAAAGAGAACTAGTTGTATTAATCACGTCATTTCTTGAATAAGGACAATCAAAAATTTTATTTATAACCGCTATTTTTATTAGCTTATCTACATTTCGCAAGGTTGCTGTATTTTCATTCAGTCTAATATGTGTAATCACATCACCTAGTTGAGCGCATGTGTTAAGTTGTAAACTGGCCCAATAGTTAGCATTCTCAGTACTCTTATTAGCAATATAACTATTTACTTGCGCTTTAAATATGGTAAAAAATGCGAAGGGATCATTAGATAGAATAAGTTCAGTTTCGGGATGATTTTTTAAATAGTTTGACCATACATAATATTGCCATAGTTGACTCTTTTGAATGGATACAGTTCCGCTGATTGCACTTTCGGGAATAACCCAGTTGAGCGTGCCTCCCTGAACCATATCTATGCTATATCCTGTTGCTAATGTTACGCGGTCAGATTGTGTAAAGTTTCCGAATAATTCTATATTTTGATTTCGAATAATACCAATCTCAAAAATAATTTTAAAATCATCTAGCCCGTTACATGCTGGAATAAGCAGATGCTGAAAGCTTGCAACTAAAGAAGGAACTTCTCCAGGGTTAGACGCATAAGCATCTAAACTAGAGAATATCTTTTCGAGGGTAGCGATTTCTTCTGCATCGATATTTGAATAACGTTGTTTTATGAGAGTATTAATAATATTCCATTTTTTTTGATCATTATTAACTTTACTTCCCAGATATCCAAGTGTTTCTAAAAAGGAAGTATAAAGGTTATCAGTACCAAATAGAATAATAGTCCCATCGGACATATGATTAATAAGATTTTTAAGAATTTCGTTGGAATTAAAAGATAAAACATTTGTTTCTAAAAGATTTATCTTGTCTTCACTAACAGAATTTAAAAGCCTTAAAATTGCTCTCTCTATTAATGGAGTATAACTTGTTTGTATTGCTAGTTTTTTTAATAAAGGTTCAATTTTTGCGTAACTCAGTTGTCGTATGGCACATAAATCAACTGAATTGATGGTGTCAGCAAGTACATTGGCATTTGCATTAGGATCCAGATTTTCAAGTTTCATCCGATCTTTATTTAATGTGCTCAGATCTTTATTATCACAAATGTTATTATATCTAAAGCCGCCATTACTGATATCGTTACTAATACAAGGAATGTTTTTTTTAAACTTAACCCTGCTATCAGTTACTGTACTTGGATCGAAAGTTGTTTTGTTTTTTATATAATCCCATGGTGCAGTGTATAATTTGTTGTAACCACAAATACCAGTGTTCCAAAATAAGTCGATCGTAAAATTATCACCAGGATTTTGGTTAATTGTAATAGGAAGGATTTTATTGTTAATGGCATCAAAATAATTTGTTCCGTTCCAGAGGTAATTATTTTCTTCAAACACAATTCCATATACGGCGCCATTTGGTACTTGAACTGGTTGCACAGCGTAAGTCGAGGAACCTTTAAATGTAAACGGCTTCCAGGTTGGTGTTAATTGAGTACTATAAAATGCTGCCTCTTCATCATCCCCTTCAAACCATCCTACAGAAGACGGATTATGAATTAAATCCCATTGATGTTTATATATAGCATTTCCAATACTATAATCCATAATATTATTTGTAGAGCCATTATTACCTTCCCCTAATTCGTCGCTGCTGAAAATATGCTTTAAATTAAATGCGCCATGTCCTAATTCATGTGCTATTGTATGGATAACAGTATCAAAAATAAAACCGGTGTTGCGGGCCCTTGGCATATAACCTTCTAGGTTTCCATCATTGGTTGCTCCAAACAGCAGGTAAAATGTATTATCTGAAGAACCGTTATAGGCAGTACAGTGATCCTTAAAATAACTAACAATCGGCTGCATATCTGGCATATAATTGCTCAATAAGCCACTGTTTTCTACATGAATATTTTTACTTATGTTGGGAGGTAAAGTACAAGTGGTAGTACTTACTGTCCAGTTAATAAATACATTTCCATAAACTTGTTTTAAAGAAGCACTCACATCTGCAGTTGTTGGCACGGCGGCGCCACCTAAGTTTACTAGCACAACATTAAGTGCTTTAGATTCATAAAACTGCACGTTAAATGCACCAATGGCAAAGGTTTGGGTAGGGGTTGCAGTGGGGGTATAATATGCTACCACCTCGGCCATACTACCCGGGCTTTTTCCACTCATGCTCAGGTCAATGGTACTGTCATTCCCTACATTCGAATAAGTAACATTATAGGTTTCGTTACCGGCTGCATTTTTAAATACCAATTTATTGATGTCAAAATATGATTGCTTTTTTTTGAGCTTTAGTTTAATGTTATCATTTTTATTGGCTGCCATGGCTTTCCAGGCAATCGGATAATTGCTGTTATCGGCCACATCCAACACTGTATTGTAGTATTGAGCCAGCTCCGCATATTTTTGCTTATCCACGCCGCCGTTAGGTACGTTGCCTGTTGGGGCAGTGGTTTTTTCGAAATTTAATTTAGCAGGTGCACTGTTAATTTTAGTAAGGGTAAATTCATTGCCTGGATTTTCGCCGCATGAACCCGGTTTACTTTGTAATATTTTTTTGCAATAGCGGCTGGCCCTGTTAATAATACTATCAAAAGGGAGCGCTGTAAAATTATTGAGGTTACTGCTATTAATAATATCCTGGTTCAGAATAGTCTCAACACTGTCTTTTTGTATAGGTGTAAATTTGCAAAATAACTCATCGCTGGTATTAAAAGTAAATGGTTTGGTAGGATTTTTGGGATTAAAATAAAATTTAATGCTGCCCTGTACGTTTTCTTTATATACTAAAAATGAAAGCAATTTATCAAAAGCTTTTTCAATTTTACTGCTTCCGGTAGTGTCATTGCCATTTAAACGCGGTAATATGAGTAGCTTTACATTGGTGCTTTGCTCGAAGTTTTGTTTAGCCAGTATAATGGTAGGGTTTAACCATACCTGTTTGGTAAACCGGAATACCATACCGCTGGCGCCCCCAGGAGTTTGACCTTTTATTTGTGCTGTGAGCAACAGAAAGGCCAGAGCCCAAAAACCAAAAATAGTTCTGTAATTTTTTTCCATCTTATTTTTTGTTTTCTAATAGTTTAATTTCACTTTTAGCAACTAGTCCTTTTGTGTTATAAGCCCTTACCTGTACATAAGCATTGATTCCGTTCTTTAAATTTACAACACATTTTGTATCGTTCAAATTTTTTGTTTGAGGCTCAAAGTTTTCTTCACCTGTTTGCCTGGTATATACCACAAAAAAAAGATCGTCGGCATGTTCCATTTTCCATTTAATTTTCCAGCTGTTGCCTACTAAAGATTTAGCATCCATGCTTTTAAATTCGTAGTTAACTACCTCTTCTTCTTTTTTAATATTAATCTTTACACTATTCGACCTTCTGGAAGCATTGTTAGTACTGTCTAAGGCAACCAGGTAATATTGCACCATGCCGTAACCTTCAAAAGTACGGTCAATATACCTTATAGCTGTTCTGTCAATTAATTTAGCATTAACCTGTTCTGTTTTTTCTTCATCACCATCTTTGTATGTACGGTATAAATGGTAGCCCATCAGGTCGAGTTCTGTGTTTTTAAAAAACTCAATAACAATGTTTTTGTCTGCATTCAGAGAACAATTCGTAATAAAAGGATCTCCGGGTGGTGTTACATCAGGGAGAGTAGTAACCGCGAAATTTGATAATTCGCTTTTATTATAGCTCGAATCCATAGCCAGTACTTTATACAAAAATTTGTTCTTGCTGTTTTTTGCCAGTTCCTGTTTAAACGAATTGCTTTTTAAAGGCTGTGGTGTAATCAGCACATACATGTCGTTCTTTACATTTTTATTAATAGCCTGGTATACCATATAGCCCCATAAATCGGTTTCGTTGTTTGGCTCCCAGGTTAAAATTATTTTTCCTGTATCTGATTTTATCATAAGCCCCTTTGGGATAGCCGGTGGAATTTCATCTACCGTTTCAATAGGAATATCCTCTGTCACACCTTCATTTCCTGAACGGTCAATGGAGGCTATGACGTAGCGGAACAACCCGTATCTTGTAACAGAATCGGTAAACAGACTGTCTGTTTTTAATAGCACCGTTTTATTAACCTGTGTATAATTTTTTTCGCTTCGCATAGCCCTGTAAATATTAAACCCTACAAAATCTTTTTCAAAGGCTTCTTTATGCCACTTTAACGTCACGCTTTTATTTTTGGCTTTTCTCTCCTTTAAAATTGGCGGCAGAGGAGCATTCATGTCTTTTATGAAAACCTTAATCGGCGCACAGAATTCACTTTCTTCTCCAAAAAAATCAATGGTTTTAAAACTATAGTAGTATGTCGTATCCTCTTTCAGTCGTTCATCAATATAAAACTGCTCAGGATAGCTGTATACACCATTCTTATCTTTATTTTTAGAAACAATGATAGGATCTTTGGTGATTTTTTTTCTGTCGGATCCTGTACTGTCAAACATGCGATAAATATCAACGGCGTAGTAACGTGATGTTTCCGGTAACCATTTAATAGTGGTCTTTTTATTTTTAGCAACAATGTCAATTTCTGAAGGAGGTAATAACGCGGTTGCTTTACCTGATAAAACAGGTTCAGAGATGCCGATTTCTGTTTCACTTCCGCCATTAATAGCACACACTTTGTAATGCACCGTTTTATTTGGCCCGATGGTATTATCTGTAAATTGAATGCCAATGTATTTGCTAAATGCTTCGCTTTTAAATGTTTTTACATAAGCTCCGAGTAAAGCAACTCCCTCTATATTGGCCGAACCAATAAGACTTATATACTGTTTTAATTCTTTGTCCTGTTTCAACTCCTCTGCATTTGGATTGTAATCGCCCTTTTTAAAGGGACTGCTGTTCAGCTTTTGCCAGTTGCTTTCCGCTGTTTCTTTCCTGTAAATATTTACGCCTTCAGGGTACATTAAAGAACTGCTGTACCATTTTATTTTGATTTCATTGACATTGTTTTTGCTGATAGAGCTAAGTACAAAATTAACGGAACCCGATTTTTCTTTTGTGCCTGAATCTTTTAGTAAGATAAGATTGTCCGCAGAAAGCGAATAACCCAAAAAGTTTACAAGAAACAGGAATATGTAGGAGTATTTATAGTTCATTTATTTAAGTGGCGTATTATTCTTTTTAAATATTTTTTTATAAGAAGTATTAAATCTACTAAGTAGCGTCACATTTAGCCTGTTCTCGCTAAAGCTCGCGGAACTGGCTACATTTGATTGTCTCTTCAAATAATTATAATCTACTTTTAACGTAGCATATTTGCTAATGGTGTAGTTTAGTCCACTTACCGCTGAAAGATTATTAAATACATTTTTTCCATCTGAGTTAGCTATTTGATAATTGGCGGAAGCTGTGAATTTTAATTTCTTGTTAAATAATCCTTTAGATATTGCCAGCGTGGGGCCGTAACTTTGCGTCACAATACTGTTCGAAGAGGTTTGATTTACCATAACACCTAACGAAACGGTTAATGCGAATTTCTGAATAACGGCATTATGATTTAAAGATGCCATAATGTTACTTGTTTTCTGGAGCTTGTTGCCACCTGATTCCTGGTAAGTAGAATTGAAATTAAGATTATGCTTTATCTCTTTTTTGCCAAAAGAATAATTAGAGACTACACCTCCCGACTGTGTTAACTGAACCAGCTTTATAGTATCGGAAATACCAAAGCGTACAGGAATAGTGTTCGAACTGAAGTTAGAATAATTAATACCCGCGTTAAAATGTTCTGTGAAATTATAAGATGTATTTACGCTGCCAATGATACGTTTGGAGGTATAGGCCTGAATTTTATCGAGGTTGTTTTGCTGTAAACCAATACTTGATGAAATGTTGAGCTTGTTCTTTATAAGACTGAAACTATTATTGACGGAATATTCTTCCACGTCATTTACTAAAAAGATAGCACCCATGGTTTTATAATCGGGGTCAATGCGTTTGTATTTAAAACCAAACCTGAATTTTTCGGGTGTAAAATTTACGGCTACCGTTATGGCTTTATTAAAGGAACTGCTGGCTCTTGGCGAATAAATCTGATTGAGGTAGGTAAAGCCGTCGAGGCGGGTTACATCCTGAAATAAATTATTGGTGTACATACTGTAAGAGAAATTTCCTTCGGCTGAAATAAACTTATTTATTTTTTGTTTGGTACCTAAGCCAAAGACCTGATTTTCGGCAGGTGTAATTTTTAAACTGGTATCAAATGGGATTGAAAATTTGTCGTCTTTTGCTTTAAAAAATATGAGGTCCGCATTATGGTCATCATTACCAATCCGGAGTTTACCGCCGCCGCCCATACGGTTATATGCAGGTAAGCTTACAACAACACCATCTATACCACCTACCGGGACCGCTTTCACCAAACGTCCATAAAACGCCGAGCCGCTTACGAGGCTTTTCTCAGGTTTTATTTCTACACCACCGCCTAAGAACATCGTTCCCGAATAGGTAAATTCCGAAAAATCCATTACCCTGTAACCGGCATGTATTGTCAGCCATTTGTATTTTGGACTTAAACCAAACTGATTAAAAGGCTGACTGAATTTATCTAAACCATTGGTGTAATTTTTATCCTGTTGCGTAAATGTAGCGCTGAACGGCACACTTACTTTATTAAATAAGGTAAAGGTTACATTGGCATTAATGACCCAATAAAAAGGATCTCTTCGTGGCTTTATACCTTTTGCACTGTAAAATACGCTACTGGCGCTTAATGTGCCGTTCAATCCAATGGGATCCTGGTTCTTTAATTCTTTTAAGTTTTTTAGGGACTGCTCAACATCCTGCGCATATATATTCTGCCCGGTTAACAGGAGCAGAAAAAAAAGAATGTATAGCGTAAAGAGATGTTTCACAACCTTATTTGTTTCTTAGCAATGCAATAAAACCTTTATATACTTTTTTATTTTCTTCAAAGGTCAGTACATAAAAATAAGTTCCGTCGGGCAGGATCTCTCCTTTTTTGTTTTTACCATCCCAGTTATTATTGTAGCCCGATTTTTCGTAAACGATCAAGCCCCATTCATCCATAATAATGACTTTATTTTGTGGGTAGTTTTCAATATTTTTCACAAACCACACATCATTTTTTCCGTTTCCGTTAGGAGTTATAATATTATAAGGGATTACTAAAAAATTATCGTCAACAGTTACAATTACGGTGTCATAATTGGTACAGCCATTTCCACTTGTACCTTCAACAATGTAGGTTGTGGTTAATTCAGGATTTGCCAAAGGATTGGCAATTGTAGGATTATTAAGTCCCGTAGCCGGACTCCAGAAATAACTTGTTCCTCCGCTCGCATTTAAAAGTATTCCATAACCTCTTGATATGGCTGTATCTTTTCCTGCATGAATAGTAGGGATCTCGTATGCCTGCACAAATTTGGAAATAGAATCGGTGCAACCATTGTTGGTTGTTACTTTTAAGCTTACTTTTTTAGTACCCGGAAATGTATATAAATGTGTAGGCGAATTTAGCGTAGAAAATAACGTATCACCAAAATTCCAGTTAGAGCCAAACGTTCCGGTGCCAATTGTGGAACTGTTTGTAAAAGGAATGGCAATATTTAAACACTGGTTTACAAAACTGAAATTAGCAACTGCTCCTTCATATACATTTAATGTTTTAGTTAAGCTATTGGTGCAACCGTTAGAAGACGTTGCAATCAAGGTCACTGTAAAGGTCCCGAAATTTAAATATTGTTTGGTTGGATTAACCAGTGTTGAATTGGTATTGTCGCCAAAGTTCCAGTTGTTATTAGCAATAACGCCTGATGTTACACTCGAGGTATTATTAAACTGAACAGGATGACCATCGCATGGATTCGTGAAATTAAAGCTGGTAACAGGAGCATCAAAAATTGTAATAGGTTTTGTCAAAGAATCTTTGCAGGCATTGTTTGTAGTTACAATCAATTTAATAGGGTAGGTGCCTGCTGCTGCATATTTTACTTTCGGACTAATGGCAGTAGATCCTGTACTATTGCCAAAATCCCAATTATATGAAATACTTCCGGCAGTAACAGAACTCAAATTGATCATAGCTGCCGAATCGGAACTACAAACATTATTAAAATTAAAAGCAACATTTGGTAAAGGATACACATTCATGATCTTTATAAATGTAGAAACACATCCCGAATCAGTAGTAAGGGTTGATGTTACCTGGTAGTTGCCTGCAGCTAAATAAGTATAGGTGGGATTATTACCGGTTAAATAATTACCGTCTCCAAGGTTCCAGTTAAGTGTATAAGTACTAATTGCCGGTGTAATGGTTTGAGTAAAGACCGTTGTTTTAGTTAAGCAAACATTATTAGCACTAAACGAAAGATCGGGTTGCTCATTGATGCGGATAGGTTTAATGATAGTGTCTTTACAACCATGATTACTGGTAGTAATAAGACTTACACTGTAATTACCGGAAGCTGAATAACTGTGTGTTGGAGAGGTAAGCGTTGATGTTCCGGCATCACCAAAATCCCAGCTATATAATATACCTCCTCCGTTTATAAAAGAAGTATTAATAAAACTGGCTGCGGTCTTTTTACAGACATTATTTGTGCTAAAGCCGGCACTTGGTTTAGGGAAGATCTGTATAGGTTTTGTAGTAGAATCTTTACAACCAAAATTTGAAGTAGCAACTAATTTTACAACATAAGTATTGGCTGTAACATACATATGATTTGGGCTTGTGGTATTATTTAAAGCGGAGTTGTCGCCAAAATTCCATGTATAACTGGTAATACTGCCGCTTGCAATACCCGAATTGTTTGTAAATGTTACCTGGTTTACACCGCAGGTACTGTCAACAGAAATAAAACCCACGTTTGGTTTAGCATATACTAACACAGATTTACTAATAGAATCTACACAACCATTTGTAGAAGTAGCCGTTAATTTAACAGGATAAGTTCCATCATTTAAATAGGTATGTGAAGGATTTGTAATGGTTGAATTTCCACCGTCTTTAAAATCCCAGCTATATAAATTACTTCCAACAGATGTGTTTGTAAAGTTCATGGATTTGCCCTGGCAACCCGGTGTAAAGCTGTAATTAACAACCGGCAAAGGGTTTACATTTACCTGCAGGGTATTGGAATAAGCAGGAGGACAAACACCATTTTTTACCTGTACTTTATATAAGGTATTTGCGGCAAGATTTGTAAACGTATAGGTGCTTGTATTTACTGCTGTTGTTGTCCAGCTTCCACCGCCATTAGTAGAATATTCCCATTGTAAAATAACGCCGTTGTTTCCATTTAAATTTAAAATACCATTGTTTAAGGTGCTGCAAACATTTTGAGTTCCGTTAACAAAACCTCCTGCCGTAATAGCATCAGCTTGTATAAAAACCATAGCAGAAGGGGCTTCCGCACAATTCCCACTTTTTAGAATAGCTCTGTAATACGTATTATTTATCAGGTTATTATAAGCTAAGGTAACAGTCGTGTTGCTGATAGATGTCCATGGCCCTGAGCCCGTGGGCGATGATTCCCAACGTGTAACATTGCCAGTATAACCCGAAACAGTGATGGTGTTTGAATTAGTGCCCGAACAAACGGTTGCATTAGCAGCGGCTATACCACCGTCCGACAAAGGTGCTACAGTAACTTTAACAGAATCGGAAGAGGTCAAAGGACACACACCACTTTTAATCGTTGCTTTGAATAAAGTGTTAGCGGTAATATTGCTGTAATATTTACTGATACTGTCATTACTGGTTGGCATCGTGTTCCACACAACTCCATTGTTTAAAGAATACTGCCAGTTTAAAATAGATCCTGAATACCCGCTCACATTCATTTTCACATTATTGCCGGTACACTCTGTAGCTGATAATACACTTGCTATTCCTCCTACACTTGGGTTATCGGTTTTAATCATAACGGTATTGGAGCTTGCTGCGAAAGAACTTACCTCTTGTACAATAACCCTGAACCAGGTATTTTGAGAGAGATTAATATATGTGTAACTGTTAGATGTATTAATAATGGGTGTCCATAACGAAAAACCATTTAAAGAATATTCCCACCTTACCACAGTTCCAACGTTACCGGTCAGGTTTAACGTGCCCATGTTATTGTTTGCACATACTGTTGCCGATGAAGCCACAGTGCCTGGAACCGTAGTTGAATAGGCATTACTGCAGATACTTAAACCGATTAAAATAATATATAATTTCAAAAATCTCATACGCTTAATTTTCTAAGGTTACTAAAACCCATGGCTGTCCGTTGGTTATTTTTTCTGCTCTTGCATCAAGGTCTTTACGGGTTTCGTATAGCTTGGTAAGCGCTTCTTTTAAATTAGTGTAACTTTTTTTCTCAACTACGTAATAGTAATTGTTTTCAGCGTTTTCTAATTGTATGAGTTCAGTATCAATTTTATGATCTCTCAAAAGGATCTTCTGGTATTCTTTAGAATATTTAAAGATCTTATAGATACCCAACACCACACAGTATTTGGCATTGGTAACTCCTTCGTACTGCGAACCATCCTGTTCATTTTTTATAGAACCGTATCTTTTTTTGCCGTTACCTTTAAACTCATTTTTGTATTTATCATTTTTAGATGAGTTAGTCGTTTTATCAGTATTCTTAGTAGTATTATTTCCTGTTGCAGGTCCGCCGGTTACTTTAATAGAATCAATCAATCTTTTTATTTCTTCCTGATTTAAACCTTGTTGCTTAATGCGGTTGAGCTCATCTCTTAATGCCATTACATTTTTATCAAGGCTGTCAACGCGTTTATTGCTTTGTTCCAGCTTTTGATTCATAAGATCGAGCTGCTCATACAACTCGGTAACGTCCTTTCCCGATGATCTTTTTTGAGAATCCGTATTCTTTGTATTCCCAAATTTTAACGAAAGATTAATTTCATGCCCACCCTTGGTATAAGTGTTCATTTTATTAACGTTATAATCGTAGCTATAGCCTACAAGCAAGTAAGGAGTCACCTGAAACCTCGCCAGGGCATAGGTGGTGTAAGTTTGGCGATACCCTAATCCAAAGGCAATTTTATTTCTCCAGGTCACAATATCTGATACTTCTATTTGAAACGGTAAGCCCTGGTGGCTTCTGTAAATTAAAGTAGCCGTATTGTTAAAATTCGTATTTATAGCTTTATCCCATTTAACTCCAACAATATAATAAGGTACTACCTGCGAGCTTAAATTGGGTTGATAAGTAGCATCATTGTATTTAAATTTTCCGGATAGGAGTTGATTGGCGCTGGCAAAAGCTAAAAAGTTTTTTCTTTTATAAGCAACAGAAAAATCAGCAGTAGGAAGGGTACTTGCCTGAAGCCTAGGGTAATCAATAAACTCATCGGCATCATATGCATTTATTTTGCTAAAATTTACCTGAAGCCGTTTAATGCCCCCTTGTAAACCAAAGCTTAAGAAATTGATATCATTTAATTTTATTTTGTAAGAACACGAAATTTGAGCGTTTAAATACGAAAATAAGCCAACCTGCTGATAGGTAGTATTTAATCCTAAACCCAGTTTTTTTCCCTTTAAAGGGCTTGAAACAGTTATTTGTGAAAATTCGGGAGAGTCGGCAAAACCGGACCATAGTTTTTTGTAATACAGGTTCGCTTCGGGCTGTCCTGAAAGGGAACTGTAAGAAGAGCTTAGGGCGAAAATGTTCTGGCTATACTGATTAATAATGATCTCATTCTGCGAAAATGAATTTGTTAAATAAAAAAACGTTAAAAAAAATACAAGTATTTGTCTCATGAAAAGGCATTTTAAAAGTCAAAAATAGTTTATTTAACTAATTTTCACAATTAAATAAATTTTGTTAAATTAGCCTTGGATTAAATTTGAAGACATAATTAGAATGATAAAACCTCTACATATAATTTTAGTAATCAGCATTTTTTTATCTTATTCTTTAAAAGCCCAAATTGGTATTAATACCTTGGCTCCTGATACTACCGCCGCATTAGATATTTATCCCAAAGCCAATTCAGGTGGAAAAATGGGAATTTTAATTCCAAGATTGGGCGAAACTACCCGCTTAAGCATGACAAAAGCGGGTAAAGGACTTATGGTGTATGATACTACTAATTTGATGTTCTATGTCAATTTAACATCGGGTGCACCAACCTGGTATGCTATTAATCCATGGCGAACCAATGCAACAGCTTCTGCACCGGGCGATATGTATACAAATAGCACGGTAAACAATGTGGGGATCGGTACAAATAGTCCTTCTGCAAAACTTGATGTGGTTGGAGACATTAAATCCAGCGTTTCCGTATCAACAAATACATTGGCTGCCAATACCGTTACTGTTACGGGATTTCCTGTAAATCCACTGGTTCCCAGGGGGGCTATTATTATGTGGAGTGGTGGTACGCCGCCGACAGGCTGGGGATTTTGTGACGGTACTATTCAAAGCGGACTTCAAACTCCCGATCTCAGAGGGCGTTTTATTGTAGGGTATGATGGAAGCGTCAATGTTTTACCGACTGTTGCTCCGGCAAACGGAACTACTACAAATTACGGAGCTATTGGCAATACCGGCGGGGAAACAGGACACACGCTGGCAAAGTCAGAATTACCTAAACATCAGCATACTGTAAATACTTCAACTACTGATGGGGGAGCCGTATCGGTTTCCGGATCGGGGTATGGGTTTTTAAGTACTGCCGGGAGTTTAATAGGAATGTCGGGAAGTAATTATTCTGCCGATGCATACGACCATTCGCATTCTATATCCGGATCATCGGGTAACGGAACAACGGATGGCTTAAATAATCAGGTTCACGAAAATCGCCCACCATATTATGTGTTGGCGTACATTATAAAACTATAACGATAGAAGGGCAGGCTGGTTAAATTATTTTTTGATATAAAATATAAAGAATACATCATATCTCAAGTTCATGAAGCCATATTTTGAAAATCCTGTAATCACAAATCCAATGAGTTCGCTCAGACATTTTGTCCTTATCGTTCTTACATTATTTGCATTTAAAATAAATGCGCAAATCGGTATTAATACCTTAGCGCCTGATACAACTGCAGCTTTGGATATTTACCCGAAAGCCAATTCAGGTGGAAAAATGGGAATTTTAATTCCAAGGTTAGGCGAAACCACGCGTATGAGTATGACAAAAGCCGCTAAAGGGCTTATGGTATATGATACTACTAATTTAATGTTCTATGTAAATTTAACGCCCGGTACGCCAACATGGTATGCCATTAATCCATGGGTAACCAATGCAACGGCTTCGGCACCCAATGCTATGTATACAAATAGCACGGTGGCCAATGTGGGGATAGGAACAACTACTCCTTCGGTAAGACTCGATGTAAACGGAAGTATCAAATCAAACAGTGTTATTTCTACCAGCACACTTACTACTAATACGCTTTCGGTAACCGGTTTTGCAACCAATGCTTTAGTGCCAACGGGGCTCATTAGTATGTGGAATGGTTCAATAGCCCCTGCAGGTTGGGGATTATGCGATGGTAGTACATATACTACTCCGGGAGGAACTATTGTTTCTCCTGATTTGAGAGGGAGATTTATATTAAGTTCAGGAACAAATACAGCACCTGCAGTTGGGGATCTTAATCCTGCTTATGTTGTTGGCCAAAAGGGGGGAGAAAATACCCATACTTTATCTGCTGTAGAATCAGGTCTGCCTGTTCACTCACATATAAGTCCACCTCATGGTCATGGTTCTGCTAATGGAGTATATTCAAGCGGTCCCGGCACTACGGATGTTTATGCGATGGGTAACGCGGAGTGTTGCACAAATGCCGGAACTCCGCCATTTAGTAGTGTTTCTGTAACTATTAATAATTCGGTGAGTCAAAATGCCTCTGCTGCCCACGAAAACCGTCCTCCGTATTATGTATTAGCATATATTATTAAATTACCGTAACCCTATGGTTCACTTAAAAAAAATAGTTTTTGTATTACTGGCCTTGCTTGGTATTGAAGCATCTGCGCAATTCAGTGTAACAAATCCGCAGGGTATTTGTATAAAAGGGAATGCATACATGTATATCAGAAAAGATAATACATTACATGTGGATGGAAATTTTGTAAACAACAATACCAGTACTATCGTTACACAGTATTTCAGAAGTAACGGAACCATTTCCCTTACCGGGAATCTTATAACCACAAGTCCGATGATCTGCACAAGAGCCAGTTCATTAACAAGTACCTGTAAATTTATATTTAGCCCAAGAACAGATACCGTTAACATTATCAATAATAACGATTCATTAATATTGTATCATGTTATTTTAAACAAGCCTGCGTCCGTTATAAAATTAGGATCGGGTGCAAAAGTAAAAATTCTGGATACCCTCGATTTCCAGGGAGGAAGCATTCAACTGAACGGAGGTATTGTGCATTTGAACGAAGTGCACGGAACCCCAAGTTATATCAACCATCCTTATCTTAAAAATGAACGCCATAGCAGCCGGATTTTTGGAGACAGCGGTTATGTGGAAATGAGACCATTAATAACGGTAAGTACGACTGCTACAAATGGTTTTGTAAATCCTGCTAACCTGGGAGTGTCGTTAACTTATACTGATGTAGTAAATGACTCACTTTTTTTAAGAAGAGGGCATACCAAACAGATTTATGCAGGTAATGGAAGTATTACAAGGTATTTTGATGTGATTGGCCGTGGCGATGGAATTACGGAGCCTATTAAAATAAACTATATTGATAGTGCCGAATACATTAATTTAGGAATTAACAGAAACAATTTTAAAATTTTTGCTTCGCAGGGAGCTGATATCAATTATATTGAATTGCCAGGAACCAATACCATTACGGCACATTTGGCAGATGCTACTACCACTACATTTACAGCCGGAAATATTAGTCCCAATAATTTCAGGGTAACGGTTGCAGATAATATTTGTACAAATCCTCCTATAAGTGCGCTTCCTTCGGGAACCATCCATTTATGTGCAGGAGCTACTACTGTGCTTGATGCCGGAAATAATACCGTTATTCCTAATTCAAGTTTAGTATGGAACTGGAGTGGAGGCAGCCCAACGGTTACTGCTACTACTCAAACCCTTGCTGTGTCAAGTAATACAGCTATGCAACAGTTTGTGGTTGTTTTAAGAGATGTAAGAGGTTGTATTACGAAAGATACCGTATTTGTTGCTGCAACGGCGCCAACTCCAACTGTGACTATTTATGGTGCATCTAAATGCTCGAACGATAGTTTAAAATTAAAAGCATTAAGCGGTGTTACATCAGGTACTATAACCAATTATTACTGGCAGTTTGGTGATGCTACGACTTATAATACGGCGTTGAACGACACAATTAAAAAATTATACCCTGCTGCAGGTATTTATACGGTTGGTTTAACGGTTACTTCCAATTATGGTTGTACGGCAAGTGCCACGCAATCGGTTGTAGCCATACCATTGCCGCATGCTGATTTTGTAAGTAACTTCGATTGTGCGAATAACTGGATGAGTTTTACCAGTACTTCTACGGTTTCGCCTATTGCGGGCTCCATTACTCAGAATTATTGGAATTTTAATACAGCAACTACCTCTACATTAACTCCTTTTGGAGCGACCATTAGTCCTAATTATAGCTATACGCCAGGTACGTATTCGGTTCAGTTGGTTGTAAAAACAGGAAGCGGAAGTTGCCGCGATACCATTATTAAAACCATTACTGTGTATCAAAAAAATGTAAGTGCATTTACTACATCTAATGCCTGTTTAGGAGATACTGTAAGTTTTGCCAATACTTCTGTTTGTAATACAGGGCCATGTAATTATGCCTGGGATTTTGGTGATGCAAGCCAATCGGTTGCCCTTAACCCAAAACATGTTTATACCAGTTCCGGTGCTTATAATATAAAACTCAAAGTCTTTAATACCCTGGCTTGTACCGATTCTGTAACGGTTCCTGTCATCATAAGCCCTAAACCCAGTATAGCTTTTACAACAACTTCTCCCTTATGCCTTGGCAATGCCTCTTATTTTACAAATACAACAAGCATAGCAACCGGCAGTATTGTTTCTTACAACTGGAATTTCGGAAACGGAAGCACCTCTACGAATACAAATACATCATTAACCTATACGGCAGCAGGAAATTATAATGTGAGCTTAACGGCTACCAGTAATTTAGGATGCTCTGCAACTCTCATACAAAACGTACTTATAGCACCTAAGCCAACAGCACAGTATAATGTGGCAAATGCCTGCCTGGGTCAGAGTTCTAATTTTAATGATAATAGTATAGGCACCGGTCTTAGCTATCAGTGGGATTTTGGTAATACAATTACTTCTACATCTGCTAATCCAAATTATACATATCCATCTGCAGGTACTTACAGTACATCACTCATCGTTACTAACGGAAGCGGTTGTTCAGATACGAGTAATGTCAACACAACGGTTTACACTATTCCGGCACCGGCTTTAGGAGGAATTATCACAACCTGTGGCACGTCTTATACTTTAAATGCAGGCCCGGGAACAAGTTATTTATGGCAGCCAATGAATGCTACAAGCCAGTCGGTTACAATTAGTACAAATGGCAATTATTCGGTTACTGTAACCAATGGTAATGGGTGTACAGGCAGCGATCAGGTATATGTTGGTTTAAACCTGCCTGTTAAACCACACTTGGGGCACGATACTATTTCCTGCGGACCTTATGTATTAAATGCAGGTTACCCGGGCAGTACATACACCTGGACGCCAACAGCATTTACTCAAACCATATTGGCAACTGCCACTTTACCTTCAACCTATATTGTAACTGTAACTGATATTAATGGTTGTGTAGGTAAAGATACCGTTGTGGTTTCTGTTAATACGCCTCCAACGCTTAGCCTGGGGCCAAACATTACACAATGTAAAACAGCACAGGGAGTTACGTTAATACCAACAACGAATGCAAGCATTTATTTATGGAGCAATGGTTCCACGCAATCTACATTGAATGTAAATAATAATGGCAATTATGCTTTAACCGTTACGGCCGCAAATGGCTGTAAAGCATCTGATACCATTAATGTTAATCTGTTACCATCGCCTATTGTTAATTTAGGATCCGATGCTATAGTCTGCGGTTCAAAGTTATTGGATGCTCAAAATACAGGCTTCAGTTATTTATGGTCTACCTCAAACACTACACAAACCATTACGGCTGTCAATACCGGTTCTTATGCGGTAACGGTTACAAACACAGGGAATGGCTGTGTTGGAAAAGACACTATAAACTTAATTATTGATACACCTATTAATGTGTTTTTAGGTAATGACACCTCAACGTGTTCAAACAATGCCTTTGTTTTAAATGCAGGTAATACGGGTTCATCTTATAACTGGTCGAATAGCGATACAACGCAAACAGTTGTGGTTGGAAGCTCCGGTGCTTATGGTGTAACCGTAACTAACGGTGCCTGTTCTGCCTTTGATGCAGTTACTATTTCTGTATTAAATGCACCGGTTATTAATTTAGGAAATAATATCAGGTACTTATGCGGTAACGGCTCTGTGGTATTAAATGCAGGTTCAACAGGAACAGTAAGCTGGGGAAGTAGCAACGGATTTAGTTCCAATCAGCATGTGGTAAGTGTTTCGCAAACGGGAAATTATTGGGCAACAATTTCTAACGGAGCTTGCTCTGCCAGCGATACCGTACAGGTTATTCAATCCAATCTGGTACTTAGTGCTTATTTTATTGCGTCAACAGTTGATACGGTTGGAAAACCTGTTAAGTTTGTGGATGTTTCGGAGCCTACTCCTACAACCTGGAGCTGGGATTTTGGAGACGGATTTTATAGTACAGAACAAAGCCCTGAACATGCTTTCTTAACAGCACAAACGTATAGCGTTACCTTATTGATCAGCAATGGTTTCTGCGAAAGCCAGATCACTAAGGCTTTACAGGTATTAAGAAAAGCCTCTGTTATTCCTAAAGAGAATCCAACAAGTCTTGGCCTGCTTAATTTTGGGCTATATCCTAATCCAGCCGACAGATCCTTTAAAACCATACTGGAACTGAATGATGTAGCCAACATCGATTTTACGATCTATGATGTAACAGGTAAAATGGTTTACAAATTATTTAAAAACCAGGTTTCTGTTTTTGATGAAGAAATAAATATTGAATTCCTTAAGAACGGGTTGTACATGGTTGAGGTTGTTGCTCAAAGTAATAAAGGATTTGTAAAACAAAAGAGTAAATTGGTTGTCGTGAAATAGATGTATGCATCTGTTATTTAATAATTACCTACCGCATTTTAAAATGAAATATAACTATTTAATTGTTCTTCTTTTTACAGGATTACTTGCGTTTCCACAGGGCGATCTTACAAAACAAATACAAACATTAATGAGCCAGCTCCGTGCTCAGCAGCCTGTAACTGTTGATCGCGGCAAAATTATAGCATCAGCAAATTATAAAGAAACGTCTGAAGTATTAACTAAATATGCAAGCGATACGGTTTTAAATGTACGATACGAAGCTCTGAATATGCTTTCCCAATCAGCTATCCGTTCAAAAGATAAAACCCTGATCAAAAAATCAATCCGTAATACCATTAAAAATAGTGTGATTAATAATACCATTAATAACCAGATCGTAAATCTTTTAAAAAGAAACGCAAAGCAGGATTTTGAAAATGATGAATTAATACTAATGAAAGCCACCCTCGAAAGCCGGGAAAACAATATTGGTAATCTGGCTAAGATCTATGCGTTTGCGGGCGGAGCAACTGTTTTAATGGATCTGAATGCATTATTGGTGAAACCAAATTTGACGAAAGGCGATAAAAAAGATTTAAAACTGGCATTAACAAGATGCGGAGATGAACGCTATGCAACAAAAATGAATGAGACCTTAAAGCAGCAGGTAGTAAATGATGAATTGATCTATTCAGCTTTACCGGATATATTATATACTAAAAATAAAGCGATGTTCTCTTTTCTGCTAGATGGTATATTAAGTGACAGCAAAAAATGCAGTAGTGCCAATAACGATGATAATACGCCAATGATATGTGCATACAGGCTCATCGAACAACTGGCACCAGAGATTGTAGATTTTCCTGCTACAGTAAACGAAAAAGGCGAAATTAATTCGAAAGACCTTCCTAAAACCTTAACAGAGGTAAGAGAATGGATCAAAAAAAATAAAGACACTTTCGTTATAAATACTGCTGTTTACTAATTGTAAAAAAATAGAAATCGGATTTTATTTCAGGACATAGTTTGTGCTTCTTCCTCCGGCATCTTCTTTTAATAAAATATCTTTTTGTATCAGATCCTGTATGTCTCGTAAAGCTGTATCTGCAGAACATTTAGTTATTTTTGCCCATTTAGAAGAATTTAGTTTTCCGTCAAAACCATCAAATAATTTATTGATCATGAGACGTTGACGTTCATTGATGACAGTTTGAATATGTGTATCCCAAAATTTAGTTTTCTTCAGTACACTTTGCAATCGCTGATCAGTAGTGTTTAAAGCCCGATCGAGGCAATTAAAATACCAGGTTAGCCATTCTGTAATATCTAAATTTCCTTTTTGTGTTTTCTCTAATATGTCATAGTATCCTTTACGTTCAATACGTATTTGTGCTGACATACTATAAAAACGTTGTGCATCATTATCTGCTTTAGTCAGTTGCATATCAGCAATAGCCCTTGCTATACGGCCATTGCCATCATCAAAAGGATGTATGGTTACAAACCATAAATGGGCTATCCCGGATTTTAAAACAGCATCCATTTCGGTATGAGCATTGAACCATTTCAAAAACAGAGTCATTTCACTATTCAAGTGCTTGGCATCCGGTGCTTCATAATGCACTTTTTCTTTTCCCATAGCCCCTGAAATAACCTGCATGGGGCCTTTGTCGTTATCTCTCCATTTACCAACTATAATTTTATGCATTCCGCTTCGGCCGCCTGGGAATAAGGCAGAATGCCAGCCAAATAGCCGTTCTTTAGTTAATGGCTTATCATAGTTCTGAGTAGCATCCAGCATCATTTCAACAACACCTTCTACATCTCTGTCAGCCGGTACCATACCAGCTATATCCATTCCCAAACGACGGGCAATAGATGACCTTACCTGATCCGAATTTAAAAATTCGCCTTCAATTTCCGTTGATTTGAGAACATCCATCGTCAGGGTTTGTAAAGTAGTTTCATTTCGTGTAACAAAACCCAACAGCTCCATATAACCTTTTAAACGTCCTTGCTTATGTCTTATTTTTGTTAATAAAGGCAATAAAGCTTTGCTGTCCCATGTAAATTCAGGCCATTTTTTGTTTTGATGAATATATATTCCGGCTATTCTCCGCATTTATGCGGTAAAAATACGACTTATTCTCCGCACTTCAAAGCTTATTCTCCGTATTTTTGCGGAGAATAAATTCTCTAATCTCCGCATGAAATAAAAATAAGTTTAATTTACTTACTAAATGCCGACTGAAATTTAAATGAAAAATCCATAATTAATTGATAATAAATTAATTATGGATTTTAAATGTGGCCTTGCCGGGAATCGAACCTGGATCTCAAGCTTCGGAGGCCCGCATACTATCCATTGTACTACAAGGCCGTTTTGCGACTGCAAATATATAAATTATTTACACCAGTGGTTGTGCAGTGCCTTGGGTTTGGTAATCTTTTATAAGATCTTTAATGAGCAAATTACCCTGGCTGGTGTTCAGTACTTCATCCATGCTTTTCATTAAGGTTTGCACCAGTTTTAGTTCGGAAGTGTTTTCCATTGGCAACTCGTTCACACCTTTTTCATCCAGTTTATCAAGGATGTATTTTACCGTTAATTTAGTGTCGGATATTCCCGGTTGGTAACCCACTTCTTTGTCATTATCCAGTTTAACCTCATTAAAAATGCCGGTTTCGGTAAATTCAAATATAATGTTCCGGGCCAAACGAACAGGCAGATCCAGCTTCTTGGCTATCTGCATAGCTGTAAAAGGTGTTTTTCCTTCATTGAAATTTTTCACAACATGGTTAGCAATTAGTAATGCAATAACACGTTTGTAACGTACACTCATATTATTGATATCGTTTTCGAGTTCATAATGATCTACATTTTGATTGGCAAACGTCAGCTCAGCTCCAAACATAACCACAAACCACGAATACTGTACCCATATTAAAAATAACGGGAGGGCCGCAAAACTACCATAAATAGTATTGTACTGAGCTACGCCAACCTGGAAGGATACATAAGCCCATTCAAGCAGTTCAAACAATATTGCGGCAATGATTGCACCCATGGCTGCGCTCTTAAAACCAACCTTTGTATTAGGCAAAGCCATATAAAGAAATACAAACATGCCCCAGATCAAGGCAAATGCAACTATTTTTAAAAGTACAAAACCTACAGGACTCAATAATGCAAAATGTGAAGACACATCACTGATCCCTGCTTTTAAACCAACCGTTAAACTTCCTGAAATAATAATAAAAATAGGAGCAATAAGCATAATGGATAAATAATCAGTGATCTTTCTTGTCCATACCCTGTCGCGTTTTATTTCCCATATTTCATTAAAGCTGTTTTCGATGCTCCCCAACAATTTCATAACCGACCACAGCAATAATACAATACCAACACCTGCAATAAGCCCGCCTTTTGTATTACTCAGCATTTTATCAGCATACACAAAAGCCTGTTTTAAGACATCCTGCTGATCATTAAAATCCTGCAGTAATTGTTGTTGCAAATTTTCCTGAAAACCAAAGCCTTTGGCAATAGCGAAGGCCAGAGCAATAATGGGTACAATAGAGAATAAAGTATAGTAAGTTAATGCCGTAGATTTGAGCATACACTTATCTTCATTAAATCCTTTAATGGCTAAAGCAAAAATGCGGAGCTGCTTTAAAAAAAAGCCCTGCTTCTTGTCCATTTTATCTAACCTTACCCGCCATAACTTATGATTTAAGAAATGGGTAATACGCTTAAAGATGGTAATGAGGTTTGGCATAATTTAAAATATTATAATTTAAAGATAATTAAATGGAACCGTTTTCGTGCAATTCTTTTCGAAGTTGTCGGGCGGTTTTCGTGCTGCCATCATGACTCCAGCCCGGAGGACCAAATACGTACATGAATTTATGTTTAAAAGAATACCCCTTTTTAAGGTCCTTTCCAATGCTTTTCCACTCATGAAAAACCATATGAACGGGATTAAACGAATTTAAATTTGTGGTTAAACCGTATTTCACTTCTTCCTCTTCTTTTGCAAAAGTCCCGAATAGCCTGTCCCATATAATAAACACCATTCCCATATTTTTATCGAGGTACCTTACATTGCTGGCATGATGTACACGGTGATGCGAAGGAGTTGATAAAAACCATTCTAAAAAGCCCAGTTTACCTACAGTTTTGGTGTGAATTAAGATGCCGTAAATTTGAGTGGCAGCATAAATAAACATGGTATCCAAAGGATCAAATCCGACTAACGACAAGGGAATAAAATAAATAAAACGGTACAGCGGCTGAAACACAGACGAACGAAAACCTACCGTTAAATTAAACTCTTCCGACGAATGATGTGTTACATGTACTGCCCAGAAAAAACGACAATAATGATCGACTCGGTGAAGCCAGTAAAACATAAAATCCTGGGAAATCAATAAAATACTCCAGTACAGGAAAGGATGCATTGCTTTATCAATACCCGTGAATCTGAATTGATAAAAATACCAGAGTACTGCCAGGCAAACCCCTCTGATTAATATATCGAGCGAAAAATTAAGTACCGTTAAATAAATATTAGATAAGAGCCCCTTGGTGGAATAATATTTTTTCTCGTGCCAGTAACTGTAAAATATCTCTACACCAATAACAATGGCATAAATGGGAATAGATAATTTTATCAGAAGTTCCTCTCTGAATTCGTTCATTAATTACGTGCTTTAATTACGGAACAAAGATAAGAAGCCTTTTTCAGTTTTAGAAGTGTCTTTAAAATCAGTATAGGTAACTATGTAATAATAACTGCCATCCGTTGCAAGAGCACCGGTTTTTGTTTTTCCATCCCAATAACCGTTTACACCATCCCATTCGTACATTTTTATGCCCCAACGGTCAAAAATAATACAACTTAATGTTTTTATACCCTTGGTATTTATTTTAAACAGATCATTTTTGGTATCGTTGTTAGGCGTAAATACATTAGGAATATTGATACTGGTTTCATCAATGATTTTAATACATTGAGTGGTTTGATCACTACAGCCCGCATTACTCGCCGTTAATTTAATGCAGCAGGTTCCTGTATCAGATAACGGAACGCTGATATCTCTTGTATTTGCCGAAATGCCGCAAATGTCCCAATTATAAGTGGTGGCATTAGTACTGTTATTTGTTACATGAATAGAAGTACCAAAAGGAACCAATGTACCTTCCTGCACCGAAAATAAGGCAATAGGCTTATTGGAGATAGTAACAGCGGTAGGTAAAATATAAGATGAACTACAACCCGAGCCAAGATCCGTAACAGTAGCTGAAACCGTATATAAACCTACAGATAAATAGCAATGCGTTGGATTAGTACTGGTACCTGTAGTGCCATCGCCAAAAGAATAGGTAATGGTTGTATTGGTTGATACGCTTGTATTTGTGAAAGAGATACAGTTTGTAGATGGAAGACATCCCGAAGTATTAGCTGTTAAGATACTAAGATTAGGAGAAGGAGAAACATTAACCGTTGTTACAAAATTAGTAGCACATCCATTACCATTAGAACCTGCTACTGTATAATTGGTAGTAGTAACAGGCGAAGGATTAATAACCGAAGTAGTTTCTCCTGTGTTCCAGGTATAACTTGTAGCACCATTGGCTGTAAGAGCAGCACTTTGCCCTGCACAGATAGTTGCCGAAGTAGCGCTGATAGGAGGACCTGTATTTACTGTAACATTGGCTGTTCCCACACCGGTACATCCTCCGGAGCTTGCAGTTACCGCATAAGAAGTATTACTTGTAGGCGATACCGAAATAGTATTGGTAGTTTGAGTAGTGCTCCAGGTATAAGAAGTAGCTGAACTTGTTGGTGTAAGCACCACCGATTGCCCTGCACAAATGGTAGGATTATTAACGCTGATACTAAACGCTGCGCCTATAGTCACAGTAGCCGTTTCAATGGTACTGCAGCCTGCGCTTGTTCCAGTTACCGTATACACAGTATTAGAGGCAGGAGAAACAGAAATGCTATTGGTAGTTTGTGAGGTACTCCAGCTATAAGAAGATGCTGATCCAATAGCTGTGAGAGTGGCCGTTTGACCGGGGCAGATCGTAGAACTATTAACGCTAAGTGCTGGTCCTGCAGTTAGACTCACTGTTACTGTATATGGAGAGGTATTGGTACAGCCATTACTGTTAGTGGCAAAAACGGTGTAACCTGTAGTTATTACAGGTGTAACGGTTTGTGTACTGGTGTTTACTCCCGTTGACCAGGTATACGTTACAGCCCCCAAAGCGGTTAAGGTAGAAGATTGTCCGGCGCAAATGCTCGAAGGAGCTGCCGTTACCGTTAATACAGGAAGCGCTCTAACCGTTACGGTTGAGGTAGCAGAACCGGTACAGGTTCCTGCACTTCCGCTCACAGTGTAGACAGTTGTAGAAGCCGGATTTACAGAAATGGTATTGGTATTAGCACCTGTATTCCAGGTATAGCTTGAGGCTGAACTGGCAGTTAATACAGTGCCTGTTCCCTGGCAAATGGTTGCCGACGATACGCTTACGCCAAGTCCGGAACCAATGGTAACGGTTGAGGTTTGCATGCCACTGCAGGAACCATTAGTACCTGTTACGGTATATACAGTAGTTGTTGCCGGAGAAACAGAAATGGTATTGGTTGTTTGAGTAGTGCTCCAGCTATAAGAAGTTGCTGAACTCGTAGGAGTTAATACAACAGATTGTCCGGGGCATACAGTTGGATTATTAACGCTGAGAACTAGTCCTGAGTTTACGGTAATAGTAATAGGTACTCTGTAAATGCCGGGACATAAACCTGCATAAACTGTATAAGTGCCCGCAGTTGGGTAAACCGGAGTTACATAAAGCGTTCCTGTAGCAACAGCATTTCCGCCTGTAGAGGCATTATACCATTGTGTCGTAGCCGCGGGGTCGTTAGTGGTTGCGGATAAAGTAGCAGATTGATTAGAACAAATAGTTTGACTGGTAGAAGCCGGCGAAAACGTATAAGTAGGAATTAACTGGCCACTTAACCCTGTATTACCGGATGTTGCTCCATTCATAGGAAATGCTGTTGTAAATGCAAGTGCATTGCTCACACCATTGGTTCCGCCATTTACATTTTGTGTAAACACGCTTCCGTTTCCGGCAATATAACCGCCGCTTCCGCCGCCGCCGGGTCCCTGGCCTTCATTTGTCGATGCTCCTGTAATTACCTGGTTGCCTCCTGTTCCGCCGTTAGCATTAGTTGTAATCCCTGAAATAGTGCCATTACTTTTTAGAATAATTGTACCACCGGCTCCTGCACCACCTGCCCCATCAATACCCTGAGTAGGATTTGAAATAGTTGCATTTCCAAATGCATTGATGCCATTGGCCCCATTTGCGGTAATGGTTCCTGTACCTGAAATGGTTCCGTAATTCAATAAATAAATAATCCCGCCACCGGCTCCGCCTCCACTGGCGTTAGTTCCATTCGACTGACTGGCAGATTTATGACCTGCGCCGCCGCCGCCGCCCATGTATATTTTTCCGGTTGAATAATCCAAAGGCCTGCCACCGTAGCCACCGTGTTTTGGTCTTAAAAAACTACCCCAAAAAGAATTGTTAGGTCCATACACATTTGGGTTTCCGTTTACGGTAGATGTTCCGTAGCCGCCTTTACCACCGCCACTCGAAATAACAGAAGCCCTGCCTGCATATTCTAAATTAAAGGCAGTGCTATAGGTTGTATTTGGAACTCCCAAACCATAATAAATAGAAAGGTTACCTGCGTTACCGCCACCGCCACCGCCGCAGTTATTGGCATTACCGCCGCCGCCGCCATTTGCAGGAGCTCCTTTACATTGTTTTCCTAAAGTGTCATTGGTAGCTGCTGAGTTAATCAAGCGGTCACTTCCAATACCTTCTCCTTTTTCAGCGCCATCATTGGGGTTTTTAGTAACGTAATTACCATTTCCGGTTCCCGGATCTCCAACAGGAACGCCGCCTCTAAAGCCTAGGCCATTGGCAGAAATAATTCCCCCTGAATTAACAGTTGTATTTCCATCGACCTCTGCGGCCAAAACACCGCCAATTGTACCGTTCCAGGCATCTGTGGTAAGTGTGCCGGTAGAAGTGATATTTAAAGAAGAATACCTTGGCATCCTTACAATTTGTGTTTTTCCGGAAACACTGTAAGGATAAGTCAAGCCGCAATTTATTTCAATTTGAGTAGCAGATATAACAGACTTTACCTCTGCAAATTCGTAATTACCACAGGTGCCATAGCTATAAATATTTCCATAGGTGCTATCAGGAGCCCAAACAGGTGTAGGAATCAGTTTTATCAGAGTGCCCTGCATTTGAATAATCATGATTAAATCGCCGGGTGCCAGTGCCCCGCTAAATCTGCCATTCGTATTTAAGCTGCTTGCCGCTACATTTATAGTTGCATTGCCCACAGCTGCCCCTACAGTAAGGGAGGTAAATTCGTTTATTTTGGTACTTGCTGTAATAGTGCTTGCACCATTTTTTCCCTTTTGAGAAAATCCGGACAGGCACATTAATGTCATTGATATAAAAAAGTAAGCTTTAAGCTTCATAGTACATTATTATATATTTACTTTCAAATATACAAAATCAGAAACTCAAAAAAAAATTACTTAAATTCTCCAAAAAGAATGGAAAAATACTCGCTGTAGCTCCAGTTGTCTGATTTATAAAGGCATCCGTCGTAGCTAAACATAAATTTTATATTTATAACTATAAATAAAAGAAACAAAACATAAAATAGTTTTGGGATTTTTACATTTGAAAAACAAACCGGCAAAAACAACAGGATAATTATATCATTTATAGCCCTGTGCCCAAAGCCGCAACCAAGGCTTAAACTCCACCACGAAGCATACAAAATGATGTAGATAATTAACAATGGAACTGTTAATTTGCTATAGACTGATTTAGTATAAAAGGAAAAAATTAACAGAGCAATAATAACGGGGTAATATGTTAAAAGGCCATTGTGAGGGGAGCATAATAAGGTAATAGTCCGGTTAAGAGAAGGAAAGAAAAAAGGCTCTTTATGATACGAATTAGACAAAAAGCTTCCAAAAGCATATTTGTAATACAATAGCTGAGGGAAAACAATAATGAAACAAGCCAGCCCAATGGCAACAAACTGCCCCAGAGTTACTGTTTTTAAAGAAGCAAAATTTAAATGCTTACTATAATACAAAAGGAAAAGCAGTGCGGGAGCCAGAAAGAGGATGTTAACCGGCCTGATCATAACAAAAACAGCAGATAGAATGCCCAGCCATAAAAATTTAATAAAGCTGCTGTGCCCGGTGTTTTTAAAGAATAAGAAAAGAATAACAGACAGGCAACAAAAGGAATAAACATGCGACATTCCTGTTTCAAATATGCCGTAATAAAAAATGCCTGAACTAAATGCAATAGTTGCTAATAGCAGAATAGTAAGGGATTTTGACCTGAATTCTCTTATCGTGAAAAATAGAAAAAACAATCCCAGTGTAAGATAAAAGCATCCTGCAAAGTCAACAGACCTTTGATAATATATTGAATAGCCTGTTTTGTCTGTCGATAAAGCATGTGCCAAAAGCCAGAAAGGACTTTGAAGAAGTGCTACGCCATAAGGGTATTTTGTGATGACTTTATGAGAGAGTGAATCTATTTCGAAACCATAGCCTGTTTTTGCAGCCAGACTATCCGGAAAAGAAACATTATGATAGATAAACACGGAAGGCAGGTAAACATTATATCCTGCTTTATCTGCCCAGAGTTCGGAGTGGTAGGAGTAAGGTTGTGCATGCGAATGCCTGTTCAAAGACACAAAACACATGGCTGCATAAATAATAAGAAAACATAAAACTATTTTTAATTTATTCATGCGTAATAGCTATAAATTTAGGAGAGTTTTTCTTTTCTCAACGCTAGCAATGCCAAAAAGATCCAACCTGCTATAAAGAACAAACCACCTATAGGCGTTATCGGGCCAAGTACCCTCAGGCCTTCTGCACCATACAAATTGCGGGTACATAAAAAATAAAGCGAACCCGAAAATAAGACGATACCTGTAAAAAAACACCAGTAGGCCCAATTGATAAATTTATGTGTGATGTGTTTCGATAAAAGAATTAGTGCCAGCATAGCCAGCGTGTGATACATCTGGTATTTCACGGCAGTATCAAACCCGTTCAACTGATCGGGAGTAATTAAGCCTGTTGGTAATTTACTTTTTAAATAATGCGCTCCTAAAGCTCCCAGCGCAACAGCCTTGGCTCCGGCTATAGCAGTTAAAAATAATTTTAAATCTCTCATTGGACATTTTATTTAGAAATGAATTTTAAAAACTCCTGTTTTGTTTCCGAAAATTGAAATTGCTCTGCCAGGTCTTTTGCCTTGTCTTTATCAACAATAACAATATAAGCACATTTCAGGCATTCCAGCTTTTCCCTGTCATGTGTAAAGAGCTGAGTTATTTGTTTGGTTTGTTCGGTAGAAAGGCAAACGTTTACCAGGGCTCTTTTTGTGGCAACAAGCTTTTCATTTTCGTACCCGCTGTTTTTTAATTTGGTGTAAAGTCCCTCAAAGGCTTTAGCATCAATGGCCTGAATGCATTGTAATTTCTGTTGTTTTACACTGTTTTCCTGCTCTTCAATAAAGGTAGTGTAATTATCTTTGATGGTTTGATACTTAAACACAGTATAAAGCTGCGAAATGTTTTTTTTATCGCTTACATGTAAGTAGGCCGGTTTTGCAATATTGAGCCTGTCAATTTCCGAAGGAAACGTTAATAATAGTTCCTGAAGTTGAGACGTTGTATAACAGTTAAAGGCAACAATATCTGTTACATAGCCTATTTGCCTGGCATCGTCATTAATGCTTTTCAGCAATTTGATGGCATAAGCCATATCTTTTTCATTAAGTGCTACCTCACATGTTTTTGTTTCTGTATTATAGTTATTAAAAAAAACAGGCTTATTGTTATGGGCTTTATACAGGTTGCCATAAATACTATTATCTACAACGGGAGCTTTTTCTTTGGGAGCTTCGGGTACCGGTGGAGCAGGAGGGCCCGATAATTCGGAAACCGATTTAAATTCCAATACCAGCTTTTTACCATTGTAAACCAGTGCATAGGTGAATTCTTTATGACTGTATTTAGGCTCGTTTACAAATAATACGGAATCATTCAGCTTCCATTCTTTGTTATTTATAATAGAGGCAATTTCGACCTGATGCCAGCCTAATTGCAGATCATATGATTTTACATTAGACTGGGCAATAGTATTGATCCTGGCTCTATCGACAGACAAAAGAAAAGGGTCGCCGCCAGCACTGAAAATAACTAATGAATTAGACTGGGATTTTAGGATACATGCATTTAAAAGGGTAATAATAGCTATTGTGTATTTTTGTAGCATGTAGATAAGTTTCCGGTTAACAAATTTAAGGTTATTTTTGCGATAGAAATTAGTGTTATGAGTAAAATTTTAATTATCGGGGCGGGACGCTCTTCTTCAAGTTTAATACAGTATTTATTATCTAATGCAAAAGCAAACAGCTGGCATGTAACCATTGCCGATGCCAATAAGGCTGCGGTAGAAGCAAAGATCGCAAATTATAAAGACAATGCTACGGCTGTTGAATTTGATGTGACCAATGCTGCTTTACGTGAACAATTAATAGCACAGGCAGATTTTGTGATTTCCATGCTTCCTGCCTTTATGCATGGTGATGTAGCCAGAGATTGTGTAAGACTTGGTAAACATGTTGCCACAGCAAGTTATGTAAGTGCCGATATGAAAGAGCTTGATGCGGAAGCAAAACAGAAAAATATTTTATTATTGAACGAGTGTGGTCTGGATCCCGGAATTGACCATGCATCTGCCATGAAAGTGATTCATCACATTAAAGAAATTGGTGGAAAAATAACAGGCTTTAAATCTTTTTGTGGAGGCCTGGTTGCTCCCGAAAGCAACGATAATCCGTGGGGCTATAAATTTAGCTGGAACCCCCGTAATGTAGTATTAGCAGGGCAGGGAACAGCACAGTTCATAGAAAACGGAAATTTAAAATTTATTCCTTACAACCGTATCTATACGCAAACCGAAACCATTGAAATGGAAGGTTACGGAAAGTTTGATGGTTACGCAAACCGTGATAGCATTAGTTATAAAGAACCTTATGGTTTAATCGATACAACTACCATGCTACGTGGTACCTTACGTATGCCAGGCTATTGCAAAGCATGGAACGTATTTGTGAAATTAGGTTTAACGGATGATACGTATAAAATTAAGCATGCTGACTCTATGACCTATACTCAGTTAATAGAATCGTTCTTACCTGATGGATCAGCCAATGCAAAGGTTAAGCTAATGGCGTTTATGGGGCCGGAAATGGATGATGAGGTAATGAGTAAATTAGAGTATCTCGAATTATTTTCGAATAAACCAATCGTATTAAAAGAAGGCTCTCCTGCCGAATTATTACAGCACCTGTTGGAAGAAAAATGGTTACTGAAACCGGGAGATAAAGACATGATTGTGATGCAGCACCAGTTCGAATACCAGTTGAATGGTTTGCCTAAACAATTAAACTCTTCGTTGGTAGTTATTGGCGATGACGAAGTGCACACCGCTATGGCTAAAACAGTGGGCCTGCCTTTGGCAATAACGGTAAAGAATTTCCTGACCGGTAAATTTAGATTGTATGGAGTGCAGATCCCTACAGTAAAAGAAATTTATGAGCCTTTGCTGGAAGAACTGGAAACCTTAGGGCTAAAGTTTATAGAGAAAGAAGTAATGTAACTTATAAAATGTTATTCTAAATAGTTACAACAAAGAACATACACTTATTAAAAAAAAAGCGGCTATCTGAATTTCAGATAGCCGCTTTTTGCGTAAGGCCTGTTAATTATTGGGCTACAACAATTTTTTGAGGTAATACGTTTTTAGCTGATCTATTCATTAAATAATAAATGCCATTTGGTAAACCGTTTACGTTTGCCTGGTAATTATTGTTTGCATTTAAGGAGATAACTTTTAATTCTTCACCTAATTGGTTTACAATTGAAAGCATTAAATCTGAACTTGTTTTAATAATAAACTCACCATTGTTTGGATTTGGAAATACAGACAATAATGCCGGCTCGTTAGCTGCCAAATCTTCAATAGACGTACAGTTAGAAACAGATTGTGTAATGTTTGATGTGTTACTGCATCCGTTTGCGTTTTTACCTGTTACAGTATATACAGTAGTTGATGTAGGAGAAACCGATACAGTGGTACCTGTCATATTACCCGGATTCCAGGTATAAGACGCAGCACCTGAACCTGTTAAATTAACACTACTACCTGTACAAATTAAAGAATTACTACTGCTTGCAGAAACTGTAGGTAAAGGATTAACCGTAATAGCTTGTGAAACAGTTGCTTTACAAGTGGTTACAGTATTAGTTCCTGTAATGCTATAGGTTGTAGATGATGCGGGAGTAAATGCCACACCGTTTGATATACCACCCGTAAAGGAATACGTATTTGCACCGCTTGCTGTTATAGTTACCGGTTGTCCGGCGCATACTACTGTAGCACTAGGACTTACAGTAAGTGTAGGACTTACTGTAAAAGTAAGCACCTTAGTGTTTGAAATAGAAATACATCCGTTAACATTAGTCGTATATAATTCATACGAACCTGCAGTTTTAGCGTAGTAAGAAGAAGCGCCTGCACCTGTTATTGGCGTCGAATTATTTTTCCATTGGTAATTTGTACCGGCCGAAGCAACCATTGTTAATTGTATAGAATCGCCGCTGCAAGCCGAAATGGTTGAACTTGCAATAGTAGTATTACCACATAAATTTAATTTTCTGCTTCTTGGAAAAGAAAAAGTGTAGATGTAGCTTTTAACGTTATTGTAAGATGCTACACCATCTGAGTTATTTGAAATAAGACCAAAATCATTATCGTTTGCAATAGCAATACAGGTATCATTAATAATAGTTATACCTTCTTCCTTTTCAATGTTAGGATCATAACCGTTAGCTATTAAGTCGATTAACAAAGTTTTCTTTACAACAGTAACACCATTTGCTGCTGCAGTAGTTGAATCCAATAACTGCTCAAATGATTTTGTGCCTGACGCGTAGATCATATGTTGTGTAGGATTAATAGGAGTGGCAGGTGTAATATCTACTAAATAGATTTTTCCGTACGACTCTGTTGAACTTTTACCGTGTTCCAGGATCAATACTTCATGATCGTTTATGGCAACGGCATCGCCTATATAACGCTTATCATTTTTAATACTGCTTAATGAGCCGCTTGCAGGAACAGCATCATGTTCGTAGCCCAGCATACGGGTGGTGTTAGTTCTTGTATCGATTTCAACAAAGCGGTGCAGACGTGTATTCTTTTTTAAGTTCACATCACTCGCAGGAAACAGGATCGTATTTTGTATAAAGCCATATACTTTTTTATTAGGCATAAATGCTACACCCTCAAATCCTTTGTTTGGATTTCTGAATTTAAAAATGGTATCAATAGCAATATCTTCCGGCTGAGCGCCTGGTAAACCTCCGTATGGAGCATAACGGTTTATAACCTTACCATTAGCGTCTGTATGCCAAATGCTCACACCATATTCTTCAGGGATCCAAAAATCACTGTTATTACCATCTGTAAATCCTTCAGAATCTATGCCCCATATATCCGGAGATACAACTGTACCGTTAGTATCCGAAAGCGCTATTTCTCCGGTTCCACCGGTTTGCGCAGGGTTAATTAATCCTGAAGTAGAGGAATTGTTAGGTCTTTTTATGGTAAAAGAAGAAAGGTATATCAACGAATCGCCCTGAGCTTTAAAGCGCATCACATTTGGATTAAAAGCAGGCATAGCAAATAGCTTTGCTGTATTACTTGCTCCACCCATTGCTAAAGCATGGTTGTTATTATTAGCATCTAAATTAGGTCCACGATCGGTAACAACATAAAATTCATTAGTAGTACCTTTGATATAATTTAATCCTGAAAAACCTCCGTTAGGAATGTTTAAACCCTGGTATGTACCAATGGTTTGAGGATGTTTCCAGGTATAAGCTTTTGCAATGATCCCTGTATTTAATAAAGGGAAATTTTGAGCAACAGTCATTGTATTTAAAGCAATGTCAGAAATACCATTAATGCCAAGTGTGTAAGAAACACCAATAGGCAAAGGCGCTGATAAGTTAAGTGTTGCTGTATCGCCGGTAGCATTTAATGTGATTGAACTGATTGTAGAAGCCGGTGTAAATGTATAATGTGTAGTTGCAGTAGCAGACGCTGCTGTAACAGGCTCACTGAATTTTACTTTTACTGTTGACCCATTAAGCAGGTAAGCATTTGATACTGCCGGAGGCGTTACATCGCTTGCAATAACAGACGTTATTTTAATGTCGTCTATTTTGTAGTTTGAGCTTGTTCCTGTTCTGTTAAAAGTATAACGTAAATAAAGCGTTGCCTGATTATTAGCGCCTGCAGGAAGATCCAGGCCGGAACCTGTTGCAAGACCCCAGCCTCCAGCTGTTGGTTCTGTATAAACAATCGGGGTATAAGTTACATTATTAGTACTCCATTCAAATGAGTAAGTAGCATTGGTATTATACCCGGCTGATGATTTTCTCAGACCAAAGGATACATTGATATTACTGTAAGTTAAGGTACTTATTTGTAGCACAGCCGTGGAAATACCAATAGGAGAAGAAGGTTCGCTGTTTCCTGCAGTGTTGGTAAAAGTAACCGAGTTACCTTCTCCAAGGTATGCACCACCGGAAACACCTGTGTAGCCACTTGAAGGTGTGTTGGTACTGGTATTCATGCCAATGCCAGTAAAGGTCCAGTTGGCGGGATTTACGTTAGCAACAGTTCCAAAATCGGTACTGTAAATAACGGTTTGAGCTTTTGCATTTAGGGTCAATAAAATGCACACAAAAAGTGTGATGATGATCCCCTGATTTTTAAATAGTGGTTTATTCATAGTTGAAGTTTTTCCTGCAAATATCTTTTGCAAACCAGGAATCTATTTTAATGGAACATCATTAAAATATTATGACCACTACCTCTTATGTTACCTGTAAATCATAAAGGTGTATAGAAGACCTTAAGAGTGGTTAATGTTTAATTTACATAGGGCTGATTGTTAATAAGGTGTTGACGATAAAATGGGTCGTTTTAACGTTTTTCTGGCTCAATTGGGGCTATTTTTTTATACATTTATCGAACTTAAAAAAAATAAAACCATGATGAAAAAATTACTTACGATTAAAAACACCGTTACTTGCCTGACGACGTTTTGTTTTGCCATGATAGCAAATGAAACTCACGCTCAGTTTACTGCCGGTAACCTTGTTGTATTACAAGCCGGTGACGGCTCTACTGCTTTGTCTAATACAGGAAATGCAGTTATTTTAAAAGAATTTTCAACAACCGGAGTACCCGGTTATAGCGTTGCAGTGCCTACTTCCAGCGCTACAGGCTTAGTAGTTTTAGGAAATTCAACGGCTGAAGGCTTATTAACACGTTCTTCAAACGGACAGAAATTAGTACTGTCAGGATATGCAGGAACATACACATCAAGCATTGCTTCTGCATCAGGTACTTTAGTGCCAAGGGTAATAGGAACAGTGGATGCAGCGGGAACGTTTACACGCGTAGCATCGAGCACTTCTTTTTACTCGGGAGGTAATATCCGTAGTGCCGCTTCTGATGGTATTGGTAATTACTGGGCTAACGGCTCTAATAACGGGACAGCTTATTTTGGAACAACAGCAGCTGCCTCTTCTATTCAAACTACCATTTCCAATGCAAGAGCATTGTCTATACAAGCCGGTGATCTTGCCTTTTCAACAGGTTCAGGCGTACCGGGAATTTATGTCGTAAACACTATAGGAAGCGGAACCACTACAGTGCCGGCGTCAACCATTACATTGGTTGTGCCAACAGGCACACTTACCAGTCCTTATCAGTTTGCTATTGCCCCATCTCTTACTTACGGTTATGTTGCTGATGATAGAAGTACATCATCAGGTGGAGGTATTCAGAAATGGACATTCAACGGTACAGCCTGGACATTGGCTTATACCTTTGCTACCAGCACCAATACAGCTGTTACAACAGGTGCAAGGGGTTTAGTGGTAGATTTTAGCGGCACTAATCCTGTTCTTTATGCTACATCCGCTGAAACCAGCAGCAACCGTTTAATCTCTATCGTGGATGGTGGTTCTGTAGTAACATCTACCATTACAACATTAGCAACAGCAACAACATCCAATACTATTTTTAGAGGTTTGGCCTTCTCTCCAACTTCAAGTTGTACAAGTCCTTCAATAACAGCAATCGCTGCAGCTTCTCCTATTTGTTCTAACCAGGCGCTTAACCTAACATCAAGTGCTACAGGTACCGGTCCGTTAAGTTATTCATGGTTTGGTACAGGGACTTTCAGTTCATCATCTACTATTAGCAGTCCTACAGTTACAGGAGCAGCATCAGGAGCTTATACACTGGCTGTAACCAATAGTTGTGGTACGGCTACCGCTGTTGTTACCGCAACAGTAAATCCAACACCTACTATTACAGTAAATGGCTCTTCTATCTGTTCAGGTGGTTCAGCTACACTTACTGCTACCGGTGCTGCAAGTTATTCATGGTCTCCTGCCGGTACCTTAAGTGCTTCTACAGGATCTACGGTTACAGCTAACCCTACTTCAACAACAGTTTATACAATTACCGGTACTGCCGGAAGTTGTACAAACACAGCACAATCAACCGTAAACGTTATTGCATCTCCTACTTTAGCAGTAAATTCTGTTTCTATATGTGCAGGTGCTACTACTACTTTAACAGCTAGTGGTGTTTCTACTTATACATGGACTTCTCCTGTATCAAACAATGCTTCTGTATCTGTTAATCCAACATCTACTACTGTTTATACTGTAAGTGGCAGTGCTTCAGGTTGTGCAGGTACATTCAGTGCTACAGGAACAGTATCTGTAACGCCATTGCCTACTTTAACCATTACACCTGCCAGTGCTACTATTTGTGCGGGCCAGGCTACTACGTTAACGGTTTCCGGTGTTACTTCACAGGTATGGGCACCAGGCTCTCAAACCACAACAGCAATATCTGTAACGCCAACTACTACTATTACCTATACAGTTAACGGTTCTAACGCAGGTTGTGCTAATAGCAAAACGGTAACAGTTACCGTTAATCCTTTACCAACTGTTACCTCTACTTCAGCATCGATTTGCGTTGGTAAAACAACTACATTAACAGCTTCAGGAACAGCAACATCTTATTCATGGAACCCGTCAGGTGTAACAACTAACACAATATCCGTAGCTGCGGCTACTGCCGGCTTTTTTACTTTTACAGTTACCGGAACATCTTCACTGGGCTGTAGCAAATCTATCACTACCAATTTAATTGGTATTCCAAATCCTACCATTAATATCACGGCAACACCAAGCGTTATCTGTAACGGACAATCAGTTACTTTAACTGCAAATGGAGCGAGTACTTATACATGGACAGGTGGAGTAGTTAATGGAACGCCATTTTCGCCAACAACTACGGCTACTTATTCTGTAATAGGAACAAGTGCTATTGGTTCTTGTACTGCCAGTGCAGCTAAAACAGTAACGGTAAATACTTGTACAGGTATCCAGGAAAATCAAAATACAATTGTATTTAATGTATTCCCTAATCCTAGCACTGGTAACTTTACAGTACAATCTTCTGCTTTCCCTGCAGTACTTGTCATGTACGATGTTACAGGTAAACAAGTGATCCGTAAAGAGATCACGGAAATGGAAACTTCTGTTAACGTTTCTCAGTTAAACAACGGAGTGTATTATATATCCTTAACTGCTGAAAGCGGTTCTGTAAATTATAAAATGTTGATTGCCAAATAATGCAATTTGCTCAAATAGAAAAGTCCCGTCAATTGGCGGGACTTTTTTTATGAAATAAATCGAAAAATTATTTGCCGGTAAATGACAGGTAATCCTGTAAAAGAATGGTGGCACTTACCATTTTAATGTTCCT
>JAZJZF010000083.1:53838-78421 GCA_040389965.1 Bacteroidota bacterium
ATATCAACCGTTTCTTTGTTGGCACGGTCTTTCTTTTTTAAACCACCCATTAACATGGTTTGATGGGCCAGGGCAGAGGTAAAGCGCTCGTCGTAACGCGCAATTTTTATCGTAGGAAACTTCCTGGTTAAATGAGTCACAAAAGGATCGATGTACCTTGCGCTATCGGAGGCTTCATTCTGAAGTGTCTTTGGTTCTCCTACAACAATGCACTCAACGGTTTCCTTTTTCAGATAATCTTCTAAAAATGCAATAAGGTCTTTACTATGAACCGTTGTAAGGCCTGAAGCAATAATCTGTAGGGGATCTGTAACCGCAATGCCTACACGTTTACTTCCATAATCTATTGCCATAATTCTTGCCATATGGTAAAAGTAGGCATAAACTTTTTTATAAAAAATCGTTAAAAGGAGTTGCAGGTATGAAAATATCCTTTAACTTTGTGTTGCAAAGTGCTTTTAACATGACGACAGAAAACAGCCAACACCTCGAAGCGATACAGGATATTCGCAAAATGATGAGAAAATCAACCCGTTTTTTATCACTGAGTGGTTTGTCGGGTGTATTTGCCGGTATTTATGCATTAATGGGTGCAGCTGCAGTTCAGTATTATTTTCACTTTGTAAGAACCTGCAAGGATGTGGAACTGGTAAATGACCTGATCAGGCATATTACCAGGAATTTTATTTTTATCAGTGCCGGTGTTCTCTTTCTTTCTATTGTTACCGCTTATTACCTGTCGAACAAAAAAGCTAAAAAACAAGGACAAACCTTATTTGATCATACTGCTTTACGGGCACTGGTTAATTTATGTATTCCCTTGGGAGCCGGCGGCATTTTTTGCATGGCTATGATCTATAATCACTCTGTTATTTATATTGCGCCCACCATGTTATTGTTTTATGGCATGGCTTTATTGAATGCAAGCAAGTATACTTATGACGATATCCGCTATTTCGGAATTTGTGAAATCGTACTAGGGCTGTTAAATGCCTTTAACCTGAATTACGGATTGCATTTCTGGACGATTGGATTTGGATTTTTACATATCGTATACGGAGCTACCATGTGGTTCAGGTATGACAGAAAAGATAGGAAAGAAGAGGGTGAGAGCAGGGAATAAAAAATGGAAACCCTTAGTAATAAGAAATAGTATCTAAGATTTGAAGTACAACATACATAATTTAAATAAAGCTTTTGAAAATCGTATTCGCCTTGGCATTATGAGTGTATTGATGGTAAACGACAGTGTAGACTTTAGCTCGATGAAAGAGACCCTTGACCTCACCGATGGTAATTTGGCAAGTCATATTACTGCTCTCGAAAAAGAAGGTTATATACATGTGAAGAAAGAATTTGTGGGTAAAAAACCATTAACGACCTATTCTGTAACAAAGGTTGGTATGAAAGCATTTAATGAGCACCTCGATGCTCTCGAAAAATTATTGAAAGGACGTTGATCCTTTTTTTTGAATATTTACTTTGTATTTCAAAGTACTTTTAAATAAAAGAATGAAAAAAATAGAGATAAATTATCAATCAGAACATTCGCTAAGGGCTAAAGCTGTTTTATGGCTTTTAGAGAAAGGTGTTCCAATACATGCATCCTTAAATAAGAGTAGGGTAGCATGGAATATATGCTCGGATGATCTTTTAAACTATTCTCCCGGAAGTTTGGGGCATACATTAGGAGTATTTTATAAAAAAGAAAAATTTGAACCGATTCCAAAAGCCGAACGCCACGATGTATTTCATGTGTTGCTGGGCTACACAACCAACGTGATTGATGAAGCGGCCATGCAGTTCTTTTTATGGGGAAATGGCAAGCCTTCATTTTTTACCATTGGCACCTGCATGATCACCGCTTTCTTATTCCCCGGTAAACTCTTTTATTTTTTAAGGGCCTTTCAAAAAGGCAGGCACTCTACTGCTATCAGGGATTGGGATTTTAAAGTATTGTTGAGTGAAAACATCAGTGATCTAAGAACTAAAATATTCATCTAAAAATATATATTATGCAAAACACAGAGGTAAAAAGAATCAGAGTAGTAACAGGTGTATTCATTACTCTTTTGGTATTAAGCGGTATTACTGCTTTTCCGTTGGTAACGGAAGTGAATTTTATGGTTGCAAACATCAATGCCTTTCCCGCGTTTTTTCATCCATGGATCTATAAGGTGTTCGAATCTGTCCACAAAACCCCTTCTATTGTTTTATATGGTACCGATTGGTTAGCCTTTGCTCATATTATTATTTCTTTATTTTTTGTTGGCGTGTATAAAAACCCGGTGAGGAACAAATTTATTGTAGATGTGGGCATTATGGCCTGTATCGGAATTATTCCCTTAGCGTTTATTTGCGGGCCTATTCGTCATATTCCGTTTTACCACCAAATTATTGATTGCAGTTTTGGAGTATTGGGAATGATTCCTTTGCTGTATATCAAACGTAAAATCAATATGCTGGAACTAATGAATCCGGAGCTTACATACCAACAGCTAAGTATTTAAGAACACCTCAAAAATAAGATACCATGAAATAGTCATGTTACTGACAGCATAAACACCAACGAAGATAACATGACTATACCATGTGACCTTTGAAAAACAATAACATCTACATATGAAACATGAATTAAAAACACTGTTGCAAAAAGGGCTTGATCCCTTAATTCAACTACACCTTAAGACTTCTACATGGGTAGCTAAGCTCATAGGGCCTGCCGTATTTAATTACGGAACAAAAGAAAAGAGCTGGAATATCAGTACGGCTGAACTTCTCCGGTTTCCGGAAGAGAGCCTTGGTAAAGCATTGGGTGAATTCCTGAAGAGTTATAGATTAGAACCTCTTGCCGGAGCAGAATACCACGATGTGCAGCATGTGCTCCTCGATTACTCCGTGTCGTTTAAAGACGAAGTGGCTTTGCAATTTTTCCTGCATGGAAACGGCAAAAAATCCATTGCTTCTGTCAGCACCATCGTTGGTGCCTGGTGTATTCTGCCTACGCAATGGAAATACCTGAGGGCTGCCTATGAAAGAGGAAAGAACAGTAAGGATATCTCCGCGTTAAGCATAAAGCCTTTGCTTAGCCAGGATCTTAACCAGGTTAAAAGAACACTGTTTAAAGAAATATAAATATGGGAGATGCTAGTTATTCAGTATGGTGGTGGCTTGGAGTAATCGTATTTATTCTGATGACTACTTTTCTTATTCTGTATATCATCCTGGAGCCATTAGCATCATCTTTTAAAATAGTTAAAGACTCAAAAAGTGAATCCGTCATAAGAAAACGAATCTTTATTTATTGGACTCTTGTCATGATAAATGTCTTAATCATTTTTAGTATTCGCGCCTCTGGAAATGTTTTTTACGTTTTAGTGTCGTTTTCAATCATCTTCTTTGGATACAGACAGCTTATCTATAAAAAATACAATTTAAATAAACACACATGAAAAAAAACGATTATTTATTGCTGATAGCCACAGGCGCTTACAGCTTTTTATTTTACAGGCAAAATGCAGGAATTAATTTCCTTTTGTTTACGCTAATATTGCTTCTGGTACTGGTATTAAAGAATGTGAAGTTGCTTAAAAGTAAACAATGGCTTTGGGCAGCATTGCTCTGTGTGGCGAGTGCCGCTTCTGTTTTTGTGCATTCCAGTGCCTTAAGTATCATTGGTAATATTTTAAGTTTATTATTGGTGTCTGCTTTTTCGTTTAACGTGGCAACGTCTAATATCTTCTCCTTTTTGTTTAGTGCTTATTCCATAGTATCTTCGCTTGTTTACATTGTGTTAGATACTATTAAGCGGGCGCAACCCAAAGAAAACGAAAACACCAAAAAAAACGGAATAAAGGTATTGGCTACTTTCATTGTATTTCTGTTGAGTGCTTTATTCTTTAGCATGTATAAAAGTTCGAACCCTTTGTTTGCAGAAAACACCAGGTGGATCAATTTTGATTTTATAAGTGCGGCCTGGATATTTTTTACACTGGGAGGTTTTTTAATGGTTTATGGATTCTTCTATCACAGGCCTATTGAACAAGTGGAAGCCTGGGAAAATGGCTTATCCGTTACAAATAAAAATGCTATTGAAAATGACTCTAACAGGAAAAGGTTTGAGACAGAGCGTTACGCAGGGTTGCTTTTATTTGTTGTTTTAAATTTAATGCTGGTTGTTTTAAATATGGGTGATATACAAACCCTCTATTTTAACGGTGGTTTACCAAAAAATGTGACGCATTCCGATTTTGTGCATAGTGGAGTAGCAATCATTATTTTGTCTATTATCATAGCAACCAGCTTTATCATGTATTTGTGCAGAAACGAATTTGCGAACGTAAAAAGTAATAAAGCCCTCATGGTATGCATTTATTTGTGGATCTTCCAAAATATAATCATGCTTTCTTCTACCGCTTTCAGAAACCGGATCTATATACATGAATTTAATTTTACTTATAAAAGAGTAGGAGTGTATGTTTGGTTATTAATGGCTGCGTGTGGCTTATGTATCATGTTCTTTAAGATTTACAAACAAAAATCGAACTGGTATCTGATAAGAACCAATGTGGCATTATGGTTCTCTGTACTTATACTTTCAGGTTGCTTTAACTGGGATAAACTCATTACGCGTTATAATATTCAAAATAAACCATTAGCCGGCGTTGACTATTACTATTTGTTTTATTTATCGGATGCTAACATCCCTGAATTAATGGCAGTTACCAAACAACCGGGTTTCTCTGAATTTAATGCCAAGCTTAAAAATTATACGGGAAGAGTATTAACCCGGTACCACACTGAAACCTATATACAGTTATTAAATGCAAAGATAGAACGTTATTTATCTGATTATAATTCAGACTGGAGAAGTTTTGATTTGCGCGACAAGCAAATACTGGAGAGTATTTATTAGCAGGATTTTTTATACAGGATTCGTTCCGGTATAAAACTAATTTCTAAATTTAATACAAAATAAAACATTACATATGAAATAGTCATGTTTCCTAGGCGCAACTAGTTTGAGAAGACATGACTATAACATATGACAATTAAAAAACAATAAACATCTACATATGAAATCATTGCTGGCAGTTGCATTCGCCTCCGTATACGGGCTCTCTATCAGGTTGTTATTTGGCTTCCTGGATAATATTATGGGAATTATGAGTGTCACGTTCCTGGTACTTGTGCCTATGCTTATTGGTTTTGTTACGATTATTGTGATCCCTAAGCAAAAAGGAATTAACGGAGTCGGCGCCTTTTTTCTACCATGGCTTACAAGCCTTGTGATATTGGTTATTACCATGCTGTTAAATATAGAGGGAAGTATTTGCTGGATCATGATTTACCCGTTTTTCGCGATTCTTGCCGGTCTCGGTGGATTGATAGCCTATTACATTAAAAGAGGGCGGGCAAAGAATATGAATGATACCAACGATTTTGGGAAGCCCACTACCTTAAATATGTCTCTTTTGTTTCTTCTTCCTGCCTTTGCCGGTTATGTAGAAGGAGAGAAAACCTTAACGCCCAGGCATTTTAATATAAGCGAAGAGATCGTGATAGCAGCCAGTCCTAAAGAAGTATGGAAGCAGTTAACGCACATTAACGAATTGGAATCCAAAGAAGAGAAGAGCAGCTTTTCAGGGATGTTAGGCTTTCCGCGTCATTTGCGTACTGTATTAGATACTCCGGCCATTGGAGGAAAGCGGATCGCTATTTATGAAAAGGGATTGTATTTTAAAGAAACAATTTCGAAATATGAGCCCGAGCACTTTATGGCGCTGGATATTAAAACCGATCCTAAAAATATACCTCCTACCGTTATGGATGAACATATTTTAATTGGAGGAAAACACATTGATATTCTAGAAGATATTTATAAACTGGAACAATTACCTGATGGAAAATCGCGCTTAACACTTTCGACCCGCTTTTATATTAATACGCCTTTTAACTGGTATTCGGGCATTTGGGCCAATTACTTAATGAAAGATATCTTACAGGAAGAATTAGAGTTAATAAAAACGCGGGCAACCACCAAACTCAATTAAACCATTATACACCATTTTAATTCAGTTATACCATGAGCGGAAAACAAATAGCTGTAAATACCATTGACAAATCCTTCAGGAATTATGTGTCGTTAATTCTATTATTTATGCCGGCAATTTTATTTGCTATTCTATTGTTTATTTTCAGGCAGCACCACAAACTTAATTTCAACGTGGCTTTCCCTTTTATACCCTGGCAGTTTTTGGTGATGGCGTTGTTTGGAACCATTGCTACCGTGGGCGGCATCCTCGACTGGAAATTTCACAGAGATCCTTTAAATCTTAAGATCCCTAAAAAAGAAAGGGATGCGGAAGCAGCGGCCCTGGGACTTGGTGGCTTGCCCATGTTTATTGTCATGTGGTTTGCCATGATGAGTACAACGTCATCTGCGTACTTAATTCCTATCATCGTTATTTTAATTTATACCGTGGTCACTATCAGTTATGATGAATTTGTGTTTCATATCAAACGCTGCGGAAAGCAAGAAACCCTGTACCATCGGATGTTGGTATTTGGCAACGGTATTGCCTGGTTAGCCTGGTTTCATTTTATTTACGGCTAAATGAATGTAAAGGAACTCATACAAAAAAGCGAAATCTTCATGAGGCAGGAGTCTATCCTTATTGATAAGCCGGTGTCTTTCAATTTGTTCAGGCAGGGCGGTGTGTGGATGTGCCAGTGGCTTTCGGTATTTGAGAATAAACAAGCGATTCAGTATGATACTTTAGTTCATTTTAACGCCTATGGTTTTATGAAGTATGGCATTTGTATGGCTGCGTTTTTTGTATCGTTGTGGTGTTTCTTTACATGGAATATCTATTTAACGCCCTTATCTATTTTGGTGTTTTATATTGCAGAAATACACTTTTTGTTTTTGTTTCCTTTATTGATCGATAAAGTGGAGAAGCCTGTTTTAAAAAGTATATCCATCACATATCGTATCGGGTTATTGAATGTATTGGTAAAAGTGATCCCCATTGGGTTTTATATGGTATTTGGTTTGTTGCGTTTTTCTGATCCTTTCCGCAATTGGTATAAAGGATGTCTGGCTGTTTTAATCTGGTATCAGGATGAAGTTAGAGATAGGATATAAAAGCGCTTTCGAGATCCGTTCTGAGGAATTGACTTATGACGGTAAACAACCCTTAAGGATTGTCTATATGTCCGATCTGCATTTTAATGCCTACAGCGCTCCTATGGTCGCTAATATCGTGCAGGAAGTAAAACAAACAAAACCTGATGTATTATTATTGGGCGGCGATTATGCAGATACAAAAAAAGGACTAGTGCATTTAAATGAACTTTTAAAGTCATTTGCAGGCATTGATCACGTAATGGCTGTAGCCGGGAACCACGATTATTTTTTTGGAATAGAGACACTTAAAAATATAATGCTCGCGCATAAAATAGTATGGATCGAAAAAAAGTCTGTTCAGATAAGCGTTAATGGCTGCAGCATTCAGATTGATGGAAATATGATAACCGGTAAAGAACATAAGGCAGACCTGAAAATTCTATGTCTGCACAAGCCGCTTGATATTGAAACCATACCGGGATACGATGTGGCCTTTGCCGGGCACTTGCATGGAAGTCAGTTTGTAGCCTGGCAAACAGAGAAAGGCCTCTTTCCCGGAAGATTTTTTTACAAATGGAATAGATTAAAAACAACTGTAAACAATTGCCGCTACTATATCAGCAAAGGCCTTGGAGATACGTTGCCTATACGATATAACTGCCCTAAAGACCTGATTGTAATAAATCTTAAACCTGAAGCATAATCCTTTTATAAAACCATGAAATCATTAAACTTTAAACAACTCGTATATTGCTTTACCGCCTTTGCCATTGCCTTATGCGCTTTTCGCATTTTTAAAACCAATCAATTCTCCTATTTCTTTTTAATATGGAATTTGTTTCTGGCGCTTATTCCATGGTGGGTCAGCGAATACCTCAAAACCAAAAATAAGCTTCAGCTAAAGCATATACCACTGGTGTTTGCATGGCTCTTGTTTTTACCCAATGCACCTTATATCCTTACCGATCTTTTTCATTTAAGGCAAAGAACAGATATACCGCTTTGGTTCGATCTGGTTTTAATCTTGTCTTTTGCTTTTACAGGGCTTGTGGTGTTTATGAAATCCTTAAAGGATATGCTCATTGTATTTAAACATTACCTGTCGCCCTTTTACCACAGGGTGTTTACCTTCGGTGTGTTCTGGCTTATTTCATTTGGGCTTTATTTAGGCCGATATGTAAGGTTTAACAGCTGGGATGTGATTCACCCGGTAGGATTCATGAAAACCTGTTTACGTTTATTTATTCATGAACAATCTTTAAAAGAAGTAAGTGCTTTTACATGTGTATTTTCTGCTTTTTTAATGATGGTGTTTTTTGTGATAAACCACAAGCCTGGCGAAGGTAAAGAGACTGCCAAATATTAGGAATGACGGGTAGTGTGTGTTTAATTTATTAAATTTGGTAAATAGATCTCATTCAAAAAAAGTATTGGCTTTTTAAGCCGATAACATTTTAAAAACAGAATTATGCCAGGTTTTAAAAAGTCTTTTGGTTTTGCTTGCAAGGGTTTAAAATTTGCCTGGAAAGAAAAACACGTGAGGGTTCATGTCATTATTGCTTTGCTTGTAAGCGCCGCAGGTTTTTATTTCAGGATCAGTCATATAGAATGGTTGATTCTCTTATTACTGTTTGCACTTGTCATTAGTCTTGAAATCATTAATACTGCTATCGAACATTTGGTAAATCTGGTTCAACCCAACTGGCACGAACAGGCGGGAAAAGTAAAGGATCTGTCGGCAGGAGCTGTTTTATGTGCCAGTATCTTTGCTGCCATTTGTGGCATATTGATTTTTGGAAAATATATATTAGATTTACTCAACTCTTAATATGTAATCATCATTAAACACCTCTTATATGTCTCAATTTCCTGAAACAGAATTAATTCTTACCAAAGAAAACCGTGTATACCATATCAACCTAAAAGCAGAAGATGTTGCTGACGATGTAATTGTTGTAGGGGATCAGCACCGCGTAGCACAAATATCCAAACTGTTTAGTAAAATAGAATTTAAAACCGAGCATCGCGAATTTGTAACGCATACCGGAATTTATAACGGAAAACGTATTACCGTGTTATCTACGGGTATTGGCCCCGATAATATTGATATAGTCTTAAATGAATTGGATGCGGCCGTTAACATTAATCTTGAAACACGGGAATTAAATCCGGTACACCGCTCCTTAAACATTATCCGCTTGGGTACCAGTGGTGCTTTACAAGCTGATATCCCTGTTAATGGCATAGTGGTAAGCTCGCATGGATTGGGTCTTGACGGACTTCTGAACTTTTATGACAACTGGGAAAGCGTAGCAGATAAAACAATTAGCGAAGCATTTATAAAACATACCAACTGGTTACCAAACTTACCTTATCCTTATTGTGTAAAGGCTTCTGATAAGCTGATGGCAAAGTTTATGGAAGGCACTCATATTGGCATTACAGCTACTGCACCAGGTTTTTATGGCCCGCAGGGCAGGCAGATCAGGCTAAAAGCAGCGATGCCCAATTTAAACGAAATGTTGACGGCTTTTAAGCTTGGCGACCAGAGGATTACTAACTTTGAAATGGAAACATCGGCATTGTACGGCTTAGGAAAGTTATTAAACCACCAGTGTTTAACAGCTTGTGTGATCATTGCAAACCGTGTGCGTAAGGAGTTTACATCAGATTACACAAAAAGTGTGGAGATATTAATACAGGAAAGTTTACAACGATTAACAGCCTGATTGTTAAGAAAATCTAATTTCCATGTTAAAATAGCTCCAATTCGGGGCTATTTTTGTTTAAGTATGCGCGCCAAGAAAAACGAAATGAACCTGAAGGAAGTAATAGCTCTTATTACTTTGCTGGATGATCCGGATGATGGAATATATTCCGAAGTAAAGAACAGGTTTATTGTGTTGGGGCCTCCGGCTATCCCACATCTGGAAACAGCCTGGGAAAATAGTTTTGATGCGCTGATGCAAAAGCGTATAGAAGGTATTATTCACACCATTCAATTTAAAGCATTGCAAAATGCTCTTAAAAACTGGGCAGAGAACGAACAGGACGATTTGTTTAAAGGTTGCAGTATTATTGCCCGTTACCAATACCCTGACCTCGACGAAAATAAACTCAAAAAACAGCTCCACCAGATTAAACAGGACGTGTGGCTGGAGTTACACGATGATTTGACGGCGCTCGAAAAAGTAAAGATCATTAATCATATTCTTTTCGAAGTGCATCAGTTTGGAGGTAACATTACAAACTATCATGCCCCACAAAATTCCTTTATAAATGTGGTTCTGGAAACCAAAAAAGGTAATCCTGTGATGTTAAGTATTATTTACACCCTTATTTGTAAAGAGCTTAATATACCTGTATATGGTGTTAATTTGCCCCAGCATTTTGTGTTGGCCTATGTCAACGATATGACCAATTTATTTGATCCATCACATAAAACATTGTCAGACAATATCTTATTTTATATCAATCCTTTCAGTAAAGGTTTAATATTTAATCAGGCGGATATCGATTCGTTTATTAAGCAATTAAAGATCGAACCGGAAACAAAATATTATTTGCCATGCTCTAACCTCGATATTATTAAGCGTATTTTAAATAACCTGATCTATTCTTTCGATAAAATGGGATATGCCGAAAAGGTTAAAGAATTAAAAGATCTGGATAAGCAATTATAACATAAACCCGTACAACGTGTTATCATTGAGTTATTAAAAAATATAAAACAAATCGTCTTTTATCCCTATAAACCATAATTTTGCAGGGCAAGGCATAACGTAGCGCACAATGAATCCAAAAGGGAAGCTAATTATTATAGGGGGAGCTGTTGATAAAGGCAGTTTTACAGACGGAGATCTGAATAAGCAAAGTGAAAAGAATATTAAATTTTTTGAAACGGGTATCTTACGTCGTTTGATCAATGAATCAAAACTTAAAGAAAAATCAAGAATTGAAATCATTACCACGGCTTCTAAAATTCCAAAAGAAGTGGGTCCTGAATATGTAAAAGCGCTTGAAGTGCTTGGTGCCACTAATGTTGGTATATTGGATATTGATAAGAGAGAACAGGCATTGGATCAGGAATCGGTTGACAGATTAAAGGCTGCGGATGTGGTTATGTTTACCGGAGGAGATCAGTTACGTTTGACGTCTATTTTAGGAGGAACTCCTTTTCATAAATTATTACTGAATAAATACCAGAACGAAGAATTTATTTTTGCCGGTACATCGGCAGGTGCGGCAGCGGCTTCCAATAGCATGATCTATCAGGGAAGTAGCAGCGAGGCCTTATTAAAAGGAGAAGTAAAAATTACCAGTGGTCTTGGATTAATTGATGATGTGGTGATTGATACACATTTTGTGCATCGTGGCCGCATAGGTCGCTTGTTTCAGGCTGTTGTAGGAAATCCAATTGTATTAGGCATAGGCCTTGGAGAAGATACCGGTTTACTGATTACCGATAGTAAAATTATGGAAGCGATAGGTTCGGGGCTGGTAATTTTAGTAGACGGGCAGCAAATTAAGGATACAAACATTACACAGGTTGAAATGAGTCAACCTATTTCCATTAAAAATTTAATTGTTCACGTGATGAGCATGGGAGATATTTATAACCTCGAAACCAGTGAAATGACGATTGGTGCGGTTGTTTATCCTCATCTGGTGAAAAAAGACTCGGATGATGATGAATAGTCTTTAAACAAACTCTTAGTTTGCACAATAAAAAAACCTAAGCATTAGCTTAGGTTTTTTTTATGGAGGTCTACTGACTTTATTTTCCTATTTTAACCCTGATACCTTCGCTGTGGCTTGTAAATTCAGGGGCGTACATACATTGAATGGTGGTGATGCCATTACTGAAATCGCCGGAATGATTTACCACTAACGGATATTCAAATACATAGGTTCCTTTGTTCAGATATGAGAAAAAGAAATTAGTGGCAGCGTCCCTGGTGCTTTCATAATACCCTAAGCCATCCTGGTATTTATAGCCGCTCATGACATTGGTAGGTTCAAAACCTGATGCACGCATATCTTTCATGTGTACATAGTTCATATCCCTGTCAACGCGCAGTTCAATCCTTACCTTAATCTTATCGCCTAATTTTAAGTTGGTGCTTTCGGTAATAGGCTCTAAAACAGGGCCGCTTGCTGTGTTTTTTTGCAGGAACAATTGTTTTTTAATTTTTAAAGGTGTTTCATGCGGTGTAATTTTATCCAACTGTTCAAAGTATTGCCAGTACATGGCGCCATAGCTCACACCCACATCGCGTTTCTCCACTTTTACTTTGCCCATGGTGGCTGGTTTAATATCTGAGCCTGTCCATGTTTTTTTGAAATAACCTGTTCCCGGTTCTGCATTCAACGATTTATCTGTTTTAGGGTTCAGCTTCATATCGCCCACTGTTATTTCTACATTAGGCTCTGTTGCCAGCCAGTCGGTTCCTTTTAACAGTAAGGCATATACGGCATCTGTGGTAGCGCGTGTTGTTCCCCAATGCTGTGTTTGTTTACTTTTTACCAGCCAGGTTTTTAAATCATCTACCGCTTTTGTATCGTTATTAATTTCATCAAAGGCTTCTATCATTAATGCCTGCATTTCAATAGGGGCTTCATACCAATAGTAACCGTAATTTTCTTTCCAGTACATACCCATTTCATCGCTGTTAATGCTGTTTTCTTTCAGCGATTTTAAAATGTCTTTCGGTGTTTTGATATCTCCGTAGCGTTGCAGACTCAGTGCAATCATTCCCTGCATGTAACGTCCATTATCCAGCCAGTACGTTTGTTCCTGTTTTTTATAATAGTCGAAATGTTCTTTGTTACGACCATCCATCGCAATATCTTTAAAGTTACTACGCATGTATAAGTATTGAACAGCCATGTAACTTAAGTGGTTTTCCGTTTTATATTTTGGACTGTATTTTTTCATGTACACATATTCTTCGCGCATGCGGTCATCGCAATATTTTACTGCTTTAGTGATCATATCCCATACCTCGCTGTTTTCGCGGGCTTTAATAACACCGAGTTTATCTAAATGACTAAAGCCTGTGATGATATGTTGCGTAATGTACCAGTCGTCGGGGCCGCCATCAAACCACACAAAGCCGCCATTGCTGGATTGTTTTTTCTGCAGTTTTTTAAAGGCGCGGATTTGTTCGTTGCTCATGGTATTGAGATCAAATAATAAACCCACCCGTTTTTTATTTTCACTTTCTGATTTCGATTGCAGTACCCATGGCGTTTCTTCCAATACCAGTGATTTTAGTTCCTGATTTTTTTCAAGGTTGGATAAAAAAGCATCCGGGCTGGATGTTTTCCATGCTTCAAAAATAGCTTTGATCTTTGGTTTTGAATTTACCACATAGGTTGCCAGGCTGTTTGCGTAATACCTTGCAAAGGTTTGTTCAGCACATTCGTAAGGATATTCCATTAAATAGGGTAGGGCTTGTACCGCATACCAGGCGGGGTTAGCCGTAAATTCAAGCGTGTACGCATGGTTTTTTAAAGTCGTTGAATTATTATTCTGATTAATAAATTTAGTGAAAGAAAATTCTTTGGTCTGGTTACTGCGAATTGGCATAGGCATACTCTCCGTCACCAGCATTCTGTTGGTTAATACAGGAACGGCTACTTCTTCGCCATCGCTGAAATTGCCTGCTTTTGCAACCACTTTATATTTAATGGCAGAGTAACCTTCAGGAATATGTAAACTCCATTCTATGGCAGTGCTCAGGCCTTTTTTGATAGAAAAATCCCTTGAACCTATTGTCGGAAATTTGCCGCTTACCGCATCTATCAATTCTTTCGAGATTTCTTTTTCTGTTAAAGCATCATACAAGGTCAACTCAGCCATACCTGATACATCGTTTTCTGATAAGTTAGATATCTTTGAGATGAAGGTGATTTTATCGCCTTCCCTGAAAAAACGAGGAGCATTAGGCTGCACCATTAATTCCTTTTGTGTGATTACTTCTTTTTCGAAGCGGCCTACTTTCAGGTCTTTGCTATGAGCCAATCCCATCACTTTCCATTTGGTTAAGCTTTCGGGAACCGTAAATTTAATAATGATCTCTCCTTTTTCATTAGTCTGTAGCTGAGGATAGAAAAAGGCAGTTTCATTAAAATTAGAGCGTGCTTTTATCTCCGACATGTTACCGCCGGCATCTTTTCCATCTCTCTCTTTTCTTAATCCACCTGTAACACCGTCTATGCTTGCAGTAACCACATTAGCCATGTCTCCGTCACCTGCTTCCATGTTTTTGTCATAGGCTTTCTTTTCGCTTTCTTCTCCTAATGCTAATTTTGGAACTCCGGGACTTTTTGTTTGGGATGCGGTTGTTTCATCGGCATAAGTTCCTGTTGACATTGCCATATTAGAAACCGCACCTCTGCTATAGCGGTAGTAGCCACCATAAAAGCCTAATCCGAAATAATTCAAGGCATCATAATAACGTCCGGGTAATGAATGATAGTTTGACGGTATTTCATAAAACTCGGTAGAATTTGCTGTGCGTTCTATACCCGACGACCAGTTTAAGCGCGCATAGTAGCTTTGATAAATGCTGAAGTCCCAATAGTTTGCGCGGAATGCATCTAATGAAGCATCATACATACTGGCTATCATTTCGGCTGCTGCTTTTTCTCCTTTTTTATCTTTTAGGATCAATTTCCATTCTTCTGCCTGTCCCGGTAATAGCTTATTACGGAATGTTTCAAATTGTATATCCAGTTCTTTATTTGTGTATGGAACAGTAATAACATTGCTTCTGGTATACAAACGGTTGTGTTTGATAAAAGTGGTATGAAACACAAAATTGCCCCTGTGAATTTCTTCTACCGCTATTTCATTTGTTTTCATGGAGGCTTCCATTACCTTTACGTCAGACACTTTTCCCTCTTGTTCTACTTCAAATAAATAGTTTACAGATGGATAACCGGAAGCCAGGATATAGCTTATTTTTTCTCCGGGTTCCGCATTCGATTTAGGATAATAGAACCAATCGGCCGCTTGTTCAGGAATGACATCCGAATTTTTATTGAATACGGTCACATATTCAAAGGCTTTTATTTCTTCGCCAAATTTATCTTTACAAAGGGCTTCAATCACATAAACCCCCGGTTTAAAAGATTTTAATTCGGCAGACAGGTCGTATTCATTTTTAGAACCTGTATCAAAGGGTTTCTCTAAAACTTTACTTTCCTTTTCCCATTTGTATTTATTGTTCTCTTCGTCATATAAATCATTCGGAAACGCTTTATAGTACTCCTCTTTTGATAGACTATGTCTGTCGGGTTGTTGCCACAAGCGGGTTCTGAAAACCTTTTGAGGCTGTTTTAATTTATAAATTGTAAAGTTTCCTTTTGTGCCTTCAGCAACACCATTTAAATTGGTTGTAGAAATGCTAATAGGTTTTGAATTGTTTACCTCCATGACTTCATCGCCTGAAACAGAGAGCTGTAAAGCCTGGTAACCAACTATTACCGAAGTTTGTGTGCTGTGTGTTTCTCCGTTGATGTCGGTTACATCGGCAGTGATCTGGTAATTATAAGTAGCATAACTTTTTTTAGAAACTGATTCATCGGGCAGGGCTTTAAATTTAATGATATAAGCACCTGTATCGTTGGTAACTGTTTCTCCATTGGTAATTTCAGTTTGGGATGTGCCACCGTAATACGACCTGTACCACCAATACCAATAGGGATAATTGACAGTTCTTACCACACGGTATTTTACCTTTGCGCCATCAATGACATTTCCTGCATATGCTTTGGCAATACCACTCACACTTACTTCATCGTTTAATTTATAACTTCCTTTGGCGGGATTAAAACTTGTTTCAAATTTGGGGCGTTTATAATCCTCTACTGAAATATAGGCATTACCATAGTTGTCGCTAATCTGCATTTGCCCGTTAAGTCCGGTTTGAGGGGCCGTAAAAGAACCTGAAACCGTTCCGTATTCATTGGTGGTTAAATTAATGGAGTTTACTTTCTGGTAGTTAACATCGTAAAATGTAACTGTTACAGGGAAATTGGTTTTTAATTTATGATTTTTACCGTTAACGGATTCTAAAACAATGGATTTAAAATAAACGATTTGTCCGGGTCTGTAAATGGCTCTGTCTGTATAAATATACGACTGTACAACGCTGTAGTCGTTAGGGTTTGTTTTATAGGTATAATAACTGTTAGAGCTAAAATAACTGTCGTTTCCATTGATAAATTCTATAAAGAACTGCGTATTATTCCCATTGATTGTATTACTCACATTTAAAAAGCCTTTGTCGTCTGTTTTAAGCAAAGAGCCTTTTTTAATTTTGTAATCTCTTTCTACATAATCATAGGTTTCTAACCAAACCTGGGCGGGAATATTTTTAAGAAATTCTCCCGTTTGACGGTTCATCGCATAAAAATCATATGAGCCATCATCTCTTCTTCTCTCTGTGCTGGAAATATCTGAAACAATATAAGTGCTGTAGGCTGTAATATTATTGTTGTATTTAAAATCTTCGCTCAGGGAGTTTAAGATTACATAATAACCTGCCGGTAATTCGGGCAATTTTATTTCGGTGGCATGCGACTGGAAATCACCATCGTTCTCAATATCCTGAGTAAATGAAGTTGCTACAGGAAAGGTTTTAAATTTTTCATAGAGCTCTTTTCCATATTTTTTGCGGAAGAGAGTCCTTAATTCCGGACTGGTGGTTTTTACAATTTTAAAATACATCTTAGAAACATTTTGAGATGTTACCAAGGCGCGAGATGGTTTATTAGGCTCATTTACTTCTTCGAGAGTAAGGTTAAATGTTTTGGCTTGTAGCGCATTTATAGTGTTTTTACATTCAATGGCACCGTAAGAATCCGGAAATTTGGTAATGGCAGATTCGCAGATTTCTTTCGCTGTTTTTTTATACCATTTATAAGTATCATCCTGCAAAGGCTTGTACATGTTGCCTTTTTGCATATACCAGTTTGCTATACGGTAATCAATTTCTGTTACGCGTGGGTTTTCTGCAAATTTATTTTGAATAGCTTTTAATGCATTAAAGTATAAAGTGTCTTTTTTAGCATTCTGAGAATTATTATGAACGTAATCCAGTCTTAATAATTCAACATCTATTAAGGCATTGGGGTTTTCATCATTTTTATGGAACTGGGTAAGGTCCTGCATTAATTTTAAGGCATAGTATTTTGTTTCTAACGAATCGGAAGGATTTGTAATAGTGGCATTTAAAAAATCGGTATAAGGTTTTGAAAACTCCTCACTATTAATGGTAAATCTGTTTGCAGGGCGCGAAACATCTGTTTCTGAACTCATAAAATAAACCAGAGCACGGTGTGCCAGGAAATCGTATAAGGTTGGTCTCCACTGGCGGCAATCGGTAGTTCCTTTCGTGAGTATTTCGTCGTACATATCAATTTTAGTACGCTTAAGGCTATCTGTATTTTCAAGAGATGCTTTATAGTTTGAGATGATAGCGTAATTGATGGCTTTCAGATCCCAGGTTTCGATATCATCGTTTTTGAAATTAACGGTAGTTGTTCTGTTATAAAACTTCCAACGGTTATTTTGAAAATACTGATTAAAAGCATCTGCCAATATGCTTTGCAAAACAGGTTTAATAGGATACTTTGCCTCTTTGGCCTCGTCCTGTAATTTAAAAATAGAGTTTTCGAGCGAAAACTCTTCCTTTTGACTTTCAAACTTCATGCGGTGTAAAATGGCTTTTACAAACTGAGGCGCATTGTTTTCTATTTTAGCTTTGGCATAAATAACTTCCACTACTTTTAACGCAGATTCTGTCAAGCCCTTTTGTTCGCAGCTATCCGCGCGTTTCCATAATTTATCGTAGGTGTCTCCTTTATTGAAACTGAGCATGGTTTCGGTTTTTGAAGTTAGTTTATTGGAAAAAAATCCTAACGAAATGAGCGCCGTGGCAATAAACATGAGCGCAATAGTGGTTATTTTCTTGAAATTCATAAAACAATGGTTTTAAAGTAAGGATGCACTTAGAGAACAATTTCCATAAAAGGTACAAATTTTTTTATTCGGGGCTTGCCATGTTCCAGGCTGCCCATTCTTCTTTACTTGGGCCATAAACACCCGTAACACTTAAACCATTTAATCGCATTAAAACGGTTAATTGCCCGCGGTGGTGTGCTTCGTGCTTAATTAAAACGGTTAAAATAGTTCCTTTGGTCCATTGTTCGCCATACATATTTACTTCAGTGTTAAGGTCTGCGTCGGTCCAGTTATGGACTTCCTTGAGTACCGATTTAGAAGCTGCTTCATAGGCATTACAAACTTCCTTTATATCACTGGGTGGAGCCGAATGCTCATCAGGGCAATCAATTGTTAAGCCGGCTTTGCCGAGCATTTCTCCAAGAGTAATGGTAATATGCCAAACCAGGCGCTGCATGGAACGCACATTGTCGTGGGCTTTGGCAACCAGTGTTTCGTTGGTGATGTTTTTAAATAACTTTAAGGTTGTTTCCGATTCATAGGTAAATGCCTGCGTAAAATCGCTGATTTTTCTGAACATAGTTTTTAGTTTTTTGATATGCTGCAAATGATTACAACAGATTGGGTTAATAATTAAAGGTAGCCTTTGAGCTTATAGGTTGCATAGCCTACAATTTCGTGAATGATCAGGTTAAAGGTGGTTACGGCCTCTGCATTGGGAATCAGGCAATAATCGAATTCAAATTTCCGATCGCCGGTAAATTTATTGGTTACAAAAGGTGTGATGTTTTGGTAGCCGGCTTTCTTAAAAATAGCCAGCGAACGGCGCATATGAAATGAAGACGTGACCAATAAAATGGAGCCTTTAAACTGCATGCTATCTAAGATATGTTTTGTAAAGACGGCATTTTCGTAAGTATTCTTCGAATTATTTTCTATAATGATATTACTGTCGGGTACTGCAATGGTTTTAAGATAGGCTTTCACATAGGCTGCTTCCCGATGGTTAGGGTGCTGTAGACTTCCTGAACCACCTGTAATGCATATTTTGCTGACCCGGTTTTTATGGTACATGGCCAATGTTTGAAATAGCCTGTCGCCGGAGCAGGTAAAGTCGAAGCGGTTTTGCCGTTCGTCTACGCGGCCCATTCCACCTAGTACAATAGCAAGGTCGTAATGGGTATCTTTTAAATAAATGCCATCATCTTCATATTCCCAGGCCCTTACAATTTCATCTACCAAAAAAGAATTAGAAAATATATACACGAACAGGGTAAGCCCCAAAACCCATTTTTTAAATGGCGTATTCCATACTTTTTTTAACAGAACCAATAGCCCCACAAAGAACCAGGTGTAGGGAGCAATGATAAAAGCAAGGATTTTTGAAAGGATAAAAAACATAGTCAAATCTAAGGAATTTTGCATTCCGAAGAGGTGCTATGTATGATATGTTAATATTATTTTGGGTTTTTAAATTTAATTATCTCATTAACTTTTTTCCTTGACGAAAAAAGTTACAAAAAAGTCAAGGTAATTCGCCAACTGCAATTCTTTCTCGCTCAAGGTCTGCGCATTGCCACCGAAAAAATTACAGTTCGCACCGAATTACCAAAACAGCCGCACTATTACTAACGTATGCAATAATTTGAAAACAGATTATATTTATTTTAATGCCATGACGACGAGAAATAGGTTTTCTTTAGGGTCATGCTGAACTTGATTCAGCATCTCTTTTAAAGACAATTTATGCCATTAGAAACGAAAAAATCTACTCAATAATCAACTCATAAGGCAAGCGTGCCTGAACCCCTTTAAGTTTCATAATGCGTTTAATCTGTTCGATATAGATATAGTGTTCGCCTAGTTTTGTTTTTATCGCACGGGTTTCCATATCCTCGGCATTTGCTCCAAACAATTCCATAATAGGATCTTTGCGTTTAGGATAATCTTCGGTTTTATACTCTTTCAATTTAGCTGCTTTTACAGCATACAGAACCGCATCATTTAAACCACCCAGTTCATCTACTAAATTAATTTTTATAGCGTCAGCTCCGCTCCACACTCTTCCCTGCCCAATACTATCTACATTGTTTTTTTGCATATGTCTGCCTTCACCCACTTTAGTAATAAATACATCGTAAATATGTTCAACACCTTGTTGTATATAAGCATGCTCTTCGGTAGTTGCACCTCTTAAAATAGTACCTACATCACTGTGTTTATTGGTGTTTACGGTATCTATAGTTATTCCCAGTTTCTCAGAAAGTGCTTTTTGTGCATTCGGTATGATGCCAAATACACCAATTGATCCGGTGATGGTATTAGGTTGTGCAAAAATTTTATCAGCTGCACAGCTTATATAATAACCGCCACTTGCCGCTACATCTCCCATCGATACAATAAAGGGTTTTGCTTTTTTTGCCAATACGGTTTCTCTCCATATGACATCACTGGCAAGGGCACTGCCACCCGGAGAGTTAACGCGCAATACAATTGCTTTTACATCATCATCCTGTCGGGCATCTCTTATTGCCTTTGCAAGGCTTTCACTGCCAATGCTGTTTTCATCGCCTTCGCCACTGTTAATTTCTCCAGAAGCATAAATAATGGCAATTTTGTTTTTAGAATTGTTAATGGTATTCAACGATTTGGTATAGTTTTCCAACGATACAAAATTGATCTTTTCTTTTTCTCCGATCCCCACTTTTTTTCTGATCGTAGCAAGCACTTCATCTTCGTATTGAAGTGCATCTACTAATTTATAACTTACGGCATCCTCGGCACTTTTAACCGACATGTTATCTGCCATTGTATTTATATCCGCTACCGAAACGCCTCTTTGTGCGCTAATTCCGTTAAGCATCTGATTCCAGATCGATCCGAGGTAAGTTTCTACCTGTGTACGGTTGGCATCACTCATTTTATCAAGCATAAAAGGTTCGATGGCGCTTTTAAATTTTCCGTGACGGAAGATCTGAACTTCTATATTTAATTTTTCCAGCATTTTTTTGTAGAACATCACCTGTGAACTCAAGCCTTTTATTTCCATACCACCTTGCGGATACAGGTATACTTTATCGGCTACGCTTGCTAAATAATACGCTTTTTGTGTATAGACCTCTGAATAGGCGTAAATAAATTTTTTGGAAGCCTTAAAGTCCAGCAAGGCGTTTCTTATTTCTTCAAGGCTTGCAAAACCAGCTGAAGGACTGCTGATTTCGAGGTAAATACCTTTTACATTAGGATCTTTTTTTGCTTTTTGGAGGTTGGCAATAATATCATTTAAACCAATATTTCCTTTTGGAGCAAACGGACCAAGATTAAGATTACCAAAGGGATTGCGCATTCCCCTGTCTTTTATAGGACCGTTTAAATCTATTCTTAACACGGCATTTTCTTTAGTAACAAAGGTTTTTTCTTCGCCCATTTTTACGGCTTCCTTAACCGACCCAATAACCGAAAAAACAACGATTAAGGTAATAACTACTCCCGTTACTAAAATCCCCAGACACGAGCCAAAAAATGCTCCAAAAAATTGCTTCATAAATACGCTTTAAGATATTAATATGTTAAACAACACTTTATAATTATTGTTTGATCTGCCTAAAATTAAGGTTCTTTCTCTTATTTTTACACATATTTTTATGAACGTGGTATATTTATGTTTGGGCGGTAATATTGGCAACAGGGAGGTTGCTATGAAACAGGCAATAGCCACAATTGAAGACAGAGTAGGAAAAGTAACCAAACAATCTTCTCTTTATGAAACAGAAGCCTGGGGAGTGAGCGGGCAACAGGCCTATCTGAACTGCTGCATTTGTGTAGAAACAAAACTGGAAGCCATAGAGCTTATGACATTGCTTTTAAGCATAGAAAAAGAACTAGGCCGCGAGCGTCATCCGGGGCAGGGGTATGAGCCCAGAACAATAGACCTGGACATTCTCTTTTTTAACAAAGAGCGTATTGAAGGGGAACATTTAACCGTGCCACACCCCCGATTGCAGCTGCGAAAGTTTGTTTTAATTCCCTTAAATGAAATCGCCTCAAATTTCTTGCATCCTGTTTTAAATAAAACTATCTTTAATTTGTTAGGAGAGTGTAATGACACTTCTGATGTTATATTATATAAACACGCGTAGGCCATGTACATTTGTATAGAAGGAAATATAGGTGCCGGAAAAACAACCTTAGCCATAGAACTGGCCAGGCAGTTAAAGGCCTTTTACCTTGCCGAACGTTTTGAAGAAAACCGGCTATTGCCCTTATTTTATAATGATCCCAAAACATTTGCCTTTCCTACCGAATATTCTTTTTTGATTGACAGGCATAAACAGCTGGTTAATTATTTTGAAAATCCTAAATTGAAATCTGTAACCGTAGGCGATTTCCATTTTGATAAATGCCTGTGTTTTGCTAAAGCAAATTTATCGGCTAAAGATTTTATGTTCTATAAAAAACATTTTAAAGCCATGCAACGCTCGGTTCCTGTTCCTGATCTTATTGTATATATAGATACTACGCCTGATTTGCTGTTAAAAAATATACAAAAAAGAGGGCGCGACATTGAAAAAAGCCTGAAAGAAGAATACCTTCATAAATTAAAAAAGTCCTTTGATAAATATTATCTGTCCGGGCAAAAAGCGGGAACTGCTATATTACATCTTAAGCTGAATGAATATACACCTGCTATACTTGCCTCGTCCTGTAAAAAAGTAATTACTGCTCTTAAAGATTTAAATTCTAAATAAGTATGAAGCATTACAAATTTTTATTTTTTTTACTCATGTTGTTTCCCGGCTTTTTTGCCTTTGCCCAAAGCGAAACAGGAACTTTACAATTCATAAGCCACCATTTTTTTAATAATAAGGACTTGCCCTATACTCAAATAAAAGTAACCAGTAAGGGAACTGTTATTTCGCAATTAGAGACCGAAAAGAGTAACAGCTTTAAACAGTCTTTAGCCTTTGGGACAGTGTATGATATTTATTTTACCAATGCCAAATGCCAGACAATGTTTATAAGAGTGTTTGCAAACATACCGGCAGTGAATCATACTCTAAAAACAACTTACGAGCTCGACATTCCCTTTTTTCCGAAAGATCCTGCCATGTTTGATACAGCACAGTTTCGAAATCCTTTTCATCAGATCGTATTTGATGGTAAGTCGAAGTTTGTGGATGATACTGCTTATATGAATGCGTTCCTCAAAAAAGTAGTAAGGCAGTATGCGGAGGATACGAGCGATTATTTTCAGAAAAAACCTATACACATAAAACAATACGTTCAATTGGTTGGGAAATTAAGCCTGGAGAATGATAAGAAGACCCTGCTTAAAAATAAAACCGTTACGCTGGTTAATAAGAGCGACGGAAAAGTCTTTACAGCCCAAACCTCTAATCATGGCATTTTTGTTTTTGAGGGAGTTGATCTGGACATTGCCGGTGGTATAAACGTTCAGCTGGCGCCATCAGATAATCCTAATCATAAAAACATTAAATTGGAAACTATTTTTAATGAAACGGTTGACTATGCTTCGCCTTCTGCCACAGAAGGCTATGTGTTTAAGGATACTGAAAAAAACATACTGATAAAGAAACTGATAGATAAAGAGTATAAATATAATATTGGAGGGAAATTAATTTTAAATGATAAATCGTCTAAACATATTGCATCTGATAAAGAAGTGTATTTGCTGGGAAGTAAAAATAATCAGTTACAAAAAATAAAGACAGATGTTTTCGGGAATTTCCTTTTCAATAAAATTGTTCCCGGTCAAACGTATACCATTGCCTTTGATACAGCAGAATACGGTATAAGTTCGAAACTGGAAATGTATACTGTAAAAGACAAATTTGTGAAGCGCATGGATTCTTTAAGCGATAAACGCTACCTGTATAAATTTACAGCAACGTCGGGTACGGAATTCAATAATTTATTGTTAGACGACTCCGAATTAAAAATGAATGTCAAAGGTCGTTTATACGGAGATAACAAAAACAATCCTTTAGGATCTTTTAAAGTATTACTGTTGAACGATAAGTACAATACCATTGATTCGGCCGTAACAAGCAAGGATGGTGATTTTACATTTAATTACATTCCCTACAACAGGCAGATCATGATCTCGGCAGGCAATGAAAAAAGTATACTAGAGGCCTTTAATAACATATTGGTATTTGATAATTCAGAAAACCTGATCAAGATTGTATCAACCGTTAAAGGCTCTAAATTTGATTATAAGCCATTGGCAATAGAGCAAAGCAGAATCACAGAAATATATGTGGATGATCCCTGGCTGGAAGTAATTCATTATAAAAAAGGCGGCAAAAAAGTAGACGCCGTTATTGTAGAAAATATTTTGTTCGAATTTGATAAAGCAGATCTGTTGTCACAGTCGAAACAAACACTTGATAAAATAATTCTGTCTATGCAGATCAATAAAGAATTTAAGATAGAACTTGGTGCACACAGCGATAGCA
>JAZJZF010000084.1:0-10730 GCA_040389965.1 Bacteroidota bacterium
ACTTCAAAGGTATTAGTTAAACGCTCATTGGCAAAGGATGTTTGGTTACCATTGTAAATGGTTTCGCCCTGTTTTATAAAAATAATATTATCCGAAACACTTTCTACCTCATGTAATTGTTGCGAGCTTAGTACAATGCTTAACGGAAATTTATCTGATTTTACAAAAAAAGTAAGGTCCTGCAGGAAAAGTTGCTGAGCATTAATATCAAGGTTAGCCAATGGCTCATCCAATAAAATTAATTTAGGGCGACGCATAATGGTTTTTGCCAGCTCAAAGCGTAAGCGGTAACCGCTCGATAATTCACTCCATTTCAGGTCGCGGAATTTATCAAGGCCTAAACGAAATAAAATGTATTCGACCTGCTTATTGTTGTCGATATTTTGAATGCCATGGATGCTTGCAAAAAAACGTAAATTATCCAATAAACTACCATACCAGCGCGGAATGCGTTGTGGAATAAATACAAATTCGGATTTTACTTTGTACCAGTTACTGTCGTCAGCATGTAAAGCCGGGTAAGAAATGCTGCCGGTATCGCTGGCCAATTCGCCTGCTAATATGCGTAGTAAAGTGGTTTTACCATTTCCGTTTTCGCCAACAATACCTGTAATTTGTCCGTATTTTAATTGTACATCCAATGGTTTTAATACGAATGGCATACGGCCGGTAACAAAGTGTTTGCTAATGTTTTGTGCATCGCATACCAAAACAGAATGGTTGTTTTGGTTATAAGGAAAAGGAATATCCTTAATAGAATTTAAAAGCGTTTTGGCATCCTGGCTTAACTTGTCTTTAGACTCGTCGGTAGCATATAAATATGATTTTCTGAAATCGTAAACCTGTTGTTCAATGGCATGGTTTAAATCATATTCAACCGAAATATCGAGCAATTTGCGTGACAATTGGCTATAGTCGCCCTGTTCAGCCAGTGTACTTAAGTTTTCGTGTAAATTAACAGCCATAGTCTTTTGTTAAGGCATTAAACCCTTAGCATAAATTTAAGCAATTTCTTTTGCTTTTGCATTTAAAAAAAGCAAAGCTGCTTCCCTTTCATTTGGGATGATTCCGTCGAGAATAGCATCTTTTAATGCGTTTTTAAGATCACCTACTAATTTGCAAGGAGGTAAATTAAAAATAGTCATAATCTCTTCGCCACTTACCGGTGGTTGCCAGTTCCTTAATTTATCTCTTGCTTCAAGCTCAATCAGTTTTTCTCTTACCAGTCCAAAATTGTGCAGGTAACGTTTTACCTTATTAGGATTTTTGGTTGTAATATCGGCTTCGCACAGTGTCATCAGATCATCTATATCATCGCCTGCTTCAAATAATACACGTCTTACAGCACTATCCGTAATTTCTGTTTTTGCTAAAACAATAGGGCGTAAATGCAACAGTACCAGTTTTTGAACATATTTCATTTTATCGTTCAAGGGTAATCTGAGGTTCTCAAATATTTTCGGAACCATTTTTGCACCTTTTACTTCATGACCATGAAAGGTCCAGCCATGTTCCGGTTCAAAGCGCTTGGTAGGAGGTTTTGCAATATCATGCAAAATAGCGGCCCATCTCAGCCAAAGGTTATCGCTATTTTTAGCCGTATTATCAAGTACTTCAAGGGTATGGTAAAAATTATCTTTATGCGATTTCCCATTGATGGTTTCCACACCATGCAACTTCACCATTTCGGGAAATATCAACTGCAATAAACCTGTATCTGATAATAATTTAAAGCCAACGGATGGTATAGGAGCAAGGATGATTTTATTCAATTCATCAATGATACGTTCTTTAGAAATAATACTGATCCGCGATTTTGTTTTAGATATGGCTTCTAATGAGTTTTGTTCAATGGTAAAATTGAGTTGAGTCGCAAAACGAATGGCGCGCATCATGCGTAAAGGATCATCACTGTATGTAATTTCAGGATCGAGAGGTGTACGGATAATCTTTTGTTCAAGATCCTGTATGCCTCCAAAAGGGTCGAGTAAGGTGCCAAAATTCGATTTACTTAAACCAATGGCAAGTGCATTCATTGTAAAATCCCTGCGATTTTGGTCATCGGCTAAGGTGCCGTTTTCTACAATAGGTTTACGGGAATTACGGTCATAGGATTCTTTTCTTGCCCCTACAAATTCTATTTCAATATCGTCTGTTTTTACCTGTGCCGTACCAAAATTTTTAAAGACAGATAAATGCGCTTTGTCTTCGCCAATAGTTTTATAAACCAGTTCTGCCAATTCAATTCCCTTGCCAACTGTCACTATATCAATGTCTTTACTTGGGCGCTTTAAAAATATATCACGTACAAAGCCACCGATCACATAGGCTTCCACATTTAACTGGTCGGCACATTTGGCGATGATCTTAAATACAGGATGAGTTAAATGTTTTTTCACGACGTAAAATTACAGGAATTTTTGAGATTATATGCGTTGGATTTACCTGACCACATAAAAGTACAAGGCCGGACTCTTTTTGTTAGAAACGAATTCCTCCTGTAATACTGTTTTTGAATGTGTAAGAATCAAACAGATTGTTTTTTTTCTTCATAAAGTTTTTCCGTTATTGCAGGAATGAAGATCGTTTATGTTTTTTTATTTGGGAAGTCGGCTATTATTTCTAAATGCTTACATAAAGTTCTCTTATTGTGGTTTTTCTTTCTTTTTTTTACCGTAACAGCACAAGACCCGCATCCTGCATTTAAATCATATGATGTAGAGGATGGCTTACCTTCTTCAAAAATTTACCAGGTAAAACAGGATTCAAAAGGTTATATGTGGTTTGCGACAGATAATGGTGTAAGTCGTTTTAACGGTTATGAGTTTGAACATTTTTCGGTAAGCGATGGATTGCCTGATAACACGGTTTTTGAAATATTTGAAGATAAGAAAGGAAGAGTATGGTTTGTGTCACTTACTAACAGATTGTTTTATTACGAGCAAAATAAAATGCATTTGTACAAGTATAATAATGTTATAGATCAAATAGAAGGGGATCATCTTAAAACGTCTTTTTGTGTTGCCGAAAATGGCTCGGTATTTTTAGGACTATTCGGGTATGGCATTATTGAGATCACAGAACAGGGAATATTAAAAAGGCATACGTTAAATAAACCATCAAATCCTAATATTACCGTTATAGAGCCTGTTTTCGGAAGTTTGATTTATGTCTGTAATAACCTGTGTTCTGAAAAAAGCAGCATTAGGTTTGATACACGATTTTTGAAAGGGATGCATAGGAGTTCTGTAAAAAATTTCAAGATGCACCCAACGACGAGATTTATATGGTTAAGAAACAATAAGATCATATTCTCTTATGATAATACATTACATATTATTGATAATTTAAAAACTAATGAGGTAAAACACTTCAACGAAAGAATAAACTGGATTTATGAAGACAGAGACACTGATTTATGGATCGGTACCTATATGGGAGGCGTGTATCATATTGAAAACGGAGACTTTGAGCATAAGAAAAACTACCTGAAAGACCTTTTTGTAACCGGAGTAATGCAGGATAACCAGGGTGGGTTTTGGTTTACCACAGAAGGGAACTCGGTTTATTATACGCCATCCAAAAAAATAATGAGCTATGACCAGATCTCGGGGCTTAAAGACGCCCGGATAATGTGTTTAGCCTCAGATACGGAAGGGATTTATTTGGGATTACAGCGTTCCTTAATTCATAAAATTACGCTCTCCGGAAATATCAAATCCTATGTTTGCCCGGCTGAAAATAAGACGATAATGAGTCTTTATTATGATCGCGACAAACGGGGCTTATGGTTTTCCGGGAGCAAGATGTCTGGTTTTATAGGAAGTAATAAAAAAATCCGGCAATATAACTTTACTTTTGCCGAAATGCTTAGGGGGCAGGCGAACTTATATTGGCAGGTAAACTCGGATGGATTATCTCAGTTATTAAATGGAAAAAGAATACCCTACTATATTCCAAAAATAAAGCGGACAAGTGGGATTTTTAAAAAGGATAATGAAACCTTGTTACTGGGAACAATTGACGGATTATGGGAATATAACATTACCAGTGGTGTTTATAAGCATTTGTACCAAGATAACCCATTATTGTGTAATCGCGTGCTGGATATAGCTTATGCAAATGATGGAACTTTACTTCTGGCTACAAAAGGTGCCGGTTTATTACTATTGGATAAGAATGACAGTGTTCAACAGATTAACTATGTTAACGGACTATCGAGTGATAATATACGTAAAATACTTGTTGATGGACCGATTATATGGTTAGCGACCGATAAGGGATTGAATAAGCTGGTTAAGGATAGCAAAAATTCCTGGGAGGTTAAAGCCTATACAATCAATGATGGTTTAATTTCAAATGAAATATATGATGTACATAAGTTTAATCATAAAATCTGGGTGGCTACAGATAAAGGCCTGTCATTTTTTAATCCGGATGCGCTCACATACAATTCAGAAGAATTGCCTTTATACATCAAACAAATAGTAGTTAATGATAGCAATAAGACAATCAGTGATCATTATAACCTCGATTATTTTGAAAATAATATCAAGATTAAATTTATATCCTTATCCTATAAAAACTCTGAAAAATTGCAGTACCGTTACAAAATGACGGGTTTAAATGCGGAGTGGAATTACACAGAGGAAAGAGAAATTCAATATACCACATTGCCACCAGGCAATTATACCTTTGTGGTATCTGTACTGAATGATAATGGCATATGGAGCAGGGATGTTTGTATCAAATTTGCAATTGCAACACCGTTTTGGAAAGCCTGGTGGTTTATCATCATATCAGTAATACTTGTAACTGTTGTTTTATTTTTTGTCATAAACTATTGGATTGCAAGACAGCATAGAGAAAAAAATAAAGAGGAAGAAATCAACCAGGTGTTATTACAACTTAAATTAAAAGCGCTGAGGGCACAGATGAACCCACACTTTATATTTAATGTGATGAATTCCATTCAGCATTTTATCATATTTAATAATAACCAGGCTGCTCACAGGTATCTTTCCAAATTTTCAAAACTCATAAGGGCCATCTTAAATAATTCGGAGGAAAATACAGTGCCTCTGGCGGAAGAAGTGAAAGCTTTAACACTATATCTTGAACTGGAAGATATGAGGTTTGAAAATCATTTCCAGTATACCATTGATATAGATGAAACCATTGACATCAATACAACAGAGATACCCTCAATGCTGATTCAGCCTTATGTTGAAAATGCAGTAAAGCATGGGATGCTTCATTCGGTAAATGCCGGAAAAATAAAAATAAAAATTGAAAAGCAGGTCAATTTTTTAAAATGCAGTATCGAAGATAATGGAGTAGGGATGGAAGCATCGCAGGAAAACAAGAACTCACAACACCGTTCTTTTGGAACGTTTATCACAAAAGAACGGTTGCAGATTATCAATGAGCTTTACAATACTAAACTTACAGAAAATGTCATTAATCTGTATGATGAAAAAGGAAATGCTGCCGGTACAAAAATCGAACTTTTTATTCCTTATACCGTAAAAAAAAGAAGAAGTATGACATGATTTAAAATGTATTTTTTATATGAAAGTGGTGTTGTTCTTTTTATGAAAAATTCAGCGAAATTATTTTTTATAATGGTTAAAATAACGGTTATTTAAAACTATATTAGGAGAAAAATTAGAAACAGATTAGTCAATTAATACATCCCCACTACTAGCGTATTATGAAAGCTATCATTATTGATGACGAACAAAAAGGAAGAGAAAGTCTTCAGAAATTAATTAATGAATATTGTAAATACATAGATGTAATTGCTCTTGCATCAGGTGTGGAAGAAGGATATGAATTGATTACCATTCATAAACCACATATTGTATTTTTAGATATTGAAATGCCCGGAGGCAGCGGGTTTTCGCTACTGGATAGATTCGATACAATTGATTTTAAAGTGATTATTACCACCGCATTTGATGATTATGCTATTAAAGCTATAAGGCATCATGCTTTTGATTATTTATTAAAGCCGATAGATGTGGATGAACTGATACGTGCAGTGGAGTCTATTAAAAGAGCAATAGAGCCTCCTGCATTGAATGAACCGCCAAATGCTGCGGGCCATCAAAAACTTAGTTTAACAAGCAGGCTAGCCCTTCCCATTAAAGAAGGAATTTTTTATATGACTGTTTCTGAAATTGTCAGAGTAGAATCAGATGGAGGCTACTCAACATTTTATGCTACTGATGGTAAAAAATATGTGGTTTCAAAAAACCTAAAAGAATATGAAGATATTCTTCCTGAAAAAGAATTTTTCAGAATACATAGATCTCATTTGATCAATATTAAGAAGGTAAAGAAGTATATTAAAACGGACGGTAATTTCATTGAAATGGAAGATGGATCACTGGTTGAAATTGCCAGGAGAAAAAAAGATGAATTTCTGGAGATGATGAACCAGGGAAATTAAAGTCCGGATAAATTATTTTAATGTAACAGCCAGGATATATTTTATCCCGGCTGTTTTTTGTTTGCGGCTCTTTAAGCTAATTTCATTATGTAAAATTTAAAAACACGTAAAATTACGTGGAATCTCCATTTTTATTGAGGATTCAGGCAAGTGGTTTTTTATAGAAACTAGAGTGAATTACCGTTAATGTTTTTTTTTACGCCTTTAAAAAGGTTACAACTACCGTAAATGAGTTTGCGAAGCTAAAGTAATTAAAACACTTGACCTTTGTTTTTAGCGGAATCCGAAAAGCTTTAACAGAGTAGGAAAATCTAAAACTTACACATTATGAAAAAAACATTTAAAACTATTTTTTCGGCTATGATGATTGGTTGTGCAACTGCAGGCCAGGCTCAAAACTGGACCTCGGCTATTGAAGAAGCTACGCCAATTGGGGGTGGGGCTTGCACACCATTGGATGCAACCACATCAGGAATCAATTATATGGGAGGATATTTTTCAGGTAGTGTTATATTTGGCGCTACTACAATATCCAGTTCCGGCGGTTCAGATGCATTTTTAATGAAATTTACAACTTCAGGAGGCGCCTCGTGGGTTACAAAAATAAGTGGAACCGGTGCAGATGCCATTAAGAAAGTAGAATCTATGGGTGCAGACGTGCTTGTATACGGAACTTCTGCTACCAGTAGTGCCACATTTTATAGTACCAACGGAGCATCTACCACAATTCCTAGTCTCGGAGGAGCATTTTTGGCAAGATACAATTCTTCAGGTGTACTTGTATGGGCAGTACCTTATGCCGCTAATGTAGCGGATATGGCTTATACTTCATCATCAGGCCGTTTATATACTATTGGAGCAGATGCCGGAAGTCCAAATAAAACAAGGATCAGATCTGTTAAAGTAGCAACAGGTGCAGTACTATATGATGTGTTAAGTACCAATACTGGTCTTAGCACAACCAATAAAGGTATAGCTGCGGATGCTTCAAATCATTGTTATATATTGGTGGATGGAAGAACTGATTTTAAACTGCCATCTTCTTCATCTATAGCATTATCAACAACAGCTCTGGATATGGTATTAATGAAGTTAGATACAAATCTGACCTACCAGGCACATCTTAAAATAGGAAACTCAGGAACTACAAATGAAACAGCCAAAGATGTTGATTGTTCATCGGCGGGCGATGTTTATATAACAGGTACTTATGAAAGTGGCACAACCTATATGGATGGAGTAGGCACCGGCACAGTAAATTTATCAAACGGTGGCGGTATTGATTTATTTCTTGCAAAATATAATACCAGTTTAGCACCACAATGGGCAAAAAGTATTTCCGGAACAGGTGGAGATATACCTTTGGCATTGTCACTGGATCCTAATTCAGATCCTTTTCTTTTAGCTCAGAATAAACAATACAATACAGTAGTAATTGAGCCTTGCTATTTAACACCATACGTATCTGTTTCAGGAGCGTTTGACAATAAATGGTATATGGTTAAATATATACGTGCTACCGGAGATGTAGACTGGTCGGCTACTCCATTAGTAATGGATCCTAATGCTTTACCAATAGCTGTTCAGGGTCAGAATGGTGCCGGAAATATTTTTGGTTACAGCTCTATGCAGACTGACTTTGGGAGCTATTCAGCGTACGGAGGAAGTTTCATCTACTTAGCACGCGCAACAAAATTAATATGTAAACCAGCAGTAGTAACAGGCATAGAAGAAGGCGAACAGGGAAATACATTAAGTGTTTATCCTAATCCTACAAAAGGCGAATTCATCATCCCAATTACAAAAGATGATATCAACGTTAGCATTAGTATGGTTGATAACATGGGCAAACAGGTTTTAAATTTAAATGATGTTAAAAACGGTAAAATTAATATTGAACACCTTGCAAACGGTATCTATTTTTATACTATCCATAAAAATGGGAATGCTTACAGAGGCAAAATTGTAAAAGAATAATTATAAACAGTTAATTTAAAACAGTTCGGGTAAATTTTATTCGGACTGTTTTTGTTTAAGAGCGTTTCATAGGAGCATTGAATATTATCAAGCACGTAAAATTACGTGATATCCTGTTTTTATTGGGCGATTCAGTCATTTGTTTTTTTATGAAAAATAGAGAGCATTACCGTTAATGTTTTTTTTCGTGCCTTTAAAATGATTATTACTACCGAAAATGGGTTTGCAAGGCGAAAGTAATTAAAACGCTTGACCTTTGTTTTAAGCGAAATCCGAAAAGCTTTAAGAGAGTAGGAAAATCTAAAACGTACAATTATGAGAAAAACATCTAAATTAATTTTATCATGTGTATTGACTGGCTGGGCAGCCTGTAGCCAAGCACAAACTTGGAACTCGGCTATTGAAGATGGGCTTCCAGCCCCTGGAACGGATAATTGCAGACCATTAGACGCAACAACTTCCGGCAATAGCTTTATTGGAGGTTATTTTACAGGGACTGTTTATTTTGGTGCTGCATCTACCATTACATTAACCAGTACTGGTACGGATGCATTTTTAACACGGCTTATTAGTGTTACATCAGGTGCTTCATGGGCTGTAAAAATAAGTGGAACAGGTAGTGAAGCTATCAGAAAAGTGGAGCTTGCCGGTTCAAGTGTGATTGTATATGGAACTACTACTGCAAGCAGTGTTACACTTAATGGTACCAGTGGCTCTCCAGTAACTCTTACCGGGCTGTCAGGAGCATTTTTAGCAAAATACACTTCGGCTGGAGTGATTTCATGGGCAGTTCCATATGCAGGTAATGTGTCGGATATGGCTTTCGTTCCGTCTTCGGGCCGTTTATATACCATTGGCGCGGATGCATCATCCCCTAATAAAACAAGGATCAGATCCGTTAATGGAACGACAGGAGCTGTACTTTATGATGTGCTTAGTACCAATACCGGTCTTAGCACAGTCAATAAAGGAATAGCCGGAGATGCCTCAAACCATTGTTATATACTGGTAGATGGGAGAACTGATTTTAAATTACCATCTTCTTCAACTATTACATTATCTGGAGCATATGATATGGTATTAATGAAGCTGGATACGAATCTCACGTATCAGTCATATCTTAAAATAGGAAACTCAGGAACTACTGATGAAATGGCTAAAGATGTAGATTGCTCAGGAACAGGCGATATTTATATAACAGGATCTTATGCAAACGGTACAGCTTATATGGATGGAGTAGGCACCGGCACAGTAAATTTATCAAACGGTGGCGGTACTGATTTATGTCTTGCAAAATATACCAATAGTTTAACGCCGGTATGGGCAAAAAGCATTTCCGGAGCAGGGGGAGATATACCTTTGGCAATGTCATTAGATCCTAACTCATCAAATCCATTTCTTTTAGTTCAAAACCAAGCCACCAATTCAGTAATGGTAGACCCTTGTAGTTCATCATTATATACAAGTGCTACATCAGGTTTTGATAATAAATGGTATGTAATTAAATATACGTCCACTGGTACAATAGACTGGTCAGCTGCTCCCGTAGCCATTGATGCCACTGCTTTGCCCGTAGCTGTTCAGGGACAGAATACTTCAGCAAATATTTTCGGTTACAACCTTCAACAAACTGATTTTGGCAGTACCTCCTTGGTTGGATCCGGATCTATTTATATAGCCCGTGCATCTAAATTATTAGGATGTAAACCGGCAGGCACTACAGGAATAGAGGAGAGCGAATTGGAAAATACATTAAGTGTTTATCCTAATCCTACAAAAGGTGAATTCATTATCCCGGTTACAGGAGATGATATCAACGTAAGTATTAGTATGGTTGATAATATGGGCAAACAGGTTTTGAATTTAAATGACGTAAAAACTGGTAAAATTAATATCGAACACCTTGCAAACGGCATCTATTTTTATACCATCCATAAAAATGGCAATGCTTACAGAGGTAAAATTGTAAAAGAATAATTAAAAACAGTTAATTAAAAACAGTCCGGGTAAATTTTATTCGGACTGTTTTTGTTTAAGAGCGTTTCATAGGATCATTGAATATTATTGAGCACATAATTTTATGTATATCCATGACCTTTAAAGAAGATTTAGGCACTCATTATTTTGCCTAAACCCGGAGAACTTACCGTTAATGTTTTTTTTTACGCCATTAAAAAGGTTACAGCTACCGTAAATGGGATTGAACGGTTTTTCATATTTCAGTTTCTCATTTTTGTAGAGAGCGGAATCCGAAAAGCTTTTTAAGAGAGTAGGAGAATCTAAAAACAAAAAAACATGA
>JAZJZF010000084.1:10740-22517 GCA_040389965.1 Bacteroidota bacterium
TAGGAATTATTGCATTAACTGTCTCAGCATCTGTGTATGGTCAAACATGGTCGGGAAGTACATTAGCCACCGGAAACGCATACCGTTCGGGAAGTGTAGGAATTGGAACAGTAACAAGCCCCACTGCTTATTTACATATCCAATCCCCATCGGGATATCAATTTAAATTAGAAAGGTCAAACAGCGGACACAATAATGCGTTGGGTATTTTTATTACGTCGGGTACAGGAATTAACGCAGGTTCTGTATTCTTTCAATGTGATAATCCACTAGGTACATCTGATATGGTATTTAAGCCCACTCCATCAGTTACCGGTATGCTCATCAGGGCAAATGGTAAAGTACTGATAGGAGATCCGGGTACCATCAATACAACTACAACTACAGACTATAAATTATATGTTCAAACCGGTATACTTACAGAAAGAGTTAAGGTAGCAATCAGCACAACATCTAACTGGTCTGATTTTGTATTTGATAAAAATTATAAATTACTTTCTTTACCTGAAGTAGAATCCTATATAAAAGCAAATAAGCATTTACCTGGTATTCCATCTGCTGAAGAGGTAGTAGCAAATGGTGTTGATTTAGCTGAAATGGATGCACGCTTATTGCAAAAAATTGAAGAGTTAACACTTCATATTATTAGTCTTGAAAAAGAGATCAATAATTTAAAAGAAAAAAAATAAGATGATGAGAGCGATCATACCACTGGTAGGAGCAATGATAATTGCTTTCTATCCTAATAAAGCCTTTTCGCAGGCTTCTATAAATAGCGGAAATAATATATCTGAATACGATATTATTCGCAGTTGGACAAACTATAACGTTCAGTTGCCTGCCACTTATTATTCGATGAATAATTTTGTGGTAGATCAGGAATATAAGATCGTTGTTGTTCAGGACGACCCGGCTATTGTACAAAATTTGCAAATGTATCTTGCAGAAGATTATCCTCTTGACGGGATTATTGTTTATACACCCTTAGGTTCTGAAGTTGTATTTTCTTATCACGCTAACTATGGATTTAGATTGCAATATGATATACCTTCTACTGCACCAATTGGTCAGACGCAGTTATTGAAATTTCAGATTTATAGAAAAAGGCTCGCGTTTTGGGATTGGCAAACCTCCTTTTATGTTTATGTGAACACCACATGCCCGGGTAATATAACCCTCGGCGGTTTGTTGGGTGCTTTGGATTATGAGGTAGGAGGAGAGTTAACAGTTCCTACAGCAGCATCTCCTAATGGAGGACTGACGGAATTAGATGCAGGACAGGCTGTTATATTAAGTCCTGGGTTTGAGTCTTATCTGAGCAATGGTGGAGCTATACAGGCAATTATTGATGGTTGCGGAGGAGCTTATCGCCCGGCCGGGACCTCAGATAACGGAACTATTACTTCTTTAAGCAATAATTCAGGAGCGCTTAAAAATGTAGATCTGGTTGTTTATCCTATCCCGGTATCAGACAAATGTAAAATCCATATTCCACATGAGGCTCAGGGTAAAGAGTTGAAAATAGAAATAATGGATCTTAATGGAAGGATATTGTATTCGCAACATAAAGTATATGATCAGGATACTGAAGCCGATATGAGTGGTTTCGAATCAGGCTTATACTTTATTAATATTAGCGGAGAGAATATTAATTACAACAAAAAAATAATAAAAGAATAGAAAAACAAAAAAGGAGCGATACTCATCGCTCCTTTTTTTTATTTATTAAAAATAAAAATTACGCTGTTCTGTTTTTTCTGGCATCAATAAAGCTTTTTACAAATAATATCATTGCAATACCATTGCTTAAAACACAAGCCAGGAAAATATATTTTTTGGCGTCCCAACCTTCCACTTTTACAAAACGCATCAGGCACATGATTAGTAATACTAATGTAAGAACCACTACTGTATGCGAAATTACTTTAGGGGCTTTGGCCCAAAACAATCCTAAAATAATAAAGAGTATGCCAAAAGCAGCAGGTATTAAGGCTGTTGGAGAATGATGTCCGTCGGCTGCGGCAACTCCTAAATAACCATAGAGGCCGGCAATGATTAATACGAAAGAGTTTAATAAGTTTACGGTAGTTGCTTTCATGAGTTGTGGCTTTTAATTATTTTTTAGAATTATACTTTGCAATTTTATCTTCAAAGAAAAGATCTTTTTTAGCGGCGTGTAATTTCATGTTAATGAGTAATTCTTCGCAGCCATTATTTAAAGTGGTTGTTCTAATATCATCTACCAGTTTAAAAACTTCAGTATAAGTACCTTCCACTACTGTCTCGAAAGGACATACCAAATAATTAAGCCCCGAAGCCTTAATACAGGCAATGGCTTTATCAATGAGTTCAATTTTATCGGCACTGTATTTTGTGGGAAGTAATTGTATGGCAACATTTATTTTTAAATCATCCATATTAAACAGTTAAAGCGGCCAGCTTTGAAGCCATGGTATTGATAAGTTCCAACAAAGGTTTTTCTGCCATGACCTTAATAAAAGGATTCATGTCGCCTTCCATCTGCACATTGCTTTGCTGATCGGGTAAAAAATGGATATGAAGCGTAAATACAAATTTGGCCAGGCCAAGCGTTTCAAATGTAATGCGTGACTTTGGACTACGCTCTTTAATTTTAATGGTTAAAGGCACTAAGCCCTTAATCCCAAACGAACACTGCTCAGGTGTGCATTCAAAATTTTCAATTTTGTCTTCCGGTAAAAGGTGTTTAAAATTATTAAAGTCGCCCATAAAATCATACAAAGCATCGGTTGCCGATTGTGTAGTATGGGTTTGGCTTATTAAACTAAAGTATGACAAGTGCGTAGTGTTTTATTGTTTCCAGGTAGAAGGGCTTTCTCTCCATTTTTTAAGCGAATCAAGATCTGCTTCAGTAATATAATTATGTTTTAAAGCCACTTCGGTTAATGTATTATAATCACATAAGGTGCTGGTTTGACAATTTATGTTTTTAAAATTTTCGGTTGCTTCATTAAAACCATAGGTGAAAATAGCTACCATACCTTTTACGTTACATCCTTTTTCTCTCAACGCTTCAATGGCTTTAATACTGCTGCCACCTGTTGAAATCAAATCTTCGATAACAACTACGTTTTGTCCTTTTTCAATTTCGCCTTCCACCATATTTGTAAGGCCATGTTTTTTTGCTTCGCTGCGTACATACACAAATGGTAAACCCATTTCCTGTGCCACCAAAGCGCCTTGCGCAATACCACCTGTAGCTACACCGGCTATTACATCCGGTTTTGCATATTTTTCATTTATTTCAGCAACAAATTGTTGACGTATAAATGTACGTATTTGTGGATAGGATAAAGTTTTACGGTTATCGCAATAAATAGGCGATTTCCATCCCGAAGCCCAGGTAAAAGGCTGTTCAGGCTGTAATTTTATTGCTTTGATTTGTAATAAAAATTCGGCAATTTTATGCGCCGCGTCATCAAAAGGTGTCATTGTCATAGGACGACAAAAATAACAGGATTTAAGCTTTAAACCGCATCAAATTATGAACATCACGATCTATTATCATTCAAAAAAAATTATCCTGCTGCAAAAAAATCAAAACGCACAAAATCAGTCATTTAAAAATCTTGATTTGTTAAATAAGAATGAAATAGCCAGCGAGTTTGAGTTATTTATAAACCAAACAGAGCGTAATGAACTGGTTTTTGAAACCGAAGATCTTGAAAAAGGATTGGAACATTTTGGAAAAGCTTTTAAATATATTTATGCCGCCGGTGGACTGATAAAAAAAGATAACCGCTTTTTGTTTATTTACCGCTTAAAAACCTGGGATTTACCTAAAGGCAAACTGGATAAAGGAGAAGGCCCCCGCGAAGCTGCCATAAGAGAATGTGAGGAAGAATGTGGTATAACCAAATTAAGCATTACCAAAGAACTTAAACCTACTTACCATATGTATGAGCATAAAGGCAAGCATGTGTTGAAAAAAACATTCTGGTATGCTATGTCCACAGAACATACCGGCATCCTGATTCCCCAGGTTGAGGAAAATATAGAAAAGGTAGAATGGCTTTCGGCAAATGAGATATATGCTAAAGTGTTTGCAAATACGTATCCTGCTATTTTAGACGTAGTTAAAGAAGGAGTCTAAAAAATTTAGCCAAAAAATCTAAACATATTTAGAAAAACGTATATTTGTTATACACGCTTAATGCATAAACTATATGGCTAGTAAAAAAACACTTCTCGAAGATATTGCCAGGGAACTTAATGTTTCTAAAACATTGGTATCGATGGTCATTAATGGTAAAGGAGATTCTTATGGTATCAGTAAAAAAACCCAGGAGAAAGTTTTAAGCAAGGCCGGCGAAATGCAATATACTCCCAATATGTTTGCCCGGGCTTTACGAACCGGTAAAAGCAATTTAATAGGATTATTGGTTGCAGATATTTCGAATCCATTTTACTCAAATATTGCCAAGTATGTAGAAAGAGCTTTAGCTGAAAAAGGCTATAACTTAATGATTTGCAGTACGGATGAGAATATAGAGAGAGAAGAAAAACTGGTTCAGCTTTTTGCCGAACAACAAATTATAGATGGATTAATAGTCGCTACAACAAATACTTCGGGGGGGTTCTTTAAAAAAGAACGTTTGCGAAACTTTCCTATCGTGTTTATTGACAGGTATTTGCCGGATATAGAATCAAATTACGTGGTAGCCGATAATTACCAGGGTTCGTTTGAACTGACCGACCTTTTGATCCATAAAGGCTGTAAAAATATTGTGGCCTTTAACATTACGCCTTCCCACATTAGCTCCCTGACTGAACGTGTAAGAGGCTTTAAAGATGCCCTGCATAAATATAATATCCCCTTCAGTTCAGGAAACCTGGTTGAAATTTCTTTTAACAATATTCAGCAGGATGTAAAAGAAAAGCTGTTAAAATTATTAAAGCAATCAGCAAAGATTGACGCGATTTACACGCTTAATAATCACATTGCCACAGCCTGTTTAAATGTATTTAATGAACTGGCACTGGATATAAAAAAAGAAGGAATTTATTTTGCTTCATTCGATGATATTAGCCTGTTTGATTTTGTGAAACCAAATATCATTTCGGTATCGCAACCTCTGGAGCAAATTGGGATAGAAGCTGCCAACCTGGCCTTAAAGTTAATTGACCAAAAAGTTAACGGAACAATGGAATACGAAAAAGTGGTTTTGCCAACTTCTATTATTTCCCGCAATCAGATTTAAACTATTAAATGTATTAATTGTATGACGTACTGCATGGTATTTATAGCAAAAAAACTATATATTAGCGGCACTAAAAACTAACACTATGAATTACGACGTTATTGTTATAGGAAGCGGTCCCGGAGGTTATGTAACAGCCATCCGCGCTTCCCAGCTGGGTTTAAAAACAGCTATTGTTGAAAAAGAAAGCCTTGGAGGTATTTGCTTAAACTGGGGTTGTATTCCAACCAAAGCTTTATTAAAAAGCGCACAGGTATTTGAGTATTTAAATCATTCGAAAGATTATGGAATCAGTGCAGATAATATTAAAGCTGATTTCGGTGCGGTAATTAAACGTAGCCGCGATGTAGCAGATGGTATGAGCAAAGGCATTCAATTTTTAATGAAAAAAAATAAAATTGATGTCATTATGGGAACTGCTACAGTTAAAGCAGGAAAAAAAGTAGATGTGAAAGGGAACGATGGAAAAGACGTTACTCTTGAAGCTAAACATATCATCATTGCAACCGGAGCACGTTCACGCCAGTTACCTAATTTACCACAGGATGGTAAAAAAATAATAGGTTACCGCGAAGCAATGAACTTGCCTAAACAACCTAAATCATTGGTAGTTGTAGGTTCAGGAGCAATAGGGGTAGAGTTCGCTTATTTTTATGCAACTATGGGAACCAAAGTTACCGTGGTTGAATTTTTGCCAAACATTGTTCCTGTTGAAGATGAAGAAGTATCTAAACAGCTTGAGAAATCTTTCAAAAAAGTTGGGATCGAAATCATGACGGAAGCTTCAGTGGAAAGCGTTGATACCAAAGGAGATGTTTGTAAAGTAAATGTAAAAACAAAAACAGGAAATGTAACGCTTGATGCGGAAATTGTTTTATCGGCAGTTGGAATTCAGGCAAATATTGAAAATTTAGGTCTGGAAGCAGTTGGTATTGCAACTGATAAAGGAAAAATTTTAACGGATAAATTCTACGCTACTAATATCCCGGGCTATTATGCTATTGGCGATTGCGTTGGCGGACAAGCGTTGGCTCACGTGGCAAGTGCAGAAGGAATTACCTGTGTAGAAAAAATTGCAGGAGTACATGTTGATCCGTTGGATTATAAAAACATTCCGGGTTGTACTTATTGCCAGCCTGAAATTGCTTCTGTTGGTATGACAGAAAAACAAGCTAAAGAAGCAGGATATACATTAAAAGTTGGTAAATTTCCTTTCTCTGCTTCAGGTAAAGCAAAAGCAGCAGGCGCTGCCGATGGATTTGTGAAACTGGTATTTGATGCTAAGTACGGCGAATTATTGGGTGCTCATATGATCGGTGCAAATGTCACTGAAATGATCGCTGAAATAGTAGCTATCCGTAAACTGGAAACAACAGGACATGAATTAATTAAAACAGTTCATCCACATCCAACAATGAGTGAAGCCATTATGGAAGCAGCAGCTGCAGCTTATGGCGAGGTAATTCACTTATAATAGATTTATTTTTGTTAAAAGCCATCAGTTAACCAACTGGTGGCTTTTTTTGTTGTAGAGTAATTTCCTCATGAAGCTTTTCAGTCTGTACGCAGACAGAGGAAATACAAGCCTACAATACGTTTTTTGAAAGGCATAAGATTTTCTTCCATACTCTAAAAACTATGCTATGAAACTATCTATTACTCTTCTGTTAATTTTTGTCTCCTGCATTCTTCCTGCACAAAATCAGGTTCCAAATCCTTCTTCCGACAAGATTATAAATGAAAATTATCCATTCAATGTAACTGCAACTTCAGAATGTTATATCAATAAAACAGGAGACTATACCTTTTTTTCGGAAACTGATTTTATTGATTTTTGTAATGCCAATTTTGGATTGGATTCGAAAATCCCTTTTATAGATTTTAACCAGGAGACTGCAGTTATAATCTTTAATGCTTTAAAAAAATCGACTGCTAAATTATTTGTGGATAATGTCGTAGAAACAGAACATTATATAAAAATCTATGCGAAGACCTCCGAACCTACAAAGGACGCGATAAATAATACGTTGAGAAATCAGTACGTGATTGTGAAAGTAAAAAAATCAAATAAGGAAATAATTGTAGTTCGTTTGTAAAGATCTTAGAAATTAAGGATCTTTTCTCTTTCGGTAAAATCCATTTTTACGTCTTCGGGGCCTGTATGTGTTAAGAGTATAACATGGTTTTGTACTGTTTTAAATATCCGGTATTCCGGTACACAAGGTGTATTGAGTTCGATCATAGCCCAATTTTTTATGTATAACACATTATAATCGCTGTCTTTTGTTACAAATGATTTAATGTAGTAGGGGAGCTTGCGATAAGCTTTATCCGTTAAAATAAGTTTGCACCCGTGTGTATTGCCCGAATATAAAGAGCTGGAGAGGTAAGAGTCGTATTTGTTATTAAAACTGAATAAAGGTAAAATAAACATAACAGTAACAACAAGGTAAAACGACACATTTTTAAAAAGAATAGAGATGTCAAAAAAGCGTTCCTGTTTTACATTGGAAAATAAAAGCAGGCATAATAAGATCATCACAATATTCCATGGCCACACCACGCTGTTAAATGATTTTCCGGCAGGGCCAAGCAGCAATAAAATAAATACGTGCATAATAATAACCAATGGCAGCGCAATAAACCTTAAAGGTTTAATCAATAAGCCAAGTCCGATAAATAATTCGAGGTAGGGAACCAGTTTCCCGAATCTTGTAAATAGTGCAAACTGTTTGGCATTTAAAACATGTTCTAAAGGGCTGATCATCCATTTAAAAGTGTCTTCTACAAAAAACGAATTAAATTTTTGAATACCGCTAAAAATATAGATAAGTGCTACCAGAATCTGTAGGCAAATAAATACGGAAATAAAATTATTAGGCTCATCTACCCGTTGCTTATAGAATAAAAGAATGCATAAAATAAACAAATAATTAATGAACCAGGGCTGTAGACGGTTTTGATCTTCGAAACATAAATAAGCGCAAAAAATAAGGAGAAGCCATACCGGTTTTTTACTTGGATTAAAAAAACAAAAAAATGAAAGGATGGCAATAACAGCAATGTTTATATAATCGTAGGGAGCCTTTAAGCCGTAAAAGCCATCCAGCATAGGTGCTTTAGGGAACCATCGCTGCCCTGCCCATAAATTTAAGCTGAGTAAAACAGACACCAGCAGGCCAATAAGTATGGTTAATTTTATAAGTTGTAGTCGTTGCGTAATACGCATAGTGCAATTAAATTTCTTTTATAATATGGTAAATATACGATGGCATAGTATCTAAAAATGTATTTTCAAAAAAAGTCATCCCTACTTTTTTCAACACCTTAATAGAGGCTGTATTTTTTACGGCTGCTCTGCCAACAATACGTTTTAAATTAAAATGCTCAAAGCCATACTGTAAACAGGCCATAGCTGATTCGGTAGCGTAACCTTTGCCCCAGTGTTTTTCCATAAAACGGTAGCCAAGGTCTGTTTCCCCGTTATCCTCATGGTATTTTAAACCGCACCAACCAAGGGGCTCGTTCGTTTCCTTATCTGCCACAAGCCAGCGGCCATAGCCGTTTTTTTCGTATTGACCAATAACATACCTTACAATGTTTTCTGCTTCTTCTCTGTTTTTAAAAGCACCATCGCCGGTATATTTTGTTACCATAGGGTTAGAGTTGAGCTCCATAAAAAATGGTGCGTCTTCCACTACTTTTTTACGTAAGATCAGTCGTGGCGTTTCAAGGATGATTTCCATGTTTTAGGTTTTTGTCGCTTCGAGCGCAGTCGAGAAGTGTTCTTATGGGATGTTTGATTTTTACAGATTGATTCTTCTACTAATTTTTTCCAATCTGAATTAATTAAAGCTTCTTTCTTTTTTACACTCTATTTTTTAATTCTTGTTTCCCATTCAATGGCCAGATTATAATCTGTAAATAATTCGTAGAATACAAGATTTACGGGTCGACGAGAATAGACGAGAATAGGTGTATGATTCATTATTTATGCCTTCATTATGTTGTATAATTCTTTTCTCAATGTTATTTGTTACACCTGTATAATATTTGCCATCATTACATTTTACTATATAAACGTATAAATACTTTATTACCATATGTGTGATCGGTTCTCGACCCCGCTCGAACTGACATGAATTATGTTATTACTTCGGAAATGATGTTAAGTGGATTATTATTAAAAATAAAAAAAAGAGATACGAATACCTCTTTTTTTATGAATTAAATGTAGTGATTATTTTTTGTTTTCCGCTTCTCGACTGCGCTCGAAGTGACAAAATTGTAATTAGAACTTATTTTTTATCAGTATCTGTATGCGCTTGATTCTCTTTGTCTTTGCCCATATTTTTAGATACTTCATCTAATAATTTCAAGCCTAATAAACCGCTTATCGGGCCATTAGCACCATCGCCACCACCGGTGATCAACACATCCGGTATTACTTTGATCTTATCTTTACCGATAGCTTCAGTTACTTTTAAGCGACTGAAATTATCCCCCCCCATGGCTTCAACAGCCAGGCGGTAACTTTCGGCATTTGATTTACCAACGGCTAAAATACTCTGTGCTTCAGCAGTACCTGTAACCGAAATTTTTTCAGCGTTGGCATTTGCCAGCATTTTTACTTTTTCGGCTTCCGCATTAGCCGATAGTTTTGTTTTTTCAGCATCCGCGGCGGCAATTACTTTTAATCTGTCGGCCTCCGCATTAGAAGAAATTTTTACACTTTGCGCTTCTCCGGTTGCTTTCTTAACGGCAGCATCTGCAATCCTTTCAGAGATCAATACACCCTGATCGGCCTTCACAATTTCTTTTTGCATGTCGGCTACAGCCGTTTCTTTTTCTAACGCCTGACGTGTAATTTCTGCGCGTTTCTGAGTTTCGAAAGTGGTGTTTTGCTCTTCCGCAATTTTACGATCAGTTAATGTTTTCATTAAACTTTCAGGCGGTACAATATCTCCAATCAAGGTATCCACGCCATTTACATTGTACTGGTCCAGTACCTGGCTGATGCGTGATTTTGCAGCATCCTGACGCTCTTTACGGGTACTTAAGAAAGCAATCACATCGCTGTCCTGAGCCGAGTTTCGGAAGTAGTTACCAATGGTTGGTTCTAATACCTGACCAACTAAATTGACCATATTACCAAAACGTGCAATTACTTTTGGTGCTTCAGTCGTTGGAATATGAATGATCTGTGAAACATCCAGGTTAAAAGGGAACCCGTCTTTTGAACGTACGGTAATAGTTGATAAATGTTTATCTAATTGGTGAGCCTCGCTACGGGCATTGGCCCAGTTTAATACAAGGTTGGTAGTAGGTACCAGTTCCACACGCATAATAAATGTATTTACAGGATATTTCCCGGGGCCTAGTGGTTCTGCCCAAACACCTTTTTCGCCTTTGCTTACAATGTTACCATGTTTAAATTCTGCTCCGCTCAGGTCTTTTCCTTCGGAACCTACATAAGAAATAACAACTCCTACGTAACCAATAGGAATTTCGGTCATTTTAATTTGCTCTACCTGTATGAACCATGGGTTTAAATAATACGAACCTGCTAAAATAATTTCGGGCTGTAAACCTTTGTTACCTCTGGCTTCTAAGAAGGCATCACAATCCTGAAAATTATTATGGCCTGCTACCTGTTTACCGGCAATGTTGCCTTCATCAATAGGCATACCGTCCATCGTAGTAACAATACCTACCATGTTTTCGCTGATGTGGGTCATGTCGTAGGTCATGACTTCAAAAAGAAATGTATTGATACGGTACGTACCGGCAGTAATAATAGCTGATTGACGTCCTTTACGGCCACCGTTGCGTAAAAATGCTTCTGAATCCTGAAACGAATCGCAGGCTACTTTACGGGCAAGGATAAATCCTGTTTCGAGCTCTTTACCATCTTTGGCGACAATTAAACCGATTTTTCCTTCAGGAATGACGGTAAATGCCTGTTGTGTAATTTCATACTGCCAGATCCATTTCCAGAAATAAATTCCCGGAGCTAAAGGATGAGCCTGAAAACCGGCTTCGCCATCAATAGCGATAATACGGCCTGCAGGCAATTCTTTATTAGCGCCAAAGAGTACAAATTTTTTGGTAACCAAGCCAATCTTATCTTCCGGAATAATAATGATACCGAATAAACGGAAAATTAATTTATAAGATACCAAAAGAATAATGGGAATGATTACCCACCAGTAAGCGTAAATGTAATGCATAATAACTATTTTTTAAGGGTTGTGCTGTTACTCAAATTTTTTGAAGTAACAGGGGGTTCATAGTTTGTTTTCGAAGAGTAAATGTATAAAGGAAAGCATTACTCCATAAAGCATTTTATGAACTAAAAAATCACTTATAAACAAATCGCAAATTATTCTACTACGATACTTATTTAATTTTCAAAAATGTAATTTCCTTTTTTGTCAATTTTATAAGAGGATAAATTTTTGTGCTCTTCAAACCATGTGTAGCGCGGTTTAAGGCTATTCCAGAAAGCAGTGGTAGATTTTGGATAAGCAGTTTCTA
>JAZJZF010000084.1:22527-27283 GCA_040389965.1 Bacteroidota bacterium
GGTTGTCCCGGCAAGCTGCCGCATTTCCGCGACATTGGCATCAGTCAGTTTTGCCGGAAAAATATCGATGTTCAAAGGACGTTTTCTGTTTTGTACTTCTACACATAACACGTATAATTCTTTTATTTTTTCATCGGTTATAGGTAAGCAACCAATGGTAACACAATTGCCATGCACCATAATAGCGCCACCGGCACTGCTTCCTGTTTTCAGAATCACATCGCTGGCATTGGGGTAACTTACCCGCAGGCTCAAATGGTAATTACTGGTAGGGTTAAATAAATCCAGTTTATAAAAGCCTTCAGGAACCTGCCCGTCGCCTTCTTTTCGTTTTGGCCCCAAAGAACCGCTTGATGCACAAATGGGGTAGGTTCTGAAAAGTTTGTAGCCGGTTTCGGCTTTATTCTTCATCCATACCTGTATTTCTTTTTCTTGTTTAAATACCCTTAAATAGATGTCAAAATCGTCGGGACTAATTTTAGCGGCTTTTAAATCGCTTTGCAAAGCAGTCCATTTGGCATCATAAGCAGCTTTAACCCTTGTGTTTTTAAGCTGTGCAGCTTTAAAACCCGAATTACTTTCCTGAGCCATGCCTTGTTGAAACAGAAAAACAACTAACAGGGTAGTTTTTATAACATTTTTGATAAGCATATCAACTCTTTTTAATTTCGTATAACTTTGATCATCTAAATTACCATTAATTCATGTTTTTACTTAACATCTTAAAAAATAAATACTTTTTAGTAATCATTGCTCTGGTAGTATGGTTACTGTATTTTGACAAGAACGATGTGTTTACACAATTTGATTTGATTGATAAATGTAACAAGCTCAAAACCGAACGTGATTATTACGCCGTTGAAATAGAAAAAAACAAGAATGAGATCTATGAATTGCAAAATAACATGGAGAGTTTAGAAACTTTTGCAAGAGAAAAGTACCTTATGAAAAAGGATAACGAAGACGTTTTTGTTTTTGTGCAGAAATAAGATTTTCTTTTTCTTTAGCTATCGAATGAGCTGTGATTTCAAAACTTTCTGATTTAAATTAGAATCTCAATAACGATCTGTTAACTTAAGATAAAGCCTTAAGGAGTTTTAACTTGAAATGTTAATCAAACTTTATAAGCAAATGCGCGGGGCCAGGCAAAACGTGGCGCAGGTGAGCTGTGAGTTTTAATTTTTTTAGATGAGCCCGAAAGAGCTTTAGTTCTCTTTCGGTTGCGAATCTTAAAAAATTAAAAGAGTGGGAGGCGATCGTTTTGTCTTGATTTTTTGTTTCTTTTTGATCAAGCAAAAAGAAAAGGAAAAAACTAATTATTAAGATCAGATATATTAAATGAAAAATTTAATAAGCATAATCACTCAGGTATTCAAAGTCAGGCATTAATTTGCCATCTTTAGAAATACTGGCCCGTTCAATGATCCTGTCAGTGTCTTCCTTAAACACAAAAGGTAATACACGTTCCATCAGGTCTTTTCCAAAATCATCACTGGCATCTCTTGGTAATTCACAGGGTAAATTATCAACGGCCATAATACAAATGGTTTCTTTATTAAAAGGCACATCCTCTTTATCAGTTTTAGGATTGTAACCGTAAAAAGGCTTATCAATAGAGCTTGCGCGCACTGTTGTAGGAACCGATCCGTCAATATCGCAGGTAATATCGGCAATCACACTCATATGAAAATCGCTGGCTTTCATATCATCGGTTGTAAACATTTTTGGCGAGCGAGGATCCCAGAAATGAGCGGAGATAAAAATATCGGTTGCTTTTGTAAAAGGAGAAAACTTAGAAACAAAATGCTCAGGATGTTTAAAGAAATCATTCAAATCGAAGTTATGATCATTCGGTCTTTCAACATAATCTCTTGGATTTAGCTGGCAATACACAGGTTCTCTGAACGATGCCATTAAAAATTCTTCAGGAGTTACTTTTCTGATTCTTAAAGCGGATAAAGTTTCTATAGCACCATTTGCTACACGGCCGCCACCGGTAAGCGCAATTTTAATATTAGGTAATTTTACGCGCTTTAGTTCTTCTTCCATTTCTGCCCTGTCTCTGCACAGATTTGCCGGTTTAATCTGGAACAAATCGTATTTACGGCCATAGCCTAAAATACCGTTATAAGCGCCTACAATCCCGGCATAGCGGCCAAAGCCAATGATGCGGTTATGGTTTTTATCGGTAAGCGTTTCATAATCGATCATCTGAATTTTTTTCTCTATCAAAGCCTTCATTAATTTGACATTATGCGGCTGCTTTTTGATTGTATGCGAAAAGAAAAAATATTTTTTACCGGGAATCAGGTTTTCTTTAGGAACTTCCTTAACACCCATCAACACATCACAATCACTGAGGTCTTCCTGTAAAGTCAAGCCAAAGGCCAGGTATTCCTCGTCGCTATAGCATCTTATCTTACTTGGCTGTATCACAATCTCTAAATTTGGGTAAGTACTTAGTAGCTCATTACAAATTAAGGGGGTTAACGGCACACGTTTATCAGGGGGTGATTTCTCTTCTCTTAGGACTCCTATTTTAAATTTATTCATAGCGTTGACAAATGAGTGAATATATTTGCTTTTTTAACAAAAAAGATTATTTTTAATTCTGCAAATATACATTCATTGTTTAATTAAAACAGATTTACATGAGATACATTTTTACTCTTTTATTTATCGCTTTATTAGGAGATATTTATAGCCAATGCCCTGTGGGTCAGATAGAAGTTAAAATAGTATTAACGACTGACAATTATTCGAGCGAAACATCATGGCAACTCAAGGACAAATTTGGCAACCTGATTGTTTCAAATCCTACCCTTGCTAATATCACAACGTATACTACTACGCAATGTGTGCCATCATCTACCTGTCTTAATTTTTTAATAAACGACAGTTATGGCGATGGTATTTGTTGTAATTATGGTAATGGCAGTTTTAAAATTTATGTCAATAATGTGCTTCAGTTAAGCCATAACGGACAATTTACTACTTCCTATAATTATTCGTTTAACTGCCCTCCGGGCGAAACCTGTTCGTCGGCCATTGCTATTACAACGGGTACTTATACAGCTCCGGGTTCTGAATATTATTATAAATTTAAACCAACCCAACTCGGAATATATGCCATTCAAACCTGTAGCTTAGCTAATACCTGCGATACTAAATTATGGATCTACGAAAACTGTAACGGGCCGTTTACAACCAATAATACTGGTACTATCATGTACAACGACGATTATTGTGGAACCCTTTCTCAGGTGTCGGGTGCTTTAGATACGGCAAAAACATACATTATCAGAGTAGGTTCTTACAATAGTGCTTGTGCTACATCTATTGATTTTTCGGTGAATTACACAGGACCTGTTATGGGTTGTACTACGTTTAGTGCCTGTAACTATAATCCTTTGGCAAGTGTGGATGATGGTAGTTGTTTATATTTCCCTAGTCCATTGTGCCAGGCTCCTGATTTAACGATTGTGCAATCGCAATTTATCAGTTCATTAAATGTAAGTACCGTAAATGCCCCTGCCGGAGACTGTAGAGTTGCTGAAAGTTGTTTAAATGGCTATGGTGCACGAAGGGTTATTAATTTTGATACGTACATTAAAAATATTGGTAACCTGGATTATTATATCGGAAACCCGGGCACGCATCCCAGCCAGTTTAGTTTTAATAATTGCCACGGGCATGCCCATTACCAGGGTTATGCTGAGTACCGCCTCTATAAATGGGATGGAACGGTTATTCCTATTGGATTTAAAAATGGATTTTGTGTGCTGGATTATGATGGATGCCCGGATGGTGGTACTGCTAAATTCAGTTGCAGCGACATGGGAATTTCTAAACAATGTGGCGATATATACAGTGCGGGCCTCGATTGCCAGTGGGTAGATATTACAGATGTAGATACCGGAAATTATGTATTAGCTGTAAAAGTTAACTGGGACCAATCGCCGGATGCCTTAGGACATTCTGAAAGTTCTTATAATAATAACTGGGCGCAGGCTTGTATTAAAATTACCAGTGTGGGTGGTGTAAAAGGATTTGCATTAGCAACGTCTTGTCCGTCTTATACTGACTGTGCCGGAGTACAGTTTGGAAACGCTGTAAAAGATTGCAATGGTACCTGTAACGGAACAGCTAAAATGGGAGATTTGAATAACAGCGGTACGCAGCAACTCGTTGACGCGCAGCTGTACGTTAATAAAATATTAAACAATACCATCACTCCCAATTCCTGTAACGATCTCAATAATACAGGAACCATTACTGTGTGGGATGCCGCTTTAATGGCCAATTGCATTAAGAACGGAGCCGGCAACAATAACCTCTGTGATTTCCCGAGAGGCACGGCTAATCCAAATCATACGGCAACATTAAGTATAGGAACATCGAATTTGTCGCAAAATTATTTTGAAGTCAATATGACCAATCCTACCGCAAAGGTACTTGGTTATGAATTTACCATTAGCGGAGCCAGTATTTTAAATGTGGTAAACATGGCGCCTGTTGCCGAATACCCTGAGAATCCTGATTTTTTAGTGGGGGGTAACAAAGTAATTTGCCTGTCTTATAAAGATTCTACGATTGGTAAAAGTTCAATACCACAACCTATTTGCAGAATTTATTATTCCAGTCCAACCGGTACTATTTGCATTAGTAATGTGGTAGAAATAGTTAATAAACAATATGAAGCCATTAATAAAGCCATTGACTCTACTTGTATTAACATTAACCTGGGTGTTGGAAT
>JAZJZF010000084.1:27293-32467 GCA_040389965.1 Bacteroidota bacterium
TCATGCCCACTTCCTTGGCGGCGGCGACGATGCCGTTGGCGATGACGTCGCATTTCATGATGCCGCCGAAAATGTTGACGAGAATGCCTTTGACTTTGGTATCCGACAGAATGATTCGGAAAGCCTCCGTGACTTGCTGGGTGTTGGAATAGGGCAGGTGGCCAATGTAGATCATTATTTTTCTGTTGTTCCTAATCCTGCTTCTGAATTGATTCAATTAACAGGGTATACAAAAAATGAGGCTGAAAATCTGATTGAGATCAGAGACGTTGCCGGCAGAATTTTATACTCTGAGAAACTTGTATTAAATGGAGCATTTAACTATCCTATAAATGTAAATGATTATAAATCGGGAGTATATTACATTACGCTGAGTTCAACATCTGGCGTAGCTACTAAACCGGTTGTTATTGCCAAATAAAATTAACCCTTAATTTACCAAAAGGCCATATGTTTTCATGTGGCCTTTTTTTATGATGAAACAAAACTATTTTAGTAGTTTTAGCCTACTAATTTATTATTGACGATGATCAGAAAAATAAGCGCATGCCTTTTAGGAGCTTTATTAGCTAACGGAATAGTGGCTCAGGGTAATTTTATAAAAGACAGTTTAGATACTTACATTAACCGCGAAATGAAACGCTGGCAACTGCCTGGAATGGCTCTTGCTATTGTAAAAGACGGGAAAGTTATTGTTATGAAAGGTTATGGCTATGCCGATATGAAAAATAAAAAGCCTGTGACCGAAAACACGGTGTTTCAAATTGCCTCCAATACCAAAGCGTTTACAGGCACTTCATTAGCATTACTGGAACATTATCAAAAAATCAGCCTTAACGACAAAGTGAAAACCTTTCTGCCTTATTTCAATATGAAGGAAGATTGGAAGACGAAAGAAATTACGATTGCCGATGTGTTATCGCACCGCATTGGTTACGAAACTTTTCAGACAGATTTGGTAAACTGGGCTACAACCCGCACCCGGAAACAGCTGATCGAGAATATGGTAAATGTAAGTCCTAAATTTGGCCTGCGTGAAACCTTTGGTTATTGCAACCTGGGTTATCTGATAGCAGGAGAAATTATTCCGGTAGCAACTGATACCAGCTGGGACAATTATATAAAATACCATTACCTCCTGCCTTTGGAGATGAAACAAACAAGCACTACTTACGAAGACTTTATGGATCCTGCAAAAACACCGACAGCTTCAAAAGCCTATAGCCTTATCAACGACCAGGTAGGGGAGATCGTTCCTGCCAATGTAAACAGCCTGGCCCCGGCGGCCGGCATCAGTTCCAGCGTTAATGATTTGAGTCACTGGGTAATGATGCAGTTGGGTAATGGTATATATAATGGAAAGCAGGTCATTCCCAAAGAAGTGATTGAACGCACGCGTGAATCTTTTTTTATTGACGAGCCCATCAGCCGTAAAGGAAATAATTTTAATACTTACGGTCTGGGCTGGTTCCTGAAAGATGCCTATGGGAAAAAAGTAGTAACGCACGATGGCGGCGCCAACGGCTTCCTGAGTAAAACGGTATTGATACCTGAAGAGCATGTGGGTTTTGTGATCCTTACCAATAGCGACGCGCAGTATTTTTACGAAGCACTGGGTAAACAGCTTACAGATGATTTGTTGGCTAAGCCTTACACAAATTACAGCACCCAGTATTATGCGTTCTTTGAAAAAGACCATTTAGAAGAATTACAAAAGATCAAAGAATTTAAAGCGCTTGCCGGCAAACACAAAGCCGAAAAGGATACCTATACAAAGCTTTCCGGAACATATACCAATGAAGTGTATGGCAAAATTACAGTGGTTGGAAAAGATAAGTTTGCGGAAGTAAGCTTTGAATTTCACCCGCAGTACAAAGGTACAATCCGTTTTATGACCGACGTGGATGCGCTCATTGAGTACAATGATCCTACGCTGGGTGTGCATGAGATCAGGATAAAAGACGAGAGCATAGAAATTAAAGTGAGCGATTTTATAGATATGGATACCTACCTTTTTACAAAAATTAGCAATCATCCATTTCCGGTGAATAAGTAATAGCAGGAAAAAAATGTGTATCTTTGAGGCGGAAAACAAAACAGTTCTTTAACATATGGGCCCGACCGGTTTTGACAGCGGGTGCGATTGATAAGTAAGCAGGTGGTGCGTTGTGGATATGGCACCTTAAACTCAACTCTCAAACTTTTATTCGGCGAAGAGAATTCTTACGCTATGGCTGCTTAGTCCAAGACTAACCAACCTTTGCAAATCTTGTAGCGTCTTTGCTTAGCGACGAGGTATTTGCATCATAAATTAGCAAATTGTTTCAGTGATGATGTTAGCTGAAACAATATTAGCATCTAAGTTTAAGTTTGGTATGAATAAACGCCTGACTTAAATCGAAAACCAAGTTTGTTCTAAACTTTGTAGAAAGCTTATTAATTCCTTGTTTGGACGAGAGTTCGAATCTCTCCGGGTCCACTAATAAATGTAAAAGTCCCAACTTTGTTGGGACTTTTTGTTTTTGCACGAATGAGTAGAAACGTTAGTTTCTAACGAAATGAGTGCGAAAACAAAAAGTATTTTGCGAAGCAAAATAACTTTTACATTATGACTTCGGGTTAGGAGGGATCAGCGGAGCTAATCTCTTTTCTAATAATAAGAATATTTATTTTCCAGCGAGATGAGTGCGAAAACAAAAAACGATTTGCGCAGCAAAGCGACTTTTGCATGTTGACTTTTGACTCAAAGAGATCAGCGCCAGCTAATCTTTCAGGATTAATAGAATTTAATTCCCGTTAACTCGCTTTTAAAATTAGAGTGCGAAAACAATATTGCTGCAAATCGCTTTTGTATGTTGACTTTCAGTTAGGAGGGATCAGCTAAGCTAATCCCCCCGCATTACTCACAGAAGATCACGGCTGCCTGTCATTATTTGTGCGGACAAATGGTTATGAATGGTTTTTAATTGTATTTTTGCGCCGAACCCACTAACCCCCCCTTTCGCCCCCTTTTATGAAAAAGAACGCCTACCTGTTGGCAATGGTATTTATTTTATCATGTCAATTCCTTACAGCACAAAACTTTATTACCCGGTGGAATTTAGCCACCGCCGGCTCCGGCGCCACACAGCTCTCTTTTAGTGTTGCTACAAGCGGCACGGTTAATTATACCTGGCAGGAGATTTCTCCGGGCTCGGCCAGCGGTTCAGGTACCTTTGCAGGCACAACATGCAGTATCACCGGGTTGCCCGGCGGCGCTGTGATCCGTTTACAGATAGCCCCCGCCAATTTTCAAAGAATTAATATAAACCTCGGAACAGACCGCAGCAGGTTGACCGAAGTAGAGCAATGGGGCAGCGTTTCCTGGACAAGCATGCAAACGGCGTTTTTTGGCTGCACTTACCTGCAGGTAACGGCTCCGGATGTGCCTAACCTGTCAAATGTAACCAGCATGGCAAGTATGTTCCGAAGTTGCAGCGTGCTCAATTCGCCTGCCAATATCAATACCTGGAATACGGCTGCTGTTACCGATATGTCTTATCTGTTTGCCAATGCAAGCCCCTTTAACCAAAACATCGGTTCATGGAATACAGCTGCGGTTCATGATATGAGTTCCATGTTTAGCCAGGAAGGCGCTTTTAACCAAAACATCGGTTCATGGAATACAGCTGCTGTTACCAGTATGGCTAATATGTTTTACTTCGCAAATAGCTTTAACCAACCTATCGGTTCCTGGAATACGGCTGCTGTTACCGATATGTCTACTATGTTTAACCATGCAACCTCCTTTAACCAAAGCATAGGTTCCTGGAACACGGCTGCTGTGGTCAATATGAATTCTATGTTTTCCCAGGCAAGCGCCTTTAACCAACCTATCGGTTCCTGGAACACCGCTGCTGTTACCGATATGAGTCTCATGTTTATCTCTGCAAGCGTCTTTAACCAAAACATCGGTTCCTGGAATACGGCTGCTGTTACTAATATGAATAATATGTTTCAGCAGGCAGGCTCCTTTAACCAAAACCTCGGTTCCTGGACCTTAAAACCGAGTGTTGGTATGAGCAATATGCTCAGCAATTGCGGCATGGATTGCAACAATTACACGTCCACCCTGGTGGGTTGGAATGCCAATGGCAGTACGCCTAGTAGCCTTAACCTGGGAGCAGGAGCTCTTAAATATATGCCTGCGGCGGCGGCGGCCAGGGCCCACCTGGTTTTGGCAACCGGGTCGGGGGGCAAAGGCTGGACAATTACGGGTGATGCCCCGGTTACTTTAACGCCCAATTTTACAGCAGTTTCGGCCATTTGTTCGGGAGCATCATTATCTCCGTTGCCAACCACTTCCAGTAACGGCGTCACAGGAACGTGGAGTCCGGCATTGAATAACACGGCAACTACCAACTATACGTTTACACCAACGACAGGGCTATGCGCCCTGACACAAACATTAACGATCACGGTTAATCCTAACACCATCACTCCAACGTTTACAGCAGTTTCGGCCATTTGTTCTGGAGCATCATTATCTCCGTTGCCAACAACTTCCGGTAACGGCATCACAGGAACGTGGAGTCCTGCATTGAATAACACGGCAACTACCAACTATACCTTTACACCAACAGTAGGGCAATGTGCCCTGACACAAACCCTAACAATTACGGTTAATCCTAACACCATCACTCCAACGTTTACAGCAGTTTCAGCCATTTGTTCGGGAGCATCATTGGCTCCGTTGCCAACCACTTCCGGTAACGGCATCGCAGGTACATGGTTGCCAGCATTGAATAACACGGCAACTACCAACTATACCTTTACACCAACAGTAGGGCAATGTGCCCTGACACAAACCCTAACAATTACGGTTAATCCTAACACCATCACTCCAACGTTTACAGCAGTTTCAGCCATTTGTTCGGGAGCATCATTGGCTCCGTTGCCAACCACTTCCGGTAACGGCATCGCAGGTACATGGTTGCCAGCATTGAATAACACGGCAACTACCAACTATACCTTTACACCAACAGTAGGGCAATGTGCCCTGACACAAACCCTAACAATTACGGTTAATCCTAACACCATCACTCCAACGTTTACAGCAGTTTCAGCCATTTGTTCGGGAGCATCATTGGCTCCGTTGCCAACCACTTCCGGTAACGGCATCGCAGGTACATGGT
>JAZJZF010000084.1:32567-48564 GCA_040389965.1 Bacteroidota bacterium
CAACTACCAACTATACCTTTACACCAACAGTAGGGCAATGTGCCCTGACACAAACATTAACGATCACCGTTAACCCTAATGTGACACCAACGTTTACAGCAGTTTCGGCCATTTGTTCGGGAGCATCATTGGCTCCATTGCCAACCACTTCCGGTAACGGCATCACAGGTACATGGTTGCCAGCATTGAACAACACGGCAACTACCAACTATACCTTTACACCAACGGCAGGGCAATGTGCGCTGACACAAACGGTAACCATTACGGTCAATCCTAACACCATCACTCCAACCTTTACAGCAGTTTCGGCCATTTGTTCGGGAGCATCATTGGCTCCATTACCAACAACCTCCGGTAACGGCATCGCAGGAACATGGGCTCCGGCATTAACTAATACAGCTACACAGAATTATACCTTTACACCAACTGTGGGACAATGCGCCCTGACACAAACACTAACGATCACCGTTAACCCTAATGTGACACCAACGTTTACAGCAGTTTCGGCCATTTGTTCGGGAGCATCATTGGCTCCATTGCCAACCACTTCCGGTAACGGCATCACAGGTACATGGTTGCCAGCATTGAACAACACGGCAACTACCAACTACACCTTTACACCAACTGCAGGACTATGTGCCCTGACACAAACGGTAACGATCACGGTTAATCCCAATGTCACTCCAAGCTTTACAGCAGTGCCTGCTATTTGTTCGGGAGGAACCTTATCTGCTCTACCAACCACTTCCGGTAACGGTATTACAGGAACATGGGCTCCGGCATTAAATAACACGACAACTACTAACTATACCTTTACACCAACTGCGGGACAATGTGCACTGACACAAACTTTAACGATCACGGTTAATCCTAATGTCACACCAACGTTTACAACGGTTGCAGCCATTTGTGCGGGAGGAACGTTGGCTCCATTGCCAGGCGTTTCAGGTAACGGTATTATGGGAACCTGGTCTCCGGCATTGGATAATACCACAACAACCAACTATACCTTTACACCAATAGTACAATGCGCACTCATACAAACGGTAACGATCACCGTTAATCCTAATATTGCACCAACGTTTACAGCGGTTGCAGGCATTTGCCCGGGAGCAACCCTATCTCCTTTACCAACTACCTCAGGTAACGGCATTATGGGAACATGGTCTCCGGCATTGGACAATACAGCAACTACCAATTATACTTTTACACCAACTGCGGGACAATGCGCCCTGACACAAACCTTAAGCATTGCGGTTAACACGAATGTTATCCCAACCTTTACAGCAGTCCCGGCAATTTGTTCAGGCGCTACGCTAGCGCCATTGCCTACAATTTCGGGAAACGGCATTACAGGCGCATGGAGCCCTTCTTTAAATAATACAGCTACACAGAATTATACCTTTACACCAACGGCAGGTCAATGTGCTTTAACCAACACGTTAAGCATTACCGTTACTCCTAATGTTACGCCAACGTTTACAGCAGTTACGGCCATTTGTTCGGGAGGAACATTGTTTCCTTTACCGGGTGTTTCCGGTAACGGCATTACAGGAACATGGTCTCCGGCATTGAGTAACACGGTTACTACCAACTATACCTTTACACCCACTGCAGGACAATGTGCATTGACACAAAGCTTAATGATTACGGTAAATGTTTTGCCTAACCTGAGCACTGTACAAAATGCAAATACCCTTACGGCAAGCCAAACGGGTGCTACTTACCAATGGATTGATTGTGCTAATGGTAATAGCGTTTTAAGCGGCCAAACGGGCCAAAGCTTTACGGCAACGGCGAGTGGGAATTATGCGGTCATTGTTTCAAACGGTACCTGTAGCGGTACATCTACTTGTGTTAACATAACGATCACAGGCATTGAGGTGCTGCAAAACAGTTCTGCTTTTGTGGTTTATCCCAATCCTGCACAAACGGTATTAAATATCAAAACAGATGCTGTTATCGAAACGGTTATGATCTATAACTTATTGGGAGAACCGGTGCAGGCAGAAACAGGCAGTACTTTTTCCATTGCCGGGCTTAGCAGTGGTGTTTACATACTTTATGTCCATACAAAAGGTGGATCAAAGCAGATGCGCTTTATCAAAGACTAAGACTTAATGATGTTGTTTAAGCATGAAGGCACACTTATTCCGTTCCGAAATGAGCAATGGAGAGGGGAGATTAAAAAACGTTTGATAGAATGCCGCGACTTTTAAAAGAAGGGGTCAGCGAAGCTAATCTTTAGGGGTCGTCGCCACAGAAGTAAAAAAAGCCCCGTTTAAAACGGGGCTTTTTTGTTTTGATACTAACTAATTCAGAGTTCTGTATTCACCGGGCGTCATTCCTGTTTTAGATTTGAACAGGCGCGAGAAATACTGCGGGTATTCAAAGCCAAGTGTATAAGCCAGTTCACTGACTGTTTTATTGGAGCTCAGTAAAAGATTTTTTGCTTCTTCAATTAAATAATAATGAATTCTGTCTTGCGCATTCATACCCGTTTCTCTTTTCAGAAGATCGCTCAAATAATTGGATGAGAGTTTAACCTGGTCTGCTAAATACTTCACCGTAGGCAAGCCTTCTTCTTTTAAGTTGGTTGACTGAAAATAATGCGTCAACACATTTTCAATCTTTGAAAGCAGGTCGCTGTTAACTATTTTTCTGGTAATGAATTGCCTGTCGTAATACCTTCTGCAATAATTTAAAAGCAGCTCAATATTTGAAACGATCAGTGTCTGGCTGTGCTGATCAATGTTCTCTGATATTTCAAGATCTATTTTTCCGGCAATTTCGTTAAGCGTTTCTTTCTCTTTATCCGACAAGTGCAGTGCTTCATTAGTTTCGTAAGAGAAGAACGTATATTCTTTAATAGATTGCGCTAAAGAGGTGCCACGGATCAGATCGGGATGAAAGAACAGTCCCCAGCCATTAATTTCAGTTTTATCCTTTGAAGGTTCGTCTAAACTGATGGCCTGTCGCGGGCCAATGCACACTAAACTTCCATCCTGGAAATCGATAGACTTTTGTCCGTACTTCAGTGTATTGACACAATGGTTTTTAAGCATGATGCAATAACAGCCTGAGGTCATTTTCATGCCCGAGTCAATTTGCTCGCGGTATTTCGAAAAGTCGATAACTGCTACCAGGGGATGCTTTACGCTTGCCTGCGGCAGTAGCTTGAACATTTCTGTGATGGTTTCCAGATGAATGAAGTTGCTCATGGTATTTGGGTTGATCTAATTTAATACTTTGTTTAGGATCTACGATGCGCTTAAAATTATTTTGTCAAAGATTCTGTCGCCAAACCATTTGCGGATAAAGATCATCGGTTTTGCCAGAAAGCCTTTTACATATCTTATTTTTGGTTTAGGTGCGGTTGCCGCTTTAGCGATCTCTTTTGCCAATACTTCCTGGCTGGTAAGATTTTTACCGGCATACATCTTTGCCATAATTTCAAGCGCTTTATTTGCGCCCTCGGCATAGGCTCCATGTCCTGATGTTTTCTTCAGGTTTTCAGCAGCAATTAAACCCCAGGGTGTTTTTATACCTCCCGGTTCTACAATAACCACATCAATGCCAAATGGTTTTACTTCTAATCTTAAGCAATCCGACCAGCCTTCCAGTGCATGTTTTGTAGCATGGTACCAGCCGCCATAAGGCGTATATATTTTTCCTCCCATAGAAGAAATGTTCACGATCCTGCCTGATTTGTTTTTGCGCATACCCGGCAATACCAATTGTGTAATACGTGCCAGACCAAAAATATTTACTTCAAACTGCCTGCGGGCTTCATCAATGGGTACATCTTCTACGGCACCATACGAACCATAACCGGCGTTATTGATCAATATATCAATTCTGCCTTCTTTCTCTAAAATTGTGTTTATGCATGTTACAATAGATTCGTCCTGTGTGAGGTCTAATGAAATAACAGAAATACCTTTGCTTTCAAGCGTTTTCATTTCGTTGGTTCTTCTTGCGGCGCCATACACTTTATAACCCTGTTGGCTTAACAATATTGCTGTAGACTCTCCCATGCCGGAAGATGCGCCTGTTATTAATGCTACTTTTTTCATTTTTTTTGGTTTAATAATTTATATGACAAAGGTAGACTATGTACACACGCCTATAGTAATACGAAATCGGGTTAGTTGTATACTAATTCTCTTTTTGGAGTTTTAGATGATCATATGATCCTGAAAGACATTTTATAATGACTTTCTCCTGCGCCTTATATAGAGTTTTATACCTGTGATGATTATAATAGCGAGCAGGTACCAAGGCCATTGCATGATGCACCATAGTATGCCTGCAACAAGCATATCCCAGCCATTGCCTAAACTTATTTTGAGGCGTTTAAAAAAAGAATCTTTTTCTATTACAGGCTCGCTGAGTGTTTTTTGATGAAACAAAGTAATTTCTAAAGTGCTGTAGCTTACCTGGTCGTCTAAAAATTTAAGTTGTCCTTCCTGGCTTTCAATTTCTTCCTGTAAGGTTCTAATGTTTTCTTCTATGGCTAAGATATCCTCTACCTTTCCTGCTTTTTCTAAGAGTTGGTTGTAGCGGTTTCTGAAAAGGCGTTTGCTGTTTAAGCGGATCTCGCCATCTACATATTCTTCGGTAACATCGCGGGCACTGATGTTTTTATATAGGATCTCGCCTTCGTCTTTTTCGCTTTCTTTTAAAAAAGATTCGAATTGTTTGGCGGGAATTCTTACTTTTAAATTATAGGAAATTCTTAGGTCGTTATTCTCGAAGCTTTCGTTTTCGTAATACGCATCATGCGTTTTTACAATTTTGTCGATGCGTTTTTTAGCGGCTTCCACATCTTTTACTTTTATGGACATAGAGCCATCTTTAATTATTTTTTTGTCTTTTGTTAAGGGGCTTGCGCCCGAATGGAATGCATCGCTCTCAATAGCGTCATCTTTAATGACAGGAGGTAAAAATTTTACCGTTTCAAGAACAGGAGGCGGGGCACATGCTGCGGGCGCTTCCAATGCATCTACCGTAGACAGATTCAGATCATAGTTCATTTCTGTTTCGGGTGCTTTTTCTTTTTTTGGCTGGCAGGCTAATAATAGCGTGGCAACAGCAAGGAGCAGAGTGTTAGTTTTCATATATTTTAATTTTGACTTAGTTAATGAACGTGAAAGTAGAGCCGCAGTTGTTTTAAAAGGCTTCTTTTTGGTAAGTGGTTGTGAACGGCAAATAAGTGGTAGGGTTTATTGCGGGGTTTTGAGTATTATAGAAAAGAGGAAGGCGTGCCCCTGCGAAGGAGCAGGGTCGGGCTGTCGCTGCAATCTTTGCAAGAGGCAGGCAAAGGATTTTTGCTTGCATTCCTCACGCAGAAAACAATTGCCCATAAAAAAATCCCCCCATTACTGAGAGGACTTTTATTTATCTGCAAAGCTTATCGCAATAAGCTTTAGGAATCAACCAATCTAGGAGGAAAAAATAAAATTATAATACCTTAACCCGTTCCTCTTCCATGTCTATTTGGTAGATGTGATCAAGAATCATCTGATCATCTATTTCGGGAGCTTCATTTAACTTCGCTAAAAACTGTCTTTGTTTTTCTAAAAGTTTAATATAGGCTTCTTTGGTTGCTGCACTCATTTTCATATGTTCAGGCTGGTTTATCTTATGCTCCCATTGCCCTATCATATGCTGCAAAAACCAATCGCTTTCTTCACTGTTTTCTTCGTGTTCCTTTAATAACCGCACTGTTTCAATTACTAACTGGTTCTTGATACTGAGTTTCATTTCCTCGTCTTTTTCTTCACTGTAATTTTCAAACACATGAGAGCGCTTGATGAGTGTAGGAAGTGTAAGTCCCTGCAATAATAATGTAAGTAAGATCACAACAAACGTAATGAACAGGATCAGGTTCCTGTGCGGGAATGCTTCACCATTTGGTAGAGTTAAAGGAATGGCTAAAGCCGCAGCCAACGATACCACACCGCGCATACCTGTCCAGCCCAATAATATTGGCATGCGCCACATTCTTTTTCTGTTGTCTTTGCTTGGAGTTACGCTGGGCCTGAATATAATGGTGGCTATAAGGGCAGTATAAGAGCTGATCAATCGTGCAACGATTAAAATACCTGTAACGGCAACACCATAAATAATGGCAGTACTCAAGGGAATGCCATCTGCATGAAGTCCTGCTACCACTTCCGGCAATTCCAGGCCGATGAGCATAAAAACAATTCCATTTAAAATAAAGATAAAGGCCTCCCAAAAACTAAAACCCCGTACCCGGCTCGCACTGTTCAAAAACGTAAGCTGCTTACTGGCAAGGAATAAACCTCCGAACACTACGGCCAATACACCCGAACTATGAAGCTGTTCAGCGATCCAATAAAGAAAGTAAGGTTCAATAAGTGTAAACACAATGTCTGATGGCGCATCGGTAGGTAATAATTTATGAGCCTGCATAAACAACCAGCCACACAATAAACCGATACCTATGCCGCCAATTACCATCCACGAAAAGCTCATCATCGCATCCTGGAAAATAAATTGTCCTGTGCCTACAGCCGCTAAGGCGAACCGGAAAATAATAAGTGATGAGGCATCGTTGAGCAAACTTTCACCTTCTAAAATGGCAGCAGTAGCCTTCGGTATTTTGACAAATTTCATAATGGCACCTGTACTCACTGCGTCGGGCGGGGATACAATTCCTCCTAGCAGGAAACCAAGGGCAAGTGTAAAGCCGGGAATAAAATGATTGGTTAATACTGCCACAGCCAATGCCGAGAACAATACCACTAAAAAGGCAAAGCTGCCAATAATGCGCCACCATTTTTTCATTTCCTTCAGGGAAATACTCCAGGCAGCTTCAAATAAAAGAGGTGGTAAAAAAATAAAAAAGATCATATTCGGATCAATATGCACTTTGGGCAAAGCAGGTATAAAACTGATGAACAAGCCTGCCAGAACCAATAATACAGGATAGGCAATTTTGAGCTTTGCTGCCAGCATTTCTATTAACACTATGGCTGCAATGAGTGCTAATATGAAAGGTAATTGTTCGTGCATATAGGTGTGGTTAAATTTTGGAATTATAGTAAAACTATAATAGTTTAAACCAAAGATAAATGAATGTATCAAAATAAAAAAAAGAAAAGAGTTTAGGAATGCCTTGTTCAGTTTTTCAGGAATTTCGCTTGGCATTAGTTTTGAATCCTATGAAGATACTTGATAGCGGAGAGTGGTTTTCTGAAAATGAAGATCTTATATAAAACTCTCGGATACTTGAAGCGGGGAGCCGTAAAAGGAAAGCGAAGTATCATATTAAGCCTTCGGTTAAACCGGGGGCTTAATTTTTTTGTCTGTACCATTTCTTTTGCTAAAAAATACCGTAGAAAAAGAGCGGCATCTGTAGAACTTTTTACATATAGAATAGCGATTATTTTTCACACAATGCTCATTTCTAATTCTGTTTTCATATAACAGCATGCCCTAATTTCATAATAATTTAACTTTGCAAAAAGAACAGTAGTTGTATTTTTATTTACATTTACTTTGTTGCGGGCTTGTGATTCACTAGCACTGACAAAGCAATTAACCATATAAAAACTGATTTCGAATGAAACATTTATATAAAATTACCCTGATTATAGCAGCAATTTTTATTGCTAAAACGGCCTTTCCCTACGATCGTATAGGGCATAGAATAGTGGCGCAAATTGCAGAAGATAATTTAACGGCTGCAGCTAAAAAACAACTCGAAACCATTATCGGTAAAAACGGTTTAACGGCAGGCGCCAATTGGGCCGACGATATTAAAAGCGATCATGCTTATGACCATGCCTCTAAATGGCATTACTATAATATTGAGGGAAACTATTCGCCTGCAAAGCTGGATTCGATTTTTGTTGCCGGAACAAAAACCAGAAATAATGTACTCTTTGCTATTGACAGCCTCATAACGGTTTTAAAGAAAAATAAAAACGATGTGGTAGCACTTAAATTCTTAATTCATTTTATTGGCGATATGCACCAACCATTGCACCTGGGTCAGGCTAAAGACCTTGGAGGTAATTTAATAAAAGTGAAATGGTTTAAAGACTCCGTTAATATTCATTCAGTTTGGGACAGTCAGTTAATAAACATGGAACAATTGAGCTTTACTGAATATGCACAATACCTTGAGGATGCAAGCCAGTATAGCCAAATGAAACTAAAATCCAAAGACCTCCTGTTTTCATTTAAGCAATCGTATGCTATTTGCCGGAAAATTTATAACTATAATTATTCTTCTCTTAACCCTTATAGCTATAAGTATAATTTTTCTAATGATTTGAATGGCATGTTGGTGTTGGGAGGTTATCAGCTTTCTGCCATACTTAACGAAATTTATTCATAAGTTATTTGTCGGATGATGGTTATAGTAGAATCATAAAAAACGGAATAACAAATGGTATGGAAAGAGTTAATAAAATAGAAAAAAAAGCGATTTTTTAAACGGTTTAGTTCTGTTTTCTATAGTATAATAGGAGTGATACCGGGCAATAGCCTCATGATAGCTCAATGCTAAGTTAATATTAACTATTTGAATCTTAATAGTATTTTTTTTTGCGAAGCCATTTTATTTAGTACTTTAGTTATGCTCTTTTAAAAACTCGGTAATCTTGGCTAACTGACTAAACACATTATTTGGGATTGCGGGTTTTTATCAGAGACAAATTTCATTGCCGATTCCCAATTCTATAAGCTATTGTAGAGTTTTATGGCTTTCTTAAGATTCTTTATGATCAGCTTAATGGGAATATCAGCATTAGGATCGAGGTATAGTATTTCCATTTTATCTTTTCGCTTTATACCGTCTTTTTTCGGGTAAATGTTTTTATCTTCTACAAATCCAATCAGGGGCTTTTTTTGATTTACCCATAAAAAACACAGCTTTTTGTCTTTATAATAAAAGAATGGAATCTGAAATTTACGTTGGTGGCTAATGTTTGGGTCGAGCCCTAAAATAATTTCTTTTAAAGCCAGTAAACAGCCTCTGGTGGGTTCCGGCTGTTTCATGTAATAATTATCCAGTAAAGACTCTATGGATTAAATGTAGGCAATAAATCAATTTTAGGAGGGGTAAATTTTAGCTTTTTTTAGAATTATGCCTTTTTGATTTTTGATAGATTTGACAAAACAAAAAACACACCATGAAAATCTTAATTACATTCATATTTGCCTGCTCCGGTTTATTCAGCAGCTTATTTCAAACTCCTACCTGGAAAAAAGAACAGCTGATGTCTACAAAAGAACTGGCAGATAAAATTACAGCTAACACAAAAGATAAGCCCCTCATTTTTAATGTAGGACCAATGGAAAACATTAAATCTGCCGTTGCGGTAGGAGCTGCCACAAATATCACCTTTGCCGACAAAATGAAGGGCATCCTGGCTATGGAAAATAAAACAAAACAGGTGGTTGTCTATTGTGGATGCTGCTCTTATTCGAGCTGCCCAAATATTAAACCTGCCTATGATATTTTAATGGCGCAGGGATTTAAAAACACGAAGGTTTTAGAGCTACCCGAAGGTATTAAACCCGACTGGGTTGCCAAAGGCTATCCTATGGAATAAAACGGCATTTAAGTATGGGTAAACTTATGCTCAGATATTCTTTGATATAAGTGTTATTTGAGCATTAAATACCCGTGCAAACAGGTATTGGGTTTGATGATTTATGTTAACCAACATAAATCATTATGAAAACATCCGATAATCCTACCTCCGAAAAAACCGTTATTATTAACAGGGTATTTGTTACTCCACTTGAGACTTTATGGAAAGCCTGGACACATGCTGACGCCATGAAACACTGGTGGGGTCCAAAAATGTATACATGTCCTTATTTTTCAATTGATTTCAGGGTAGGGGGAAAGTACCTCGGCTGTATGAAAGATCATAACCATAATGAAACATGGGGGACAGGTGTTTATAAAGAAATTGAAGAAGGCCGGAAAATTGTATTTACGGATAATTTTTCTGATAATATGGGAAATATTATTACTCCGGAAGAAGCCGGAATGCCTGGTAATTGGTCAGGAGAAATGATTGTTACACTTGAGTTTGACGAAAATTATGGTAAAACAGATTTTACTTTAAAACATGAGGGAATACCTGCAGATATGCATGACGATTGCACAAAAGGCTGGCAGGAATCATTAGATAAATTGGAAGCGTATTTAAAATCGGAACATGTACAAGAGCATAAACATAAATAGTTTTTAATACTATTTATAAAAAAGGCCGGAAGAGTTCCGGCCTTTTTTATTTAAGAAAAGAAAAAATAGTTACTCAGGCTTCTTAGCGTCTTTTTTAGCAGGAGTGGTTTTCTTTTTGGGTTTAGTTCCTGTAGTATCGGTTTGATGATGTCTTGTACCGTTATATACTTCGTTGCCTCTTTTAACGGAATCTGCCATATCCGGCAGGGTTAGCAGTATCTCTTTTTACCTGTGCGTTCAGGTATGAAAAAGCACCGATTAGAGCAATGCTGAAAAATAATGTTCTCATATACAGATAGTTTATTTAGTGGTTTATAATAAAGCATATATATAAACTGATGCCATGAGTTGGCACATATCTAATTCATTAAGAGCTCCGATTTTAAATGTTCAATGGCAATCCGTGTTTCATCTTTTCTATTACCTGAAAAATCAAGAGGTTTAAGAATGTATCCTGCAATACCGAGATTTTCAACAGTCAATTTATCATATTCCTCCGCAGTGGAAGCCATGACAAAGATTTTGATATTACTGAGGCTATAATAATTTTTAATGATCCTTAAAAATTCGGGACCATCCATTTTTGGCATATTTAAATCAAGTAAAATAATATCGGGATGAATTTTAACCTCATTTGGTGTATTTCCATTTAATATGGCGAGGGCTTCATCCCCATTATGGGCAACGTGTAGACTATACTCAACGGGGAGTTGACTTAAGGCTTTTTTTATATGTGTTATATCCCGGGAATCATCTTCAATTAATAATATTTTCTTTGCCATTGTAATAATTTATAGTTCGTACATTTTTATTCTGGCAGTGGGACATTTTTATCGTTTTAGTAATTCCCACTACGTGGTAGTTGCATAGTAATCAGTAGTTTCAGGAATTTACAGGTAGGCTTATTATAAAAAGAGCTCCTTTATTGACCTGGCTTTTAGCGCTTATATAGCCATTGTGTTCTTCCACAATTTTTTTGCATATAGCTAATCCTATTCCGGTTCCGGGGTATACACTGCTAACTTGTAGCCGTGTGAACATGGAAAAAATTTGCTCAGAATATTGTTGTTCAAAGCCAATGCCATTATCCTGGACATAAATTCTACAGTATTTTTTACTGATAGAAGTTTCGTTTGGCACAATAGAAATATCAATCTTAGCCGAAATGCTGATTTTAGGAGCTACATCTTCTTTGGAATATTTTAGAGAGTTGCTTATCAGGTTTTCAAATAATGATTTAATCAGAACAGGGTTCACAGATAAGTTAGGTAATTTTTCAACGATAATGCTGGCGTTCTTTTCCTGGATACTTGATTCCATCTCAGAAAGCACTTCCTCAATAAGCTTATTCAGATCTGAATATTCAAGAGAATCTGCAGTAACGTTTATTTTACTAAAGGCTAAAATATCGCTTATCAGGTTTTGCATGCGTGAACAGGCCGTTTGCATCTTATTAATATATAATTTGCCATCTTCTCCGATAGTATCATAGTATTTTTCAGCAATACGATTACTAAAGATCCTTATTTTTCTTATAGGTTCCTGAAGATCATGTGAAGCCATATAAGCAAAGCGGTCGAGTTCCTTGTTGGTAAATTCAAGTGTATTAATATTTTCGAGCAATTGCCGGTTAAGCTCGTTTATTTTTTCTTCGGAAGCGATCCGGTCTTTAATTTCTATTTCCAGGTTTTTATTAATTGCAATGAGCTTTTGTTCCTGGGCCATCAATAAATGGTTTTTGCGATAAAGTTCTGCAAACACCATTACTTTGGCGCGAAGCACATCCGTCTGTATAGGTTTGTAAATATAATCTACAGCACCTGCGCGGTATCCTTTAAATAAATTTTCGTCGCCGTAGCTATGCGCCGTAATAAATATAATGGGAATGTGCTTTAATTTTTCTCTTTCATAAATCATGGAAGCTGTTTCAAAGCCATTCAAATCCGGCATTTCAACATCCATTAAAATAAGCGTAAAATCAAAATCTTTTAACAGGATCTTTAAGGCCTCTTTTCCCGAATTTGCCCTGATTATTTTATAGCCTTCATTCCAGAGAACACTTTCCATTGAAAGAAGGTTGCTCTCTTTATCGTCAACTAGTAAAATCTTTACTCTTCCCGGTTTTTCACTAATTTCCATATACTATTTATAAAACCAAATTCGCATCATTGATAATAACTGATCCATTTTTAAAGGCTTGGTAATATAATCTGAAGCTCCTGCCTCAATACATTTCTGACGATCACCTTTCATTGCCTTAGCTGTAACTGCTATAATAGGAAGATTATTATTTTTATGTTCCCTTCTTATTTTTTGCGTTGTTTCATAGCCATCCATCTCCGGCATCATAATATCCATTAAAACCATTTCAATGTTATTACTCGCATTATTAATAAGCTCAATGGCTTCTTTACCACTTTCTGCAGTAAGAACATTAATATTATACCTTTCAAAAACAGTAGTAATGGCAAACAGATTTCTTACATCATCATCCACTACCAGTATTTTTTTGCCGGATAAAATATCGTTTTTCATGCGAATATTTTCCATCATCCGGCGTTTGTCAGGCGGCAAGGTCGAATAATTTACATGAAGGTACATGAGGGTTTCTTCCAGTAATTTGTCGATAGAATTAACACCTTTTAAAACTATACTGCTGGAAAGCTTGTTCAGCGTGATTAACTCTGTTTTTGTAAAATCTTTTGCTGAATAAATAATAGTAGGCACTAATGCATTTTTCCCGGAATTAATTTTAGCTAATAGATCTGTTCCCGAAATATCCGGTAAAGTATAATCAACAATAATGCTGTCAAATATAGTTGATTCCAATAGTTCTAATGCTTGTTTACCTGTAGAGGCAATGGTTACATTGATGTGCTCTCCTTCAATCAATTTTGCCAGCTGTGAAGATTCTACATCATTATCTTCAATAACCAAAAGCTCGCGTATTACTTTATTGTTGAAATAAACAATATCTTTAAACAGATCGTCCAGTTGATTATTGGATAATGGTTTCAATAAAAAGCTTCTTGCTCCGCGCTTTAAGGCCAGCATTTTATTTTCTTCTCCTGAGATCAAATGTACAGGAATATGCCTGTAGTTCAAATCATTTTTCAATAGGTCAAGTACTTTCCAGCCACTGGTATCAGGGAGTTTGACGTCCAATGTAATGGCAACAGGAGCATAGCGGGAAACAAAATTAAAGATGTCCACATAATTAGTTGCAATTACAACCTTTAATCCGTCCTGATGAGCCTTTTCTATCATTATTTTCCCAAAACGTAAGTCATCTTCTATGACTAAAATTACTTTATCGCTTGGTAAAATATTACTTCTGTCATCTCCGGTTTCATTGATCATTTCTTCCACGCGTTCAAATTTTTTGAACTCGATACCGTTTTCTTTAATGCTTAAGGCATCAAAAATATCATCAATGGTTTTCTTTTCCGGAGTTAATGGGCTAAGCCCTTCATAATTTATATTGGCCATAATATCCATTGGCAGATACAGTGTAAAGGAACTGCCTTTACCGGCTTCACTTTCAAGTTCAATGGTACCCCCAAGTAATTCGGCTAAACCACGGCTAATAGATAAACCTAAACCTGTACCGCCATATTTACGGCTTGTTGAACCTTCAGCTTGCTGGAATGCTTCAAAGATGATGGTTTGTTTATCCTGCGGTATTCCAATACCGGTGTCGATAATGGAAAAGGCCACTACTTTCTCGGCTTTATCTAAAGTAACATTTCCGCTTTTCCAGCGTTTTTTGGCTTCAAATATTTTTAATTTAACTTCTCCTTTTTCAGTAAATTTAAAAGAGTTGGATAAAAGATTTTTTAAGATCTGATTTAAACGTTGTGAATCTGTGTCGATTTCTTCCGGTAGTTTACTGTCTATCTCAATTTTAAATTTCAGGTTTTTAGCTTCCGAAAGAGGTTTAAAGGTTGTTTCCACAAACGAAGAAATTTCAGAGAAACGAATTTTAGAAATATTTGCTGTAATAAATCCGGATTCAATTTTAGAAAGATCGAGGATGTCGTTGATCAGTTGCAATAAGTCATCTCCGCAGGAGTGGATCGTTTTGGCATAACGTGTTTGTTTTTCATTTAAGTTACCTTCTGCATTTTCATATAACTGTTGCGCCAGGATCAATAAGGAGTTTAATGGTGTACGAAGCTCATGCGACATGTTGGCGAGGAACTCCGATTTGTATTTAGAAGTCAGTGTTAATTGCTCCGCTTTTTCTTCTAATGATCTACGTGCTTCCTCTACCTCTTTATTTTTCGCTTCCACTTCATTTTTCTGTTTCACCAAAAGCAATGCTTTATCCTGGAGCTCATCATTGGTTCTTCTTAACTCTTCCTGCTGTATTTTTAATTCTCCGGCCAGAGACTGTGACTGCTCCAGCAGTTCTTCTGTTCTGGAGTTGGTTTCGATGGTATTTACCACAATACCGATACTTTCCGTTAATTGATTTAAAAAGTCTAAATGCGTTTGACTGAAAGTATCCAGAGAGCCTAATTCAATAACGGCTTTTACGCTGTTTTCGAATAATACAGGTAACACAATTAAATTTGCAGGCTTGGCTTTTCCTAATCCTGAACTTATTTTTACGTAATCGTTCGGTACATTAGATAAAATGATCCTTTCCTTTTCGAAAGCACATTGTCCAACCAATCCTTCACCAACAGCAAATTCTTTTGGAATATGTTTATCTGATTTGGCATAGGATCCAAACAGTTTAAGTTTTGGAACAGTATCTTCTGACGATAAAATATAAAATGCTCCGTAATGTGCGGTTACAACCTGTGCCAACTCAGAAAGAATACGTGTTGCCACTGTTTGCAGGTCTTTCTGGCCTTGTAGCATTTGTGTAAATTTCGCTAAGTTTGATTTCAGCCAATCCTGTTCCTGATTCACGAATGTTGTTTCACGCAGGTTGGTAATCATTTGGTTGATCGTATCTTTTAATTCTTCTACTTCGCCTTTAGCATCTACCCTGATGTTTCGTGTTAAATCCCCTTTTGTTACCGCGGAAGCAACCTCCGAAATAGAACGTACCTGTGTCGTTAAATTCTCAGCCAGCTGGTTCACATTCTCTGTTAAGTTTTTCCAGATACCGGAAGCTCCCGGAACGTTAGCCTGTCCTCCTAATCTCCCTTCAACACCTACCTCACGGGCAACGTTGGTTACCTGATCGGCAAATACGGCAAGGGTTTCAATCATTTCATTGATGGTGTCTGTTAACTGCGCTACTTCTCCTTTCGCATTAATGGATAATTTCTGACGAAGGTTACCGGTTGCTACCGAGGTTACAACTTTGGCAATACCACGTACCTGAGAGGTTAAATTGGTGGCCATCATATTTACTGAATCCGTCAAATCTTTCCAGGTTCCTGCAACTCCCGCCACATAAGCCTGTCCACCGAGCTTACCATCTGTACCTACCTCACGGGCCACACGCGTTACCTCCGATGCAAAAGCCCTAAGCTGATCCACCATTTTATTAATCGTGTTCTTTAAATCGAAAATCTCCCCCTTAACATCTACCGTAATTGTTTTGGATAAATCACCACTAGCTACCGCTTTGGTTACTTCTGCAATATTACGTACCTGCGATGTTAAGTTACCGGTCATCTGATTTACCGAATCCGTTAAATCTTTCCACGTTCCTGCAACACCCGGCACAAAGGCTTGTCCGCCGAGTTTACCATCTGTACCTACCTCACGGGCCACACGTGTTACCTCCGATGCAAAACC
>JAZJZF010000085.1:0-35283 GCA_040389965.1 Bacteroidota bacterium
TGTCTTTGCAATTCCAACCCGGACCACTAACCGTAATAAATATAAGAATTTTTTCAGAGCCCGAATACGATTAAAGTGATTTAACGAATACGGATAGGTTCATTTTTAGTTAAGGCATCGCTAAGCCAATGTTTATCCATAGGCGCAAGGTTCTTGGGAAGACTGTCAGGACTGAAAAACTTCAGTTCTCCTGTTTCTTCATTTGAAAAGTCCGCAGGAATACTTTCTGCAAGCCTTGCTTCAAAATAAGAAGTAATGTATTGTACGGTTTTATCTTTATAAAAATAAGTCTGTGAATCAGGAGAAGAATACACCCCTATAAAACGGACGAGTGTTGCCTTTACATTAGTTTCTTCTTCAATTTCGCGAAGTATGGCATTTTCAATGGTTTCTCCAAACTCCACATGCCCTGATATCACAGCCCATTGATCAACGTCTTTGCGTTTTTGCAACAGCACTTCGCCTTTATCGTTGAATATAGCTGCGGCCACGGCAGGCAGTATTTGCTGAGGTTTCCCCGGTTGGTTTGTATTATAAATGCTCATCTTGTTTTCCTGCTATTAATACCAGATCAACGACGACTGTCCCATCTGCTGCCGGATATTCTTTGCGATCTAAATTTAAAATTTTAAAACCACGCTCTTCCGAAATAGAAATCAAATCATCCGCCCGGTAGAAATGCATAAAGATTTCGTCGCCGCCACTTCCTTTTTTAAATTCAGATTTAGTATAATCATCTTCCATGGTACTTAAGTACAATACACCTCCCGGTTTTAAAAGCATGAACGCATCGTTTATTAATTTGATGGTTTCTTTTTTTGCCAGATAGGGAAGGCAAAAGCCACACATGATCCCGTTGAATGTTCTGTCAATTTTATCAATCTCTCTGCAATCCATGACTTCAAATGGAATACCCGGATTATTAATTCTGGCAAGGGCAATCATATTAGGAGCAAGGTCTGTACCCAATATCCTGAAATCGGGACGTTTTTTTAGCAGGTGTTGCGTAATATTTCCGGGTCCACAGGCAAGTTCTAATACCTCGGCATTTTTAGAGGTGATGGCCTTGCAGAAAAAGTCAAAAGTATCGTCATATAAATTCACATCCATAAATTTATCCTGATACACTTGTGCCATTTTATTGAAAACAGCTACTGCAATTTTGTTTTTGTCCATTTTGGTTTTTAAAGGGCAAAACAAAGCTAAATTAATTTATAGCCATTTGCAAAAGAGGGCATTTGATAATTACCGGCTACCGATGTTATAAATCCTTGGTATCCATTGAAATAACTTAAAGATAAGCTTCCGAAATCAGACCTTTTTGACCGGAAAATTAGATTTTTGAAATATAACTTTATTGGTTAACTTTCAATTTTCAAATAGATTTTTCACTATGAACAAATTACAGAACTATGCACTGGGCCAATGGGTAGCCGGTGCAGATAACGGACAAGAATTATTTAATGCGATAACCGGCGATGTAGTGGCAACCGCCAGTAGCAAAGGACTTGATTTTGCTAAAATGTGTGAGTATGCACGCAGTGTTGGCGGACCTAAGCTTCGTAAAATGACCTTTCAGCAACGTGGTTTAATGCTAAAAGCGTTGGCCCTGCATTTACAAAGTAAAAAAGAAGATTTTTATAAAGTGAGCTGGGCAACCGGTGCAACGCGCGTTGACAGCTGGGTCGACATTGAAGGTGGTATTGGAAATTTATTTACCTATGCGTCTTTACGCCGCCAATTCCCCGACGAAACTTATTGCTACGATGGCGATGTGGCGCGTTTATCAAAAAATAACACATTCATTGGCCATCATATTTGTGTTCCTAAAGAAGGAGTTGCCATTCACATCAATGCGTTTAACTTCCCGGTTTGGGGGATGTTGGAAAAAGTTGCTGTTAACTGGTTGGCGGGAGTGCCTGCTATTGTCAAGCCTGCCGCATTAACCTCTTTCTTAACAGAAGCTGTTGTAAAAGAAATCATAGCTTCTAAAATTTTACCGGAAGGTGCTCTGCAATTAATTTGCGGTAGTGCCAATGGTATTCTAGACCATGTGGAAAGCCAGGATATTATTACGTTCACAGGTTCTGCTTCAACAGGCAAAATGCTGAAAGCACATCCCCGATTATTACAGGAGGCAGTACATTTTAATATGGAGGCCGATTCATTAAACTGCTGCGTATTGGGGCCGGATGTTACGCCTTCCATGCCGGAGTTTGATATTTTTATTAAAGAGGTTGCAAGAGAAATTACAACCAAAGCCGGACAAAAATGTACCGCCGTGCGTCGGATTATTGTTCCTGAAAATATGGTGGAGGATGTGCAGATTGCATTAGGTAAACGTTTAGCGCAAAACGTGATTGGTGATCCAAATATAGAAGGGGTTCGCATGGGCTCACTGGCAGGCAAATCACAACTGATAGAAGTAAAGGAAAAAGTAGAGTTACTTTCTAAAACACAAAAAATAATTATCGGCAACTTCGAAAACTTCGAAGTAAAAGGTGCTGATAAAAATAAGGGAGCTTTTATGCCGCCGATTATTTTCTATAATGATAAACCTTTTACCAATACCGATTGCCATAATGTAGAAGCCTTCGGGCCGGTAAGTACTATTATGCCTTACAAAACGATGGATGATGCCATTGAATTATCTAAAATGGGAAAAGGATCATTGGTAAGTTCTATTATTACGGCTGATAATTCTATTGCTCGTAAATACACTATTGGTGCGGCTTGTATGCATGGCCGTATTTTAGTATTAAATGCCGAATGTGCCAAAGAAAGTACCGGACACGGTTCGCCTATGCCTATGTTGGTACATGGTGGCCCAGGCAGAGCGGGTGGTGGCGAAGAAATGGGAGGAAAACGTGGTGTGTTTCATTATTTACAACGCACGGCCATTCAAGGTTCTCCATCAACCATTACAGCAATTTTAAATCAATACCAGCAGGGTGCTGCGCAAATAGAAAAAGACATTCATCCCTTCCGTCAATATTTTGAAGATCTTGAAATTGGCGAAACATTAATTACTGCAAAACATACCATTACAGATGCTGACGTAGTTAATTTTGCCAACGTAAGCGGCGATCATTTCTACGCACACACAGATGTTACTGCGCTGGATGGTACTATGTTTACAGGTCGTGTGGCACATGGATACTACATTTTAAGTAAGGCTGCCGGTTTATTTGTAAACGCTAAAAAAGGACCTGTATTATTAAATTACGGGATCGATGAATGTCGGTTTACCAAGCCGGTGTATATGGGAAGTACTATAGGAGTGCGTTTTACCTGTAAAGAAAAAATTACCCAGGAGAAAAAAAATGCGGAAGACATAGCCAAAGGAATTGTAAAATGGTTGGTAGATGTGTATGATGAAACCGGCGAAACAGTTGCCATTGCTACTATTTTAACGATGGTAAAACTGCGTAATCAGGATTAAATGAAATTAAAATGTGTTGGATATTTATTATTGCTTCACGTTTTAACGAACTCTGCCTTTTTCTCAAAATACTTATCTTGATAGCCAGGTAAACTGCTTAAAAACAGAAAAGCAGGATAAAGTTATTATGGAAAACGAGATTGAACACTGGAGCAGGTAGACGACATTTGTTTAATAGGAATTAAATTATAATGGCTAAAAGTAAAGCAATGCGATCAGTCAGTTTTATTATCTTTTTATGGATATACGGATGCTCCTATGCACAGGATTACCTGAAGCTACCGGAACTAAAGCGTGTTGTGGTACAAAATCCTCATGATACAGCTGCAATACATAAGCTGTTTGAGGCAGTCATATCCGGTAAAAAAGTACTGAATAGCGATACATTACTTGCTTATAATTTAGTTGTGTATGAAAACAGTGAGAAAGCAAAATATGACCTAGGTATAGCCGCTTCAGCTGCTAATATGGGAAATACTTATACGGCGCTGGGCGACTATTCCAAAGCTCTGGGATATTTATTTATTGCAGAAAAAATCTATGCAAAAAACGATGATTACAAAAGACTTGCGGGGATTTATAATATTATAGGCAATACTTATTTGGGAACGGGCAACCTCGAAGGACAAAAGATCTATTTCTCGAAATGTTACGAGATTGGATTAAAGCATGATCTGCAAACCTATAAGGCTTATGGCGCCGGAGGTCTGGGGAATTATTACAGCAGTCTTAAAAATTATGAGTCCTCAAATAAGTGGATGATCCTGGCTTGCGGCCTGTTTAAAGAGACCACCAATAAAATAGCCTATGCTATTTGCCTGGTGAATGTAGCTACCAATTATCGTTTACTTCATAATATTGTAAAAGCCGATGAATACATTACCCTTGCGAAACCCGTCATAGCTGAGGCGAATTTTAATTATGCCACCTACCTCTATTATAAAGAAGTAGGAGATATTTATCAGGATCGTCACGTCTATGATCTGGCGATAAAAAATTACGAGTCGGCGCTGGACCTGATGGTGCAGGATAAAGCCATTCATAACATTTCCGAGATCTATAAAAGCCTGGCGGATGCGTCCTTAAAAGCGAAACAGTACCCGCAAACAATAGATTTTCTGAGGCTGCACATGCAGTATAAAGATTCCGTGTTTAATGAAAATAACAACAGGCAGTTAGTAGATGTTAAAGAAAAATATGAAACAGAAAAGAAAGATGCGGAGATCCATATTCTCAATAAAGAGAATGATCTGGCTAAATCTGAACTGAGCAGGAAGAGAACTATGATTTACTTTTCCATTGGTTTTATTTTATTGGTGCTGGTCATGTTTGCCTTTGTCATAAAATCAAACATTCAAAAAAACAAGACCAATACGATTCTCGAAAAACAAAAAGTAATTATTGAAGAAAAACAAAAAGAAATTGTAGATAGCATTAATTATGCAAAACGCATACAATATACGCTGTTGGCCAACAAAGAATCGCTGGATAAATTGTTACCGGGACATTTTATATTTTTTGAACCTAAAGATATTGTAAGTGGTGATTTTTATTGGGTGGCGCATAAAAATAATTTTATTTACCTGGCAGTTTGTGATTGTACAGGGCATGGTGTACCGGGCGCTTTTATGAGCTTATTGAGCAGCAACCTTTTAAACGAAGCTATCAACGAAAAATCTATTTCAGATCCCGGAGAAGTATTGAATTATGTGCGCGAAAAACTCATCAATAGCCTTGATGGTGGAAATGACGGCATGGATACCATTCTGATAAAGCTCCCTGATACTGTATCTCAACATAACATGGCTGCAAGTATAGAATTGCAATATGCATCTGCTAACAATAAATTGATCCTTGTAAGAGATAGTGAACTACAGGAGTTTCCTACAGATAAAATGCCGGTAGGAAAAGGAGAAAAAGAAGGTAGTTTTGAAACGCGAAAAGTTGAATTAAAAAAGAACGACCAGTTGTATTTATATACGGATGGTTATGCCGATCAGTTTGGTGGCGATAAAGGAAAGAAATTTAAATACAAAACGTTGAATCAGCTTTTGCTTTCGGCTAATTCGCTTGCTCCTGTTGAACAGGAAAAAGCACTTCGTCAAAAATTTATTGAATGGAAGGGAAACCTGGAGCAGGTAGATGATGTATGTATCGTTGGTATAAAACTATTATAAGTTGAAACTGCAAAAAATCACATATCTGATTTTGCTAATGGGCGTCTTTATGGCTATTAGTAAGCCGGTTGTTTCCCAGGAACAAGTGAGCGATTCGGTTTTACTGGAAAGGTATAATCTGTTATGCAATAAATATGAGAATACATTTGCCGACTCCCTGCTTAAATACGCGAGTATCCAGTTAATTGTAGCTAAAAAAACTAAATCTGTTCATCATCAGATAAGAGCTTATACAAATCTTGGAGTGGCTTATTCGCGCTTGTTTAAGTTTAATAATTCCCTGTCGTGCTATCTTATGGCAAGGGATCTTATTGAAACTACCCATACCACTGGTATTTCGCCTTTACTTGGGCAAATAGGATATATTTATTTAAGGCTGAACAGACAAAAAGAATCCTACAAATATTTTAAGCTTCAGGAAGTTGCTTCTCTGAAAGAAAAAAATTACAGAGCATACCTGAGTTGTATTGTTAACCTGTCGGATTATTATAATATGCTGGGACAGCCTGATTCAACGATTGAGATTTTAAACAAAGGCCTGATTATTTCCAGAGAGCACCGGCTGCGCGATAACGAAGTGGTAATCCTTGATAATATTGCCAACGCTTATTTTTCGATCGCTCTCGACAGAAACGATAAATCCTTATTTAAAAAAGTGCAGCTATATGCAGACACGGCTTTAATGGAGCATTATAAAGACAGCGACTCTTCTGCTATATTTTATATTTATGGGTTACTGGGAGCCTTGCATATGGAAACAGGCAATTATACCAAATCAGAAGAGTATTACAAGCAATACATTTCGTATTCTAAACGTACTCAGGATATTATTAATTTAAAAATTGGTATCGACGAATGCTCGGCACTTTATGCCCGTCAGGGAAAATATAATAAAGCCTATCAATACAGACTAATGTATGATTCCATTAATAAATTATACGTAAACGAAGAAGCAAATAAACAGGTTGAAGAGATAAATACAAAGTACGAAACAGAGAAAAAAGAAGAGCAGAACATTTTATTGAAAAAACAGAATGACCTTTCGTCTGAAACTATTAAACAACAGCATATTATTACCTCTTTTATTGTTGCGGGCTTGATCATTTCGCTTCTGTTCGGATTTTTTATGTACAGAGTATATTCTCAAAAGAAGAAAGCACATATACTGATCACCAAACAAAAGGAAGAAGTTGAATTGAAACAGACCGAAATTGAACATCAGAAACAGGTTATTGAAGAAAAGCAAAAAGAAATCGTTGATAGTATCAATTATGCAAAACGCATTCAATATGCCCTGTTAGCGCATGATGAGGTGCTGGTTGGGAATTTAAAATCGTATTTTATATTTTTTAAACCAAAAGATATCGTGAGCGGCGATTTTTATTGGGCGGCAGATATTATTACCCCTGATAATGAAGCTCTTTTTTACCTGGCTTGCTGCGATTCAACAGGACATGGTGTTCCCGGGGCTTTTATGAGCCTGCTGAATATTGGATTTTTAGGAGAAGCCATTAAAGAAAGAAAAATCTATGAGCCAAATAAAATCTTTGATTTTGTGCGCCGTAAATTAGTGGATAGCATAAGTTCCGAAGGACAACAGGATGGTTTTGACGGAGTGCTTTTATGTATCAATAAAACTAAAAATACAATTACGTATAGTGCGGCTAATACAACCCCGCTTTTGATTTCAAATGGGAAGACGGTTCAGTTGAGCTCCGATAAAATGCCTGTTGGAAAAGGCGAAAGAACGAATGCGTTTAGTCTGCACGAAATACAATATAACCCCGGAGATAGCATTTATTTGCACACAGACGGGTATTCTGACCAGTTTGGAGGGCCAAAAGGAAAAAAATTCAAGTACAAGCAATTGGAATCCTTATTATTGGCTCATATGAACGAGCCAATGGCACAACAGCAACATATTTTAAAAGCCACTCTCGAAAACTGGCAGGGAGATTTAGAACAGGTCGATGATGTTTGTATTATCGGCATCCGCATTTAACGAATAACGGACCATTGGAACCCTATTACCTTTAGTCTTTAACAATAGAGATTCGTCGATATAAAGTAATATTTAAGTAACAACTATATAAGGGATTCGGTATATTTGTTTTATGAGTAAGCTTCCCCTGTTTATACTTATACTTCTTTTAAGCCTTAGAGGAATATGCTCTAATAAGTTAGATAGTTTACGCCTTTTATTGCATTCAAAAAACATTCAGGATACTACCAGGGTTAATATTTTAAACGATATGGCTGATGTGTTTGAAGAAAGAGCTGTTGATAGCACGGTGTTTTACGGAACAAAAGCCCTTGAAGCGGCTAAGGCAATCAATTATCTCAAAGGCATAGGAACAGCCTATAATACCATTGGCTCATACTATAATAGCAAAGGCGAATATAAAACCGCTTTGGCTAATTTTATTGAAGGATATAAAATTTACGAAAAGGCAAATAACAAGCGGGCCATGAGTAATTTAATGAACTCCATGGGTAATACTTACATGGGCATTAATAATAACGAAAAAGCACTGGAAGCCTATACCAAAAGTTATGATATAGCAGCCATTGATTCGAACAAATACATGATGGCGATTTCATCCATTGGCCTGGGAAATATACATATCCTAAAAAAAAATCCCACCTTAGCCTATGATTTTTTTGTAAGAGCGAAAAATATTTTCCAGGCAACACCCAATGCACTCTATCCCCTGGCAGTTTCTTATACACTTATAGGAAATGCGTTGGTGGAACAGAATAAATTTGAAGAGGCATTTAAAAATTTTGATAAAGCTGTAGAACAACTTAAAACACTCAACAATACCTATGGTATTGCAGGCACTTATCAGGTAATGGGAGAGGCCTACAAAAAACAGGGAGATCTGAACAATGCCCTCGATTACTTTTTAAAGTCTTATACTATTTTTAGTGAAAGAGAAGCTTACGACGATCTTAAAAATGTGAGTCTGAATATTTCGGATGTGTATAAACAGAAAAAAGAATTTGAAAAAGCGCTCGATTACTATACAAAATACAATGTCTATAAAGATTCGGTATTTAATACAGAAAGCAACAAACAACTTTTAGAAGTAGAAACGAAATACCAGACAGAAAAAAAAGAACAGCAGATAGAAGTTCAGGATCTAAGGCTTAAAAAACAACAGTTTCAACGAAATATACTCATCATAAGTGTTATTGTTGTTATTTTAATATTGGCCCTCGTATATAATCGTTACAGCGTTAAACGAAAAGCAAATGCTTCTTTATCGCTTGTAAATACGGACCTTGCATTGAAAAGTGCTATTATCGAACAAAAAAATGTGGAGATAACTGACAGTATAAAATATGCGCAACGCATTCAAAATGCGATACTGCCTTCAGCCGAAAACTTTTTCGGAAATCTTCCGCAGTCCTTTATTATTTTCAGACCCAAAGCTATTGTAAGCGGCGATTTTTATTGGATGGAAACTTTTTTAAAAAATAACGAAGAGTTTGTATTGTTTGCAGCAGCCGATTGTACCGGGCATGGTGTTCCCGGCGCCCTCGTAAGTGTTATTTGCCGCGATGCTTTAAACAGGGCTGTAAAAGAGCTGGAAATAATTGATCCCGGAGAAATACTGGATAAAGTAAGAGAACTGATCCTTGAAACATTTGGACAAAGCGAACAACATTCTACAGAAGTGCAGGATGGTATGGATATCAGCCTTTGTGTGTTAAATAAAAACACAAACGAATTAACATGGGCCGGAGCAAATAATCCCTTATGGATCTTAAAAGAAAATGCCTCCGAAATTATTCAGATAAAAGGGAATAAACAGCCGGTAGGCCTGCACTCAAACCCTTTACCCTTTACCACGCATCGTGTTTTTCTTGCAAAAAATGATCAAATTTATATATTTACAGATGGTATAGCTGATCAGTTTGGCGGGCCTAACGGTAAAAAATTTAAATACAAACAGCTAAACGATTTTTTAGTAGAAAACAAACGGGATTCGGTTACAGAAGTAGCCAAAAAACTGGAAGATAAATTTGAAAGCTGGCGCGGACAATTGGAACAGGTGGATGACGTACTGATCATAGGTGTAAAGATAGGATAGCTTGATAGAAAAAATATTAAATATTGGCGTTTTAAAAAGCAACCATATTAACCTTAACAGAAAGATCAGGGTAAATAACCTTATTTCTTTTCTTACGGTTATTATTATGGCGGGTTACATACCGGTTGCCGCTTATTTTAATATGGTGGGGATTATGATTTTAAACTCACTATTTTTAATATCATCCCTGTTAAGTTTTTATTTAAACATACGTAAACATCATAACGCAGCCTTTTATGTATCAAGTGTTTATGGGCTTATTTATTTTTCCTGTGGCCCTGTATTTTATGGACTCGAATCGAATCTTCATTTTTTTATTTTGATCATGTGTCTTATTGCTATTGCCCTGTTTGAGAGCAATTTGGCATTGAGACTCTATATTTCGGTGGCAGTTATTTCATTTTTTACCTTACTTCTATATCTGCACCATAAACCGGGACTTATTCATTTTACTGATGAAATGAGAAAAGCCCAGGAAATTATAAGCGTATTAAACCTTGTACTTTTATTTTTAATTACTATTATTTTTTTCATTTTCTTCAGACGCGAAAACTTATTATTTCAAAAAGAAATACTCACGCAAAAAGAGATCATTGAAGAAAAACAAAAAGAAATACTCGATAGCATTAACTATGCAAAACGGATTCAGTTTTCGTTATTAGCGGGTGGTAAGTTCCTCGAAGAACATTTACCGGAACATTTTATTCTGTTTAACCCAAAAGACGTTGTGAGTGGCGATTTTTACTGGGCAACGCCTGTAAGCGACGGTTTTATGTATATCACCGCCGATTGTACAGGACATGGCGTTCCGGGGGCGTTCATGAGCCTTTTAAATATTAGTAAACTTTCGCAGGTAATTAACGAAAGCAACATTACCCGCCCGGATTTGGTACTAAATAACGTGCGGACAGAGATCATCAAAGCATTAAGCTCTGATATCAGCAATGGTGAAAGTAAAGACGGTATGGATGCAGTGCTTTGCAAGCTTAACCGCAATGCCATGACCCTTGAATACGCCGCGGCTAATAATATATTTTATATCGTGCGTAATAATGCACTTATTATCTGTGATGCCGATAAAATGCCTGTAGGTAAAGGACACGACGATATTACCCCATTCACATACCGTCGGGTCGATCTGCAAAAAGGTGATGTTATTTACACATTTACGGATGGCTATGCCGATCAGTTTGGAGGCCCAAAAGGCAAAAAATTCAAGTATAAGCAATTAGAAGATCTGCTGCTTTCGATTCACCACTTGCCTATGAAAGAGCAATCAGACCGCCTGAATAAAAGGTTTTTTGAATGGAAGGGTCATCTCGAGCAGGTGGATGATATCTGCATTATTGGCGTAAGGGTCTAAAATTGCAATTTCAGGGATTTTAGCCCGAAAAACCGCTGAAATAATTATCTTTGCCGCGGTGTTATTCCAGTTTTACATACTATTCCTTTCTTTTGGTATCATTGATGCTATCGATATTTTTTTGGTAGCTGTGATGCTTTACCAGCTCTATAAAATGGTAAAAGGAACGGCGGCAGTAAATATTTTTATCGGGCTGGCATCTATTTATATTTTCTGGATCATTGTAAGAGCTTTCGAGTTTGACATGTTGGGTTCTATTCTGGGTAAATTCATTAACGTGGGCGTTATTGCCATTATGGTTGTGTTTCAACAGGAGATCCGTAAATTTTTACTATATATCGGCTCAAACGATTTTTTAAAAAACAATAACTGGAAGAACGTGTTCAGCTTTGCAAAACGCGTTAATTCTACTACTACCTTCGACTTGGATGTAGAAGCCATTATCAATGCCTGCTTTAATATGAGTGATACAAAAACAGGAGCGTTGATCATTATTGCCCGCAAATCTGACCTTAAATTTTATGTAAACACCGGCGAAATAGTGGATTCGGCGTTAACAGATAAAATGCTGGAGAATATTTTCTATAAAAACAGTCCTATGCATGATGGTGCCGTTATTATAAAAGATAACCGGATCATTGCAGCCCGTTGTGTATTGCCGGTTACCGAAAAAGAAAATTTTCCTTCAAACTTTGGGATGCGCCATAGAGCAGCCGTGGGCATTACAGAAACGACGGATGCCTTGGCAATTGCGGTTTCAGAACAAACAGGAGCGGTTTCTTTAACCGAAAAAGGAGAAATTAATCCTAACCTTAATCGCGATAAACTCCGTTACCTCATAGAAAAAAATACTAAAAATTAAACCATAAAAATAAAATCTCTTTGCGCTCTTTGCTCTGTCTCAGCGTCCTTTGCGGTTAACAATTAAACAATAAAATGAACCTTCTTTCAGTAAATCAATTAAGTAAAAGTTTTGGCGATAAAGTCTTATTTAAGAATATTAATTTCGGAATTAATTATGGCGATAAAGTTGCGCTCATAGCAAAAAACGGTTCGGGAAAATCTACCCTTTTCAAAATCCTTCAGGGCATTGAGATCCCGGATAGCGGCGATGTAGCTTTCCGTAAAGAACTCCGTATTTCGTTCTTAAGCCAGGAACCAAACTTGGTTGAAACACATACCATTGAGCAGGCTATTTATGCCGGAGATAGTGAAATGGTAAAAACGGCTATTGATTATACGCATTTGGTTGAAACGCATTACGCCAATCCTACAGAAAAAACAGAAAATCAACTGGATATTCTAACCAATAAAATGAATGACCTTGAAGCATGGAATGTGGAAACGCAAATCATGCTGGTATGTGCCAACCTGGGCTTGAACGATTTAAAACAACAGGTAAGTACCTTAAGCGGCGGACAAAAAAAGCGATTGGCACTGGCACAGGTTATTTTAAATGAGCCCGATTTGTTGATCATGGATGAACCTACCAATCACCTGGATGTTACAGTGATTGAATGGCTTGAAGAATACCTGCGCAGCTACAAAAAAAGTATTTTACTGGTAACACACGACCGTTATTTTTTAGATGAAGTGTGTGACAGGATCATTGAAATAGATGATCACTCCTTATTTGAATACAAAGGAAAGTTTGATTACTACATGGAAAAGAAAGCCGAGCGAATGATGATGCAGGCTTCGGAACTGGAAAAAGCAAAAAATTTATACAAACGCGAATTGGAATGGGTGCGTAAACAACCACGCGCACGTACTACCAAATCGAAATCGCGTGTGGATGCTTTTTATGATGTAGAAGCTAAAGCAAGAAAGAAAAGCGTTGAGAAAAAAATTGAGCTGAGCGTAAAAGTAGAACGCATAGGAAGTAAAATTATTGAAGTGCGGAATTTGAAAAAAGCCTTTGGTGATAAAAAAATATTAGAACCGTTTACTTACACCTTTATCAAAGGAGAAAAAATCGGGATCGTTGGTCCTAACGGAATAGGGAAGAGTACATTCATTAATATGTTGCAGGGCATTGAACCACCTGATACCGGTACTGTAACAGTGGGGGATACCATTGTGTTTGGCTATTATTCTCAAAAAGGAATTCAGGTAGCAGATGATAAACGTGTGATTGAAGTGGTAAAAGACATTGCTGAATTTATTCCTTTGGCCAACGGCACATCCTTAAGCGCTTCCGGATTATTGACCCGTTTTAATTTCGCACCAGAAGTACAATACGGGCATGTAAGTAAGTTAAGTGGTGGCGAAAAACGACGTTTATATTTACTAACCGTATTAGTTAAAAACCCAAATTTCTTAATACTGGATGAGCCTACAAACGATCTGGATATTATTACACTACAAACACTCGAAGAGTTTTTATTGGAATTTCAGGGCTGTGTATTAATTGTATCGCACGACCGTTATTTCCTGGATAGATTGGTAGACCACGTTTTTGCTTTTGAAGGCAATGGTGTTGTAAAAGATTTTCCGGGTAATTACAGCGAATACCGCCAATGGAAATACGATACCGAAGATGAAGCCGAAGAATTGGCTAAAGAACAAAAGCAAAAAGAAGTAACAGCAACTACTGTAAAAGAGGAACCTGTTCAACAAGTAGTTGAAACAGTTGTTGCAGAAAAAAAGAAATTATCGTTTAAAGAACAAAAAGAACTTGAAACCTTAGAAACAGATTTGGCACAACTGGAAAAGCGAAAAACAGAAATAGAATCTTTACTGGCCGGTGGTTTAACGGATGCGGGCGAAATTCAAAAAGTTTCGCGGGAATTCAATACAGTATCTTCTGCCATTGATGAAAAAACCATGCGTTGGCTGGAATTACAGGATTAAATTTATTGTTGAGTATAGTAACATTTTGCAAAGTCATGCTAAACTCGTATCAGCATCTCATCGAGTTAACAATTGAGTTTCGTGTTATAGCTATGAATTAATGTGCAATGAGCTTAACTGCCCGTAGTATCTGTATTCCCCATTGCCGGCTTTTTACTGATTGAATCATTTTTTTGCATAAAAGCAGGCTTCCCGGCTTTATCACCCTCATCGCTGCTACAGGATACAAAGCTCAGGCTTAAAGTAAAAAAGGCAGTTAACAGTAATGCATATCGTTTCATAACACATAGTTTAAATTGGTTATTGTGTTGTTTCAATTCCTATGCCAGCTACTTGTCAAAAAATGGTAAATCCTCCATTCGCCTGCTGTTATATGTGAAAATTGACTTAATTTTAATATACTAAACCGAACTAAACTAAATGATCATGGCAAACTTTTCAGATATTATAAATGCAGATAAACCCGTGTTGGTTGATTTCTTCGCTACCTGGTGTGGCCCTTGTAAAACAATGGCGCCTATTTTGTCAGATGTTAAAAGCAAGATAGGAGATAAGGCAAGCATTATTAAAATTGATATAGATAAAAATCCTGAGGCTGCAAATGCCTATAAAATTACGGGCGTACCAACACTGATATTATTTAAATCCGGAAAAATTGTCTGGAAACAATCAGGAGTAGTGCCTGCCTACGAGCTTACAAAAATAATTAATGAACACCTCTGATAACCTATTGGATCTACAATGAAATTATTGAATAATATTAGCATCGAAGGAAGTAAGGATAAACCCATACTATTAGATATATGCTACAAAGAAACCCACGAACCAAAACCGATAGTAATTTTTGTGCATGGATTTAAAGGCTTTAAAGACTGGGGGCATTTTAATTTACTCGCTAAAACGGCTGCACAACAAGGTTTCGTTTTTATAAAATTTAATTTTTCCTATAATGGTACAACACCCGAAAACCCTATGGAATTTGGCGATCTGGAAGCATTTGGAAATAATAATTATACCATCGAACTCAACGACCTTGAAAAAGTAATGGATTGGGTATTAAACAATGCCTCTATCAATAAAGAAATTAATACAGAAGAACTTTATTTAATAGGCCATAGTAGGGGCGGCGGCATCAGTGTATTAAAAGCCGGAGAAGACAAAAGAGTAAAAAAGTTGGTGACATGGGCAGCAGTGAGCGATTTTATTAACCGGAATAAAAAACGAACAGTCGATACCTGGCACGAACAAGGAGTAGTGTACACGTTTAATATGCGCACCGAACAACAAATGCCACTGTATTTACAATTTTATGAAAATTTACAGGCTAACCGTGAACGTTTAAATATTTTAAAAGCAGCGCGAAGTCTTACAATTCCATTCCTGATCATTCACGGAACAAAAGATGCGGCAGTAGATTTAAAAGATGCCGAAGAGCTGCACAAAGCCTGTAAACACTCCGAACTACTTGTTGTGGGAGATACAGGCCATACTTTCGACGTTAAACATCCGTTTAACGATTCCGTGTTTCCTGAAAATGCAGAATTTGTCATTCAAAAAACATTTGATTTTTTAAAAGAGTAGAAATATTACAGTAAAAATAAATGATTTTTACATAACAAATCGTATTGTAAAATCTTTTGAGATATATCAAAAAATAAAACTTTAATATTTTTTTCATCTTTCACCCCTTGTCTTTTATACCTTAAAAAGAGTATCTTTATCGTTAGAAAAACCTTAAACGTATGGAAATATTTTTGTTGTTCGTAGTGATTTTATTATTGGTGATTTTTCATTCCGTAAAAAACTCTAAACTCAAAAAGTTAGAAGACAAACTTTCCAATGTCGAAGATTATTTAAGGAAAGTGCAGTTGTATCAGTCTCAAAAAGCCGAAGAACAAAAACAAACCGTTGTAGAAACCAGAGAGGTTGAAAAACCGGTAGAAAAGATAGAAGATAAGGTCGTTCCTCCGCAAATTGTTACTCCGGTTATTCCTCCTGTTGTAAATGAAGTACCACCTGTTGTTGAGCCTGAAATAGTGGTGCCCCCTGTGGTTATCATTGATGAGGTGATAATAGATGAAGTGCAGGAGCCTATGGCAGAAGTGAATATCAATGAAGCCATGAACAGTCCAGTACAGAAACCTGTACAAACTTCTGTTCAGCCACGCGAGCCTGAATTAGGCTTCTACGATAAATTCAGGAAAAATAACCCTGATCTCGAAAAGTTTATTGGAGAAAACATCTTAAGCAAAGTGGCTATAACCATTTTGGTAATAGGTATTGCGTTCTTTGTAAAATACGCCATCGATAAAGAATGGATCAACGAAATAGCCCGTGTGGGCATTGGTATACTATGCGGAGGTATTGTATTGGGTTTTGCGCACCGTTTACGTAAAAACTTCAAAGCATTTAGTTCGGTATTGGTGTCTGGAGGTATTGCTATTTTTTATTTTACAATAGGTATAGCCTTCCATCAATACCATTTATTTAATCAAACAACCGCCTTTATATTAATGCTCGTTATCACCAGCTTTAGTGTATTTATCTCTGTTATGTACGATAGGCAGGAATTAGCCATCCTTTCCTTAATAGGAGGCTTTGCTACACCGTTTATGGTAAGTACGGGTCAGGGCAATTACCAGGTGTTGTTTACCTATGTTCTTATCCTCGATTTGGGAATGTTAGTATTGGCGTACCTAAGAAAATGGAATCTGGTAAATATCCTTGCCTATGCCTTTACCATGATCCTTTATTTTGGGTGGCTGCAGAGCAAGGTTATTGACGAGCTAAATCCTCCATACAAAGGCGCCTTTATTTTTGCCGCTATATTTTATGTGGTGTTCATTGTGATGAGTTTGATTCATAACATTAAAGAAAAAAGAAAATTCGGAGCCATTGATCTGTCTATATTAATAAGCAATACCTTTTTGTTTTACGGAGCAGGAATGCAGATCTTAAACTATTACCATAATGAATTACAAGGTCTATTTAGTTTAATGATGGCCGCCTTTAATTTAGTATGCTCATGGTTATTGTATAAAAAATTCAAAGCCGATCAAAAACTGGTATACCTCATGATAGGCTTAACGCTGACCTTTGTAACACTGGTTGCTCCTGTTCAGCTGCATGGTAATTACATTACTATTTTCTGGGCACTGGAAAGCGTATTACTGATATGGTTAGCGCAAAAATCGAACATTGTTATATACCGTTTTGCCTCTGTGATCATTACCATATTAATGAGCTTTAGTTTATTTATAGACTGGTCGCAAACGTATATGATGCATAGTGATGTGCCGGTAGCCATTCTCATAAACAAAGGTTTCATTACAGGTATTGTATGTGCCTTGTCATTTGTGGCAACAGCATTATTACTTAAAAAAGAAACAGAATCTGTCAGATTTGCCGGAGTTAATTTTAACCCTGTAAATTATAGCAAATTTTTAATGGGAGCATGTGTTGTATTGCTTTACCTGGTTGGAATGATCGAACTGGTATATCAGCTTAACCGTTTTATTTATTATGGAGCTACTGTTACAATTATTGTAGGAGCATACCATTTTATGTACTTTCTGCTACTGAACCTTATAACACGCAGCAACTCCGCAAGAGGGCTGCAACTAACGCTGCATGTGTTTAATTTTATAAATGCTGCCATATTTGTAGTTGTGTTTGCCATATTACCATATGCCGATTTTAAAAATAATGTGTTGCATCTCGAAAGGGGTTATATAGGTTTTATTTTCCATTACGTATCTCTTGCCTGCTTTGTGGCATTCCTGTTTTTTATGCGCAAGGCATTATCTCAGTCCAACCCTGTTGTAACGCCTAACAGAGCCTTAAATACAGTATTGGTATCCATAGCGGTTATCTATCTGGGTAGCTTAGAAGTAATGCTTCATGTTTGCCAAATGGCAGTAAGCATGGTTGCTACAAACTCTGATACTGATTTTTGGGCAAAAGAAGAAGAAATTGATATTGTAAGAAAACATGTGATTAAAATTGGTTTCCCGATCCTTTGGGGATTGTTGGCATTCCTGTTCCTGTTTATAGGAATGAAGAAACAAAACAAAACCCTGCGTATTACCTCTTTGATTTTAATTGCAGCTATCCTCGTTAAATTATTTGGCTTTGATATCAAAGATGCTTCAGAAGCTGGTAAAATTATAGCGTTTATTATCCTTGGTGTAGTATTATTGATCATTTCTTTTATGTATCAAAAAATCAAAAAACTTATTATCGACGATAAAACAGAAACGCCTACAAACGAAGTAAATGATCCGCAAAACAATGAACCGACAAATGAGTAAAAACATGAAGAATCTGGCTTTAAATTTTATGTTTATAATGTGTGCCTCCCTGGGTTTTGCACAATCGTTTACGCAGGAAATGCTTATTGAAGGTATTACCAAAGATTCTCTATACAAAATCCCATTGAATCCTGAATACAAGCAATACATGAAATCTGATTTTCATGATATGCGTATTTATGATAACAAGCAAAAAGAAGTACCTTATGTTGTATTAAGCGAGCCACAGCTTAAAGCAAAATCGGATTTTGTGGAATATAAGATTCTTTCTATTGATCATGTGAATGATTACACAGAAGTGGTGGTGCACAATCCCGATAGATTAAAGATCAGCAATATTGCTTTTAATATTAATAATTCCGATGCCTATAAATATTGTTCCATAGAAGGCAGTTATGATCAAAAGCAATGGTATAGCGTAAGCCAGCACCAGGAATTAAGTCTTTTGTATAATGAGGTATATACTAACCAGTATAAATGTATTTACTTTCCTTTAAATGATTATACGTATTTCCGATTGTCGATATACGACTGGTATTCCGAGCACACCAGATGGCGCTCATATCCTTTTAAAATAAATGCAGCCGGCTATTTTAAAAACTCGGTTATTGCCGGCAAATTAAATGATGTGTTATTTTCCACAACCATTACAGAAGATACTAAAAACAAAAAAACAAGTGTTCATCTTAAGTTTACTAATAACCAGCAGATCGACCGTTTGGATTTGAAGATAAAAGCACCACGTTTATATAAACGCGATGCTGTTATTTATACCTATAAAAAAGAGCAGTTAAAAAAAGGAGTAAGGGTATATCGTGAAGACATTTACAGTTTTGAATTAAGTTCAGATAAAGACTTACTGTTTGATATCCCTAATTTTAATGAGAAGGAGCTATTCATTGAAATCGATAATAAAGACAATCCACCACTTGAAATAGAATCTATTCATTGCAAACAACTGGCCAGTTACCTGATAGCCGATTTTAAAGGCAATGTGAAATATACCTTAAAATGTGGAGATGATTCTTTAAAAGTGCCGGAGTATGACCTTATCAATTTTGTGTCACAGATCCCGCAACTATTGCCTGAGGCAAAACTGGGGCCTGTAAAGAATAATCCTAAACTGGAAAAATCAAAAGAAGCAGCCGTAGGAAAAGAAAAATCTTTTTTTGAAACCCAGGAATTCTTGTGGCTCTGTATGGGTATTGGCTCTATGGTCATTATCTTCTTCTCAAGAAGCTTATTGAGAGACATGGGTAAAAAAAAGTAATGAAGTTTAGTATAAATTGAAAAATGAATATATAATATGTCACTTTGAGCGGAGTCGAGAAGCGTTCTAAACAACTGACTCAGCCTGAAAATAGATAAAATAATAGATGATTATAGTAACAGGATAGAGCCTGAGCTAATGAAAAATAAAACCTGTATCATTTCCTGGCAAATTTAACAAGAGTCATTTATTATGAATAATTCTTATTTTAGTGCTCAGGACATGATATGATTAAAACTTTATTTTCTTTTATTACAATTCTTATTTTCTGTTTTGCTGCGAATGGCCAAAGCCAGTATACGCAAACCGTACGTGGACAAATAACAGATAAGGTAAGCTCTGTGTCTTTACCCGGCGTTATTGTTCGTTTAAAGAACGATTCTACTAAAAATCATGTAGCCACTACCGATGCCAACGGTTATTTTAAGCTGGAAGAAGTGCCGGTAGGAAGGAGATCTTTCATTGTCAGTCTGGTTGGTTATACCACCCTGCCTTTAAATGATATTGTTGTGTCTTCGGGTAAAGAAACCTTTCTGAACCTTGAAATGGAAGAGTCATTGGTTACTATGGATGAAGTAGTAGTAAAAGCAAATGAAGGAAAGGATGTGGTAACCGATATGCAGGCCGTAAATGTAAAAACCTTTAGTATTGAAGAAACGGAACGGTATCCGGGATCAAGACAGGATCCGGCGCGTATGGCCTCTAATTTTGCAGGAGTACAAGGAACCAATGATAGCCGTAACGACATTATAGTGCGGGGAAATTCTCCGGCCGGTTTATTATGGCGCCTCGAAGACATTGATATTCCAAACCCCAATCACTTTGCAGTTGCAGGTTCTGCGGGTGGACCAACCGCTATTATCAATAATAAATACCTCGCAAACTCCGAATTTTATACGGGTGCATTTCCTGCCAACTATGGTAATGCTTTAGGAGGGGTTTTCGATCTTAAAATGCGTAACGGAAATAATCAAAAACACGAACGCACCTTTCAGTTTGGGATTCTCGGTACAGAGTTAGGTCTGGAAGGTCCTATTAATAAGGAAAAAGGCAGCAGCTATTATATCAATTACAGGTATTCTACGCTTAAATTATTATCCGGCTTAAATATAAAATTGGGAACCAGTGCCGTTCCTCAATACCAGGATGGTGCCTTTCGTTTTAATTTTCCTACAAAAAAAGCGGGTGTGTTTTCTTTTAGTGGAATAGGAGGAGCAAGTACCATTAAAATTATTTTAAGTACGCAAACTACACGTCCTAAGGAATTGTATGGCGATTTGAATCGCGACCAATATTTTGCTTCCAATATGGGAGTAGGCATTTTAAATCACAGTTATTCCTTTAACAGCCGCACTTTAATGAAAACATCAGTGGCGTATAGCGTCCAGGGCTTAAATGTAGATCATTACCTTGTTATAAGAGATAAGAATTTTATTCCTAAAGATACCTTACCCAAAATTTTAGGCTACGATTTTTACGAAGGGAAAACGACACTTGCCTGGTATATAAAACATAAAATAAATCCAAAGAATAGCTTTAAAGCCGGTTTTTTTGCCAATGCCTTTCATGTCAATTTCCATGATCAGGTTAAAATTGTTTCGCGCTACGATACATTGGCACAAGATATTAACGAGATGCCTTATAAAGTAAGGATCAATTCGCAGGCCGATTTTTTCCTTATACAACCTTATGTTACTTACGTGCATAAATTCAACGAAAAATGGAGCACTAATTTAGGCTTGTTTTCTCAGTACTTAACCTTGAGCAACAGTTGGACCATAGAACCAAGGGCGAGTTTACGCTACCAGTTCAAACCTAACCAATCGTTAAGCGTGGCTTATGGTTTACATAGCCAGATGCAGGCTACCTACCTGTATTTTGCATCGCCTGATAGTTTGGTAAGAGATGGCAAAGCATATTACAACACTAACAAACAACTCGATAATAAAAATCTTGATTTCAGTAAAAGTCAGCACGCAGTAATTGGTTACGACTGGCAACTATCAAAAGTATTGCGTACCAAAATAGAAGCATACTATCAGTATTTATGGAATGTGCCTGTATACGCGGTTCCGTCAAGTGTATCCTTATTAAACAGAGGTTCCAGCTTCAACCGTTTCTTCCCTATTTACAGTATGGTTAATAAAGGAACAGGCTATAATTACGGGTTAGAGTTTACGCTCGAAAAATTATTCAGCAAGCACTATTTCTTTTTATACTCCGCCAGTTTATTCGAAAGCAAATTCACCGGTAGTAACCACAAAACATTTGATACCGATTTTAATGGAAATTATATGATGAACGCTTTGGCGGGATTTGAATACGAAATAGGCAAGTCAAAAAAGAATTCCATTAACGTCTCCGGTAAATTCACATATGGCGGCGGCAAGCGCTATTCGCCGGTAGACGTGGCCGCCAGCAATGCTGTCATGGATATTGTGGCAGATAACGATAAAGTAAATACACTGCGTTTCAACCCCTATAACCGCCTCGATTTCAGAATTGCCTATAAAATCAATACCAAAAAAATTACTTACGAAATTGCACTTGATCTGGTAAACGTGATGAATACCAAAAACGTGCTGGCTCTGAGCTATGCACCTGATCCGGCAAACGTTAATGCCGATCCTTTAATTAAAAATTATCAGTTAGGGTTTTTACCTTTGTTTTATGTCAAGGTTGATTTCTAAAAGTGTTATAATTTTTCTTTTGCTTGTTTCTGTGGGTGCTAAAGCACAAGTGATTAACATTGAAGGCAAGCGATTCTTAAATGATACTAACGGTTGGCTTGGTAATGCCGATTTTAATTTTGCGATTATTCAAAATACGCAACAGGTGTTATCTTTTTCCAATACCTTAAGAGTGCAATACCAAAAGAACAGGAGTCGTTTTATTTTGCTGAACGATCTTAATTTTATTAAAGCCGGGAAAACAGATTTCGTAAATGCCGGTTACCAGCATTTCAGGTATAATTACAAAATACATAAGCTTATTACCCTTGAGGCATTTACCCAAACACAATATAATCCTGTATTAAGTCTTGATTTCAGGTATTTAATAGGAGCAGGTCCCCGCTTTAGGATCTTAAAAACAGAAAATGCCCGTATCTATGCCGCAGCCTTGTATATGTACGAGTACGACGATATTAAAAATGATGCTGTAAGTTTATATGAACACAGAATCAGCACTTATATTACGTTTACCTTTAGCATTCTTAAGAATTGCGAACTGGTTAGTACCACCTTTTACCAGCCAAAACTGACGGACGTTGCCGATTACCGTATCGCAAACGACACAGGACTGGAGATACACATTAATAAACATCTTAATTTTAAATCTACGTTCAACTTATTATACGATACAAGACAACCCATAGGAATTCCTGATCTGGTTTATAATTTCAGGAATGGATTATCGGTAAAGTTTTAAGTGAGATTATAAAAAAGCCATCTGTTTTCGTCGGATGGCTTTTGTTTTTTATTTAAATAAGTAGGATTATTTTACTTTTTTGCTTGTATCAGCAGGTTGTGTTGCCGAAGGCTGGATCTTAACTTCTTCCAAAGCCTGATCAACAACTCTGGCTATTGAATCAGAAATACGTTTGGCGTTCTCATGCATTTTAACCCTGTCTTCAGCTGCAGGCTTACATTGCGTAAAACAAACAATTCCTAAAGATAAAAATGAGAGGATATATACTTTTTTCATAATGTAAAGATAATAGTGAGAAACGAAGATACTAAATTTTAGGAATCTCCCACAGTGCAGGTATAAAATACCGGATTCTGTAAACGATAAAAGCCTGCATGTATATTACATGCAGGCTTTCCTAACTAACTAAACACAAATTCTTAGTGAGCTGTAGCTGTAGTAGTTGTTTCAACAGCTGGAGCAGTTGTATCAGCAACTGGAGCAGTAGCTTCATTCATTGCACCTTCTAAGCTAGCAGATAAAGCAGCAGAGATAGAATCAGCAGTACGTTTTGCTTGTTCTTCCATTTTAGCTTTTTCTTCAGCAGAAGGACCACAAGAAACGAAAGTTGTAGCTAAAATAGCTACTGCGATAATTGAAAATAATTTTGTCATTTTAATTTTTTTTAAATTGTTAAGTTTGTTATTTGCACATTTATACCAAACCCTTAAATAAGTAACCCGAAAAAAGTGATTATTTTAAGAATTATTTTTAAATAACTGAAAATCAATTATTTAAAAATAAATTACCTCTTTTTTTTAGAGGTTACAGGGCTATTGCAGAAACAAAATGGAAGCTGCAAAGCATCCAAAACTTAGAATTGAGGAGAATGTTCTTACAACATGGAATTTTACCCAGCGATTGCGGATAGTTTCCCAATCAGAGGGGTATGCCGACCCTGTCCATTGTGTAATTTGATTGATAATAGGCACTTCAACGATGAGTGTCACCAGCAGGGAAACTACTGTAAGCACAAAGGCCAACAGGCTTACATAAAAGCCTAATGAATTTCCCTGGGGGTAAGTCCAAACAGACAATAGCATTAATAAAATACAGCCCGGCATTAAAATGCGCATTGGCACAGCCAGATTTGCTGCCATGGTGTTTACAATATGAATAAACTCATGGATATTAAACACTTTTATAGAACGATGCAGCGAAAACCAGGGACCCCAGAAGATGCCTGTAACCAACATAAGCAGAAATAAGGCGAGAAATTGTATAAGATAACTGTACATAGCTGTTCCTTTAAAAAGATAAAACAATAAATGGAGACTAAATTTACTTCGCTATAAACTCGCTTACCACTTTTTCCGCTTTAGCGAAAGCTTCTTCCAGTACTTCGTTTAAAATAAAGGTATCAAACAGGTCGGCTGTACGCAATTCTTTTTCCGCTTTTTCCACACGGCGGGCAATGCTTTCAGAACTGTCTGTACTACGTGTGTTTAAGCGTTCTTCCAGTATTTTAATGCTTGGTGGCATTACAAAAACAGCCAGGGCTTTATCGCCAAACTGATTTTTTAAATTCAGTCCGCCTTCTACATCAATATCAAAAATAACATGCTTGCCTTTGGCCCAAATGCGGTCTACTTCGCTTTTTAAAGTACCGTAATGCACACCGGCGTATACCTCTTCCCACTCTAAGAATTCCTTATTGTCAATTTTTTCTTTAAACTCATCAACCGTAAGGTAATGGTAGTCTTTGCCATTCTCTTCTATGCCACGTTTTGGGCGGCTGGTAGCAGAAATGGAAAATTCAAGCGTGTCGGGAAAGGTTTTTAGTAAATGTCGTACGATGGTTGTTTTACCTGAGCCCGAAGGGGCTGAAAATATAATAAGTTTACCATTCGACATGGGCAAAAATAAGCATTTTCTCCAAATGAGAAAATAAATGTAGTATTAGAATATTTATTCAGCTTAGATATAATTATATTTCTTTTTTCCTTGACGAAAAAAGAAACAAAAAAGTCAAGACGAAACGCCAACTGCAATTGTTTTCTCTCTCGAAATTCCTGCGCAATGCCACCGAAAAAATTGCAGTTCGCACCGTTTCGTCATTGCAGCCGCACTATTACCAACGTATGCAGAAAATTAGTAAGAGAGTTCTAAAATTACAGCTGTTGGCCTATTACAGGATAAAAAGCGATGAAGTTTGTTTAAGGAAGTAAGAACCCTTTCCATCTTCCCTTTGCCCTCTTACATTATTTATCCTTATAAATAATTAGGTTAATAATTCCCTTATTAGGTGTACTGTTATCAGTAAGAGAAACCACAAAGGGTTTACGCTGGCCTTCGAAACAATTATAAACCACGTAGCCTTTATCTTCTGTTGGGTTAGGTAGCTTTTTTTCGTAATAGGTCTTAAGATCCGTAAATAGCTTGGAGCTCAGGTCAAGGTCGTTACAATTTATTTGTACGGCTACTTCATCCAAACTATCTTTTTCTAAATTATACGTTACCGAGTAATTGGTGACACTGTCAATATCATATTCAAAATACAGGTAATCCTGATCAACATCCGATGGTTGTTTGGTTTCTGTTTTGGTAATAATAGTAGCTTTGCTGTTGAGGTCAACCCCACGGATCACGCCGTCTTTTGAACGAATGATCTCATCCAGCAATTCATTATACTCCGGAAAGATCCTCGGTTTTTTTTGCTCGGTAACTTTAGGGGTCTCCGTGCAGGAAACCACCCATAAAGCTACCAAAAGGGTTACACAACTTATTAATTTGCGCATATACGTTTTAATTTAAATCTTCGGTTGCAACCGTTTTATTTTCAGGGCGCATAGTAGGGAACAATAATACATCCTGTATAGAAGGCTGGTTGGTCATTAGCATACATAACCTATCAATACCAATGCCAATACCTGCAGTAGGAGGCATACCGTATTCAAGGGCACGTAAAAAGTCATAATCAATAAACATAGCTTCATCATCACCACGTTCCATTAATTTTACCTGATCTTCAAAGCGTTCGCGCTGATCAATAGGATCATTTAATTCGGAATAAGCATTTGCAATTTCTTTCCCGTTTATCATTAGCTCAAAGCGCTCTACAAGGCCTTCTTCTGTTCTGTGTTTTTTAGTCAGGGGGCTCATTTCAACCGGATAATCCGTAATAAAAGTTGGCTGAATATAATTGCCTTCGCATTTTTCTCCGAAGATAGTATCGATCAATTTGGCTTTACCCATTGTCTCATCTATCTCTAAATGCAGGGTTTTGCAAACACCTCTCAGTTCTGCTTCATCCATTTTACTCACATCTATGCCGGTGTTTTCTTTAATAGCATCAAAAATAGAAACCCGTTTAAAGGGAGCAGCAAAATTAATGACTTTATCACCTACAGGTAATTCAGTAGTTCCATGAAGATCGTTTGCAATTTTTTCCAATAATTTTTCTGTAGTGTTCATCATCCAGAAATAATCTTTGTATGCCACATAAAATTCAAGAATGGTAAATTCAGGATTATGTGTTCTGTCCATTCCTTCGTTACGGAAGTTACGGCTAAACTCATATACCCAGTCGAAACCACCAACGATAAGCCTTTTTAAATATAACTCGTTTGCAATACGCAGGTATAAAGGAATATCCAATGCATTGTGATGCGTTAAGAACGGACGTGCTGTTGCACCACCCGGAATAGATTGTAACACGGGCGTATCCACTTCTAAAGCACCGCCTTCATTTAAAAAGGTACGAATGGTGTTGATAATAGTGGTACGTTGCTCAAATGTTTTTTTAACTTTTGGGTTAATGATAAGGTCTACATAACGCTGGCGGTAACGGAATTCGGGGTCTGTTACTTCATCAAAAGCATTTCCATCGGCATCTGTTTTTACAATAGGCAATGGTTTTAATGATTTGCTTAATAATTTTAGAGAAGTAGCATGAATGGAAAGCTCGCCTACTTTAGTTGTAAACACGTAACCTTCTATGCCAATAATATCGCCAATATCGATCAGCTTTTTCCAAACAACATCATATAGCACTTTGTCATCTTCCTGCGGGCAGATATCATCACGACGTATGTAAATTTGCATACGTGATGTATTGTCCTGTAACACGGCAAATGCCGCTTTACCCATATCACGAATGCTCATGATACGCCCGGCAAAACGAATGTCTTTATAATTTAATTTATCGCGCTCGTAATTTTCCTTTATGTCTTTTGCGGTAACATTTACTTTAAATTCTTCAGCAGGGTAGGGGTCAATACCTAACTTTTTTAGCTCCGCTAATTTGCTTCTTCTTAATTCTTCTTGTTCACTTAATTCTTGCAACATAGTCCTTTTCAAATTTTGGTCGAAGATAGCTAAATACTAAGCCTGTTATCTTAGTAAATACATCTAAGTATTCACAATTTATTAAATAATCGATAACTCAATTTAAAGTATCAATCTGTTAAAACTATTTTTTTAACGAAATCGTATCTTGTTTAAGAGCTAATTTTCGCGAAACACTTCAATTAGCTGTAAATCAATTAATTAAAAATATTAACATTTATTTCGTTTAATAATAAGTTCATATAGTTAAACAATACGTAAATTTGTTTAAAGATTTACAGAATCAACTAAACATTTTTTTATGACAGCTATAGAGTTTAACACACGAATTTTGAACGAAAAACAATCTTTAAAAAATTTTGCATTAAGCCTTACACATAATAACGACGATGCACTCGATTTGTTACAGGATACTTATGTAAAAGCAATTACTTACCGCGAAAAATTTGAAGATAGTACTAATCTGAAAGCATGGTTATTTACAATCATGAAAAATACTTTTATTAACTCTTACAGAAGAGCGGTAAAAACCAAGCAGATCATTCAAACCAATGCTGATCTGGCAATGGCAAGAGCTTTTAAAAATAATTATCAGGATGTTACAGAGTCTCGTTTGGCAAGTAAAGACATTTTAAATAAGATCGAGAATTTAGAAGATCAATATAAAATTCCTTTTACCCGTTATTACACCGGCTTTAAATACGAAGAAATTGCACAGGAAATGAAACTGCCTTTAGGGACTATTAAAAGCAGGATCTTTATAGCCCGCAAGCAATTGATGGATGCTATTAACAAATCAATGAATTAATTGATAAACTATTTTATGAGACTATTAAAAAGGACTTCCATTAGAAGTCCTTTTTAAGTTTTAAGTAGTACCCTTAACCGTTTTTAGCATTTCATCTAAATAATTAATCCTATTTTTGGACGTGAAGTTTAGTTCAAAAAGTTTAATTGTTTTAGCACTACAAGCCTGCTTGTATCTCTATTCATCTGGCTCAAAGGCTCAGGATAATGAGGTGCTGAGTGCTGAAGATAGTATTCAAATAAATAACGCGGCTGCTCACAAAGGATTTCATGCGGGCCTTTTCGTAGGGGCTTTCTGGGCAAACAGTTCTACTGCTTATTTATATGACGGCTATGGTTTTGATCAAAACGGGCAACGCAATACGTTTAATAACAGTATTCTTTATAACCAAATTGTAAATGTGTATGGCAATGGAAATAATGATCTTATTGCCCAGCTCTTAAATGTGAACCACACCGATTGGCATTTTACTGAACAGAATATGCCATTTAATTTAAGGTATACAACCACTTATTTAGTAGGTTTAAATACCAGGTACCAACTCAATAAACGACAAAGTATTGCTATAAATATTAACGGAACAAAATTATCGGTAAATGGTAAGTTTACTATTACTTCTACACCTTCCAACAATGGCTTTCAAACTGTTGCTGCAAAACAAAATCAATTTACTATAGTGGGTGCCGAACAGCGGTTAATGTTTCAGTTTGGTTACCAACGCATCGTTGGCAAAAATGAAAAAATAAATTTTGTTTTAGAAGGCGGCCTCAATATTATTATGTCGAAAGCGCAAAAAAATCAGGCATTATTAAACAGTGATTTGAATAACGGACAAAATAATATTTACATTGATTTGATGAGCATATATAGTCAGCCACCTTATAATTATTATAGTGCAAAGTATCTGATAGGTGTTGGTATTGGCGTTTTTGCAGGAGCGGGGCTCAACATCAATATTAATCCAAAATACAGTATCCAGCTGGTTTATACTCCTTCTTACGACAGGGTAAATTTAGGTTATACGCCTAAATTTAAATTACAACATGGTTTTGGTTTAAGAATTTATTATAACCTGAGCAGGCTATAACCATTTTTTCTGTTTAAAGTACAGGCCCAGTCCGATAATAACAGCAAGCATTACACCCCAGGTAATAAAGTAACCATTTTTGGTATGCAGTTCAGGCATGTTATCAAAGTTCATCCCATAAACACCGGCAATAAATGTAACAGGAATAAAGATGGAAGACATGATCGTGAGTACTTTCATCACCTCATTCATGCGGTTGGCATTGGTACTTAAATAAATATCCATAATGCCGGATAAAAGATCCCTGTATGTTTCTACTGTATCAATAATGCGGGTTACATGGTCACTTAAATCCCTTAAGTAAACATCGCTGCTGGGATTTATCAATGTTGTTTCTGACCGGATCATGTTATTGATCATATCACGCATTGGCCAAACCTGCTTACGCAAATAAATCATTTCGCGTTTGAGATGGTACAATTGCATCAGTGATTTGTTATCAGAATCGCTGATAATTTCTTCTTCTATCTCTTCAATGTTATCGCCTATTTTCTCGATCGTTGTAAAATACAGATCCACTACGGCATCCATCAATGCATAGGCTAAATAATCAGCACCAAGTTTTCTTACCCGGCCCTTAGACGCCCTCAAGCGATTGCGGATAATATCAAAGGCATCTCCGCCCTGTGGTTCCTGAAAAGAAATGACGGTATTCTCTAATAATATAATGGCCAGCTGTTCTGATTCTACCTCTGTAGTGTAGCGGATCATTTTCATGATGGCTACAACATAAGCATCGTATTCTTCAAATTTGGGACGTTGGTCAACATGTACAATATCTTCCATCGTTAAAGGGTGGATATTGTATAGCTTCCCGATTTTTTCTACAAGCTCCGGTTTATGCAGTCCGTCAACATTGATCCACTTAACCATGTTGGGCTTTACGTGGGATAAACATTCAGATAGGTCGTAGAATTCCTCTTCAAAAAATTCTGTTTCGTTATATTCTATCAGTGTAATTTTAATGCGATCGTTGCGTTCTTCCCCATTATAAAATAATGTTCCGGGAGGTGCGCCTACGTTTTGAGTTTTAGCGTTCATACAGATCGAATTAATTAATGATATATAAATATACTTATTCCGTATCGTTTTTCATTACCATTTGAACAGTAAAACGACTACGTTGTTCAAGTAATATGATCTTATTTTTGATTAAACTATCAATAGTGTCTTGTGTATAATAACGCACGGTCATTAACTCAACACCCGAATTGTAGAGTACCTTAAATAGTTGCTGAAGCTTTTCTACCAGTTCTTTTATTTTTACAGGATCATCGTCGCAACATACCGAAAAACTAATGGCAGAGAGTTGCATCAGGTTTATTTTCACGCCTTGTTTTGAGAACAGTTCAAAAATATCGCTGAGGTTATCTTCGGCAATAAATGAAAAATCTTTAGGCTGAATAGATAACAGAACCTGGTTTACTTTAAAAATATAAGAAGGGATATTCAAGCGTTTTTCGCCATCTTTAATCACAGAGCCTTCTTCTTTGGGATTTAAAAACGACTTAACGTATAAAGGAATGTTTTTATTCTGCAGAGGTTTGATCGTTTTAGGATGTATAACTGTGGCCCCGTAATAGGTCAGCTCAATAGCATCATGGTACGAGAGCTCATCAATTTTTTTAGTATTGGCAAACCATTTGGGATCTGCGTTTAGTACACCTGGAACATCTTTCCAAATAGTTACATTACTTGCATTAAGGCAATAGGCCAGTACCGAAGCGGTGTAATCGGAGCCTTCGCGCCCCAGGGTTGTTGTGAAATTTTCGGAAGTGCCGCCAATAAAGCCTTGCGTTACAAATACGTCGTAGGTTTTTAGCTGAGGTACCAGTAGTTTGTTTACCAGCGATTCGGTCAGTTCAAAATCTATTTTGCCTTCTCGGTAAGTGTTATCTGTTTGTATAATGCCTCTTATATCGATCCATATATTTTTAATGCCGGTTTCATTTAAATAAGCCGATATTATTTTTGTGGAAATGATCTCTCCCATACTTACGATCTGGTCATACTCAAAGTCGTAGCCATGGGTGGGTTCGTCTTCAATGGCCCAATGCAGTTCTACAAAGGTGTTTTCGAGATCGGTAAAAATAGGATGATTGGGAGAAGAAAAAAGGTCTTTGCAAATAGAGAAATGAAATTGCTTGATGTCTTCTAAAATCTCTTCTGCGTTTTCGGTTTTATAAAAAAAAGCGTTTGTTAATTTTTCGAGGGCATTGGTTGTTTTACCCATGGCAGAAACAACAACGCCTAATTGTTTACCGGAAAATTGTTTCAGAACATTTACTACATTTTTTACGGCTTCGGCATCCTTTACAGATGCGCCTCCAAACTTAAATACCTGCATAAATTATTATTTAAACAAAGATAAGCATGCCTGTATAATAATGAAGCTATAAAATTATTTTTTATAAACCGCTGTTACTTTTTTTAATTGAGTAGTTATAAGCCCAAACACTAAACTATTATTCACCTCTAAAAACCACTACTCATGAGTTCAGGAAAAGAAACCCCACGGCAAAAAATGATTGGCATGATGTACCTTGTACTTACTGCCTTACTGGCTCTTAACGTATCCAAAGAAATTTTAAAAGGCTTTGTAACTGTTGACGAAAGCATTGAAAAATCGAAGTTAATCCTGAGTGAAAATAACCAACGGGTTCAAAAAGCGTTTGAAGACTATGTTAAAGCAGGAAACTACGAAGCACAACCCTATCTGTTAAAAGCAATTGAAGCGCAGAAAAATATTCGGATGGCCGATAGTTATATTGATAGTGTAAAGCTGAGGATCGTTCAAAAAACGGAAGATCCCGGTAAAAAAGATACTTCACAATTGCGGTTTATGGACAGGTTGGATGATTATGATACTCCCACTTATTTATTATTGGGTTCAGATGAAACGTCGCCTATTACCACGCGCTATTCAGCAAAAGACCTCAGAAGTAAACTCGAATTGCTTTACACAAATTTATCGACCATGCTGGATAATATGCAAAAAAACAGCGAAACAAAATTGGATGATGCCGACCTGAGCGCTTTAAAACAAAAGTTAAATACCATAAAACCTGTTGACAGAAATATTATGGATGATGGTGTAAAATTAAACTGGGAGCTTGAAAACTTCTATCATCAGCCAATGGCAGCGGTAGTCACCAATTTGGCAAAAATGCAGGCAGATATGAAAAATGTGGAGTCAGAGTTTTTACATGTATTTGCTTCTGCTTCCAGTAAATTCACTTTCAAGATAGATAAGTTACAAGCAAAGGTTATTGCTCCAACAGCTTATGTGTTGGCAGGACAACCATTTAAAGCGGATATTGTATTAGGTGCTTCCAGCAGCGAATTAACCGAAGAGAGAATGAAAGTATTGGTTGGTGCGGAATATGATACATTAAAAAAACAACTAACGGTTCCCGGTGCTCCGCTCGCTATTACAGATGGCATGGGTAAATTTGAAAGTACTACCAGTGCCACCGGTACAAAAAATTTGAAAGGTGTAGTGGTTTATAAAAACCCGAGGGGAAAGGAAGAGTATTATCCTTTTGATTTTTCTTACATGGTGGCACCTCCTTTTACCGCGGTATCTGCCGATAATATGAATATATTTTATGCCGGTATTGAAAATCCGATAAGTGTTTCTTCGGCAGGATTTTCGCCTGCTGATGTAAAGGTAACGCTCACAGGCTGTGGAGCAGAAGTGAAACCGGCTACTGCAGGAAAATACATCCTTACGGCAAAAACTTCGGGAACGTGTACCATCGTAGTATCTGCCAAAGTTAATGGATCATATCAGCAACAGGGTCCTCCAAAAGTATTCAGGGTAAAGGATATCCCAACACCTGTTTTGAAATTGGGTGGAAAAGTGGCTACTACTAATTTAGAGTTTACACGCAACGAGATTAAATTAATTGGTGGTGTTGGCGCAGATTCTCCCGGCTTTATGTTTCCAGTAAATATGGTGGTAAAGAGTTTTGACCTGGAAATTCAGGGAGCTCCGCCTATTACCTGTTCAGGGAGTAGTTTTTCGCAGGAGGTAAAAACAGCATTAGGGAAGATGAGAGTAGGGCAGATAGGCTATTTTGATAATATTAAAGTGCTTACTCCTAAAGGAGTCATTGTACCAATAGCGGCTGCAAAAATCAGAATAAAATCCTAGAAAAAGAAAAAGGCTTTCCTGTTAATGGAAAGCCTTTTATCATAAATATAATGTTCAATTATGCGTTCTCTAATTCTTTATTGGCCTTATTAGCGTTTAAGATGGCAACTTGTTGAGCAACGTTTTGTGCCATTTCTCTGAATGCTAATGCCTGTGGTGTGGTTTCCTGCAACACCGCAGGACGGCCGATATCGCCGGCTTCGCGAATGCTTTGTACCAATGGAATTTCGCCCAGCAGTGGCAAACGCATTTCGGCAGCTAAATTTTTTGCACCGTCTTTTCCGAAAATATAATAACGGTTCTCAGGTAATTCTTCCGGTGTAAACCAGGCCATGTTTTCTACAACACCAATTACAGGAACATTAATCGAGGGTAAATTAAATAAGGCAATTCCTTTACGGGCATCGGCCAAAGCCACAGCCTGTGGGGTACATACAATAACAGCACCTGTTAAGGGAATTTGACTACATAACGAAATTTGAATGTCGCCTGTTCCCGGAGGAAGATCCACAATTAAATAATCGAGTTCGCCCCAGTTGGTATCCATAAATAATTGCGTTAATGCTTTCGATGCCATAGGGCCGCGCAAAGCAATCACCTGATCGGGGCCTGCTAAAAACCCAACCGAATTTAATTTAACGCCGTAACTTTCTACCGGGCCCATCTTTGGTTTCCCTTCGTATTCCGACTTTCCTGGCATTTCATTTTGCACGTCGAACATAATAGTTTGCGACGGCCCGTAAATATCAGCATCCACTAAACCAACTTTTGCACCTTGTTTTACCAAAGCAATAGCAAGGTTAGACGCAATGGTAGATTTCCCCACACCACCTTTTCCGGAAGCAACGGCAATAATATTTCTTACTTTGGATAAAGTTGTATTATCTGTAGAGCGTGTAGAGGTTACATTGGCCGTCATATTTACTTTTACTACGGCTTCTTTATCCACGTAATGTGTAATAGCATTTACACAGGCATTGTGGATCATATCTTTCATGGGGCAGGCAGGCGTAGTTAATACAACCGTAAACGAAACATTTTTACCGTCTACAACTACATCTTTTACCATTCCTAATGTTACAAGATCTTTTTTAAGATCAGGATCATCTACATATTTTAAAGCGTCTATAACGCTGTCTACTGTTATTGGCATATTCATTTTAGTTTTAACGCAGAGTTAAGGAGTATCATGCGTTTTGGTTATTCTTTACTTAACAACTTCAGAGCAATTAAGTTCTATTTTAAATTTGTTTCGCAAGATTTAATAAATTTCCTTCTTCAAAATCTCTCCCCATGATCTGGAGTCCTATTGGTAAGCCATTGCTGTGAATGCCATTGGGTATAGATATTGCAGGGCAACCAACAATATTAGCCTGAACGGTAAAAATATCTTCGAGGTACATTTTTATAGGATCGGCGCTGTTTTTACCAAATTCAAAAGCTGTTCCGGGTGTAGAAGGTGTTACAATAAAATCGTATTCACTTAAAATTTCGCGCGTTTTCTGACGAATTTTATTTCTTACTTTTTGTGCTTTGCTGTAATACGCATCATAATATCCTGCGCTTAATACAAAAGTACCAAGCATGATGCGTCGTTTTACTTCTTTACCAAACCCTTCGCTGCGTGTTTTTTTGTAAGTACTTTCCAGATCAGTGGCATTAGGACTTCTATAACCAAAGTGCACTCCATCAAAACGCGATAAGTTTGAGGAAGCTTCGGCAGTAGTTAATACGTAATAGGTAGGCACTAAAAATTCGAGGTAAGGAAAATCAACGGCAGCAATGGTATGGCCGTTTTGCTTCATTTTTTCTAAAGCAGATAAAGTATGTTCTTTTACTTCAGGATCTAATCCTGTAGAGTCGATGCACTCTTTTAAGTAGGCAATTTTATAAGGCTTTTTTTCGGAAAGTGAAGCCGTATATTTTTGTACTTCTTTTTGTGAGGCAGTGGTATCGTATTGGTCT
>JAZJZF010000085.1:35293-35695 GCA_040389965.1 Bacteroidota bacterium
CTTTACCTGCTATTATTTCCATCAATAAAGCGGCATCTTCAACCGTTTTGGTAATGGGGCCTATCTGATCAAATGAAGAGGCATAAGCAATTAAGCCCCAGCGTGACACACGGCCATAGGTTGGCTTAAAGCCTACTGTCCCGGTAAATGAAGCAGGTTGGCGAATAGAGCCTCCTGTATCGGAACCAAATGTAGCGTGGCATAGGTTAGCTGCAACAGCTGCCGCAGAACCACCGGAAGAGCCACCCGGAACTGTTTTTTCGTTTAAAGGATTTAATACTTTTCCAAAAGCAGAATTTTCATTACTACTTCCCATTGCAAATTCATCGCAATTTAAACGGCCAATAATAATGGCATCTTCTGCCAATAAACGTTCTACAACGGTTGAAGAATAAAGAGATT
>JAZJZF010000085.1:35705-51079 GCA_040389965.1 Bacteroidota bacterium
AAGCCTTCCAGTATTTTTGAAGAAGCAGAAACTTTATGCCCTTTGTAACAGATATTATCTTTTAAGCCAATGATCACACCGGCCAGTTTTCCTGATTTTTTGGAAGCTATCTTTTCGTCTACCAGTTTAGCCTGTGCCATAGCAGAATCCGTAAAAACTTCTAAAAAAGCATTCAGTTGTTTTTTTTGTTCAATAGCTTTGATAGCTTGTTCTACGAGTTGCAGGCAGGTTGTTTTTCCGGATGATAGGTCAGCGTGGAGCTGATGAATAGTTGTAAATGTGTACACAGTTATAATTTAAAAAATAAAAGCGCCAATCGAACAGAATGACGCTTTCAATATTAGTTAAAATAATGATTATTTATTTTCAGGCTCTGAAGGCGTTTCTCCTTTAGAAGCTTCTTTAAAGTCTTTTACACCACGTCCTAACCCTTTCATTAGTTCCGGAATTTTTTTACCTCCGAACAGTAATAAAACGATTACTAAAATAATGATGATTTCAGGAGCTCCAAGCCCGCCTAACATTCCTAAGATTAATGCTTGTGTCATTGTTATAAATTTAGGCTACAAATATACGACTTTATTAGTTTTTATCCAAATTGCAGAAAATCAGCTATTTTTGGGGAAAATACCATTAAAATGATCAAAAAAGTAGAGCACATAGGAATAGCGGTTAAAAACCTGAGTTCATCGAACGAATTATTTAAAAAGCTGTTCGGGAAAGAGCATTATAAAGTAGAACCTGTTGAAAGTGAGGGAGTAAGCACTTCTTTTTTTATGCTGGGCGAAACCAAAATTGAGCTTTTGGAAGCCACAAATGAAGAGAGTGCTATTGCTAAATTTATTGAAAAAAAGGGCGAAGGTATTCATCATATTGCCTACGAGGTTGATAATATTTACGCCGAAATGGACCGCCTGAGATCGGAAGGATTTGAAATTTTGAACAAAGAGCCAAAATATGGCGCGGATAATAAACTCATCTTTTTTCTACACCCAAAAACAACCAATGGCGTTTTAGTGGAGCTTTGCCAGGAAAGAAACGAAGAGAGTTTGTAAATTATGATAACTGAAGCTGTTCTTTCACAAGTTCGTAGTAGAAGCCTTTTTGTTCTATCAGTTCAAAATGAGTTCCTTCTTCCGCAATAATACCATTTTTCAACACAATAATCTTATCGGCATATTTTACGGTATTAAGCCTGTGCGCAATTACCAGTCTGGTTTTATTGGCAAATAGCAATTCAAGTTCATGGTTAATATGCTTTTCTGTTTCTGCGTCCAGCGAATTTGTTGCCTCATCCATAAATATGAAATCGGGATTTTTATAAATCATTCTGGCGATCAGGATTCTTTGCGATTGGCCTGAGCTGAGTGACAAGCCTCCACGCCCAATAATGGTTTGATGTGTAATGGGGAGTGACATCACAAAATCATAGAGGCTGGATTGTTTTAAAGCTTGTATATAGTTTTCGATAATAATTTCTTCGCCCGATTCGGTTATATTATTAATGATGCTGTCATTAAAAATATAACCGTTCTGCATAACAACACCGCAGCGTCTGGTCCAGCTACTGAGGTCATGTTCCTGAAGCATTTTTCCGTCTACTAAAATCTTACCCTCTGTAGGAATAAGCATACCAAGAGCCAGTCGCATGAGGGTTGTTTTTCCGCTTCCGCTGGTACCAACAATAGCAGTTGTCTTTTTACTTTCAATAGAAAAGCTTACTTTTTTAATGACGGGCGCACTCATTTCTGTATAAGAGAATTGTACATTTTTGAATTCGATGGATTTTGGGTTATTGATTGATTCACTTCCGAAGCTTTCGTTTTTTACAGAATGAATTTCAAGGATGCGCTCCAGGCTGAATTTTACTTCCTGCATAAGAGAAGCCGATGTGTATATGTTTAGTGCCTGAGAATTTAGCTGTAACACCAGCAATTGTATAGCAGCCATTTCCCCAATGGTAAGTACGTTAGTAATGGCAAGATAAGCGGCGTAAAAATTTATCAGACCAATGAATATATTGTTGATGAGGCCGCCACCAATGGACAGGAATTGCGACACCTGCATGTTTTTGAGATCGTTAATGAAGTATTTCTTCTGATTACTTAATAGTATTTCCATTTTTTTAGACTCACTATTATTGAGTTTTATTTCATGAATTCCTTCAATAATTTCCGTTAAATATTTGTGGGCGGAAACCTGAATGTCAAATTTTTCACTATTGAGTTCGCGTTTGCGTTGAAGGGTAAATTTTGTCCAGAGGGCGTACACCAGTGAATATAATATGAATATGAGGAAAATTTTTGCATTGTAAAATATTACCATTGCCGATAAAACCAGTACTCCGAGAAAGGAAAATAAAATAGAGGAAAAGTTATAGGTAAGAAACGATTCAATTTTATTGAGATCGTAGATGCGGTATATAAAGTCGCTGGTTTTTCTTTTTTGAAAATAGCTTAAAGGGATTTTAAAAATCTTCCCGATAAATTCCTCTGTAAGCGATAAATTAATACGATAAGAAATCTTATTGGAGATTAGGTTTTCGAAATAAGTAATCACCGAACCCGCAGCAAATACGCTGATTTGAACAATGAAGATCAAGGCAAGAATGTTTAAGTCCTTGGCAAGAATTCCTTTATCGAAGGTTTGTTGGGTGAGGTATGGAGAAACTACCTGAAACAATAGTTTTATTAATATTGCTAATAAAAGCCAGGTAAATTGCTTCTTTGTAGAAAGGAGGTGTTTGGTAATAAACCGAAGCTGCGTTTTCATCAGCTGATTTTCGAAATAAGGATTTCCCTTATCATAAAAAAAACTTTCCGGTTCCAGGAGCACCGCTTTACCCGGGTTTCCGTTTGAAGAAAGATGCTTCTCTACATCTTTTGTATTCATAATTAATAATCCGGTTGCGGGATCGGCAATATAGACCTTATCTTTTTTGATCTTATAGATAACGACAAAATGGTTGTTATCCCAAAAGCTGATTAAAGGTAATGGAAGGTCTTGTAGTGGCAGCGCATTTTCATGTTTCGTGTTATCTAAAGTTGTTTTTACGGGCACAGCTTTTAAGCCTGTTTTTTCGCAGGCATTTTTGATTGCTTCTATAGAAACGCCTTCCCTATCTATGTGACAAAGGTCTCTAAGCGTTTGCATGGCGATGTTTTTTCCGTAATGTTTTACAACCATCCGTATACAGGCAGGCCCACAGTCGCTGTTCTCTTGCTGTTTGTAAAATAGAAACATCTTTTATGCTTAATTAGTGATATTAAAAATTTTAAAATTATCGATATTCAATTGCTCATACACGTATTGATTCCATGCTTTGAGTTTCAATGTGTTTTTCCCCATTTGTACTTCTTTTAAATATTTTTTTTCTGATTCGTGCAAATTATTGGAAGCTTCTGTATATATCAAATCTATTTGCGGTATTGTAAGTTTTGTATTGGATAGTTTCTCTTCCATTTTCCTTCTTTCAATCTCACACAGGTCGAAGTAAATATTGATAAAACAATTGGTATAGCTTTCTTCCGGAAGATGATAAAAGGTTTCATATACATCGAATACAGAAACAGAATAATGGCGGATAGTATCATTGATTGTATTTACATCGAAAAAAATTTGTGATTTAAGATTATACAGGCTCGATAAAAATGGCTGGTTGTTGAACTCGTATTTTTTTAAAGTATCATCTTTTATAATGTTTTTCTTTACAGAAATTCTTAGATCCTTATTCCAGATAATATTGTTTGTTTCAAATATTTTGGTGCCGGAATTTATTTTTCCTTTATAATTTATTAAAAATCCATTTGTCTTAAAATACCTGATGCCATTTCTCATTTTTTCTGAATAAATTAATCCTTTATTATCTTTCCAGAAATCGTCGTTATAACTTAGTAATGAAATTTTTCTGTAATCATCAATCAGGTTGTTGTATTCGAAATGCGGGATAAAAAATAAATGATCGTAATCATAAAAATACATAAGGCATTTTGTTGTCACTTCTTTTGGAGTTTCGGGGTCTATCATTCTTACAGATTTTGAAGTACTGTATTTTAAAGTGTAGCTGAAATTAATATGTTCAAGGGTATTGGATGCTTGTTCTGTTTTGTAAGATTTACTTATTTCCAGATCTACTTTTTCGATCTTTGATTTTGGAAATATGGGTGTGAATGGATGTGTTTGCGCGTCGGAAACCGTCAATATTATTTTAACGAGTTCATAATTATTTTTATCTACCCATACTTCTCCGTCGAAATGGGAACCGTTTTTTTGCACAGCGCTATAAGTAATATGATAGATGGTGCTATTAGTTGTATACAACGATTTTAGCGTAAGATTGTATTCCTTTTTTAGTTTTGCTTTACTGAGCTGGAAAGGAATGACAGGAAAGAAGCCGTTATTATTTAAAAGACTAATGTAGGCAATGGCTTTAGAGGTATTAAGGTTTAAAAAAAAACCACTATCACGTGGTGCTACCCCAACCCTTCCATTCTTAAATCTGAGGTCTTTGATAGATGAATTATTAACAGTTCCGTTATAGTATGATTCGAGAAGTTCTACAGGTTGTTTTTCTATTTCAGATTCAAGCACAAAATATACTTTAGATGTTTTGTCTTTTGACAGAAGAAGCCTTTTCCTGCAGTTTTCCATAATGTCGTAGAGGAAACTGTTATCAGCAGTGACGGTGACTTCACTTATTGTATTTACATTCGGTATAAGTTTGATCACAGAATTTTTAATGAAAGAAGCCGCACTTGTCTTTTGTTTTTTGTATCCAATACATGAAAAAAGTAAAGTGTCTGTATTATTCATGCTAAGTATAAATTCTCCTTCTTCATTACTGATCGTTCCCGTATGGTTATTTTTAATAGCAATGGAACAATAAGCGATCGGCAATCCGGTAGCCTGATCTTTCACATAGCCTTTAAGATCTGTTTGAGCACATAGAGTAGAAAACCAGCCCGAAAGGATCGTAAATAACACAAGGTATGTAATCGACTTCAGCATATTCAAATTTACATTATTTAAACCTAAGTGCCATATGGAGTTTAGGACCATATCATTTGATAGGGATCATAACTGCATTTGGCCGGTTTTTTTAAAGAGGTATCTGACTCAAGAAATGCGCGGCAATCGGTACATATATGTCTGAACTCGCAAACCTGGCAATCCTCTATGAGATTTTTTTTCAGATCACCTGCTTTTTTAAATTTATCCTGGCCAACAATATCCGTAATTCTTTCGTTGTGGATCGAACCATAATTTTCTCTCATCGACGGACAGTTTTTAATATAGCCGTTTACATCTACTCCTATTTTACGGTTAAGACAGGAATTATAGTTATAGGATTCTAAAAAATGATTGAAATCGAGGTTAAAATATTTTGCTGAAATAACTCCACAGCAGGAAGCGTCCGTCATATTTTGGTGAGTAATCAACATGCGCGTGGATGTTTTTTCGGGAGCCTGATTTGTTTCAGGAAACGAATGGATCACCAATTCATTAATTCTTGGAAAATCATTCAGGAGTGTTTCATAGATTTCGAAATAGACACTGTATTTTAAAATCAGTTCGATCCTAAATATGCCGGTGTTTTCTGTAAATTTTAAAATTGACCGGATAATATCTAGAGGTAGACCGGTAAAGTCTCTGATCTGAAGATTTTCACATCCCAGTGTATCAAGATCATTAATGAAAATGTTGTAGGCATTTAGGTTTGATGGGACTCGGTCGAGATCAATGATACTATTGGTTATTACGGAAGGGTGGTCCCAGGTTTTGTTGATCTCAGGAAAAAAATCCAATTCGGCTGCTTCGCATAAAAAGACATATTCTTTTTCAAGTAAGAATTCGAAATATTCGGAAATGATTTCTTTTTTTTCATCTTCAAATTCTTTTAGAATCTGTTCTATGGTATGAGTTTTACTTTGAGTTGTAAGAATCGTGTAAATTTCGTTATCGAGAAATTCTATGGTGTTTCTTTGTGAATCCTGAAGCAATGTTCGTGATATTCCTTTTGTAAGCTGGCAGGACTCGTAAAGCACAATATATTTGGTTTGATCCATATGTAATAAGTTTTAGCTTGTAAATAATGAAAAAATTCTGCATTACATTATTTTATAACACGCGATATTTTTTTGTAAAAGAAATCGATCACTATTTCGCTTGTTTGATATTTTTCGAGATTGATCATCCTGTCAAACTCGGTCTTATTACTTTTAATTTTGTTCTTTGGTTTCGATAAAAGAAAATTGGCCTGAAAATTTTCTTTGTTTTGTTGCATAAATGCAATGATTTCGTTCTCTTTCATGTCGCTTTTTATGAGGTGAGGCTTTGTGCTATTTTCTTTTCCAAATGATAATTGCAGGGGTAGGATACCATTCCGAAATGGCCTATAGGATTCACTTCCAGAAAATAGAATTCCCGGTCTGTTGAATAGATAATGTCTATAGAACCTGACTCGAAGCCTGCTTTTTCCATAAGGTTTTTTAGTTTTTGTTCTACGCTTTCGGGCAATTTAAATGGTACGTTCCTATTAGGAACATGCTCGTTGTATATTCTGAAATCTGTTTTTGTCTGTTCGTCGTTTTGTGAAAAAATGGCCATGGAGTAAAATTCCCCGTTTAGGTAAAAAGATCTTATTTCATATTTTTTAGAAATATTTCTCTGAAATAGCGTAGGTTTGAATTTATCAGGAAATAACTCTAGTATTTCGTCAGTGATTTGTTCTGTATAGGTCGGCAACCAGTAATCATCTGTTCCATAGATGAAAGAGGTGTGTAGTGGCTTTGTAATAATATCTTTATAAATGCTGCGAAATTTTATCACATCACGTTTATCATGTGTAATAATAAATTCTGGTGTTTTCAGTCCTAGCTTTTTTGCTTGCGTGAGAATAATATGTTTATTCACATCCAGGCAGGAATCACTATCGCCAATACATTTGGTGTATTCTTTTAAATGGTTTATTAAAAAATCGCCAAGCGATTTATTTTCTCCATAGAGGTAATCTGTGTAAGTTCTGTCAAATTCTTCGATCCCTGTTAATGTGTTTTCCCAGTTATCTTTATAATTTCCGCGCCTATACCAGTAAGAATCAATATCTGATAAACGGATCTCTTTACCATTCTTCAGATGAATAATAAAATTATCATCGATGAATCGAATCGTTTCAATTTCGGTTGTATTATTTAAACGAAGAAAATCGGCATTATAATGAATCAACCATTTGATAACATGATCTGTTGAAATATCACGGTCAATACTTTTTATCAGAATCATGAGCTAATTTTTTATATAAAATTAACAAGAGGGGAGATTAGTCCCCTCTTGTAATAAACATTATTGTCTTGCAATTGTCAATTTACCTGCGCCAGATATAGCACCGTTAACGCTCCAGCTATCTCCGCCGATGCTTCCTGACATTCCATCAGATCCAATGTTCAAACCATCTAAGTAAGTAGTGATACTAGTTGGATTGCTTGGGCCATAATAATTAGTTCCTGCGCCTACTTTAACATAACCGCCTTTTACAGATGTTTCGATGTCAGATAACATAGCATCTTTTGCAATTTTCATTTCTGATAATTTTTTCATGATTAAATGGTTTTAAGTTACTGCTACTATTAGCATTAATCTAAAAGTAAAAACTTTAGAAGCTCTTGTCAAATTGTAAAAAACAACTCAAACAACTTCAATAACTTTTCTGATTAAAAATAGTTTTTATTTGGTAAGAAGACGTCAGATTAATGGAAGGGTCACGTAATTTTACGTATAGGAGAAATTTAAATTTTTAGATAAGTTTGTTAACTTCCTGATTTTTCCGGTTAACTGTTGTTTAAATTTTAAGTACGTTTTAATAGAATTAAATATATGGAAAACAATCTCAACAAACTTCTCGCTTCGAAGCTTTATGCATTGCGTAGAAACGCAAACTTAAAGCAATCTGATCTGGCAGAAAGACTTTGTATTTCGCAACAGGCATATAGTAAACTTGAAACAGGTGTTACTAAATTTAATGATCATATTGTGGATATTCTTTGCGGAATTTTTAATATTTCCAGAAAAGAATTTCTGAATTGTGAAACTGAAAAAAATAATAGAGATGATAAGTTGTGCTTAAGCGGTGTAGAGGGAAATGGTGATGAAAAAATTACGGAAGATTTGTCCTTACTTATTAAGGATGAAATCGCTATGATTAGAGAGGAAAGGAAAATGCTTATTGAATTTATTATCAATCAGGAAATGGAATTTAAACGGGAGCGCGCCACTTTTCTAAAACAGGTTCAGGAAATGTTTGATAGAGAATACCGATTGAATTCATGAACTGGCACTATTGACTTAAAAGTGTGAAATAAAATCTTCAGTTCTTTTTATCAATTTTTTTTGACTGTTTATCATTTCTTTAAATTCTTTTCCATCCGGTAACTGATCGGTTTGGTATTTTTCAATCAAGGGAACCGTTAGTACTATCTTTAAAACAGTATGCTGATCCTGTATGCTGAGATTATTTTGTTCAATTAGTTTTAAAAAGGAATTTAGTTTTTCTGTTGTTTTCAAATACCGTTCGTTACTTTCGGCAATGAACGAAGCCATTTTATGCTTCAGAACGCTGTCGCTGATGCTTTCTATTTTATGATTAACAGAATAGTAGTAGCCTATTGATTTGTCATTATAGCTGTTGAAATTTTCTGAAGGCTTATTAAAACCAGATCTATAAGTTTTTAAATCTTCCTCCAGGGTTTTAAGTGCCTTGTCTTTGTCAACAAGTTCAGTGTATAGGGCTTCGGTTAAATCTTCTGAAGAGCGTTTATAGCCACTACTGATGTCATATTTATTGTTTCGGAGTGCAGCGGGAGTTTCGAGTTCCTCTTTCGTTATGGTTTGCTCTGTTTTCCCGGCACATGAAAGTAAGACTGACAGACATAAAAACGCTATGATATATATGACATTATGTTTCATAGAAAAGAAGTTGTTTAGTTGTTTTTCACTTCAGGTATAACAGCTGTGCCTTCAAACTCGAGTTTGTTACTATTGGTGTTAACCAGTTCAGAGAGTTCGTAAACGTTTTTGTAACCGTAGCCATATAAATTAATGTAAGTAGGTATATTTAAGGCAAGAGTAATAGGTTTATCGGTTACAGATGGCGTTACAAATTGATTGGATAAGGTTTGTTTAGGTGCTTTGGTCTGTTTCTTTTTAGCTTTTTTGGTTGTTGTTGGAGGAATAAAAATAGCTTTGCTATCAAAAGGGCGCGTCATCTTGGTAACGAAGTAAGGACTAAAATCGGGTCTGATTGCAAGACTAACTTGCATAGGTTTACTGATGAAATTATTGTTACAATAGATTAAAATCTTATAATCGTTGGATGGGATAATTTTGGCAAGATTGTCCTGGGTAAAATCAGAAAAATTAAGATGTACCGCTCCTTTTACGTGTACGGCTTTATACATAGAGTCGGAACGCGTATCCAGAATAATTACTTTTTCTTCCTTACTGGTTTTTACAAATTCTTCCGCATTTAGCATTCTGCTTTTTCGATGCTCTTTTACTTCCGCTACTAATTTTTCGTAAGCATCGAAATCAACCAGTGAAGGCGTAACCTGAGCTTTTACCATAGAAGAAAAAATGCTTAACACTGCTAAAGCAATATAACCCGGTTTTTTTATTTTAGAATTTTTCATGAGTATGGTTTTTAATTTTATGTATTTAGGGTATGAATCTTATGTAAAACTATTTACTAAATACACCGGAAAAAAGCAGCACTTAGTGAAACGGACTTCTCACTTGGTAAAACGGATTTTTGACAGTATAAAGGCCTCTAAATCGCTAATTTTAAGGGGCTTTTGCCGGAATATAAATTTTAATATATGCGCTTTCCTTACTAAGTTTGTGTTAGCAATGAGATTACTGCCACATATATTAATTCATAATAAGTTCATGATGGGCTTTCTGTTTCTGTGTACCTGTTTTTGTGCCCACGCGCAAAACAATAAACAGCAAACAAAGAGTAACACTCAGCAATCGCAAAATAACACGATACAATTTCAAAACTCTACTAATGAGTTAAACACATCACAATCTTACTCTAAACTCAAAAGGTACAATTTTAGCTTTGCGGCTTCTTATTTGGATTCTGCAAAATATTATTCAGATAAAAATTCTTTACGAGCTGTTGATTTTATAAATAAAGCGATAGAACAAAGTATCACCGAAAATGATAAAACTACGGAGAGTGCCTCATACCTGATTCTTGGAAATCTTCAGCAGCGGTTACAGCAACATGATCTGGCGATCGAAAATTATAAAAAGTGTATTAACGTGTATGCTGTTGCGAATAAAAAGGTTTTTAACTCTTCTTCAAACGGAGATCCATATACCCTGTTTAATGCCAATAAACAAATGGCAATTTCTTATATGGAACTGAACGATCTGGATAAAGCATTATCAAAGATTAACAATTGCTGGAGTTTTTTATCTGTTTCGCAGGCGGATATGCTTTCTGCAAAAAGAATATTGGCGGCAATAAAATTAAAGCAAATGCAGCCTAAAGAAAGCATTTCTATTTTAAATGATGCACTGGTACAGGAAAACCTGATTAACGATATCCCCGGAGAAGTAGAAACCAATATTGCCTTGGGAGAAATATATCAGGATCAAAAAAATGATGAAAAAGCCATTGAGTATTATACAAGGGCTAAAACAATTGCTGAAAAAAATAATCAATCTAGGCTTACACTAAAGGCCAACGATTTGTTGGCGAAAATTTTCAGGAAGCAAAAAAACATTACAAAAGAACTGGAAACGAGGAATAGTAATATTGCTATTAACATTGATAACAATAATTCTCAGGGCATTAACAAAGAAAATATTGAACTTGGGAACGCTTACCTGAATGCCAATCAAATGGATGTTGCCCAAACTTATTTTGATAAGGGTTTAACTACAAATTCCTTGGCTCAGGGAACTCAATTACAAACAGATAAAATAGATCTGTTCATTCAAAGTAACGATCTCGATGAGACTGCTAACACTTATAAATTGCTGGCTGAGCAGTATTTAAAACAAAAAAATCCGGTAAAAGCTTTGGATTATTTTGATAAGTATGCTGTTTTACAAGACTCTATTAAACATGTTCGTAAAAGGGAATTGGATGAAGCGCTGAGTATCAGTAATAGTTTGGGTAAGAACCAGCAAAGAATTGATCTTTTGGAGAAAGAGCGACAGCTCTCGGAAAAGTCGTTACAGATTTTAAAACAGGATCAGGATTTTAAAGAAGAGCAACTCGGATTTAAAAATGTGATCATTGGTGTACTGATGTTCTTTTTATTATTTATGCTCATGGCCGGTTACCTCATGATACGCAGCTCGCGCGAAAAGAGAAGGGTAAACCAGCTGTTGGCCTTGAAATCACTGAGAGGGCAGATGAATCCCCATTTTATCTTTAATGCACTCAATTCGGTGAATCATTATATTTCTCAAAATGACGAACGAAAGGCAAACCGTTATTTGTCTGATTTTTCGAAGCTTATGCGTATGGTAATGGATAGTTCGAAACATAGTCTGGTACCCTTGAATGAAGAAATGGACATGTTGAAATTATATCTACAACTGGAACATGCACGCTTTAACGATAAGTTTGATTATACGGTTGATATCAGCGAAAATGTAAGTAATTCCGAATTTGAATTACCGCCTATGCTCATTCAGCCTTATCTTGAAAACGCCATCTGGCATGGCTTACGCTATTTAGATCATAAGGGACAACTTGCCTTGTTTTTGGAAGAACAACATCATGAATTGGTGGTAAGCATTACAGATAATGGGATTGGCCGTAATAAATCGTTGGAATTAAAAACGCATAATCAAAAAAAGCAGGCTTCTATTGGTATGCAGAATATAGAAAATCGCATTGTTATTATGAATGACCTGTTTGGCACTAATATCAGGGTAGAGGTAACGGATGCCCATCCTGAATTGGCAAACTGCGGCACTAAAGTAAAATTATACATTCCACAACAAAAACACGCACATGCTTAAAGCAATTATAGTTGATGATGAAAAAATAAGCAGGGACATTTTGAATGATTACCTCGTAAAATATTGTCCTGATGTAGAAGTGATGGAGCAATGCGATTCGGTTAAAACAGGCTTGCAGGCTATAGAAAAGTACCATCCTGATATTTTATTTCTGGATGTGGAAATGCCTAAAGGCAATGGCTTTGATCTGTTAGAGCAGGTAAAGGACATTAATTTTGAAACCGTATTTGTTACCGCTTTTGATAATTACGCTATACAGGCGCTTAATTACAGCGCTGCCTATTATATTTTAAAGCCTGTAAGTATAGATGAATTGGTAGCGGCTGTAGATAAAATAAAAACGCAAAAACAAAAAAATAAAGCAGGCTTCCATACAAAAGTGTTGCTTGAAAATATAAAAGCAAAAACCCTGGACCAGCATAAAATTGTATTGCCTCTGCAGGATGGTTTTGAAGTGGTAAATTTAAAAGAGGTGATACATTGTGATGCGCACGATAATTTTACGGATTTTTATTTTGTGTCGAAGCCAAAAATGATGATCTGCCGAACGCTCAAGTTTTATGAGGAATTGCTTGCAGAATCAGGATTTATGAGGGTTCACAAGTCTCATTTAGTTAACCTGGAGCATGTGCACAAATATAAAAAAGGGAAAGGCGGACAATTAACGATGAGTAATGGCTCTGTGATTGATGTATCGCCAAATAAAAAAGACGATTTGATGCAACATTTCGAGAAGGGGAAATAAAAGATGTTGTTACAGAATAATGTTGGGTTATCTGTCAGTTCGAGCGGAGTCGAGAACCAGACAGAGATTATTAGAACGCTTCTCGACTGCGCTCGAAGTGACAAATCTTTAACTCCAACATTATTCTGGTACAATATGAAAAATAATTAGCGGATACTATCAGGATACATCTCAAAATTTTTGATGCCATTCACGACCTCAATTTTTAGCAACTTCGAATAATCTGCTGTGTAATAATAGATTTGCTTACTTTGCGGAGAGGTCATTTTTAACGCGCTTTTTCCGGTTTTTTGTAGCACACCCAGTTTCCCGTAGCTTTCGGTATATACTTCGTCGCCGGGTTCAGGAATTTCGAAATATAATTTACCGGCCGACCATTTAATGTGTTTTGTTAAGGTAGTGTCTTTATAAACGTATTTGTAGGTACGGCAATCAATATCGTAATGGTCTTTTTTCCATATAGTTTTAGAGCTGTAGGCAATGCCGTTAAGACTACTATTAACAGTAGCTTTCAGGAGTACACCCTCGTGGTATAAGGATTCCGTTTTAATGTCTGCTTTTAATTTTAAAAGAATTGAAAAATTAACGGTGCTGTGTGTCACGTAATAATCGAAATTGCTGTTTTTAATGTGATAAGCTTCGAGCCTGCCTATTTTTATCCCAGCTACTTTTATGGTAAATGTTCTGGTTTGCCCGTTAACTCCACCGGATGTAAGGATAAGCATGAAAATAAATATAAGTTTTCCCGGCATAGTGATGTAAACAAAGATGAATTTAGTAAAACTTATTCAGATACGAAACTTGGGAGCCTGTGGATTGAATATTTTGAGTTTAGCGGGAGTTTATACTTAAGGAAGCATTCTTACAACAATTTTTCAATTTCGGGCCAGTTGTATACTCTCGTATGGTTTTTATTTTCTTTGTTTGCGTTATGTGGTTGATTGAAAAGAATGGTTCTCCCCTTAAAATAATCCAGATTTTTAAAATGGTCGTCGATCATGATATCGCCATGAATGAGCTCTTTCGAGCCGCAGAATACAATTTGTTTCCAGTGAATATAAGGGAAATAATGGTTTAGCCATTTCATTTTTTCGCCTAAGCTTCGGGGGAACTGTGTGGCAGATGAAACAATAAAAAGATCATATTTTAAGTTTAACCTTTCTAAAATTTCAATGCTTCCATCGATGGGTTGTGCCGTTAGAAAAAAATTCTCAGAATTTATGTAAAGGTCGTGATTAATAAATGCTTCATGTTCGGGCTTACCAATCAATGAACTCAGATTTTGCTTAATATTGAGGTCATTGAATTCATAACTTAAAAATTGGGAATAGATATCGGCTAAAACGCCATCCATATCTACGATCAGTCTTTTTTTCATTTCAGTTTATATAACGCCAAATAATAGTGGAGTTAATATAACTGCAATCGCATATGTTTTATTGTGTAAAACCCAATTGTTTCATCACGATTGTTCTGTCAAATACCTGACTATGGCCGCATATTTTTCCGTTTTTGAAATGATAAATAGTAGAACCATTTGTTTTTATTGATTTTCCGGTTGGGGGAAAATCTCCAATATTTCCAAGGTTTGTACCTGTCATGATCCAGGTAATAGCAACATAATTGCCATCGGCAATAGCAGTTTGAATAGAAAAATGAATGTCAGGAAAAGAATTGAAAGAAAAATTCAGACGTGTTTTAAATTCCTGATGGTCAAGCGTTTTACCTTCCCATAAATCGCCGGTATCAAGGTAAATGGTATAGGTATCATCAACAAATTGAGGAATAGCATCGAAATCTTTTTCATTCCATACTTTCTGCATAAACTCCCGTAAGATGGTTTCGTTGTTCATTGGTTTGTTGTTTTATTTACCACCTCATGGGCTCGCCTGAGTTATAAGTAATGCGACAAAAAACTACGTACACTCACAGTAACATTGAATGGTTCTGGTTTCGAGCCTTTTGATCTATTGTTTATACTTTGATATGCTCTATCTTATATAAGCGCTACGGCTAATGGTATACATCACATTACCGGCTTCGTCTTTAATTAAGCCAAGACTCTCCTGTTTGGAGTCAGGAAATGTGAGCTTTAATTTAGTGCCGTTTCCCAGATTAATGCCATAATTTTCCACAGAATTATTAAACTCTACAGAGTTTTGCGTATAATCAAATTTCTGACTTTTTCCTGTTGTGTCGTTAATAGTGAGGCTTTTGGTGTCAAAAATAATGTCATATTTTAATCCATCAGGATTTGTTGCTTTCCATGCACCTCTGTATCTGTCGGAGCCGCTGCAGCCAATTAAAATAACTGCAAAAATGCTTAATAATAGAATACTTAATTTTTTCATGGTATTTAATATTATTGGTCTATAACAAATATAAAAAGTTTACGATGTTATGGCAAGTACTTATAGCGATATGATTTTTATTTTCGAAACCGTTTATTTTTTTGCTACAATTTTCCTGAATGTTTTTTGACATTTGATTTAGGTAATAAAACGAAAAAGGTTCCGAAATTATTCGGAACCTTTTGTGGAGAATACCGGATTCGAACCGGTCGCCTCTTCACTGCCAGCGAAGCGCTCTA
>JAZJZF010000086.1:0-6062 GCA_040389965.1 Bacteroidota bacterium
AAAGTTAAAAAGTTTTGAAAGTTTTGGAAATGCTGGCTTATAAGACTAGTTCTTACACTATAGCATAACAATCAACCGACTTAAGTGTTTGGTAAAAGAAAAAGTTTTTTGCGTTTAAAAAGTATAAAAGCAGACAAGCAACCTACGCTGTTGGCAATAAAATCAAGCCAATCGCCACTACGCTGACTAAATATGGTTGCCTGCATGATTTCGAGCATACCACCGTATGCTACGCAGCTTACTAAAATAGCAGCAATCCTAAAGGATGTAATGCTAGCTGTCTTTATAAAATATAGAAACCACAAGGAGGACAACACAAAGAAAATGCTGGCGTGAACCAATTTATCAAAGCTTAACAAATCGAGCCAATGGGCTGTTGGTACATATTTACCCGGTGTGCAGCATAGCACAAAAATGACTACAGTCCAGCCAATAGCACAAAGTAAGGAGTATTTCAGTATAAAGCGTTTCATTATAAAAAAGCCTCCTGTATGAGTAATACAGAAGGCTTTGAGAAAGTATGTATTTTAATTAAGCTCCTATCAATGCTTTGTAAGCATCTACAGACAACAGATCCTGAAGTTCAGTAGCGCTTTCGATGCTGATTTTGATCATCCAGCCTTTTCCGTAAGGATCAGTATTTACAGTCTCCGGAGCACTGTCAATGTCTTTATTTATTTCCAACACTTTACCTGTTAAAGGCATAAAAAGGTCCGATACGGTTTTCACAGCTTCTACAGTACCAAAAAGTGCTTCTCTTGCTACGATTTCTCCTAAAGTGGTTACATCTACATAAACGATATCACCTAACTCTTTTTGTGCAAAATCAGTAATTCCTATATAGGCTTCGCTTCCTTCAATGCGAACCCATTCGTGATCTTTGGTGTATTTTAAATCTGCTGGAAAATTCATATCTTATTTTTTTGCACAAATATATAATGTTTATGTGAAAAAGAAAGAAAGTACAAAAATAAACCTTAAATATTTTACTCACATTTCAACTGAATAAACGTTTAAAACTCTATTTGTATTTATGGCTAACAGATTTTAGATTTACACCGCACAAACAAAGGATTTTTTTATCATTTAATGTGTATAATTTATAGTAATTTTAAATCTGCATAAATCAAACACGATTGTAAAATTGAATAAGCCCGGCGTTATATTTAATAAACAACAATCTATTTAAATCTTATTTGCACAATGAAAAACATTACAGTAATAGGCAGCGGTACCATGGGAAATGGCATAGCGCATGTATTTGCACAACATGGTTACTCTGTGAGCCTGGTTGATATCAGTGAGCAGGCTTTGCAAAAAGCACTGGCTACCATTTCGAAAAACATAGACCGCCAGGTTACAAAAGGCACAATGACCGAAGCTGATAAAACCAATACATTAAACAATATTAAAACCTTTACAAAACTCGAAGAAGGAGCTAAAACTGCGGATCTCGTAGTGGAAGCAGCCAGCGAAAACGTAAAGATAAAAATGGATATTTTTAAGCAACTGGATGAAATTTGCCCCAAAAACACCATTTTGGCAAGTAACACCTCTTCTATTTCTATTACTCAGATTGCCGCAGTAACCAAAAGACCTGACAAAGTAATAGGCATGCACTTTATGAATCCTGTACCGGTAATGAAACTGATTGAGGTTATTCGTGGTTATTCTACAAGCAACGAGGTATGCCATTTAATTATGGAAACTTCCAAAAAATTAAATAAAATACCAACAGAAGTAAACGATTACCCGGGTTTTGTAGCTAACAAAATTTTAATGCCAATGATCAACGAAGCTATTATTACCTTATACGAAGGTGTAGCCGGTGTTGAGGAAATTGATACGGTTATGAAACTGGGAATGGCTCATCCGATGGGACCTTTACAATTAGCCGATTTTATTGGACTTGACGTATGCCTTAACATTATGCGTGTATTACAGGATGGTTTTGGAAACCCCAAATATGCTCCATGTCCTTTATTGGTAAATATGGTGGCTGCAGGGCATTTAGGCGTAAAAAGCGGTAAAGGATTTTATGATTACTCAGGTGGAACAAAAGATCTTGTTTTAGCTGATCGCTTTAAAAAACAACAACCACAAATTTTTGCTTAATTTAAAGCTATAATGTCAGACACTTCCATATTTAATATCGAATATCCTCCTATCAAAAGTGCGGGTGTGTATTATTTTAATACATCGTCGGGCTTAAGATATGAGGTTAGATTTGGAAGAAGGCAGGACAATATTTTACATTCTACCATCGTATTCGGCGTTATAAACGAAGAGTTTGAAGGCGAAGAGTACGTAACTACTAATCGTGGCGAGGTATACAAGGTAATGAATACTATTGTGATGATCGTCAAGGATTTTATTGATCAGCATTCGAAAGTAAATATTTACGAATTTCATGCTATTGACAGAGACGATGAAGATGAACACAGTGCAGGCAAAAAAAATAAAATAAAAGGAAACGCCCGGTTAAAGCTATACAAGCGTTACCTGCCAAAAATATTCGAGCGCGGTTGGAATTTTAACTTTGAAGGAAATAATGCCATTGTAACCAAGATTTAGGAATTCGATAATTTAGGGAGAAGGCATACAATAAAAACTAAAAAAAATATTTTCATGATTTAACTTTGCCGTCTGAATCAGGAAAATATAAAAGACAATACATTAAAACCCGTCATGGCAATATATAAATTTAAAACATTTGTAGAGGATAACGAAGACATCTACAGGGAAATAGAGATTTTATCTTCTCAGACATTCGAAGATTTTCATAATATCATGCAGGATGCTTTTAAATTTGACAAAAAACATTCTGCTTCTTTTTTTGTAAGTGATGATTATTGGAGAAAAGATCAGGAAGTTACCTTAAAGAAAGAGGATCTTGAGCTTGATGCTGATGAAATAAAACTAGGAGTATCTCCTAAAAAATTAATGGCAAGCACTAAAATTGCCAAATTCATTGAGAGCCCTCGTCAACGTTTTGTATATGTATTTGATCCTGCTGTAAAATGGACATTTTGCATAGAGCTTATGAAAATTTTACCGGATAATCCAAAAGCGACATTCCCGGCTATTGTAAAATCGATTGGCAATGCCCCAAAACAATACAAGCAAACACAAATGACTAAAGGAGAAATTACTCCCGACCAGTTAATGAGCACCATGCTTGCCGATCCTGAATTAGAAGAAAGTGAGATTTATAAAGCCATTAAAAATGATACCAATGGCGTAGATGAAGGCGATTTGAATCACCTTGAAGGAGAAGAAGGCGAAGATCTTCCTGAAGAAGAGGATGATTTAGCAAGCGATGATGAGGAAGATGAAAGCTTTGAAGACTTCGCAGAAGAAGGCGATGATCATTAAAAATAATAGTTAAACGTAACAAACCCGAATACCAGCAAAAAATTATGGAAACCAAAGAAAAAGCAAACAAAGCATACGAATCGCAATTAAATGATTGGATCAGCCAAGAAAAAGCAGCCATCGACCTGATTGGAATCATAGGAAAATTATGGTTCGAGAAATCAATTGAATTAATCCTGTTCAGAAATCAATTGGTTGACAGAAGTGCCAGTGAGATTATGAAACTTCATTTATATGCAAAAGATATTGTAAAGAAAACTATTTCTGTAAATGACACGGTAATGTTGGCAAACGAATTGTATAACAGCGATGTTTGTCCTTCACGTATTGATATTGGTAAATTGGCTTTTGAATACCAACAGGAAAAAGCAAACTTTAAATCGTCGGGCGATTTTATTAATAATAAATTAAAAGATTTAATTGGCAAAAATACAGTACAAACTCCTAAAGATGTTATTCTGTATGGTTTTGGACGCATTGGCCGTTTAGCTGCACGCGAAATTATTTCACAGGCCGGTAAAGGGGAACAATTACGTTTACGCGCTATTGTTACCAGAGGTAATTCTGCCGAAGACATTGTAAAACGTGCCGATCTCTTACGTACGGATTCTGTACACGGAAACTTTCCCGGAACAGTCATTGAAGACCTTGCAAACAAAGCACTGATCATTAACGGACATACTGTGCACATGATCGATGCCAGAAATCCTGAAGATGTAGATTATACGGCTTATGGTATTGATAACGCATTGTTAATTGATAACACAGGGGTTTTCAGAGATGATGTAGAATTAAGCAGACACTTAAAAGCAAAAGGCGTTGATAAAGTTTTATTAACGGCACCTGCTAAAGGTAACGTGCCAAACGTAGTACACGGTGTAAACCACGAAACGGTTGATCTTAAAAATACAAAGATTTTCTCAGCGGCAAGCTGTACAACCAATGCCATTATGCCAATACTTTATGTTATTGATAAAGAATTAGGTATTGCCAAAGGACATATTGAAACTGTTCACTCCTACACTAACGATCAGAATTTACTGGACAACTACCACAAAAAATACCGTCGTGGCCGTTCAGCAGCTTTAAACATGGTAATTACAGAAACCGGTGCAGAAAGCGCTTTGAAAAAAGTATTACCGCATTTGGCAGGAAAATTTACGGCAAACTCTGTACGAGTACCAACTCCAAACGTTTCATTGGCTATTTTAAATTTAAATATCAATAAAGAAACTACCCGCGACGAGGTAAACGAAATCATTCGCAAATACGCTTTAAACGGAGCTTTGGTTGAACAAATTCAGTATGCTTTCAGCAACGAATTAGTATCGACTGATGTGGTTGGAAATCCTTGCCCTTCGGTATACGACAGTAATGCTACTATTATTTCTCCCGATAAAAAAAGCATTGTATTATACATTTGGTATGATAATGAATATGGTTACACTCGCCAGGTAATCCGTTTCTCTAAATACATTTCAGAAGTAAGAAGAGCTATTTATTACTAATCGTTCTAAGAATCTAAAATCAAGTCCTCTGCTATTTGGCAGAGGATTTTTTATTTTATAAACAATAAGTGTAACCTGTTTTTGTTATATATAATATAAACCTCAAACTTATGAAGTATATACCTTTTTTGTTTTTAGCGATCTGTCTCCGGCTTTCGGCACAGGATCCTTTATTTACCAATACATCGCAATCTTTAATAAGCCTTAATCCCTCTTTTGCAGGCAGCAATGGTGGCCTTAGAGTGCAATCGAGCTATAGGGATCAATGGTATAATTTAACGGGCTTTTACCAAACGCTTAGCACGGATGTAGATGCTTATATTAAGCCTATGAAAGGAGGTATTGCCTTATCGTATATGAGAGATGATCAATCTAACGGGACACTGGTAACCGACAGGCTTAGTCTCACTTATGCACAGCATTTAAATTTGCTCGATTCTAAACTAAAGATCATTCCCTCTTTTCAAATTACAGGTTTTCAAAAAACGCTGGATAATTCGAAATTAAGCTACGGCGATATGATAGACCCAAGGAGAGGCTTCGTATGGAATTCGCCGCAGAACACCAATGGCTACTCTGTAAAGAGAAATCTTGATTTCAGTTCAGGATTAATCATCAACTACAATCATTTTTATTTTGGCGCTTCCATGTTTCATATCACTCAACCTCAGGAAGCTATTTATGGTGTGGGCAAATTGCCTTATCGTTTAAGCTTATTTACATCTTACAATTTAACGCTGAGCGAAAACGCCATGTTGTATGCCATTTACCGTTTTGAAAAACAGCAGAGTTTTTACAATCATCAGATAAATATCAACGTCCTGTTAATTAAACACCTTATACTAGGTACAGGTATAAGAATAAACAACAGCGTAAATGCCATTGTGGGCTACAGGCATGATTACTTCACGCTTTCGGGCTGTTATGAATTTGGTACAGGCTCTACCATGACAAGCTCTGCAGGCACTTTTGAACTATCAGCAAGCTTTAACTTAAGAAATAAAGAAGACCGGAAACTGGTAAAAGATGTTGAGCGTTGGTAAATTATTAACATGTTTACACATTACTTAATTATTTAAAACAAAGACCAAAAGCCATTTTTAATTTATGAATTAAAATCAGGAGCTATATTTTCAGAGGTTATTCACAACTACTTTTAAGCGTATGTAACCCTCGCAT
>JAZJZF010000087.1:0-14372 GCA_040389965.1 Bacteroidota bacterium
TTTATTTGGGAATGCTCTTTCAGAAAACACCTTACCACAAAACGAAAAAGGCCTGTACATGGGCATGGAAGCAAAAATCTTTAAAAGCCTGATCCTTTCTTTGTATTTAGACCAATATAAATTTGATTGGATAAAACCCGGCGTTAGTGCACCGTCTCATGGAAGAGACATTTTCACACAACTCAATTATACGCCAAATAAAAAAATTGATATGTACCTGCGTTTCAGGCACCGCACTAAATTTAAGAATAGTGCCCAGGATAATTTATACGATTATCTTGTGCCTTATGTTCAATACAATTACCGCTACAATCTATCGACACAGCTTAGTCCCGAAATTAAATTTAAAACGCGGATCGAATATACCTTTGTAGACAAAACAAACGAACCCGATGAAAACGGCGTGGCCTTTGTACAGGATATTATTTACAAAAAATTAAAATTCCCGTTTTCTTTTACGTTACGATATGCGGTGTTTGATACAAAAGGCTACGATAGCCGCGTATATGCTTACGAAAATGATGTACTCTACTCCTATTCCGTTCCGGCCTTATACTATAAAGGGCAACGTGCTTATTTTTTGGTTAACTGGGATATTACCCGCAATTTCGAAATTTGGATGCGTGTGGCAAGAACCATTTACGACAACCAAACCGTCATTTCTGAAGGGAGCATGAATGAAATTGATGCGAATCATAAAACGGAAATTAAACTTCAGGCTCGTTTGAAGTTTTAAACACCCTCGATCTTTCCTTATAAATCGTTTTAAAAAATGAAAGCCGTATAAATAAAGGGCTTTAAGTAATTATTTTGCTTAAAATCAAAAATATAATCACTTTTAGGTATTATCTAATATCTTTGGAACGATATTAAGCAGAATTATTTTAAATTAAATTAATAAATCAAAACCATAAATAATTTTAAAAGCATGAAAAAACTAATTATTACAACCACAGCTATCATTTGTTTAATAGCAATTCAATCCTGTAACAATAACGCCAAAAGCGACGTTAAAAAAGAAGAACCTCCTGTAAAGACCGTTCATTCTTCAAGATTACTTAAAACATCGGTGCATGTTCCTTTAGCAGAAGCACAGGACAATATCCGTCGTTATAATGACATGTGTGTGAAATTTTTCAAAACAGTACCAATAAAAGCTTATACCATTCATGCCGACGATTTACTGGAAGTGCTAGGAGTTCCGCTTAGCGATTCAAGCTTTTGTTCTTACAAGCATGCCCGTGCTTACCTGGGCATGGACTCTCTGAATAACTTTAAATTATATTTCACTCCTGTTGAAGGAGCTGATCTGGGTGCTGTCCCTCAAAAATCCGGTCATGATGTGATTTTAGCAGATGAGCTCGGACAATATGTACTGGATCTGAATGCACCTTGTCCGAAGACATGTGATTATACAAGTCCTTTATATTATGATAAAGCAGATGTACAATCTCACTAAATATATTATTGTATTATCACACTTACCCATTTTCGTAACAAGTTGTTACGCTATCATTACATTTAAAAAACAGGAAACTACCCTCAGGGTATTTTCCTGTTTTCTTTTTCTGTCGTACCTCATACAATTTGCATCCCTGTTGTTTTGGTTCAATAGTAAAAATAATATGCCATTGCTGCATATTTATGTTGGCACGAGCTTCCTGATGCTGTGCTTGTTTTATAAAAAAGTACTGGAAGGATTTATCAGTGGTGCATTGATCTATGCGGTTGCAATCGTTTTTTTAATCTTAACGGTTCTTAATTCCCTGTTCCTGCAATCAATTGATACATTTAACTCGTATGCACTAATTCTTGAATCGGTTTTACTGATCATATTTTCATTGACCACGTACATTCTTTTACTGGATAAAACCGTAAAAGAAAAAAGAAGGTCTTTGATCTCCAGCATTAATTGGATCAACTCCGGAATTTTCATGTATTATGTATCCAACCTGCTCATTTTTTATTTCAGTGGATATTTCATTAAATATTTTTCTACAGAGTTTAACCGTTATACCTGGGTGCTTCATTCGTTTTTCTCTGTAGTGATGTATACATTTTTCTTTATTGGCATATGGAAACGACCGAAAAATTAAATTTTTTAACCACCCTGCTACCGCTTGTTGGCATTATGTTTATCATTGCCATGGGAGTGATTGTGCTTATGCAGCAGTTTCGTAAAAACCTGTACCGTCAACGATTAGCGCAGGAAGAATTGATCACCATCCATCAGCAGGAATTATTAAAATCGAGTATACTTGTTCAGGAAGAAGAAAGGAAACGCATTGCAACTGATATACACGATGAGCTGGGAGCTACGCTCTCTATTGCCCGCATGCATTTAATGACCATGGAAAAGCAAACCAATAAAGATCAGGCAGAAGACACCGTAGCTTTACAAAATATCCGGTCGCTTATTGAAACCTCTATCACATCTGTTCGTAGAATCAGCCATGAACTGATGCCACAAAACCTGCAGATGTTTGGTTTATCGGATACTTTACAAAGAATTGGTACCATGGTGAACAGTTCCGATAACATTCATGTTCAGATCAATTGCGATGAAGAAATAAATCAATTATCCTGGGACCTGAAACTGGGCTTATACAGAATTTGCCTGGAACTGATCAATAATACCATTAAGCATGCAAAGGCAAAGCACATTTGTTTAGACATTCACTATAAAGAACATAAATTATCATTTTTATATACAGATGATGGTATAGGCTTATCAGAAAATTTTCAGAAATTTGGACTGGGGCAAAAAAGTATTGAAGCCAGAGCCATGTCCATAGGAGGAGCACTCAAGGTTGGTAATAACGAACAAGGAGGCTTCTATGCTCAACTAATGATTGCAGATCTTAAAACCGTTGAATAATTAATGACATTGTAAATAAATACAAGAAATGGAACAAGATAAAGATTACACATTCGACAAACAGAAAAATAGCCCACACGCGGGAGTTGAAGGCGGATCAGCCGACAAAATAAAAATAGGACTGGTAGAAGATCAGTTCTTATTCAGAAAGGGCATAAAGGCAATTCTTTCAGCATGGGCTAATATAGAGGTCATGTTTGAATCGGCCGATGGTTTTTCGGTGATCCAAAAACTGAAAGAAAGTGTTACTGTACCGGATGTTATATTGGTAGACATGTCCTTGCCTCCTGACGGAAAAAAAGAATTTAACGGACTGGATGTTACTGTGGCCTTGAAAGAGTATTTCCCGGATATAAAAATAATTATACTCTCTGTATATGACGATGACCACTTCATTGCTAAATTAATTAAAACGGGAGCGCATGGCTATCTGGCCAAAGACAGCGACCCACAGGAAGTTTATGATGCTATTACATCTGTGCATACACGCGGGATCTACATCAATGAAAAAACACTTTTGGCAATTCAGAATAATGCACATAAAAAAAATACAAGCAAAGGAACCGGTAATACGATCAGCGATGTTGTTTTAACCAGACGCGAAGAAGAGATTCTGATGCTTGTGTGTAAACAAAAAACAACAGATGAAATTGCCGAAGAATTATTCATTAGTCCTAAAACCGTGAATGGACATAGAAATAACCTGCTACAAAAAACCGGTTCACGAAATGTTGCGGGATTAGTTGCCTATGCCTTAACCCGACGCCCTTCTTTTTAAGCCGTTTATTAAACACTTTACATTTATTTAACGTGAACTAAATCCTTTAAAGCCTCTGTCATGGCCTAAATCAGTGCAGCCCGACCTTCTGTACCGACATTTGTTTACTTTACATTTTTATTACCAGCGTAAACTTACCTAGCAAACCAGTTATAAATGCCTGAATTATAAAATTGGGTATTTATCCTCTTATTATTCGATATAATAAGCAACATCTTTGATTCTGTATAGACCCCTAAATTCTTTTCACGTGGCAGAATCAAGTAAAGATGCAAACGGCTCATCAAAAATTTCCGTTCAGGAAATTTCTCTTCCAAAAGGAGGAGGTGCCATTAAGGGAATGGGTGATTCATTTCAACCAAACTTTTTTTCAGGCACCGGTAACTATTCCATTCCATTGGCAGTAACTCCTGCCAGAGGGCTTGAACCACAGTTAGCGGTTAATTACAATTCAGGTTCCGGTAACGGACCATTTGGATTAGGTTTCTCATTATCCTTATCCAAAATTTCAATCACCACCAATAAACATATCCCTCAATATAATGGGAAAGACATTTATAGTTTAGCCGGATCTGGTCAGTTGATTGTAAAGCAAAACACCGTGGATTTTAAAAATCCGCGCGTTGAAACTGATAATGGCAATACGTTTACGGTAACTACTTATTTACCGAGAATTGAAAGCGCGTATTCACAAATTGAACAATGGACCAATACTGAAACCAATAACTCGTTCTGGAAAGTATTAACAACGAACAACACTACTACTTTTTACGGCAGGTCAACTGATTCATGCATTTTTAATCCTGCCAACAACTCACAGGTATTTGAATGGCTGATCGATGAGACTAATGATTCACTTGGAAACAAAATAGTATACGCTTACAAAAGCGAAAACGATACGAATGTCCCTTCAACGGTTTATGAAGTCAACAGATCTTTTACAGCTAACAAATATATACAATCCATTAAATATGGAAACTACATGGATACGCAAAGCAATGAACAATTTGCCTTTGAAGTAATCTTTGATTATGGAGAGTACGATCTGTCAAAGCCTCAAACAGCTTGCACTCCGACAAGGGAATGGGCGTGCAGGCCTGATCCGTTCTCTGTATACAACAGTGGATTTGAAATCAGAACTTTAAGACTTTGCCAAAATGTATTACTGTTCCATTGCTTCAAAGATGAACTGGGCGATCCCTGTCTTATAAATGCAATTTCTTTTAATTATACCAGCTTACAAAATTACAATCCTGTTCAGTTACAGAGTTTGTCATTATTAAACCAGGTAATTACAACAGGCTACAGAAAAAAAGATGACGGCAGTTTTTCATTTCAGCAAATGCCTCCTGTTGAATTACTTTATTCCTGTTTCAATCCTCCACAGTCTCCCGAATTCAAAACACTCTCCTTAAATAACGGTACTATCCCCGGAGACCTTAATTTCACTCAATTTCTTCCGGTCGATCTTTATGGAGAAGGGTTATCCGGATTTCTCTACAGCAACAGCAAAACTACGCTTTACCTCGAGCCAGAAGGCGACGGGCAATATTCGCTCTCAGGTAATTTAAGATCATTTCCTATTAATAGTGATCTCCAGAATGGCGAGGCCTCACTGACAGATATAGATGGCAACGGGCAATTGGAACTGGTGGTCAATAAATTAAATGGGGCCGGGTATTACCAATACAATGATGCAGGCCAGTGGGAGAACTTTCGCCCCTTTTCAACTTACCCTACTAATTACGCAAGTCAGGATATTGAATCTGCCGATTTTGATGCCAATGGAAAAACAGATCTGCTACTTGCTGACACCAATAACCTTTCAATCTACTATTCGCAGGGTAAAAAAGGTTACAGCAGCTTAAAGCAAATTCCTAATGAAACCGGCTTTCCTCTAAAGAAACAAGACTACCGGCAGGAGTTGGTAACCTTTACCAATATTTTCGGCGACGGACTTTCCCACAGAGTACGTATTAGAAGCGGATCGGTTGAATGCTGGCCATGCCTGGGATATGGCGTATACGGCGAACGGGTAATACTTGGAAACCCGCCATCCTTTAATGACTTTGATAACCAACGGTTATTTTTAGCAGATATCGATGGCTCAGGTTGCACTGATCTTATTTATGTGTATCCAAACAGGATTGAGGTATTCTTAAATCAAAACGGAAATTCATTTTCTGCTCCTGTCAGGATCGATCTGCCGCAAACCTATACCAATCTCGATCAGATCAGTTTTTCAGATGTGTTGGGCAATGGCACTTCCTGCCTCGTATTCACAAAAACGGAACCTGTTCCAACACATTATTACTACAATTTTGTGGGCGAAATTATTTCAGATGATGGAACTACCATGCCTTGCATGAAGCCTTATCTTCTGAATGAAATCAACAATAACCTTGGCACTCAAACCCAGATCACGTATTGCAGTTCCACCAAATTTTACCTCGAAGATAAAAAAGCAGGAAACCCATGGCTTACAAAACTACGTTTCCCTGTACAGGTTGTTGAGCAGACAACCATAACAGACCAGTTATCAGGCACACGATTCGTCAATAAATACAAATACCACGATGGCTACTATGATTCCACTGAACGTGAATTTTGCGGATTCGGTTATGTGGAATCCTGGGATTCGGAAACACTTGAAGAATACGAAGAAAGCCCTACAAATCCTGACTTCCCAACCACATTAATTAACAGCGAACTTTATATTCCGCCGGTTTATACAAAAAACTGGTACTACACCGGTGCCTGTGATGATAACGGAAGCATAGCCAGGTATTACAAGAGCTCTTATTTTAAAGAAGATAAGAAAGCATATGATTTTCCCGATAGTGTTTTTCAATCGGATATTTACGAGGCTGGTTATGATACCTTAAAGCAGGCCTATATGGCTCTTAAAGGCCAAACAATTCGCACGGAAGTATATGCCAACGATAATTCACCCAACTCTCTAAACCCCTATACGGTGAACGAATCAAACAGTGAAGTTATTCTGGTACAGCCTCTTCTGGAGAATAAGTATGCCGTGTTCACAGTAAACATGCGTGAAAGTATTGCCTATAATTACGAACGGAACCCCGATGATCCAACAGTGACGCAGTCGTTTGTACTGGAGACTGATCCATTATGCGGGCAACCAACTAAAACCTGTACCGTAGCTCTTCCAAGACGTTCCAATTCTGCGCTCTCTATTTATCCTGAGCAACAAACCATAACAACAACTCTTACCTGGAATGAGTTTATAAATACGCCGCCTTCCATCACTGATTTCCGTTGGAGAGGCATTCCCCTGAGGGAGCAGAAATTTGAGGTATTTAACCTCGATCTCAAAAGCAATACCTACTTCTCATTCGATGACCTTAACACACAGGCATCTCAAGCGCTTCAAACCATTGTACCTTATCAAGCATCTCTTACACCGGCTATTTTGCAGGTGATGCAGTTAACCAGAGCACAGTCCTATTACTGGAACGAAGACCTCAGCGGTGAACTTCCTGATAATACATACATAGAGCGGATGCTGTTGCACCATCAATCTGCAGCAACATTCACAAAAGAAAACATTACAAACATATTTGGTGATAAACTCACAGACGATGTTATTCAAAATCAGGGCGGCTACTTTTTTGATACCACTACCGGTTACTGGTACAATCGTGGTCTTGTAAAAGAATATTATAACAGCCCTTCAGCCTTTTACATGCCTTCAGGGGCTTCCAACGCTTTTGTAGATCCATCGGACTCCCTGTTTCAAAAAACGGTTATCAGTTACGATACTTATTATCTGGCTCCTTTAACCATTACACAATACCTGGATGCGAACACTACAAATGTATCAAGTTCTGTTATAGATTACCAGGTCATGCAACCCTTACAATTATGCGACCCGAATAAAAATGTGAGTCAGGTTCTTTTTGATTGCTTCAGGCAGGTGGTTGTTTCCTCTTCTTTCGGACATGAAAATGGAATTGCTACAGGCGGCATGAGGCTGTACGATTACGATGGAAACCCAAAAGAATATGTACAGAGAGAAACTACACAGGATGGAAAACCAATCACCTTTGAAGACATACTGATCGATAATCCCGAATATTATTTACAAGGTGCTGCCAGTTATTTTTTCTATAACGTCAATGCTTACTATAAGCCAGATACCGCCGGGAATAAACAGCCTTTGAACTCTGTGAACCTGATCCGCGAAAATTATTACCATTCTGCCAATAGCATGACGCCTTTTTCCTGTCAAAGACTCGTTGAATACACCTGCGGATCAGGAAACAGTCTTGAGAAAAAAATGCTTGTAGATCCGGGTATGGCCATTAGCAGGGATATAAATAACAAGCTGGTGCACGACAGTAGTAATAAAGCAGTTGTTGAACCAACAAATAACCGCTGGATCGTTTCCGGAAGAACTGTTTATAATAACAAAGCAAAACCATGCGAAGCCTATCTTGCCTATTACAGCAACACGCCCTACTATGAAACACAAAATGAAATAGTGGCCGAAGACCTGGTACCGCCGCCAACCATTACTCACTACGATCCTTTAGGAAGATCCATCAGAATAGATACACCCAAAGGCTTTTTCTCAAAAGTAGAATTTACGCCCTGGGAAGAAAAACAATACGACCAAGACGATACCATAAAAGATGCCAATTATTATATCACCTTTATAGCTAACTACCCCACCAATCCTACACAGCAGCAAATGGATGAAAAAGATGCGCTTGATAAGGCTGCCCTGTTCTATAATACACCTGAGGTGAATGTGAAAAACAACATAGGTATACCTTTTCTCAAAATTCAAAACCTTACTGATAGGCAGCTCATCGGTTACCAGGAAGCAGACATTCAGGGAAGAACGGTAAAAACCATTGATGCGCGCCTATACAAATCTAATCTTGATACAGGTACGAGCTACTATAACTTCATAAACAGTTATGACATGGCGGATGAAAAGCCGTGGTGTACAAATAGTGTGGATGCCGGAACAAACATGCTTTTAAATAATATTTTCGGAAATGTTATTCAATCCTGGAACGCAAAAGGCTGCAATACCATTGTGAACTACGACAAACTCCAGAGAGCTTTAACGACAGAAGTAATCATACCGGGCAGTAACGGTGGCGCTACAATAAGCAACCTTATTGAATCTACTATATATGGCGAAACAGTAGCCGATGGCGATCAAAAAAACCTGAGAGGTCAGATCTATCAGCGCTTCGATCAGTCAGGCATTTCCACGCATGCCGCTTACAGTTTACAGGGAGCCGTCTTGTCAGCCACTAACCAGTTAACCACTAATTATAAAACCACCATCGATTGGAGTGATGTTTCAAAGGTAGAGTTGGAAGCCGATATCTATATGGTTACCAGTACATTTGATGCCTTAAAGCGTTTACTGACGCAGACAACGCCCGATGAAACGGTAACAACAAATACGTATAACCAGGCCGGTTTATTAAACACCGTATCACTCACCTATAAAGATAGCACCACACAGGCACTGATCAATCATATTGAATACAGTGCCAATTTACAACGCCTGTTCGTTCAATACCAGAATGGTGTAAAAACAACCTACGGTTATGAAGACACAACACAACGGTTGCTTAATCTTTATAGCTCAAGGCAGGATAAAACAGTATTGCAGGATATAGAATATGTATACGATCCCGCAGGTAACATAACCCGGATCCGCGATAACAGCTTTGAAACCGTTTTTTGCAATAACCAGGAAGTAGAACCTTTGTCCGACTACACCTATAATGCCATTTACCAGTTGTTACAAGCTTCCGGGCGCCAACACCAGGGCATTAATCAGGATACTCATATCAATGGTTTCAAGCAAAGCATTTACAGCGATTTATGCCCTGCACAAATTAATGATGAAACGAAACTCGAAAATTATACAGAGTATTATACCTATGATGATGGCGGAAATCTTATCAGTAAACAACATGTTGCCACTTCTTTTTCATGGACGCAGGAGGGCGCTGTAGCAGATAACTCCAACAGGCTTAAAGATTATACATATGATGACGCCGGTAATCAACTGTCGCTTCAGCCTAATAATACAATTACCCTTAACTGGGATTACCGTAACCAGCTCCGCAGTACAGGCATTATCCAACGGCCTGGCGAAGCGGATGACAGCGATTACTATAATTACAACAGCGATGGGATGAGGGTTCGTAAAGTATCAGAACGGTACGCCAATGGCGGACTTGTTACTGAAATAAGTGAAAAGATCTATCTCGGTAATTACGAAATTAAGCGTATTAAAACAGTTGCGGCTTCGGTAGAAACTATTATACTGGACCGGCAAAACCTGCGTGTAATGGATGATTCCACCTGCATTGCCAGTATGCTCTGTTGGGTAACAGATTCATCGAAACGCGAAGTGGATGCGCCGGGAACACGCAGTCTCCGCTATCAAATGAATAACAACCTTGGTTCCGTTTCGTTGGAAGCAGACGATGCAGCGAAGATCATCAGCTACGAGGAATATTTTCCTTATGGCGGAACGGCCATTATTGCCGGAGCAAGCCAACAGGAAGTAAAATTAAAAGATTACAGATACTCCGGAAAAGAATGCGATGATACCACAGGTCTGTATTATTACGGAGCAAGGTATTACATGAGCTGGATGGGCAGATGGCTTAATCCTGATCCGGCCGGTGATGCAGATGGCTTAAACATGTTTGCTTTTGTTCGTGGAAACCCAATAACATTCAACGATCCTAACGGGTTAACAAGGGAGTATGCCGTGTCGGAACCAACCAGACTCCTTTTATATGATGCACAGGCTTCTATTAATTATGCAAGACAAGAAGTTCCGTATGCTGGAAATGTATACGACGATGTAGTTTCTACTTTTGCAGAAAGTACAGCAAGGCTTAGCGTATCGAGAAGTATCCTCACCAATGTATTCAATAATCCGGGCGAGAATTACAGTGCCTTTAGTCGTGCTGCATCAGCAATAGGTGCACACGGAGGAGCATGCAATGAGTTCAGCGCCTTAACACATTCTTTTTTAATATCATACCAAACTACACAGCCTGTTATGAGAGTGTGGGACCCCACTGCTCACCATTCCTTTACGCTGATAGGAGATCCAAGAGCTACTCCATCGAGTCAGGTTGTTGTTGCTGATGCGTGGCCATCACGCTTTCAGGCTGCTACTTTAGAACATACGCGATGGACGCGTACTATCAGTGTTGGAAATTTAGATATTACGACACAAACGCCTTTGGTAAGCGCTCAGCAGGCTACACAGAACATGACTGACTTTAACACAGCCTATAACGCAATTCCCGCTATCGGACAAGCAAACGGAAAATTACCAATATATGACCTTGTCGGAGCCGGGACAAGTACACACGGCACTGCTGGTACAGCCGGCAGAGATGATGCAAGAGGCCCAAGAGGTACCGACTCTTACTATGCTTACTACAACCGAACTCTGACATGGAATGGCCTGTTCGGTAATGATTATAGCACTACTGAACGCGATTCGTATCTCTATCACCATGACTCTGCCTCTGTTGTAACAGGGTATAGTTTATATGGTGGTCATTGGTATGCGTCAACCAATACAATCAGAAGCTATCATACCGGTTACACTTCGACACTTTCCGGTGGATATTTTTTATAAAACTCTGATTGACTATAAAACTTCATCACAATTAAGTACTATTTATTGCTACTCACCTATTAAAACATTTTAAACTACACAAACATGGCAAAAAAAGAAAAAAAATCAATCGACGCCACTAACGATCTGGAATCTTTTTATACAAAGAACCCAAACTTCGATCTGCTTAGTTTCGACTTTCACAACAAAGAAGACCTCGCAGGTTTAAAAAAGCAGTTACAAGTTGCAGGAACAGCTACCGATGCTGATATAACGGCAAAAGTAGAAACATTTAAAACGCAGCAGCGTTTACAAAGCCTTAATATGAGTAGTCAGGCGGCACAAACCCTTTCTAACATTGGCATTACATCTGCAAACCAACTTGCCCGCATTCCCAGAGAGACCTTTGTATCGGAACACGCTGGCCTTTTAGGCATGACCCGGCAGGATGCAGAATTAATCCATAAAAATGCTACGGGCATTCGTAACAAAACCATGCAGGTATGGGCTTCCGTTAATGGAACCATGGCTTCTTCCTATTTCAGTAATTCGGCCATAGACTCGGTTAGTGCCCAACTTAAAGAAAAATTTCAGGATCTGCCAAGCTACCAGGATCTGTTTGGCTCACTCGACTATTGCAGCTGCGATGAGTGCCGCTCCATCTTTGGCGCTTCAGCTTATCTGGTGGATCTGTTAAGGATCATTGACGAATACATTACCAAACCCAATGCGGCAACCATTCTTCCCGAACTTCAATTCTCAGCAAGGCGTCCCGATATTGGTGAAATAGAACTTACCTGTGCCAATACCAACACACTTGTACCTTACCTGCAAATTGTGAACGAGCGCTTGCTCGCTAGTGCCCAGGCGACACTTGGGGCGGCAAGTAGCGATGCAGTGCAGCAGCAGATGGCAACCACTCTCGTTTATCCTCAGGCTTTGCCATTCAATGCCCCACTCGACCAGGTGAAAGTATTACTTAATCAGGTTGGTGTTACTTATGGTGCCATCCTTTCGGCATGGAAAATATCTGCCAATACAGTAGCAGCAAGGAATCTGGGTCTTTCACCCGAACAACAAAGTATTGTTCTCACAGAAATTACCGACGCCGCTAAAATTGCCCCCTTCTACAATGTAACCGACATCACTGTTTTAAACGATGCCGATACATTTTTGGCAAAAACCTGGATGAGCTTTGCCGACCTGCTTAGTCTTTTGAACCAGGATCTTTCACAGGCTGAACAAGCAGCAGGTCTTCAGGTAAACTTTTTCATTAACCAGGGCCTTGCCGGTAAATGGATTACCTTACAGCAAAACAGCGGCACAGGCCCATTTTTACTAAACAACCTGGGCGTTGCCCAATTAGATAAAATTAACCGTTTACAACGCCTTGCGGCCATTACAGGCCAAACAGCGCAGGACATTGACTGGGCCTTGCGTTGCCTTAACCCTGGCGTTGCACCGGTAATAAAAATTGAGACTCTTGCAAGCCTGAATTTACTGCTCAATGCAGGAACCAAATTGCAACTTGATTTTCCAACATCAACCGTGCTCACTGGTCCCATTAAAACTTATGGTCTTGGTATAAACGAAACAGGATCACCATTTGATCAATTGTTTAACCCGGGTGGTTTCTCGAAACAACAAGGCACCTATCATCCTTCCGGTAACCCGCTCAATCCGTCTTACGCAGACACTCCTCTGCCATGGACACCGGGCGCCGTAGATATGACAAGCGTAAATAACATAAGCCGCGTGTTACCAGGGCTGGGAATAAGTCTTTCGGATGCTAATGCTTTAGGTTTTTTCCTTTATGGAGCAGTAGCACAAACACTAACGGTTGACACCTTGTCTGTACTCTACAGGCATGCCCTTATAAGCCGTGCGTTGCAATTACCAATGGGCCAGTACCTGTTATTTTTAACGCTCAGCCAGCTTGCCAATCCGAAAGCTCCTACGCTTACCGAAATTAATGCTCTGGCTGATAATAGCGTGTGGATGAATAACACAGGGCTTTCTGTATACCAGCTTGATTATGTTATTAATGGCAATGCGAATGTATATGTTAATCCATTATATGTTCCCAATACAGTAACCCAATGGCTGCAAGGTTTATGGACTACTATTAAATCCGGTTCTCCAACGGCGCAAACAGATATTACGGCACAAGTGGCGGTACTTTTTGGTGCAGACAGCAAACTGATGACCTCCTTAATGACCATGGCAACAGCTGCTGTGCCACTACCTACCGGCATTACCAATTGGGCTGACGCATTTTTAACTTCCGGGCCGGATGGTGTTACACCCCTATACCTTCCTTACGTACAAAGCGTATTAAGCTGGGTGTCGCGCTGGCTGGTACTTACACAGAGTTTAAATGTTAGCAACACCATGGTCATAAACATAGTGGCCTGTCCTGCAGCTTACCAGCTACCGCTTACATTCAACAAAATTTCGTGGCAAAGTATCCAGTGCATGCAGCAGATAATGCAAATGATGCAAACCTATGGAGATTATCAACAAAACCTGTTACAATTTATAAGCCAGGTATCCGGCGTTAAACCAACGGACAGCGACCTGCTGGTATTGCAGAAAGCTACCAACTGGGATCCAAATCAGGTAAAACAACTTATAACAGCACCAGGGCCATTAGCTAACGATACAACCATTTGCGGACTTCTCGCTGATTTGCAAACCTGTTTTAACCTGATCAATAAATTCCAGGCCAACCCTGCCTTTATGAGCTCCATTACCGCGCTTGCCGATCTGCCGGCTGCCAATAACTGGACACAATACCTTCAAACAGCAGCCAGTGTATTAACCAAAACAGCCGGTGTATATGGCGATCAATGGTCTAACATTTGGACAACCCTTTCAGGCAACATTGCTTTAAACCTGAGGAATGCCTTACTTTCATTGGTCTTATCGCAACTCAACGCTCTATATCCCGGTATTAAAGCAGCCCGTAATGTGTATGAATTTCTTTTAACCGATGTGGAGATTGGCGCTAACACTTCTATATCTTACATTAAAGAAGCCCTTAACTCGGCACAGATCTATCTACAGCGTTG
>JAZJZF010000087.1:14382-44998 GCA_040389965.1 Bacteroidota bacterium
CCTAAGGCTTGAGCCGGGCGTGGAAGATATGAGCCAGATACAGGAAGTATGGTGGGAATGGATGATGAATTACCGCATCTGGGAAGCTAACCGTGAGATCTTTGTATATCCAGAAAATTACCTGATCCCTACCTTAAGAAAAAACACAACCCCGGAGTTTGCAAACCTCTCACAAATGCTGCAACAGTCGGATATTACCAAAGCTTATGTAGGCTCGGCCTTTACCAACTACATTAACGGCTTTGCAGAAGTTGCCGAGTTAAAGCCTGTAGACGCCTACCGCACACAGATAGATGATACCGACACACTTTTCCTGCTATCGCGAAGCAAAACCGGACCTTACACATTTTACTATTGCGAGCAGCCCGAAAGCATGCCCTGGACTCCATGGACAAAGATCGATCTTACGATTAACTCCGCTCATTGTTCACTCATCTATGCCTTTAACAGGCCTTTCCTTTTCTGGAATGAGATCAAGAAAAATAACACATCAGCCGTTTCGGGTTCGGGAGGAAATGTAGCCACAAACAATAGCGTTACCTATACCACCTCTGTCATGTATTCTTTCCTTAACCAGGAAGGAAAATGGGTTCAGCCGCAAACGCTGGTCGACCAGGACGTTGTGCTTTTCAAATCGGATCCGGATGATGCCAAACAAATTGTGTTGATAAACAATGCTCTTTTCACTGGTATTTTTGATATGGATGCACCCTACTGGAACAAGGTATTTGCATTTAATGTCACAGCAGATAATTATGTAGATACTCCACCGTTTAAAGCCGGTGCCGAAAGACTACTGGTTATGTACGGCCCTAATATTTCCAATACAGGAACCACGCAGGATCCGGGTACATCAGCCCCTGACAGCAATCCAAACTCAACCGCCTTCTGGAAAAATCTTCACGATCGCACCGAAGATCACAACCGCATGGTGTTAGGCCAGTTATCAGGAAACCTGAGTCTGAGACCCGTATCCATCCTCAACTTTAGCCTTGAAGAAGATGTACTCATACACCGCGAAGAATTTTTATTAGTGGATCCATACCAGGCTCAAAGTCCTTTATCGCTCATTAAAGCTGAAATGCAAAGTTCGGGCGATGTGATGCAAATATCACACAGCGGGCAGCCTATTACCGATAACCGTAATGCCATGGGTGCTGTGAGTTTAAACTCAGGCAGTATGGCAACCCCTATCGTTGGTGATTCTTTTATCAGTGTAGGTATTTCATCCACTCAAAGTACTGCGGTTTACAGTGCCTTAAAAACCGCTGCCATCATTGATGCTAACGGTAATGTACTGCCTGCGGCCATGGCAACACTTGATCTGTATAAAGTACTGGCTGGTATGACAGTCATCAATTCTTTCGGGCCTATCCAGTTTTCGGCTGTGTTACAGGTTTTGTTCACGCACATGGGCGCTACAGAATTGTTTAGCAATGTTGCCGGTAACCAGGTAAAAGTAATTCCGGTAAGCACGCAACCCGGTTGGTTCGTGTTTTTTGCAGGTGATGAGATCTTTTTGCTTAGCCCCAAAACCATTGTGGAAGGAAAACCGCTTTTCTCCACCTTTACAAAAGGCCTTACCGTAGGCGATCCGCTCCTATCTCCTGACTTTGCCATTATGCAATACCAGGGAGCCACACCGGGTGCCATTACGGCCGCTGCTTCGGCGCAAATACTTACTGCGCTTACGTCGTTTGGTTTAATAGCTAACGGACGCCCAACAGTAAATGCTACGCTGTCTAATATAACAATGGGGCTTTCTAACCTTGTTTTACAGCAAGTTATCACTCAGGTACAGATCCAGTATATATACAATGCTCTGGTCAATTCACAGATCATCTTCTCTAATGATTTTATGGGTGACAACATTGATTCCGGTAAATCCGGGCAGATATACACTGCACTACAGGGCTTCTCGCTGATTGATCCTAACGGACGGATTAACGGAGATATCCTCACCGGTGTGAATGTTCAGGCAGCTCTTTCCAATTTATTATTACAGGGCACAATTACACAAAGCCAGATCGCAGGCATTTATCAAACCCTTGCGCAAGCGCCAAAAGCAATAGCACTCACCTACGTTAATCAGGGTGTTGCACAATCCATCACACAAACGGCCAATTTCCATTTTGATGTGATACGCCTTTCTACAGGTGCCATCAATAAAATAAGCCGCGCCCTTTTTGTAGATGGAGTTGATTCACTTCTGGATCTTAGAACCCAGCAGATCCCTGTTACACCGGTACTTCCTTTCGACCGCTTTGGACCATCCACACAAAACCTGAACTGGCCAAGTGCACTGGATGCCACCCAGGTTGATTTCGACGGACTTTACGGCCAGTATTTCTGGGAGATTTTTTACCATATTCCTATGTTGGTGGCTTACAGCTTAAACACCAACCAACAATTCCAGGATGCACAAAAATGGTTACAATATGTATTTGATCCTACCACGCCTGAAGTATTTGTAACCGCCAATGCCATCGTTATGGAAACCGGACAGGCCATCTCATCGCAACAGGCCATGGGCATTATTACACAGTTGGGTACAAATAACATTGGCACCCCGCCGGCACCTATTCTTACCAATGGGGTAGTAAATCCTGACTTTGTAGCAACAACCGACCTGAGCTTTTTAAAAACAGCGGATCCTTCTTTAACAGCCGTGAAGATCATGATGGTTCGTAACATCCTGCTCAATTACCAGCTCAATGCTTCTTCAAGCCACTTTTGGAATTTCCGCCCGTTCAGGAATCACAACCTGCAATCGCTCGAAGAAATGCTGGATGATTCGAACCCGGCTATAAAAGTGTATAACGACGATCCGTTTGATCCCTTTGCCATTGCCCGTTTAAGGATTGGTGCCTTTGAAAAATCAACCCTCATACAATACATTGATAATTTAATTGCCTGGGGAGATCAGCTCTTTACACAGGACTCGTGGGAATCTATTACAGCTGCCTACATGCTATATGTATATGCTTACGACCTATTAGGACCTAAACCCGAAGAAGTTGGAGAAGCTCCAGGAAGTAATATTAGCCTGAACTTTAACGAGATCAAGGCAAAATATCCTGATGGCATTCCTCAGTTTCTGATCGACCTCGAACACTTTATACCCGGAGGTACAGGACCAGATACACCTATGCTGGGCCATGCCTTTAATGACCTGTACGTTTATTTCTGTGTACCTGAAAACAGTAACCTCATGGCTCGTTGGGATACGGTACAGGACCGCATGTATAAGATAAACAACTCGCTCAACATCAACGGTGTGTTCAGGCAATTGGCATTATTCCAACCCCCTATTAACCCACTTGATCTTGTGAAAGCCGCTGCGGCAGGCAATAACATACAGGCAATGGCATCGTCCACCTCTCTGCTCTCACCTTACCGTTATTCGTCTGCTATAAATGCAGCCAATGGATTATGCGGCATCCTGATTGAGCTCGGTAATTCGCTTTTATCAGTCATTGAAAAAAATGATGCTGAAAAATTAAGTGTCTTACGTAATACACAGGAAGGCCAGATCCTCAACCTGATCACGCAAACCAAAACAGACCGCATCAGCGAGCTGCAGGCAACAATTGCATCGCTTAATGCCAATATTGAAAGCGCCAATAACCGCTTGAATTTTTACACAACCGCTATTACTAACGACCTGAGCGATTATGAAAAAACAAGCCTCGCAGCTATGGAAGCGGCATTAGCCTTCAACATACTTGGAAGCATTAGTAAAACAGCGGCTACCATAGGTTATGCTGTGCCACAAATGGGTTCTCCGTTTGCAATGACTTACGGGGGAGTACAAATAGGAAATGCCCTTAATGCAGCATCCGGTGTATTTGAGATAGGTTCCGAGATCAGCACTTACATTTCGCAAAGAGCTTCCACTATGGGCGGCTACGAGCGCAGAAGCGACGATTGGGGATTACAAAAACAAATAGCACAGGGCGATGTAAATAGCATCACTCAACAGATTGCTGCTGCAAATTACCAGCTACAATCTGCCCAGCAGGATCTGGTAGTTCAGAAAAAAAGCATCAGTCAGAATGTAGCTATTGAAAACTACCTGGAACAAAAATTCAGTAATCAGGATCTTTACCAATGGATGCTGGGAAGAATAAGCGCGGTTTATTTTCAAACCTACTCGCTGGCCTTACAAGTAGCAAGGCAGGCCGAAGCAGCGTTTCAATTTGAAACAGATTCGTCTCAAACATTTTTATCGTTCGATTATTGGGATAATTTACACAAAGGCCTTACAGCCGGTGAAGGCCTGAGACTGGCATTGAACCGAATGGATGTATCTTACCGCACACAGGATACACGACGCCTGGAAATTGAAAAGAATATATCGCTTGCCATGCTGGCACCCGACCAATTGCTGGCACTTAAAACAACCGGCTTATGTTCTTTCTCCCTCACCGAAAGCCTGTTCGATTATGATTACCCCGGCCAATACGCCCGGAAAATTAAAACCGTTTCAGTTTCAATTCCGGTAGTAGTAGGTCCTTATCAAAACCTGAAAGCTGTACTCACTCAAACCAAGAATAGCGTGGTAACACAGCCCGATATTAAAGTGGTGAACTATTTACTTGGTACTACACAAACCAAGCCTGCATCGGGCTTAAGAGAGGATTGGGCAAAAAATCAAAGCATTGCTATTTCCAAAGGCACCGATGATTCGGGTATGTTTGTGCTCGACTTTCAGGATCAACGCTACCTGCCATTTGAAAATACAGGAGCCGTTTCGAACTGGACATTAAGCATGCCAATAGAGACTAACCGCATCGATTTCAGTCAGTTATCCGACGTTATCATCACTGTTCGTTATACTGCTCTTTTTGATGGAACACTTCAGACAAATGTAAAACAGTCATTAGCCCAGGCTCCAACCAATGGTGGCGTGTATGTAGATAGTGCTATGCAAAGCAATGCCTGGCAATCTTTCCTGATAGATCATAGTAATAGCTCTAACCAAACTCTGGAGCTTACCATTGACCCTGCGCAGATCGGTTTCTTTAAAAGCCTTACCTACAGCACAATAATTCTGCAGCTCAATCCGGCCAGTGGTATTAGTATTACTGACGGTTCCACCTTTGTGTCCCTGCAGGCAGGCATTCAACCACCGCCAACACTAACATTTAACAGTGGGCAAGCAACAGCGCAAAGCCTTACCTGGAATGGAAAAACAATGCCTACTACCTGGAAATTTGTGTTCGATCTTACAAATGCCAATATCGCTCCGCTACTTACCAATGGCTTTATTGACGCTAATAAGCTCTTGGATATGCAGGTGGTAGTATTATATCAGGCCAAAGTTTTTTAAGAAGAAACAGATTCTATAACATTTAATAAAATTAAACATGGAAAATACAACCAGCATAGAACAACAATGTCGCGAAATGGCTGCCATATTGGGATTAAAAGAAGCGGTGAGCGAACATGTACTCCGGGCAGCAGTACTTGACCCTACTTATGCACATAATTTATTGGTATGTAAAGACGATCCCGGGTTCCTTTCGCATTTACTTGGCAACCCTCCAAAACCTGCTGTAACAGATAATACAGAGCCAATCAGCACAGGAGTACTTCTGAACCGCGCAGCCGATTCCCTCATGCGTTGGGTAAAAACAGGCTTTTCGAGAGTTTCGGAAGCAACGTACCAAAAAAGACTAAGTGCCTGCAGCACCTGCCCTCATTTAATTGAACCACCCGAAAAACAACGCTCCCTCTATAAAGTAGCAGGGGCCGATGAAAATGAAAAATCGGTATGCGGTGTGTGCAGATGTGTTGTAAAAGTGAAAGCCTTCCGTACGAGCGATACATGCCCCGATGCCGATCCTTTAAATCCCGGATTTAACCGTTGGAACGAAGCCCTGCAACCTCAAAATTAATGACCATGACAGGGTTAACTCAATATAATCACCTATAAACAAGGAAAGGAGGAAACACCATATGCAGATATAACGAACCAGAAAAAAACAGGGTGAACCACAGAAAAAAAACGATAACAAAACTAAAATTAATAACCATTAAAATTATAACAACATGGGATACGATCCACAACAATGCCTGGCAAACCTTAATAGCAAAGGGCTGGGGCCCGCCTGCCAAAGTCTGATAACTCCTTTTCACTGCGACGATGTTACAGGATTAGATCCTGGATACCACAACACATGCGCCACAGCAGGGATATACTATTTCCCTATCATCTGCCTGGTATGCCACAATACAAACTCAGGTCAATACCAGTATTTTCCGTCGGCTACTTTTTTTACTGATTGTGGAAATCTTCACAACCAGGATCCTGCCTGGCAGGCTGGCCAATGCTATTGCTGCTGCAGCTGCCTGGCTAATGATACACTGATTGCAATACCTAATGGCGTAAAACCTATTTACACCATTTCGAAAGGAGACGATGTACTGGCAGCGAGTGCCGCATCAAATAAAGGTGGCATGAACATGCAATGGTCAACCGCAAAAGTAAACTTTAGTTCAGGTACAAGTTCTGAAGGGATACAACCTGCCATGGTTTACCTTACTCTTGAAGGAGAACAAACCAGTGACCTGATTTGCAGTATGGATCAGCCATTTTTACTTGCTGACGGTAAATTTACCACAGCCGGCAGACTTGTTCCCGGAATGCAACTGGTAGACAAAGACGGAAATCCTGTAAATATAGCATTGGTAAGTATTGGTGCTTACCACGGAGGCGTGCATCATATTTCAACAGACGCGCCTTGGCTTAAAAGCGCGGATGGACATTTATTACTGGCCGGTGGCGTAGTATTGGGTGACTTTACATTACAAATGTATTTCAATCAGTTACCTGATGATATGAAAGAGCCTAATCATAACGACTTACCACTCATAGGTACAGCTGAATATGACGATGCACACTCATCCAAATTAAAACGTTCGGATGTTATGTTTGAATTTGCTGCAAAAAAGGTTCCACTTACAGAGATCGGTCATAAAGTATTGCCAAATGGGATTTTTAAAACCTACAGCCCAAGTAAAAGTATTCCTTACGGAGCTTCAGCGCTCTTTACCGATGCTCAGGCCACAGATATTATGCAATATGGTTCACAGGCCCCTATCTCCAATCCAATACCATTAACCCTGTTCAATACCATCAAATCACAATTGACCGGTTTCTACCCGGATATTACATTCTATTACGATACCATGGATGTAACACCTAATGTGTACGCGTTTGAAGCTTATGGACAAAAAATAGTACAAGTAAGCGGAGGTTTGGCCCGTATGAAAGACTTCAATTATGAAGGCATGTTTATGGCTATGGCACATGGCGTATCTTGTTTTTATGGCGGTGAGCCAAAAACAATTATGAACCATTCCGCAGTTGGCCAGGCAGACTGGTTTGCGTTTGGAGTAATATCACGCCTATGCTGGATCGGCACTTCTTACTTGCCTTATATCATGACTGCCATGGATCAGTGGAATGCTCTTTTTGCCCTGGTAACTCCGGAAAATGCAAAAGGCAATCCTTTAGATCCATTAAACGATCCAGCTTTATCATGCCGTACGCAAACCATACAGGCCGCTGCTGCCGGTGGCGCACTTCCTGAATGTGCCGGAGGTAAACCATTAGCAAAAATAAGCCTGGAAAAAGCACAGTCGAATGCAAACGCTGAAATTGTTGTAAACTTTAGCCTTGCAGTAAACAGTGCAACAGGAAGTAATGTGGCAAATTATACATTAAAACCTGCAGCAGAAATAACAGGTGCTGTTTTAGATACTAGTACAGGCTTTATTGTACACTTAACCGCAGCTCTGCAACCTGACACGCAGTATACACTTTCGGTTAAAAATTTAGTTTCCATATTGGGTACAGGACTCGACCCTGCACACACTAGCATCGTGTTTACTTCTAATCCGGCTACAACTAAGGCCAAGTAAGAGAAGCATGATCCTTAAATTAAACCGGGTGCATATTTTAATGCATCCGGTTTATATTCCTTTTGCATTTTTAATAATACATTCATTTTTAATCACATTTAAAAAATACTACTATGCCAGGATATGACCCAGCCACATGCTACAACGTGTTAAAAGAAAGAAATTTCCCACCTTGTCCTAATACCTCCGGAGATCCCACATACGGGGGATGTTGCCCTGGAGAGTATAACCCTTCTTACCATCAATTTTGCTTTAGTAGCGGAAATCTCTATACTCCTTACCTATTTATAGAAGCATATAACGCTACAAAATGTTCTCCCGACGAATATGATGCAACTAAATGTGACGAACGCGTTTTTGCAACAATAGATGATCTGATGAAATTCCTGAACGCCAATCCGGATTATAAACCCCGCAACTGCTATTGCTGCTGTTCTTGTGTAGTTTACTCTACGCCAATGGCTACTCCAACCGGTATGGATGCCTCGTCGAAACTAATGGTGGGAAATTCCATACTGAAAGGCAACCTGGTATCAGGTAAAGGGCTGTCATGGACTCCTGCAAAAGTTACGTTTAGCCAGGGAATTCAAGCTTCTGACCCTGAAACAGAAGAAGCTTCAACCATGATCTTTATTTACTGCGGCGAAAACGTAAGCCTTGTTCTTACGGAAGACCAGCTGACTATGATGGCCTCTGGAAAACTGAAACAAGCCTCAACCCTTGTACCCGGCGATTTGTTGATGACAGCTGATGGCAGCACCGCTAAAATCACCAAGATTAAGTCTGCACAATGGTTCGGTGGTATCCATCATATTTCGATCAATCCGTCTTATGAAGGAAACATCAATGATCATCTCCTAAATGCAAACGGCTTTGTGATCGGTGATTTTTCAATCCAGATGAGCAAGGACCTCCTCTTAGGAACTGATTTCGAAAAAGCGCCTCAAATAAGCAGTGCCGAGTACAAGGCTAAAAACAAAGCAATGAATATTGGTCCTGACGAATATGCTCTTTCTTAGAAAAAGAATGATTACTTGTATATTCTAATTCGTTAACGATCATAACTAATAACACTCCTAAAAATAAAACCAACAATGGATAGTTCATTACAAGAACAATGCAAACAGTTTGGAGAAATACTTGGATTGAAGGAGCCTGTTTCTGAACATGTTTTGAAAGTGGCCCTGCAAAATGAGAGTTATTCGCGAAACCTATTGGTCAGTAGAGAATCGCCGGATATTCTGTCATTTCTTCTTCAAAACCCTCCAAAGACAGAGTCGAGTGAGACGAAGTATTCTAATTTGGAACTAGCAAGCAGGGCAACAAAAGCGCTTTTAAAATGGAGCAAAACAGGTTTCTCAACAGTTTCGCTTGAAGTGTTGGAGCGAAGGGAAAACGCCTGCCTGTCTTGCGAGCATATCACCAAGCCGGAAACAACACTTCAAAAGTTGGTGACCTCAAAAGCCAAAGAACAGATCGGAAAGCGGGTTGCCGACTGCGTTTGCAAATTATGCGGATGCAGCCTGAGCAAAAAAATCCGTTTACCTTCTGAAGCCTGCCCTGCCATGGACCCTCACAACAGCCAGTTGAATCGCTGGGGTGAATCTATTATGAAAGCAGGATAAACGGTTTTGTTTTTATTCTTTTTTTAATCCGGTGCTACTGCTGCAAAGTATGTAGTGCCGGATTTTTTGGCATGGCCGTACCCCGCTCTTTATGTATTATTGCCGACGTCATACTTACAAAAATTTCCTTCCTTTTCTTAAACAAAATAGGTAAATGATGGTTACATTTGTAACGATTTTAAACATTAACCTAATAATTAAAAACATATGTATCCAGAAACATTAGTGAAACCAATGAAAGCTGAATTAACCGGTGTGGGTTTCGAAGATTTAACAACTCCTGAAAGCGTTGATAATGCACTTAAACAAGAAGGAACTATTTTAATGGTAGTAAATTCAGTATGTGGTTGTGCTGCAGGTGCTGCCCGTCCGGGTATTAAAATGAGCCTTGATAATGCTAAAAAACCGGCTCATTTAACTACTGTATTTGCAGGTTTCGATTCGGAAGCGGTGAACCAGGCTCGTAAACATTTTGCGCCTTATCCGCCGTCTTCACCTTGTATTGCTTTGTTTAAAAACGGTGAACTGGTTCATTTTATTGAACGCCATAACATAGAAGGCAGAAATGCTGCTATGATTTCTGAACACCTTAAAATGGTATACGACGAGTTTTGCTAATTGCAAACAGGCCGTATTTCAAAAGTCTTTAAAATAAAAAGCTCCTTATAAGGAGCTTTTTTTATTTTTAACTCATGCAAATAACAGCGTCTACTTCCCTTAAACCTTATAATACCTTTGGTATAGAGGCCTCTGCAAAATTATTTACAGCAATTCGTTCTGTGGACGATATCCATGAACTATTGCAGCATAACGACTATAAGACCAATTCGCATATGATATTGGGAGGTGGCAGTAATATTTTATTGACACAAAATATAGATGGCCTTGTGATTAAAAACGAATTAAAAGGCATTGAGCTTATAACCGAAACTGAAAACGACGTGCTGGTAAAGTGCGCTGCCGGCGAAGTATGGCATGAGTTTGTGATGTATTGTATTGATAAGGGATATGCGGGGATCGAAAATTTATCCTTAATTCCGGGTAATACAGGTGCAAGCCCTATGCAAAATATTGGCGCTTATGGTGTGGAAATAAAAGATACCTTTTTTGAACTGGAAGCCATTGATCTGGAAACAGGCAAATTGACTGTTTTCTCGAAAGCCGACTGCGATTTCGGGTATAGAGAAAGTGTATTTAAACGCCGGTATAAAGACAAATTCATAATTACCTCAGTTACCTTTAAGCTTTCTAAAAAATCGGTATTTCATATTGAATATGGTGCCATTAAGCAGGAACTCGATAACATGGGCATTGCAGACCTATCCATTAAAGCTATTTCGCAGGCAGTGATCAATATCAGAAGCAGTAAACTGCCCGACCCAAAAAAAATAGGAAATTCAGGAAGCTTCTTTAAAAATCCCGAAGTGTCGAAGGAAACTTACGAGCGCCTAAAACAGGAATTTCCTGACCTTGTAGCCTACCCTTTAGAAAACAGGAATTATAAACTGGCTGCAGGCTGGCTTATTGAACAAAGTGGCCTAAAAGGCTACCGTGCAGGCGATGCAGGGGTACATACCTTACAGGCATTGGTATTAGTCAATTATGGTCATGCCACCGGAAAAGAGATCTATGACCTTTCTACGAAAGTATTAGAAACTGTAAATGCAAAATTTGGGGTAATGCTGGAACGTGAGGTCAATATTATTTAAAACGACTGTGTTAAAATACGTTTACCTATTTAGTTATTGCATTATACCACTTTTTAGGTATTTCTTTAGACGGATTCTAAATATAAATTTGGGCCGTGAAAAAAAGAGCAAATCCCTTACAACAATCGTTTCTATTTATATTAGTTACATTAACAGTCTTATCCTCTAAGGCTCAGATAATTACAAAAGAAGATTCATTAAACGCCGGTTTAACGCCTCAAAACAACCCAACCGTTATTTCGGGTTACGGGCAGGCAAAAGTGCAGTATGATATGCGTTTTAAAACAGGCGTTGCGAGCTTAACCCGTAATGTCTTATTTATCGGGCATCGTTTTTCGAATAAAATCTCTTTTTTCTCCGAATTAGAAATTGAAGATGCTAAAGTAGTTGGTGGTAAACCTTCCGGAGAGATCTCTATGGAGCAATTATTCCTGAAATTTAATATAAACCGTAATAATTACCTTGTAGGAGGTTTATTTATTCCTCGTATAGGTATCATTAACGAAAACCACTTACCTACCACATTTAATACCAACGACAGGCCCTATGTAGAGCAATTGGTTATTCCATCAACCTGGAGAGAGCTGGGTATTGGTATTTACGGACAAATTCCAAGCGTGCCCGGACTTAATTATTCGGCTGCATTAATGAACGGTTTAAATTCAGGAGGCTTTAAACAGGGAACCGGTATTGCTGATGGAAAGTATGAAGGCAGCAATGCATCTGCTTCTAATCTTGCAGTAACAGGTGCTTTATTATATTATATAAAACATTTCAGGATTCAGGTATCCACTTATTATGGAGGTAGCGCCGGTTTATCACAAAAACAAGGCGATAGCCTTAAACTGAACTACGGCGCATTTGGCACTCCTGTTTCTTTGAGCGAGGCCAATGTTCAGTACAATGGTTCAAACGGCATCCATTTTAAAGCATTGGGTACCCTGGTATCCATCAAAGACGCCGATAAAATTAACAGGGCTTATGCAAATAATACCCCCTCATCCATGTATGGCTATTATGCAGAAATAGGCTATAATCTGTTTCAGCCTTTTGCCAAAATAAGATCAAAAAGCCTGTTACTGTTTGCACGTTACGAATCCATGAACCTTAATGCCAGTTTACCAAAAAACGGTGTTGAAGATGGTTTACAGCAAAAACAATACATGATTGTAGGGCTTCATTTTCAGCCGCTCAAAGGTGTTTCTGTTAAATTAGATTATGTACAACGTATTACAGGCGAGTATAATAAGCTATTATACGTTACAAATCCTTACGCCAGCAATATTCCTTTTTACACAAATTACAGTTTTATAAATTTTGGTATGGGCTACAGCTTTTAATAAAACATGTTACGACGCGATTTCATAAAAACAACCTGTGTTACCTGTGCCGGCGTTCTGGGCGGTGGTGCATTGTTGAGTATGCTTAATTCGTGTGCGCCCTTACCTGTTATTAAAACAAGTTCAAAAGACAAAACCCTGTTGATTCCTGAAAGTTCTTTTGCAGATAAGCAAAATCTACTGATCATTAAAAATTCAAATTTCGATTTTGATATTTTACTCGTTAAGAAAAAAGACAATACCTACAATGCGCTTTACATGCAATGCTCGCATGAGAACCAGCCCTTATCTGCTACCAAATCAGGATTGTTCTGCTCTTCGCACGGCAGTGCATTTAATCTTGAAGGCGAAGTAACAGTACAGCCTGCTACCAAACCTTTAAAAAAATTTAAAACACAAATCGAAAATAACAACATTATTATTTATTTAACCACATAAACATTGTATCATGAAAAAAATTATTGTCCTCGCTCTGGCATCTATAGTTCTTGTAAACTTTACCTCCTGCAAAAAATCAAAAAAAACAGAAGAAGAAATTATTACTCCTGAAGATCAAAGCGGACTAAAAAAAGATGTCTTAAACGATATGGCTTCTAACGTTATTTATGCTACCTATTCTGATATGGCAGCTAAATCAAATAGCTTATACACAAGCCTTGTTACATTCAGTACCTCGCCTACAGCAGGCAATTTATCGGCTGCACAACAAGCGTGGAAAGATGTAAGAAGTGGCTGGGAACAAGGTGAAGGCTTTTTATTTGGCCCAGTAAGTGTTGATAATATTGACCCCCGTATTGATACATGGCCAATTAATTTTGCCAGTATTGACTCTGTATTAACTAATGGGCCTGCAACTTTTAATTCTACCTATATCGATGGTTTGGAAGAATCTTTAAAAGGATTTCACCCCTTAGAGTATTTCTTATTTGGGAAGCATACAAACGTATCTCAGTTTACTGCCCGCGAAAAAGACCTGATGATAGCTTTAGCGGATAACATTAAAACCTTATGCAACGATGCAAAAACAGCATGGGATCCTGCAACAGCCGGTAACTATACATCAACATTTGTAAATGCAGGTAACAATAGCATTTATGCTACACAACGCTCTGCTTACGAAGAAGTAGTTGACGCCATGGCAGGTATTTGTGATGAAGTTGCTAACGGTAAAATAACAGAACCATTTATTAATAATGATCCGGCTTTAGAAGAATCTCCTTTTGCACAAAATTCTATTGTTGATTTTACAAACAATATTAAAAGTGTTCAGAACATTTATTTAGGTAAATATATTACTGATGGTAAAGGATTGGAAGATCTTATTAAAGCCAATAACATTGCGATGGATGGAACTATTAAAACCAAACTGTCAAGTGCTTTAACAGCTTTAGGAAATGTAACCGTACCTTTTGGTGATGCTATTACACAACAACCTACACAGGTTCAAAACTGTATCAATGCTATCAATGACCTTAAAGGATATTTAGAAGGTACTGTTAAACCATACGTTCAAACCTTAGCTAATACTCAATAATACATACAATGGTTTCTTCCCGACAATTGATAAGTTACAGTACTATCGCATTAGTAATTGCTTTTGTGGCTTTTCAATCGTGCAGGAAACCGAAAGACGTTAAAGAAGAAGACCTTAATGAATGGTACAGCGGCGGTAAACAAACTACTTTTGCGAGTGGTACTGCCGCTTTTAGCCAACCTTTTAATGAGTTATCCCATTTAAAAGATGCTATGCATGAGTTTGGTGACCAGGCATTTGGCGCAACATTTAACAGTGATAATACACAACTTAATCATGGCTTAGGCCCTATATTCAACAATCAGTCCTGTGGTTTTTGTCATATTGCCGATGGCCGTGGAAAAGCACCAATGGCCGGTGAAGCCCTGAGTTCACTCTTATTACGTATTAGTATTCCAGGGCAGGGGCCTCATGGAGAGCCGCTCGGAGTTCCCGGATTTGGCGGACAATTACAGCAACGTGGTATCTTTGGTGTTTTAGCAGAAGCCGGTGTGAATGTGAGTTATTCGGAAACCAATTACCAGTTTGCCGATGGAGAAACCTACTCGTTGCGAAAACCTGCTTATACCATTGTAAATCCTTATATGGCAATGCCTGCCGGAGTAATGGTTTCTGCCCGCATGGCTACTCCAGTATTTGGTTTAGGTTTATTGGAAGCAATTGATGAAGGCGCTATCCTGAATAAGGCTGATGAATTTGACAGTGATGGTGATGGAATAAGTGGTAAGCCAAATTACGGTTTTGATGTTCTTTCTCAGACAACCAAATTAGGAAGATTTGGATGGAAGGCTGCACAACCTACTATTATTCAGCAATCGGCCGGTGCCGCTGTAGAAGATATGGGTGTTACCAATTTCATTTTCCCAACGGAAAGCTCGATGGGTCAGTTACAATATGATAACAAAAATGATGATTACGAATTAGGAGACAGTACTTTATATGCATTGGCTTATTATATTAAAACACTGGCGGTGCCTGGCAGGCGAAATGCAGATGATGCAACTGTAAAGGGCGGCAAGAGACTGTTTACATCTATTGGTTGTGCCAAATGCCATGTGGCATCATATACAACGGCTACTGATATAGTTTTTCCGGAAGTATCCAACCAAATCATTTATCCTTATACCGATTTATTGTTGCACGACATGGGTCCTGATCTGGCAGATAACCGCCCTGATTACAGAGCAACAGGTAATGAATGGAGAACTGCTCCTTTATGGGGAATTGGCTTAACAACAACTGTAAATGGCCATAATAATTTTTTACATGATGGCAGGGCACGTAGCTTAACGGAAGCCATTATGTGGCATGGTGGCGAAGCTACCAAGGCTAAAGAAAACTTTCAAAATTTAAGTAAGGAAAGCCGCGATGCGATCCTGAAATTTTTGGGATCTTTATAAGATACTTTGTCTAGTTCTCGACTCCGCTCGAACTGACAGATAATCAAACATTATTTTGGTACAACATTATTAATTATAAAATACTGCCGCTTCCTGAGGAGGAAAGGATAAATCTATTATTTACTTCCAATAAAAAAGCCTTCCAATAATTATTGGAAGGCTTTTTTTATAATGTGTTATAGTATTAAGCTGTTTTAGCGTCTTTGCTTTTTGTTTGCAATTTTTCGCGGATACGTGCTGCTTTACCAGTACGGGTACGGATGTAGTATAATTTTGCTCTACGAACAATACCAACTTTGTTTAATTCGATTTTATCAATGAAAGGAGATGCTAAAGGAAAAATACGCTCTACACCTACTCCATTTGAAATTTTACGAACTGTGAAAGAAGCTGTAGCAGGCTCATTTTTACGTTGAATAACAACGCCTGAAAATTGCTGGATACGTTCTTTGTCACCCTCTTTAATTTTGTAGTGAACTGTAATAGTATCACCTGCTTTAAATTTTGGATGAGCAACTTCTGTTGCTAATTGTTTCTTTACGTAATCTAATAATAAACTCATGTTTTTTATTTTAAATTTTTATCATTTTTGGCATTCGCTGCACCGTGCAACCAGAGGCTAAAAAGTGGAGGGCAAATATAGTAAGTTTTTGGCGTTTTACAAAAATAAAGTTTAAAATGTCTCATTTTAGCAATAATTACCTATTTATCTTACTTTTTCCTTGACGAAAAAGTAACAAAAAGTCAAGACAAAACGATCTCCACGCTCTCTTTTAATTTTCAAGTTTCGCAAGCCGAAAGAGGACTAAAGCTCTTTCGGGCTCAACTAAGTAATTAAAATTCACAGCAAATCAACGCCGCGTTTTGTCAAACCTTCGCGCCTTTACTAAAAAAGTTTAAATTCAAAGCTAACTACACTCTTGGTTTCCAGGGAGTTTCAGGAGCGTTTAAATCCTGGGTAAATTTACGGGAAAGCACAAACAGGTAATCGGAAAGACGGTTGAGGTATTTATAGATGAGCTCATCGAGTGGTTGCTCTTCATTTAATCTTAACACACAACGTTCAGCCCTGCGGCATACGCAACGGGCAATGTGGCAAAAAGAGACAGTAGTATGTCCGCCGGGTAACACAAATGATTTCATTTCGGGTAAGTGTTCGTTCATGGCATCAATTTCTTTTTCCAGCAATGTAATATCCGTTTCTGAAATTTTCGGTAAAATCATTTTATTCTTTACCGGATCGGCAGCCAATAGCGAACCAATGGTAAATAACCTGTCCTGTATCTCGATCAGTAAAACACGCGATGGTTCATCAATAGCCTGATCCCTGATCAATCCAATATGAGAATTGAGTTCATCTACTGTACCATAAGCCTCAATACGAATATCGAATTTAGGAATACGCGTGCCTCCTATTAAAGAGGTTTGCCCTTTATCGCCGGTTTTTGTATAGATCTTAAACGCCAATTGAATTAAAATTTAAAGCTGATGTTTACGTTAGGTAAAATAGGTAACTGGTTTACGCGCTTGTTTTTAATACGGTCGTAGTAAAAAATATTTTCCCTGTTGTAAACGTTCGTAGCACCAACATTTACTTCCAGTTTCATACGCTCATTAATATTGTATAACCATTTCAAGCTGATATCTAAACGGCTGTAATCTGGTAAACGTTTAGAGTTATAATCGCCCGGCACATAACCTAAATTAGCATTGGTATTGGAATAATTAGCATTAAAATTATTACCAAAATCAACCTGCGGATAGAAGCCGGCTGTTGGCGTGAACGGGAAGCCCGAACCAAAGTTCCAACGAACGCTCAGATCAAGGTTACGTTTTTTACCAAAAGTATAAGTTCCTACTAAGTTCACATTATGTCTTCTGTCGTAGATTGGTGCATACTCAAAAACATCGCCGCTTGTTGTGTTACCGGTATAACGTTTGTTATAGGTAAGGGAATACACAGCCCAGAAATAAAATCTTTTTTTCTCAAATTTAGCTGTAAAGTCTAAACCGTTTACCACACCCTGCTCCATAATAAAGTCTTTACGGTTGGCTTCAGGCTTATCCTGATTTTCAGGAGTATCATCAAACAGTTTGTCTCTGTTTACACTTGCCATTTGGTTAAAATATTTTCTATAGCCTTCTACCTGAAACTCTAAGGTTTTAAACAAATCAATTTCAAAGCCTCCCACAAAATGCTGTGCTTTTTGGATAACACCTTTTGTATCAACAGTCTTATTGTCTTTATTCTGGTATGTAGCAGGTAAATTTTCAGGACCATTAATAAATCCGTAAAACAAGTTAACCACATCTTTGTCAGAACTTGCACTCATTAAGCTCTGGCTATATAAACCGGCAGCAAATTTGAAACGGAATTTACGGGTAATGTTTACTTTCCCCTGAATACGAGGCTCCGGCGATAAATTATTAAACGTAGCATAATACTGCATACGGAAACTTGGCTCTAGTACAATGTATTTTCTTCTGGATAAAAAGCGGTATTTAACATGAGCCGCTAATTCGATTGAGTTTTTTTGAAACGTGATCGGGTTTGTAATTAAAGGCGTTTGAATAGAGTAGTCTGTATTTGTACCCACTAACTCAAATCCGTATTTTAACTCATCGCGGCCAAAGTATTTTAAGAAATTAAAACCTCCGTTAAATCCACCAATGGAGCTTGATTTTTTATCTTCAGGAGTTGCACCTTCGTAATTGATTTTGTATTGCGAGTATGCAAAGTTTCCTTCAATTAATAAGGTAGAGTTTTGTGGAATAAGGATAAAATTACTTCCTCCACCAAATGATGTCCAGTTAAATTTAGCAAGGTCTTTATAAACTACTTTATCGTTAAAGTTATAACCGAACAAATTTACTTTACTACCATTATTAGCATTGAAAGATATTTTACCATATAAATCGGTATAATAGAAAGGCAGGCCGCTGCCGGTACTATTGTTTTTATTAGCATAAGGATATAATACCTTAGAAGTTTGAGGAAGGTAAGAGGTTTTACCCGATAACAGGAATGAAGAGCTTCCTTTACCATCTTCTTTTAATTTTTTAAGAGGACCTTCTAAGGTTAATTTAGCACCAAAAGTAGAAGCAGATACTTTACCTGCCAAACGTTTTTTATTTCCGTCGCGTGTGGTAATGTCCATAATAGACGAAGTACGTCCGCCATATTCTGCACCAAAACCGGCACTATATACATCAGCACTACGCATGATATCATTATCAAACACAGAAAATAAACCAATAGAGTGAAAAGGGTTGTAAATAACCATCCCATCCAGCAACACTTTGTTTTGAATTGGTAAACCCCCACGAATGTATAGCTGTCCACCCTGATCACCTGTAAATACTACACCCGGTAATACCTGTAAGTATTGCGCCAGATCAGGCTCTCCAACACTTGGTAATTTATTAATAGCAATAGGATCAATGGTTTGCTTTCCAACATTGGGATTTTCAATTTTTTCGGCTTGTGCGGCAGTAACATCAACCTGACCAAGTATAACACCTCCTTTAACTGAATAAAACTTTTTGTTAAGGATCTGATCTGCTTTAATAGTAATTGTTTCAGAGATAGTATCAAATTCAAGGTTGGTAACCATTAAAGTATAGGTTCCCGGTTTTACCTTGTTTACGGAAAAGAATCCATTAGGATCGGAAGAAGCTCCGGTAGTTGTTCCTTTAAGATAAACGTTTGAAAAAGGAACCGGTTCACCATTGGCTTTATTATATACAAAACCACGGATAGTGCCATATTGAGCAAAAGAAGCGGTAATAACAAATAGTAAGCAGAAAGTATAGATAGTACGTGTCATGTATCAATTTTTGATAAGCAGCAAATTTAACTATTTATGTGAGTAAAAAAAGGTATTTTTTTGGGATTAAACGGAGTCTTGACCTCAGTTATTGTGTTAAAATAAATTGTTAAAATCCGGGCACAATAGCCGGATCAAAGAGATGGGTTCTATTTTGTCTTTACAGGCACCCAGATTTCTTCTTCCGAATCGGGGTCATTGTTTTTGTATTTATCTCCCAGTACTTCAAAATGAGCCCTATCATCGAGTTCGTAGCCTGAGGCCGGTAACCAGGAGGTGAAAATATATTGAAACATAGATGCCCCTTCTGCCGGATGTCCTTTGTATAAAAACACGGCATATAAACCGCCTTTGAGTTCATAGGTTGCCATTCCTTCGGGGATGTTATCAAAATTGGGAACCTCTGTGGCTGCCCATTTTGTAAATACCATTTCCGGGTCAAAAATATCTGCCTGATAGGGTTTTTGATATTCCTGCAGACTAAACAAATCGGTACTCATTGAGTTTAAAATGTGTTTACGCTCCATCATAAAACTTTTCCATAGTTCGGCCGTACGGTTTTGCGAAAAGCTCATGCTAAGGCATTTACCAATAAGTTTTTTAGAAGGAATCGTTTTTATTTCGGGAACTATCATGAATTTATTGGGCTTTTATTTTCTTTACTTTTTCTTGGCGGCTTTTAAATCCGCTTTTTCTTTATTTTCTTTTACCCTGTACTTTACAATAGTAGTAATTAATTTTACAGGTAATGGTTTATCTAAAGGAAATTGTACAGCGCCTTTAGAACTTTTATAAGATGAAAGTTCTTCTTTAAAAACAGCGATCCCGGATGCTGTAGGATAAAAACCAATGTGCTTTTCATATCCTGCAAAGTAAACCAAGGAACCAAAATAGTTGTATGCCGGCATTTGATACCCTATCCCCTCTTCTGCTTTAGGTGCGGCTTTCGCGATCGTTGCCCTGATCTGATTCAATAATTTTTGTGTGTCTTCAGGAAACCGGGAGATATAAGTATCCACATCTTCTACCGTAGCCGCTTTGGTTTTCATTGCCAATTGATTTTATGAATCGTTGTATCCAAATATACAACAAACGCCTCAAAATGAATGGAGGCGTTTTAATATTAAGCTCTTGGTTTTACATTCCCAGATCCATAAACGATCTGTATGTTTTATTATAATCCTGCATGCTGCGACGAATGACTTCATGAGCTTCTTCTCTGCCATAGGTTTCTGTAATTTCTACAATGGCTTTGCTTTCTCCCGGAATATTTTTATAAGTTAAAAAATAATGGCGCAAACGGTTAATGATTTGTTCAGGCGCATCCAGTATATCTTTCCACTGGCTGTATATTTCATCTTTAGCCATTACTGCAATGATTTTATCATCGGCTTCATTTTTATCAATCATTCTGAAACCACCAATTGGAATAGCTTCTACCAGTATATCGCCACTTGTAATATTACGCTCTGTGAGCACGCAAATATCCAAAGGATCACCATCACCAATAATAGTCGTACGACCTGTCTTTACATTGGCAAGCTCTGCTACTGCTTCGCCACAAAACGTTTGCGGTATAAAACCGTACAGGGCCGGACAAATATTAGAAAATTTCTGTGGCCTGTCTACTTTTCTGTAACCGGATGTTTTATCAATTTCGTATTTGATCAAATCATTGGGTACCATTTCAATAAAAGAGGTAATTATTTCGGGCGCCTTTTCTCCGTAAGAGATCCCGTGCCATGGGTGTGCTTTGTGCATTTGTACTTTCATTGTAATAGATTAATATTATTTAAAAAAACGGTTAAAGAGCCAGTAAAATAGTAATAAGCCCAGTAGGGAGCATACAAAACCCAGAATCATTTGGTTGGTGTTTGGTAAAATATTTCTGTTCTCTACTTTATTTGGATTTTCTTTTAAAGGTTTATGCAATCCTAATTTGGTTTGCAGGAATTGTACTTCTTCGCCAAAGGATACACCGGTTGTTTCTTCAAAAAAATCTTCTCCCACATTTTTAAAGAACTTACGACTACGACTGCAAAAATCAAGTTTTGCATTGTCTATCTGGTGGTAATTAGCATAAATAACCCATTCGTCGCCCGGCCTTAGTTCAAGCTTACAGGCATCTGCATCGTCAAATAATAAGGTGAATTCAACCGACACTAATCCTTTATAAAGTTCACTTACCGTAAATATGGCTTCGCTGTTTCCTTTATTAAGTTTAACGGATTTTATTTTGCCTTTAAAAATAATATCATACTTAGCTAACTCTGCTTCTGTTAAGGAGGTTACAGGACACTGGCAGGCTACAGAAAGCTTGCTGATCAATAGCAATAGGAGAATATAGTTTAGTACTTTCATGAGTTTATGTTAAAGCTACAACTTATAAATTAAGAGATGCTGAACTTGATTTAGCATGACTTTTCAGTATTTTATGAGTTAAGACTCATGGTTTTCACAAATTGTAATGATGCCTCTAATTCCTGATACATGACTTTATCGTCTTTTACAAACGGAATTAATTTACGGTAAGCCGTTAGTAAAGCTTCTATTTTAGGAGACGATTTTAAAGGTCTTCTGAATTCAATAGCCTGTGAGGCATTCATCAATTCAATAGCTAATAATTTTTCTACATTTTCAATCACCTTGTAACATTTGGTTGCCGCATTGGCTCCCATACTTACGTGATCTTCCTGCCCGTTGCTCGACACAATACTGTCAATACTTGCAGGTGTACATAATTGCTTGTTTTGACTTACAATACTTGCAGCTGTATACTGAGGAATCATAAAGCCTGAATTTAAACCCGGTTTAGCCACTAAAAATGCCGGTAAGTTTCTGATACCTGAAATCAATTGGTATACACGCCTTTCGGAGATACTACCTAATTCAGCAATGGCAATAGATAAAAAATCAAGAGAGATCGCTAAAGGTTGTCCGTGGAAATTACCACCGCTGATAATCTCATCTTCTTCAGGAAATACGGTAGGGTTATCGGTTACTGAATTTACTTCTGTTTCAAATACAGAGTTCACATAGGCTGTTGCATCTTTTGTAGCGCCATGCACCTGGGGAATACAACGGAATGAATACGGATCCTGAACCTGTATTTTATGTTGTGCCAGAATCTCGCTACCTGTAAGGTTCTCACGGAAAGCACGGGCTGTTTGCAACTGGCCTTTATGCGGGCGAATAATATGTATATGATCTTTAAAAGGCTCAATTCTTCCATCAAAAGCATCTAAAGAAACTGAACCTATTAAATCGGCCAGTGTATTTAAACGCGCTGATTTTAACAGGCACCAAACACCATAAGCTCCCATAAACTGTGTGCCGTTTAATAATGCCAGACCTTCTTTCGATTTTAAGGTAATGGTACTTAATCCCACTTCTTTAAACACTTTAGCAGCAGGATATTTATTGCCCTGGTAGTTTACTTCGCCCATTCCTAATAAAGGAAGGCACATGTGTGCTAACGGGGATAAATCACCGGAAGCTCCTAACGAACCTTGCTGATAAACGATTGGATAAATTTTGTTGTTATACAGGTCAATTAAACGTTCAACGGTTACTAATTGTACAGCGCTTTTACCATACGATAAAGACTGGATTTTTAGTAACAACATAATTCTTACAATTTCCAACGGCACTTCATCACCCATGCCACAAGCGTGTGACATTACCAAATTGGTTTGCAGTTGTTCTAATTCATTATCAGGAATTACCACATTGCATAAAGAGCCAAAACCGGTGTTGATACCATAAACAGGCTCTGTTTGGGAGGCCATTTTTTTATCGAGGTACTCACGGCAGGCACTGATTTGCTTTTTAGCGGCATCAGATAATTCCAGTACAAGATTAGATTCGAGAATGTGTTGAAGATCTTTTAAGGTAATATGTTTTTCGGGAGAAATAGAATAGGTATTCATTTAATAAGGTTTATTTTTTAGTATTAACGTTGCTCGCTGGTAGCATTGTCTTTGTTAGTATTATGTAAGTTAAAGACTATAGGGTATTTCATTTTATAGCGCACTTTTTTACCGGCTTTCTCTGCTGCCTTCCATTTGGTTTGGCGCATGATACGGAATGCTTCTGTGGTGCAAAGCTGGTTAAACTCTTTTTCAGCAACCATATTACTGAGTGTTCCATTTGGCTCTACTATAAAACTTAGCACAACAATTCCCTGTATGTTTTGTCTTACAGCAAGATCAGGGTATTCGAGATTCGAAAGAACAAACTCTCCCAATGCATCATCGCCTTTGTAATACTCCGGCGACTTATCAGCTCTTTCGTATATTATAAAGCTGGTATCAAAATCAGGTTGTTCTTTGGGGATAATAAAGCCTCTTGTTTTGGTGTATTTTTTATAGGTCTCCGGATTAAATTTAAATACCAGGAAGGATGTTGAGGCAACCGAGGTTTTGTTAGCCTTTGCCGGTTCAAATATAAAATAACGTAATAAACGCTTTGTTTCTGCTTTAAAAGCATCATCATAAGGTTGTTTAAATTCAATATCCTGCACTTCTCCTTTTGCTGTTACTGTGAAATAAACCGCTACATCCTCTGCTTTCTTTTGCTTTAGTAAAGCATCGGGATAAATAACCTGAGACTGAAATACATAATCCACATCTTCTTTACCGCCCTTTGGTTTAGCAGGGTTATCAACAGGTATTTCTATTTTTTCCTGCGAAAAAACAAATGATGATAAAAAAAGAAATAGGATGCTTAATTGCTTCATTTTTTTTGTGCTTTTAAAAACCGGTTCTTTCCACTCATGTCGGTAATGAGCTCTGCAAAATTAAATAAATTAACGGTGTTTGCATAGTTTTTTACATCAAAAGCAAAAAGTGGATTCAGTTCAAAAAAGAGAAATCCGCCGGGTTCTAAACAGCTCTCACACAGGTCGATAATGCGTTTATAAAAAAGGATAGGATCGTTATCTTCTACAAATAAGGCCAAATGCGGTTCATGATCCAGTACTCTTTCTGCCATTTGTACCGATTCTGATTGAGCAATATAAGGAGGGTTACTTACAATAATGGAAAAGGGAAAAGGGGAAAGGGAAGATGGAGGATCTGAGAGTTGAGAATTGAGACCTGAGATAATAGATGTTGCATTTGTATCAAGAATATCGCAGGTTTGAAAAGTGACTACTGCATTATGTTTTTCTGCATTTTTTTTTGCGACTTCTAAAGCATCTTCTGAAATATCGACTCCAAAGGCATTCATCTGAGGGAGGTGTTTTTTTAAAGTGATAGGAATGCAACCCGATCCGGTGCCAATATCTAAAATTGAGATGTGAGATGTGAGATGTGAGGTATTAGACTTTAAAACAATATCAACTAATTCTTCGGTTTCAGGTCTTGGAATTAAAACTGCAGGTGTTACATAAAAAAACAGATCATAGAAAAAAGCTTCTTTTAAAACGTATTGCACCGGAAGCCCTGTTTTTAAGGCTTTAGCAGCATCGTAAATATTCAGAAGATCTGACTGGTTTAAATTAGAATGAAATTGTTGTTTCACATCTGCTTTAGAAAACTTCAGGTATTTTTCGCAAACAACTTCAAAAATGGCATATAATTCTTCATTATCATAAAGCGATGCTAATTCCGTTTGATAAAAAAGATACAGGTCTGATAATTTATTGGATGCTACTTTCATTGTTTACAATATTCGGCTTTAATTTCCGGTTTTCTCAATAACTGGAAACACTCTTCATCTATCCAGTTCATAAAACGTTGTTTATCCCTTTTCTTTGCAAGGCTTAGCAGACCTGTATATTCAGCGTCACTCATAAAATTGGCATTGCTTGGCGCATAGGTTTTAATAAATAGAAATAACACGTCGTTATTGGCCGGATATTTTTTCAATAATGGTTTTAGAATGTCTAATGTCCAGTCGTATTTGGCATACATATTAAATAACAAACCCAGTTTTACTCCTTCTGTTTCGGTTATTTCATGCCGCGAAAAATAATTCTTTATCTCCTGCAAAGGCTTTTCAATTTTTTCGTAACGGTGCGCCATATAATTATTATAGGCTGTCATAATATTATAATTAAGCAGCATATAGTCTACATAAACCGAGTCTTTTGCTGTTTTTAACTTATAACACTTTTGCATTTTAGATTCGAGTGTGGAAACAGGAATAATGGTATCACCCAACTCACGGATATATTTTAATGCCATAATGCAATAGTTAAACTGCAAGGGCAAAAAATTGGTATCGATCGTTGAATACAAAATGGCCATTTCCCTGGTTTTGTTGGTATAGAACATTTCAGGGTCGTTGGTTGCCAGACCCACCCAATTGGTTAAATGTGCAATGTACTTCCGGTTTCCGGGAATTTCAACAGAGGTAATATCATTATTGGTTATTCTATAGGATCTTAAGTAATACATTAACCTGCTCTGACAGGCAAAAGCATTTAAGGAATCTCCAATTTTAAGGGCTTTTTTATAGGCTCCCAATAAAATGTACGGCTCCGAATGCTTATCGATGATCGCAGAAAGATCCACTTCTATTTGTGCCACGCGTGTCGCTTTTAAAATCACATCCAGCGAATCGATCATTTGGCGCGATTGGAGCAGCTCTTTTACTTTTGCTTTGGATAAATTTTTCAAATAGCTGAATTTTGTATTGTTAATCTCGCTGTAAAAAGCATCCCAGTTCTCTTTCGATTCTATTTGTGTGTTTAATTGGGTTTTGCAAACCGATGCGATAATATCTTTCAATAAGGTTGCTCTATCCTGCTGCAGTTTTAAATTTGTTTGTTCATTCCCTTCGATGGAACTATAGGTGTTTATTTTTAAAGATTTCATAAACGGCTTATAAACCTCTAAACGCTTTACCAATTCCGTTTTTTGAGCAGCTGTAATGGTTGTTTTTCCTCTCTCAAAAGGAACATTAAATTTTAACACGCCATTAAATGTATCCTGTTTTATTTCAAGATCAGGATTATCAAGCCATTTTGGAACGAGGTTAAGAGCATCCAGGTTTTTACTGGGAATGGTATTAACAAAAGTATATTCGCAGGAATGCCCATTCTTAATCATACCGTAATCAAGTCCGTATTTTAATCCTTTAAGTTCTTTAGGAACCACACCCAGAGCGGAAAAGAAATTGTTTCCCGGAGCGCGGTTATTTTTAATCATTTCTTTAAACAGTTTTGGTTTGGTCATAAAACCATCATAAATGGGCGAGCCATGTAATAGGTTATTTTTTTCGCAAACGAACTGCTCTCTCAGTACATAGTCGAGGTACATACCATCTTCTGCATTGTTAAAGAAACTTTTTAATTTATCGAGGTTACGACAGATCAGGTAAATGGTATCGCCCATTTGCGTTAACGAAATTTCTCTTACCAAATCAGGCCAAGCGCTTGAATTGAAACAGTTGCATACAGCGGGTACAGATTCTTTTACATCATAAGCATTATCAGGGCTATCCAATCCTTTGCGCGGTACAAAAGGTTTAGCGCCAAACACCTGTGCACAATAAATCTGGCTACTATCTTTATTAAAAAAATACCCAAGGCCGGCCACATCATAAGCGGGAGTAATCATATTTTTATAATGCCCCGGAGAATTTTTCCAGCCTAAAAACATAGCGGTAGCTATTTCTTTTTCTGTGGAGGCGATAATGGGCGTTTTAGAATACTTAACCCGCATTTCTTTTCCTATAAACAGCATCATGCAATTTTCGCCCACCTGGTCGTGGGTTCCGCTATAATAGAAAACTCTTTTCTGTGGTGTTTCTTTTCTTTTTACTTTCTGGTCGTGCGTTACCCTACGGGTGCTATCCATGTAATGCGACTGATCGAAAGAAGCCGCATCCAATACAGGATCATTGGGAACTAAAAGGCTCAGTTTCTTTTCTGCACGCAAGCCATTCAACAGCTTGTAATATTCTGTTTGAATGGTGTTCCAGTTTAACGTACCGGGCAATTTTGTTTTATAGGCAGGCTTTACAAGCTGAGCGTTTATCTGCAAACTAAAACAAACCATGAAAAGAAGCAGGAAGGTATATTTTAAGGAGGAGTAAATTTTTATCATGGGTTGAAAACTGTTTATGTTACTTCTTATAAGTCAAAACGCCTAAAAAAGACACTATTTCTCCGCTAATAATTTTTCCAATCCATACATTTCATCCCTTAAGCGCGCAGCTTCCATAAAGTCCATTTCTTTAGAAGCCTTTAGCATCGCCGATTTTAATTTGGTGATTTGTTTTTTCAATTCGTCGGCACTCATATATTGAACTACAGGATCTGCCGCATAGCTGATCTCTTCGGGTTCTAGGTATGCTTTTATGAGCTTACCATCGGCTCTTACTTCTATTCCTGAATTTGGCTGCAATAACATTTTTTTACCTGCCTGTCTCGGCGTAATGCCATGTTTAAAATTGTACTCAATTTGTTTTTGACGGCGACGTTGCGTTTCATCAATCGTTTGTTTCATGCTATCCGTCATTTTATCGGCGTACATAATAACACGGCCATTCACATTACGGGCTGCCCTACCCACTGTTTGTACCAGGCTACGCACGTTTCGTAAAAAGCCTTCTTTATCTGCATCTAAAATGCAAACCAATGATACTTCGGGTAAATCCAAGCCTTCCCGTAATAAATTGATACCTATTAGTACATCAAACATTCCTACTCTTAACTGTCTCAAAATTTCAATACGATCGAGCGTATCCACTTCGCTATGAATGTAACGGCAACGGATGCCCAGCTTGGTAAGGTATTTTGTCAGCTCTTCCGCCATGCGTTTTGTTAAGGTTGTTACCAAAACCCGTTCGTCTTTTGCAACAACAGCATGGATCTGCTCTAACAGGTCATCGACCTGATTCGCCGCAGGGCGTACTTCTATGATAGGATCTAAAATTCCGGTAGGACGAATCAATTGTTCTACCATAACTCCCTCGGCTTTCTGCAACTCATAATTAGCAGGTGTTGCCGAAATATATATTACCTGATTGGTCAATGCTTCAAATTCTTCAAATTTAAGAGGCCGGTTATCCAATGCGGATGGCAAGCGAAAACCATATTCCACGAGGTTTTGTTTGCGGGATAAATCGCCTCCAAACATGGCTCCGATCTGAGGAATGGTGACGTGACTTTCATCGATCATTAATAAATAATCGTTCGGGAAATAATCCATTAAACAGAAAGGGCGGGTTCCTGGTAAACGGCCATCGAGGTAACGCGAATAATTTTCGATACCACTGCAATAGCCCAGTTCACGCATCATTTCAAGATCGTAGTTCACGCGCTCTTCAATGCGTTTTGCTTCAAGGTCTTTACCCTGCGATTTAAAAAAGGCAACGTGTTTCTCCATGTCTTCCTGAATAAGGTGCATAGCCTTTTCAATTGTACCTGGAGCTGTTACGAATATGTTTGCCGGATAAATATTAATGGCGTCAAATTTCTGAATAATGGATCCTGATGGTGTATCAAAGGTTTCAATGCTTTCGACTTCATCACCAAAAAAACTAACTCTTACACTATAATCGGCATAAGATAAATTCACATCCACCGTATCGCCCTTAACCCGGAATGTACTCCTGTTAAAGTCTGCTGTAGTACGCGAATATAAAGCTCCTACAAGCATATGCAATAATTTATTGCGGGAAATAACCTGACCTACTTCAAGAGAAATAATATTCTGTTTGAAATCGTTTGGATTACCAATACCATAAATGCAGGATACGGAACAGATCACGATCACATCTCTTCTACCTGATAGCAGAGCCGAAGAAGCACTGATTCTTAATTTTTCGATTTCATCATTGATCTGCAAATCTTTTTCGATGTATGTGCCTGTGGTTGGTAAGTACGCTTCGGGTTGATAATAATCGTAGTAACTTACAAAATATTCTACCGCATTATTTGGAAAGAATTGTTTAAACTCACTATATAGCTGGGCTGCCAGCGTTTTGTTATGGCTTAAAATAAGTGTTGGTTTATTTACCTGCTGTATCACATTGGCAGCTGTAAATGTTTTTCCTGAACCGGTTACACCTAATAATACCTGATGCCTGGTATCAGAGTTAAGCCCCTCTACAAGCTGTGCAATGGCTGAAGGTTGATCGCCCGTAGGCTCAAATTCTGAAATAAGTTGAAAAGACATTTTAGGACGGGTTTGAGTTTATATAAGGTAATGCTAGCCGTTTTTTAGCGGAAATTTTGCCCTATAAATATACTATCAAATTGATCAAAAAAGAAGTTAATAAATTGGAATTTTATGTTTTGTAAAACATGCCGGGCAGCATCACAATTATAGCTTTTTGAACAGGTCCATAGCCGCATGATACGGATTCACCGCATTTTGCTGCAATTGTTTTTCTATTTTCAGAATTTCTTCTTTCATTTTTGGATCTGTATAAAAACGATCAATTAAAATATCGTGAATGGTTTGATGTAACCATTGTGTAGACTGATGATTTCTTTTACGTTCAAAATATCCGTTTGATAGGGTATGACGATGGTATTTATCTATCATATCATACACTTCTTTAATTCCGTTATTTTCGGTACTGGAACAGGTTAGTACCTGCGGAATCCAATCGCTCTCTGTAGGTGGAAATAAATGCAAGGCTCTGGCATATTCGCCCCTGGCTGTTTTTGCTTTTTCTAAATTGCTGCCATCGGCTTTGGTAATAACCATACCATCTGCCATTTCCATAATACCGCGTTTAATCCCCTGCAATTCATCACCCGCACCGGCCAGCATCAGCAATAAAAAGAAATCTGTGAGCTGATGTACGGCAGTCTCGCTTTGCCCTACTCCAACGGTTTCTACCAGAATATAATTGTACCCTGCTGCTTCGCAAATGATAATACTTTCTTTGGTTTTACGCGCCACTCCACCCAAACTTCCTGAACTAGGAGACGGGCGTATGAAGGCTTTGGGATGAATGGATAATTGTTCCATCCGTGTTTTATCTCCCAGGATACTCCCTTTACTTAACTGGCTACTGGGATCAATTGCTAATACCGCCAATTTATGGCCACGATCAATCACCTCTAATCCAAAGCTTTCTATAAAGGTACTTTTACCCACACCCGGCACGCCTGTAATTCCTAATCGGAAGGAGTTACCGCTGTGTTTAATAATGGCGTTTATAATTTGCTGAGCCTGTTCCTGGTGTTCGTGTTTGGTAGATTCTACAAGTGTGATAGCCTTACTGACATAAGAAATATTAGAAGAGAGAATACCCTCTGTAAATTCATTTATGTTGAATGTGTGTTT
>JAZJZF010000088.1:0-29012 GCA_040389965.1 Bacteroidota bacterium
TTTCTGGTGGGGGGAACGGCTTCTACAAACGAAGCCTTGAGAATTACTTCGAGTGAGATGGTAGGCATTGCGACTGCAACCCCACAGGCAAAACTAGATGTTGGCGGAAGTTTTAAACTGGGTGCAGCAGGTACAGTTTTAGCAGGCGTTGTAAAAAACAATGTAGTTATTAACGACGCTACTTTGTTTAACTATACAACTACAAGACAAATAACTGTAACGGTAACAGGTGCTACAGTAAATGGTACGGTAATAGTGAGCCCAAGAACAGCATTGGCTGCAGGTTTAAATATTGCCTGGGCCAGGGTAAGTGCAGCTAATACAGTTATTATTGCTTTTACAAACACGGATACTGTCCTGAAATCTATTGGAAATATAACCTTTGACGTTACGGTGATTCAATAATTATCCAATATAATAAATAGAAAAATGAAAACCCTGGTTATTATTATTTTGACTTTTACCTCATGGCTTCTCCAGGCACAGGGAATAGTTAACAACGGAAACAAAATTGTGGTAAGTGCCGGAGCTTTTTTGGTAGTTAATGGAGCTAATGCGAATATAGTTAATACCACTCTTGTTACTGATGGCAGTATCGATAACGATGGTACGATTAGTCTTCAGGGTAATTGGTCAAACACTACTCCTAACGGAGGATTTATTAATAGTAATACAACAGGTACAGTAACATTAAATGGGTCTTCATTGCAATCTATTGGCGGCAGTTCAACTACTTATTTTGAAAACTTAACTTTGATCAATGCTTCCGGCGCCCAACTTGGCGCTAATCAAACCCTGAAAGGAACACTTACTGTAACCTCAGGAATATTAAATACAACTGGTTATAATTTCACATTACTCTCTGACACTTCAGGAACAGCACGTATTGCACCCATCATAGGTGATATTAACGGTAACATCACCATGCAACGTTATCTGACGTCCGCTACCACAGGCTGGCGTAGTTTATGTGCGCCTGTTACAGGTGCAACCCTCAATGAATGGGCAGATAATTTTGTGATGAGCGGGTTTACAGGCTCAGCCTATCCTACCTTTCCTTTTATATCCGTTTATAGTTACGATGAAACAGCCGCCGGTAGTTATAGCATCGGAAATGTACCTGCAACGAATATCAGTAATGCTATAAACCCTGCAACTGGTTATTGGTGTTATATTGGCCCCACACCTGTAACTGTTGATGTGACAGGTCCACCTGCTAAATTTGCCCAGACATTTTCAGTGACCTATACTCCCAGTACAGGCCCTGCAGACGATGGATATGTACTGGTTGGTAATCCATATCCATCATCTATTGATTGGACTTCGGCCTCGTGGACAAAGACACATATAAATAATGCCATTTATACATGGAATCCGCAATTGCAGCAATATTCGAGCTGGGTAGCCGGGGTAGGTACTAATGGTGGATCAAATATTATTCCGTCTTCGCAGGGATTTTGGGTACAGGCAAATGCCACAGGGCCCGCATTATCCTGTAATGAAAACATTAAATCGGCAACCGACCAGCCGGTTTACAGGTCGGGTAGTCAAATTGCGGGCTATTATATGAATTTAAAATTATTCGGGAACGGTTATGAAGATGAAGCTTACATAAGGTTTGATGCAAATGGAACAAACTATTATGATGCCGATATAGATGCCAGAAAATATGTAAGCGATAATCCGCAGGTACCTACTTTAAGTTCTTCCGACTCTACGGGTAAGGATATGTCAGTCAATAGTTTTCCGCTAATAACCACAGAGATTTCTATTCCTGTAAAAACCATTGTAGGTGCCACAGGTACATATACTATTACAGGTGATAGCATGGTTAACATGCCTCCGGGGTTTTGTATTATACTGGAAGATCTTCTTACCGGGACAATGACGGATCTCAGAAGCACAACCTCTTATATATTTAATATTGAAGATACAACCACTGTTGCCAGATTTTTACTTCACATGGGGCAACCAATAAGTCTGGCAGCCATTGCAACCACCTGTTATAATTCGAACACAGGAAAAGCTATTGCAAAAGGTAACGGTTCGGGACCTTGGGATTATACCTGGTATGATAGTTCAAATTCTGTGATAAGAACATCCTATAATTCCATGTCAGCGGATACTGCAACTAACTTAATTGCAGGAATATACTCTGTGAACATTACAGATATTACAAGTATATGTGGTGTAATTACCAATACTATTACAGTAAACGACCCGCCACAGATAATTGCCGCATTTGATTTTTTACATGATTCTATTTTTGCAGGGCAAATTGATAGTCTGGAAATAACCAATATTTCTTCCGGTACAACAAATTACGCCTGGAATTTTGGCGATAACAGTCCTGTAGAACATAATCAGAATCCAACCGCTCATTCATACAACCTTCCCGGGAGCTATACTGTTAGCCTGATCGCAGGTCAGAATAATTGTTTCGGCTATTTTTCAAAAACGGTTACGGTAATCAATTCCAATCCATTGGCCATCGATGAAACAAAAAACAATGGTGCTAACGCTGCTTCTGTTTATCCCAACCCAAATGATGGGCATTTTAGTGTAACTTTACCAAATAATCTTACGGAAGGAACTTTATTAGAAATATATAATGTATCAGGTAAACTTATTTATAAAGAGACATTACATGGTATAAATACAGGAGTAGATTTAAGTAATAATGCCAAGGGTATTTATTTTTACAAACTGATATTTTCTTTAACTAAAGAAAGTCTGAATGGTAAACTGATTATTGATTAAGAGTTGATGAAAAAGGACTTCAAAAGATATGTTTTATACTCAAATAATTATTCTGAAAATGAAAGTAGATTCAATACTGTCATTCATTTTTATACTTTAAAATAAGGTATCTATTTATTCGAACTTTTTTCCCGATTTCTTTTATCAGCCAATCTTTTTAAGCTTGCCTGACGTCGTTTCCCACCTATATTAACTTTTTTGTTCTTCTCTTTTTTCTCGTGGAAGGCTCCGGTAGGTGTTACAATTTTAGGAATTTTCTTTAAACTCTTGTCGCGCTTAACCGGTTTTTCGTCTTGCGTAAGGTTTTCAGTAACTTCTACGGCATCCGGAAAATCAAGCAATTGAATTTTTTTATGCATTAATGCTTCTACTTCTTTTTGCATAGCCCCTTCTGCCTTGGTAATAAAGCTTATAGCGATCCCTGTTTTATCGGCACGGCCAGTACGTCCAATACGATGTATATACGCATTAGGATCTTTTACGGGCATGTCGAAGTTGATAACATGTGTTACGTCTTTCAAATCCAGACCACGTGCAATGACATCTGTTGCAATCAACATGCGGTGTGTACCCTCGTCAAATTGTTTTACGGCACTAAAACGCTGAGGTTGAGATTTGTTAGAGTGTATGACACCAATTTCTTCTGCAAATTCAGAACCAAGCTCTTTGTAAACATCATCTGCTATTTTTTTATTCTTTACAAATAACAATACTTTGGTAAACTCTTTTTCGGTCTGTAATAAAAATTCCAATAGGTTGACCTTTGTATAAAAGTTCAGAACAGGATATGCCTGTTGAATGATTTTATCTAATGGTGTCCCTCTGCTTATTAATTCAATATATTCAGGTTTTTTAAAATAATTTTCGATCATTAATTCAACATCCTCGTTCAAGGTTGCCGAAAACATTAAGTTCTGGCGCTTTTCGGGTAAAATATCAAGGATCTTAATCAATTGTGCGCGAAATCCTAAATTGAGCATTTCATCTACTTCATCGATCACTAATTTTTGGATTCCTGTAAATTGCAGAGTTCTACTCAGAGTGAGATCAATAAGCCTTCCGGGAGTTGCTACTAAAATATCCAGGCCATCATACACCTGTTGCTTTTGTATATTAATATTTGAAGCACCATAAACACCAAGTGTTCTTACGCGCATGTATTTGCTTAATTTTTCAATTTCGCTTACTACCTGCACTACTAACTCGCGGGTTGGCACAACAATGAGCACACGTGGGGCCCGTTGCTCGGAATAGGTTAATTGGCGTAAGATGGGCAATAAATACGAAAACGTTTTACCTGTACCGGTTTGTGCAATACCAACAGCATCACGCCCCGACATAATAACCGGGAAAGCTTTTTCCTGAATAGGAGTAGGATTATCGAAGCCTATATCGCTTAGGGCGTTTAGTAATGGTTTTGTAAGGTTAAGGTCTTTAAACGTCGTCATTGCATTGATTTTCGGCAAAGATACGCTAAAAAACTTTGTTGCCCGCAGATTTCGGGGATTATGCAGATTTGAAAAGTGTTATATCCGCTAAATCAGCGCAATCTGAGAGAAATACCTAAAGCTTCCTTAAAGGCTCTAATAAATACTCCAATCCATTGGACTTAATTTCGTAAATGGTTGCCAGTTGCATGCCCAGCTTGCCTTGCGGGAAGCCACCTTTGCGAAGAAACCATTCGAGGTATGATACAGGAAGGTCTGCTAAAATTCTGCCCTGGTATTTACCGAAAGGCATTTTAACTTTAACAAGGTCCAGTAATATCTCGGGGTTGTGCATGCGTTATGCTTTTTTCTCCTGCTTTTTTTTACGTTTTTTACTCCAGTAATTATAACCTACTAAAGCCAGAACGATTATCAATACAGGGATTTTCCATGATACAAGGCCGTTTTCCCCAACATAACACATAAAGCGTTCCCAGCGGAATTTACCATCATGTGAATTTTTTGTAAGAGATCCTAAAATGGATTTTCCTGTAATAGGGTTGTTTTTAGGGTCTTTCATACTAAACCACACAAAAACCGGTCTTCCCACCACGTGATCAAATGGAACTACACCCCAGCTGCGGCTATCTGCTGAGTTATGGCGGTTATCACCCATCATCCAGTAGTAACCTTGTTTAAAGGTGTAAGAGGTGATCGGCTTCCCATCATATAATACATTGGCTCCCATTTTTGTAATGTGATGAAGTCCGTCATCGTAGGTGCTTAACATTTTTTCGTACAGGCAAATATTGCCGGTATCAATTTTAACGGTCATACCTTCAGTTGGTAAAGTAAGAGGGCCAAAGTTATCGTTGTTCCAGGCGTAGCTTTTGTTGTGTGGGAAGACACGTGCGTCGCGGTATCCTTTTGGTTCAATTTTTTCGTGCGTATAATATACTCCGGGAAGTTTTTTTATTTCTTCCAGTACATTCACAGGCATATTTAAATCATAGTAATTAGTATCTATTCCTGATGGACTCGGAATTTTAGAGGCTTCTGTTACATAAATATCATACTCTTCGAGCAAAGCAGAATTTAAAACCGGTTCACCTTCTTTGTTCTGACCATTTTCGCCAAACATAGGTGTTTTTGTTGCTACAATATAACGGTGTTGCGCATGCTCAGGCATAGCCTGCTTTACATCATTAATGTATACATCTCCATCTTTTATTTCAAGCTTATCGCCGGCAATGGCTACACAACGTTTTACGTAATGTTCACGTTTATCGGGAGGCCTTGCTACTATTGCTCCGTAAGGTTTACTAGGACCGTTTACAAAGTTCCATGCTTCGTTCTGGTAATACTCATCAGATTTTTTATTGCTATCACTTTCTTTCGCATTTCTGGCGATCTCTCTTACCAACTGGTAATAGCTCATGGTCTGTAAGCCAACAGCTACGGTATCTCCATCCGGATAATTAAATACAACGATTTCTCCGTTTTTAGGTTTTGAATATCCCGGTAAACGTAAATAAGGAATTTTTATCCACTCTAAATACGATTTGGTGCTTTCTGTAAAAGGTAAGGTGTGATGCGCAAATGGGAAGGCAATAGGTGTTTGAGGAACTTTAGCGCCATAACATACTTTATTAACGAATAAAAAATCGCCTACCATTAATGATTTTTCTAATGATGAAGTAGGAATAGTAAAGGCTTCAAAGAAAAAACCACGAATGATAGAAGCCGCTACTACGGCGAAAATAATAGGATCTGCCCAGTTTTTTATAAAAGAAGATTCTGATTTAATATCGCCTACGCCAAAATATTTAGTGTCTTTGCTAAATCCTAAATATGCAAAATATAAATAAGGCATTAGGGCAGCCATTGCCAGGTCGTTGTTTTGGCGTTTCTTAAAAGCACGTGCCAGTTGAAAGCCGTAAACACCATACATGATGAGGTTTACACCGGGTACGATCATAATTAGTCCCCACCATTTGGGGCGGTTAATAAGTTTACCCAATTCCCAGAAATTGTATACCGGAATTAATGCTTTCCATGCCGGAAGGCCTGCCTTTTCAAATATTTTATAGAGTCCTGCAAATGAAATTAAAACGAGGATTAAAAAAATGATGTTGCCCATGTAATTTAGTGATTAGTTATAAGTGCTTAGTTTTTAGTTATGTTTTAAATTAAATCTTTCATGGTAAATATACCTTTTTTGCCAATAATATACTCCGCAGCAATAACGGCACCCAGGGCAAAGCCTTTACGGTTATGTGCCTTGTGCATGATTTCTATATCATCTACTTCCGATTTATATTTAACGATATGTGTTCCGGGAACTTCGCCTTCGCGAACGTCTTTAATAAAAAGTGTTTCGGGGTTACGTTCGGTAATGCTCCAGCTTTTTTTGCGGGTTGTTTTTTCAATGATCTGATTGGCCAGTGTAATAGCCGTTCCGCTGGGCTTATCTAATTTATGAATGTGGTGCACTTCTTCCATTTCTACATGATACGAATCGTATTTATTCATTAATTCAGCAAGGTAGCTGTTTACTTTCATGAATAAATTTACACCCAGGCTAAAATTAGTGGCGTGAAACAGAGTTCCGTTTTTTTGCTTGCAGATAGTTTCAATTTCGTTGAAAGAGTCGTACCATCCGGTGGTACCAACCACAACAGGCAGTTGCGCATCAAAGCATTTAGTAATATTTGCTATAACGCTGTGAGGTGTAGTGAATTCGATAGCTACATCTGCTTTTTTAAGATCTTCGGCAGAATAGCTTGTTGCATTACTTGTACCAACTTTTAAAACAATGGTATGGCCTCTTTGCAAAGCAATAGCTTCTATTTCTTTACCCATTTTGCCGTATCCTAATAATGCTATGTTCATGTTTTATATTCAGAAAGACCTCAGTTAAAGTATATCGTTTTAAATTAAACGTATCTTTTATCTTAGGTCTTATATCTTCTGTCTTTTACTTAAAATTTAATTTAATGGTTAATCCTGTTTGTAATTTGTTATTGTATCCAAAAGTAGAGTAGGGCTTAAATTGTAAACTAAGATCATCGCTTACATCAAATGTTTTAAGATGGGCCGATACATTTGCATCAATAATATTTAAGGCATAGGCTACTCCGCAAAGGATAAGAGCCAGATCTCTGTATTTTTTGACAGCTTTTTTTTCAGTGATTAACTGGTCGCTCGAAAACCTGCTGGTATTATTGGTATTAGGATCATCATCGTAGATAGCCCTTAAATTTTTGCTGTAAGATTTATAGCTTTTGTTGTTGCTATAAGCCCAATAACCTAAACCGCCAATGGCAGCATATACGATGGGCATTTTCCAGTATTGCCTGTTATAGGCCTGGCCGGCACCGGGAATAACTGCGCTCAGTATGGCAGCAGTACGCGCTTTTCCGTAGATCGCTTTTTTAACTTGCTTTTTTGCCTTTACGGTATCAACTACCGATGTTTTTATAGTATCAATACGCTGTGCATACATTGTATGACAACCTATAGTAAAGAACAAAATAATATATATGTAGAGGAATTTCACTAAGTCAAAAATAAAAACAGGAAACTGATTATTGAGTTTCCTGTGATTAACGGTTAGTTAATTAATGTCAAAAAAGGAGAGTATATGCTCCAGTTCTGTATCGTTACTAAAAGTCAGAGATATAGTACCAGAGCCTTTTGCGTTGCGTTTAAAGTCGAATGACTTGCTGAATATTTTCTCCAGTTTTTTAGCGATCTGTTTATCCTCAATAGTCAATGGTTTTTCTACACGAGTGGTTTTAGGTTTGAACTGTAATTTCTCTCCCCGTGCTAATTCTTCCACCTGGCGAACTGATAATTCATTTTCAACAGCCATAGCATAAATAGCCAATTGCTTGTCTTCGTTTTCAATACTCAATAACGCACGGGCGTGGCCCATTGAAATTTCTTTATCACGTACTGCTTTTTGAATAACAGCAGGCAGTTTCAGGAGTCTTAAAAAATTAGTAACTGTGCTGCGTTGTTTATTTACTTTTTCGCTCAGTTGTTCCTGTGTAATGTTGCACTCATCAATTAAACGTTTGTAGCTTAATGATATTTCAATAGGGTCAAGGTCTTCACGCTGAATATTCTCTATTAATCCCATTTCGAGCATGGCCTGATCGTTGGCAACTCTTATATAAGCAGGGATCTCTGTTAACTGAGCCAATTGTGTTGCTTTAAAACGACGCTCTCCGGAAATTAACTGGTATTTATCGTAACCTAGCTTACGTACAGTAATAGGCTGGATAATACCGTGTTGTTTAATAGAATCGGCCAATTCCTGTAAAGCAATCTCTTCGAAATTAGTACGTGGCTGAAACGGGTTTGTTTCAATGTCTTTTATTCTAATAACCGCAATAGATCCAACAATTGGAGAACCATCGCCCGATTGTTTGGTTGTAATATCTGTTTTGGCATTCTCTAATAATGCGCTTAATCCTCTTCCTAAAGCCGGTTTTTTGTTAGTGCTCATCTCTTAATAGTTTTTAGTTTTTAGTTCCTGGTTCTTAGTGTTTGTTTTATTTAACACTAATAATTTAAAACTTAACACTGTGTTTTATCCTTCGTTAAATTCTGATTCTTCCTGTGTAAAGGTCATTGTTCTGTCCTCATCGCTTATTTTGGTTAAACCGTTGCGTTGCAATATTTCGCGTGCAAGGTTTAAATAATTTAAAGATCCTTTACCAATGGCATCGTGCATGATAATGGTTTTTCCATGACTCGGAGCTTCGGCCAGTTTAATGTTACGTTGCACAATAGTTTGGAATACCATATTCTGGAAGTGCATTTTTACTTCTTCCACAACCTGGTTGGCTAATTTTAAACGCGGGTCATACATGGTTAATAATACGCCTTCAATATCGAGGTTGGTATTAATGTGAGCCTGCACTAATTTTATGGTTTGTAATAATTTTCCCATTCCTTCCAATGCAAAATATTCGCATTGTACGGGAATAATAACGCTATCAGCAGCGGCTAATGAGTTAATAACTGTAAGTCCCAGAGAGGGGCAGCAATCAATGATGATGAAATCGTAATCGCCTTTTATTTTATCAAGCGCCGCTTTCATCATGTAATCCCTGTCAGGCAAATTCACGATTTCGAGCTCAATAGCTACAAGGTCTGTATTTGTGGGAAGTAAATATAAATTAGGTGTTTCTGTTTCCAGAATTACTTCTTTTGGATGGGTGTTGTTAATGATGCATTCATACAAACCTATTTTTACATCTTTAGGCTCAATACCTACCCCTGATGTGGAGTTCGCCTGTGGATCGCCATCAACCAGCAATGTTTTATATTCTAAAACAGCCAATGAAGCTGCTAAATTAATGGCAGAAGTAGTTTTACCCACTCCTCCTTTTTGATTTGCTATTGCTATTATTTTTCCCATGTCTTCAGTTCAGGTTTTATGTCAATGTTATGTAGTGGTTCTTGTGCCTTATTTGCTAACGGTTTCGCCTATTTTTAACAGCGAGAGTTTTTTGCCCGCTAATCTGAATTTATATACCGCTTCTTCTTTATTAATTTTAATCAAGCCAAAGGTATCGTAATGCATCCCGATAATATCGCTGCAGTTAATGAATTGCGTTGCAATAATGGCATTATCAATACCCATTGTGTAATTATCGCCAATAGGCAAAAATGCAAAATCTATACTGCGGTATTCTCCAATGAGTTTCATATCGTAGGTCAGCGCTGTATCACCGGCATAGTAAAAATTCTTTTCAGTACTTTCAATCACAAATCCCATCGGGTTTCCGCCGTAAGAACCATCCGGTAAGCTACTACTGTGAATAGCGTTTACACATTTTACAGAGCCAAAGTCAAAGCCTTTTTTACCGCCTATGTTCATAGGATGGATGTTGGTTAATCCCTGCTTTTCGAGCCAGTGAGCAATTTCAGCATTACAAACAACGGTAGCGCCTGTTCGTTTAGCAATAGACACAGCATCTGCAATATGATCGTTGTGACCGTGTGTTATTAAAATGTAATCTGCTTTAACGGTAGTAGCATCAATTTCTTTTGCCAATTCGTTAGGAGTAATAAACGGATCAAAAAGTAAGTGTTTACCTCCAATTTCAACTCCAAAACAAGAATGACCGTAATACGTAATATTCATCTATAGAAAATTCAAATAAAGTACTTAATATACCACGTAAAAATAAACTATTTGGGGGTTTTATCTGTTTTTAGTTTTTAACAGTAAAATTCATAACTTCGCCAAAATGTTAATAATATAATGAGTTCAATTACAGTGATATCCGGCACAAACAGAGAGAATAGTCATACAGAAAAAGTAGCCAGGCATTATGAAGCTATTTTAAAAAGTAAAGGGGAAACCGTTAATTACCTCAGTTTAAAAGATTTACCCGATTCCTTTATCAGCAGCGATTTATACGGTAAAAGGTCGGAAGCGTTTCAGAAGATAATTGACGCCGATATTGCGCATCAACATAAATTTATTTTTATAAGTCCCGAATATAATGGGAGTTTCGCCGGAATTTTAAAAGTATTTCTCGATGCTATTCCGCCACGTATGTGGGCAGATAATAAAGCCTGTTTAGTGGGAGTATCTTCCGGAAGAGCAGGAAATTTAAGGGGTTTGGAGCATCTGACCAATATTTTAAATTACCTTAAAGTAAATGTGTACCATAACAAATTACCGATTAGCAGGGTTGATACATTGCTTAATACAGATGCAGGTATAAAAGACGATGAAACCCTGAAAGTGATTGATCTTCAGATAGAAGGTTTTTTAAGGTTTTAAATGGAAAGTATGGTCTGGAATAGTATTCCTAACTGAACTAACTGAAGTGAAAAAATGTTGATACAGGAATTTGAAAATTTAAATCATCTAAAAGAATTTTTAGTAAGTCATTTAGAGTATAACGAAGAAAAAGGGTACTCTTTTTGTAAAATTTTTCCAGGAATGGAATTCTATGAAGTGCCTATAGTATTAGGCGATCCGGAGATTTACAATACTGAAAATAATGAACAGCAAACGATGGAGTATAATGTATTCATCAATCATCCTGCTCATGGAAAAAGAAATCATTATAAATTAAATATTTTATTCTGGGCCTTTCACAGAGAGCCTTTTAAGATCGTAAAATTGCATTTTGATTACCATAAAACGGGTGATAATGCAGATGATTTCAATGGTTTTCTGAAGGATTTTTTTAAGTTGCTTATCGAAAAATTTGGAAAGCCTGAAAAGAAAACATCCGGTTTTAACAGGGAGGGATTGCTTTATGTGAACGACAAAAAATCCATGCGGATCTGGAATAATGCAGAAGGTGTAAGGATAGAATTAAAATAGCGGAACGATTAATTATTTTAGAATCTGCCAGTAGAGCTATTATAACCCTAAACCGCTTGCTTTTTTAGAAAGCTCGTAGCCCTCATCTACCAGCTTATTCGGGCTTTTGCTGGCAGCTACGGCTAACTCATCGCAACGGTTGTTCTCTACATTGGAAGCGTGGCCTTTTACCCACATAAACTTAACGTTATGTTTTTTATGAATGATTAAAAAACGTTTCCAGAGATCGGGATTTGCTTTGTCTTTAAAGCCTTTTTTTACCCAACCATGAACCCAGCCAAGGTTAATGGCATCTACCACGTATTTACTGTCGGAATATACTATCACGTCTAAACCCTCTTTCGTAAGGCTTTCCAGAGCAATGATTACACTCAGAAGCTCCATACGGTTATTGGTTGTTTTTACAAAGCCCTGCGATAATTCTTTACGTTGTGTTTTATATTTCATAACGATACCATATCCTCCGGGACCCGGATTACCGCTACATGCGCCATCGGTATATATTTCAACAACAGAATTATTCATATCGCATAAAGATAGCTATTTGTGTAGCAATAGTGTACGCAATGCAAATTATTTATGGCTTAACCGTTAATTTTTTGTGCTTTTTTTTGACCGGATTTTTGATAGTTTTTTATATATTTAAAACTTATATAAACATTACCGTATGGCAAAGAAAACAACTAAGAAAGAAAAAAATTTCTTTCCGGAAAATTCACTTACGTTTTTAAAAAATTATTTAAATAATCCTTCTCCAACAGGCTTTGAAAGTGAAGGGCAAAAAATGTGGTTGAACTATATCAAACCATACATTGATAATTATTTTGTAGATACTTACGGAACAGTTGTAGGTGTTGTAAATCCCGATGCACCGTACAAAGTAGTAATAGAAGCGCATGCCGATGAGATCTCCTGGTTTGTGCATTACATTACAAAAGACGGGTTTATTTACCTGCGCAAAAACGGAGGAAGCGATCATCAGATAGCACCTTCCAAACGTGTGAACATACACACAGATAAAGGAATTGTAAAAGGAGTATTTGGCTGGCCTGCCATTCATGTACGCGATGCCGCAAGAGAAGAAACGCCCACTTTAAAAAATATTTTTTTGGATCTTGGGTGCAAGAATGATAAAGAGGTAGAAGCATTAGGCGTGCATGTAGGTTGCGTAGTTACCTACGATGATGAGTTCATGATTTTGAACGACCGTTATTTTGTAGGCCGCGCACTCGATAATAGAGTAGGTGGTTTTATGATTGCGGAGGTAGCACGTTTACTGAAAGAAAGTAAAACAAAATTACCGTTTGGATTATATATTGTAAATGCAGTGCAGGAAGAAATTGGTTTGCGTGGTGCTGAAATGATCGCGCATCGCATTAAACCAAATGCCGCAATTATTACGGACGTATGCCATGATACACAAACCCCTATGATGAGCAAAATTGTAAGCGGAGATCTTGCCTGTGGCCTGGGACCTGTTGTTTCTTATGGGCCTGCGGTACAAAATAATTTATTGAAACTGATTATTGATACAGCTAAAAAAGAAAAAATTGAATTTCAACGTCAGGCTGCAAGTCGTAGTACCGGTACTGATACAGATGCCTTTGCTTATAGCAACGATGGTGTGGCAAGTGCTTTAATATCCTTGCCTCTGCGCTATATGCATACAACAGTAGAAAGTGTACATAAAGACGATGTTGAAAATGTCATTAAACTGATTGTAGCTTCTTTAAAAAATATTAAAAACAATCACGATTTCAGATACCTAAAATAGTTGAAGACGTATTGAGTTGAAGAATTAATAAAGTACTAAATATTTAACAACTCTCTAATTCCTTAATTCACTAATTGAAAATGGCAATACTTGGTTCTATATTAAAAACAGTGGTTCAAACGCGTGGTAAATTACCAAAGCGTTCTAATTTTCAGGCCCAGCAAACAAGGGTTCTGAAAAAACTAATGACCAAAGCGCAATATACTGCCTTTGGCGAGCACTACCATTTTAGCAAGTTATTACATTCAAAAAACACACTCGAAGAATTTCAGCAGACCGTTCAGATCCACGATTACAGCAGCATGTATAAACAATGGTGGTTCAGGGCATTAAGAGGAGAGCCTTATGTATGCTGGCCTAATCATATTAAATATTTTGCTCTAAGCTCCGGCACCTCCGAAGCTGCCAGTAAATATATTCCGGTTACCAAAGAAATGCTGAAAGCCTTTAAAAAAGGAAGTGTAAGGCAGATTCTGGCTATGGCACATTACGATTTCCCTAAAGAACATTTTCAAAAAGGAATGCTTGCTATTGGCGGAAGTACCATGCTTGATTTTAACGGAACGCATTATGCGGGCGATTTAAGCGGCATTACCGCAGCCAATATTCCTACCTGGTTTCAGCATTTTTATAAACCGGGCAAAAAAATATCGAGGTATAAAGATTGGGAAACAAAACTTACGGAAATTGTAAAAAACGCCAAAGACTGGGATATTGGTATTATTGTGGGCGTTCCTGCCTGGGTGCAGATTTTAATGGAACGCATCATCGAATATTATAAAGTAAAAACCATACATGATATATGGCCAAATTTAAGGGCTTATGTACATGCAGGTGTTTCTATTGAACCTTATAGAAAAAGTATCAACAAACTTACAGCCTTTCCATTGGTGTTTTCTGATACCTATCTTGCCTCTGAAGGATTGATTGCTTACCAGGAAAGACCTAATCCTGAACAGGGAATGCGTATGTTGCTCGACAACGGAATATTTTTTGAGTTCGTTCCTTTTAATGAGGAAAATTTTGACAGTGACGGAAATATATACCCTCATGCAGAAGCACTTAGTATAAAAGATGTAGAGCTTGGAAAAGATTATGCGTTATTATTATCAAGCTGTGCAGGTGCGTGGCGTTATTTGATTGGCGATACTGTCAGATTCACAAATCTCGAACATGCAGAAATTATTATCACAGGCCGTACAAAGCACTACTTAAGCCTTTGCGGAGAACACCTGTCGGTAGAAAATATGAGCCGTGCCATTAAATTAACGGCTGATGATCTTAAAATAGACCTTAACGAATTTGCCGTTGCCGGTGTGCCTCATGGTACTTTGTTTGCGCATCAGTGGTATGTAGGTTCCAATAAAAAAGTATCGGAAGAAGATATTAAACAGCGCCTTGATTTTCATTTAAAAGAAATTAATGATGATTACAGGGTAGAAAGAACATCGGCATTAAAAGATGTTTATGTAAAAGTATTACCCGATGATGCCTTTATAGATTTTATGGCTACCAAAGGAAAACTAGGATCAGCGCATAAATTCCCAAGGGTTTTAAAAGGCGATTTATTGAACGATTGGCAAAAATTTATTTCAAATTATAAAAACACATTTTGATTGTAAGCTTAATATATCAGGCACTCATTCTTATATTGCTCCTTACATTTTCGTTTGGACCTGCATTTTTTGCGCTCATTAATACAGGAATAAAATTCGGATACCACACAGGATCTTTCCTGGCATTAGGTGTTGTGTTGAGCGACCTTTTTGTTTGTACGCTCGTGTGCCTCCTCGTTTATTTTGGAATGGCAAACCTGCTCGATTCAAAAAATGCGCAAACTATATTTGCTACAATAGGCGGTGGTATATTGATCGTATTTGGTTTTTTCTTTTTTAAGAAACACGAAGTCAAAACCGATGAAACCATTGATATTCAAAACCAGTTGCCAAGCCCTAAATTAATGGTTTTAAAAGGCTTTTTCCTTAACCTGTTCAATCCATCTGTATGGCTGTTGTGGTTAACCAATGTAACGGTTACAAGTAAAACGGTTGATTATTCCATTATAAAAATGCTGATCTTTTTTGTGTTGGTATTATCTGCTGTACTGAGCGTGGAATTATTTAAAGTAAAACTATCCGGAAAAATAAAACATTACTTAACTGATAAGGTAATGAACATTGTAAACTATATTACCGGAACAGCACTTATTATATTTGGCGTAATTTTAATTTATAATCATTTTTTTAATAAATAGTAATGGAAACGGGCACCTTTGACGAACTAAGAAAAAAACTGGAAGAAACTATCACTTCCTTTCCTTACATCTATATGTTTAAGTTTATCATTAAATCTGATAACCGAACTATGGCGATGCTGGAAGCGATCTTTGATAATGATGCGGATATTATCCAAAAACAATCTACAAAAGGCAATTATATAAGCATTACGGTAAAGCAGGTGGTAATGAGTATTGACGAAGTTATTGCTATATACGAAAAAGCCGCAGCTATTGAAGGAGTAATGTCTTTTTAAATTAAAATGGCAGAATACATACTTTCAAATACGATTCTAAGTATTAAAGTAAATTCTTTAGGAGCAGAATTGTGCTCGGTAAAATCAGTCACCACAAACATTGAATACATTTGGCAAGCTGATAGTGCCCTATGGGCAAGGCACGCACCTCATTTATTTCCTGTTGTCGGTAAATTGAAGCAGGGTAAATATGTTTATCAAAACAATACCTATGAATTGCCCCAACATGGTTTTGCCCGCGATCATGAGTTTGTGTGTATTGAACAAACTGAACAGAGTATTTCTTTTGAATTTACGGCAACCGAACAAACATTAGTACATTTTCCTTTTCACTTTAGCTTACAGGTTACCTATACGTTACAGGAGGATGTGGTAACGGTTGCTTATTCAGTCTATAACCCCGATAACCGTGACCTGTATTTTTCTTTGGGCGCGCATCCTGCATTTAATTGCCCCTTAGAAGTTCATGAAACCTTTGAAGATTATGAATTGCAACTCAATGGCATGAATGTGCTTAACGTAAATAAATTAGAGGACGGACTTATTTTAGATGAACACAAAACCCTTCATCTGTCGGAGCATTTATTGCATTTAAAGCCCTCTTTATTCGAAAAGGATGCGCTCGTATTAAAGGATACGCAGATACATCATATTAAATTATCCTCTACAAGAAGCGGCCACGGTGTGGAAATGGAATGCCAAGGCTGGCCGTATTTTGGAATATGGACAAAGCCGGGTACTTCCAAATTTTTGTGTCTCGAGCCATGGCATGGTATTGCAGATAGTGTGAATGCTACCGGAAAGCTTGAAGATAAAGAAGGGATCATTACCTTAAAACCCGAAACCTATTTTAAGAGTGCATTTACTTTAAAATTTTTGTAAAGCTATATTTTGTCAGCGCGCATCCATAAATACAGTATCATTTTTGTAATAAGCGCTATTAGCTTTTTGTTTCAGTTTAAAACCCTTAATCAGTTTCCGCAATACATTCATAACTGGGCTCAGTGCGACAGATACGCCCTTGCTCTGGGCTTTATAGATAATGGCGGAGATTTGTTTCATCCTCAAACGTATGTCATGAACAACCAGTTTCCGGGAGAATTTATGATTCCCAGAAATACAACCATTACATCCGTTGATTTTCCCATACACGATTATATCGTTTCGTTTATCATGAGAATAGCACATAGCACCGAGCCCTGGTGCTTCCGTTTGTATACATTGCTGTATACTATTATAGGTTTATATTTTTTATACCGTTTGGTAGTATTATTTACCGGATCGTTAACCCGTGCTTTATTTGTGGTCCTCTTTGCGTTAAGTTCACCTGTATTTTTATATTACGAAGCGGGATTTTTGCCAACTATACCATCATTGGCCAATTGTATGATTGGTCTTTATTATTTCTTTCATTACCTGTATACAAGTCGGAAGAAGTTTTTTTACGTTGCCGTATTATTTATAAGCCTTGCTGCCATGGCGCGCTTGCCTTTTGCTATTATCCTGGTAGCAATGGTTTGCTTTGAATGTTATCAGATCTATAAAAACAAACAGTTCGAATTGTTTAAACTCATTGGTTTTAGTGTTTCCATAATATGCATAGGAGGATACTATATATATAACGATCATTTAAGACAGCAATACGGCTCCCTATTTTTAAATTATATTATACCGGCTTCATCTGCGCATGAGCTGCTTGATTTTACCAAAACAGCCGTCAAAAAATGGGGCTGTGATTATTTTAACGTCTTAGCTTATGGTGTTTTTGCGGTTTCTGCTTTGGTATTTGCATTCAATCTTTTAAAACGCAACATTTCATTAAGTCTGTTAGAAAAACAATTTATCTTTTTTATTTTAATTGTAGGAACGGGTTGTAGCCTGTATTACCTGTTAATGACTTACCAGTTCATGAATCATGATTATTATTTTTTAGATACGTTTTATATTCCCATAGTAGGATTGTTCCTGTTTTTTGTTGTAAAATGGCCTAAAATGGAGAGTTTTCCAAAAGTAAAAAAATGGAGTGCTTTGTCTTTAGTCGTTTTTATTCCGGTTTTTTTGATAAGTAAAAATGCCCTGGATAAACGTATTACTTTTTTTAGTTCATTAGAAAGATCTACTGCAGAAAGTTACGCAAGAGCTGCGCATTTCCTCGATTCGCTTCGTATCCCTACTGATGCCAAAATACTGGTGTTTTGTTCAGATGGCAGCAATAATGCATTTGTATTGATGAGACGCAAAGGTTTTGTGATGATTGAACCTACCAAAGAAAAAATAGAAACGGCTTTAAACTGGCCTTACGACTATGTTGTGGTTGATGATGATAAATTCATTTCGGCTGTTTATGGGAATTATCCCGAAATCATTCACCGGCTTGCAAAAGTAGGAGGTAATGGTTTTATAAGTGTTTACAAAAAGACAAATTCCGAAAATGATAGCGTGACAGAAACTGCCTTTTTTGGATTGAATAAAAAACCAGTGCTGTTTCGAGATCATGAAAAACTAGAGCTTAGTGATGCTGAGTTGGAAGATCTGAAAAAGTACGGTTGCACCTATGCGAGAATGCTTGGCGGCGTTCGTGCCGATCAGGAGTATAGTTATACATTTAAGGTAAAGAATAATCCTGCCTTGAAACAGCAGAGCACATTATTAAAAGTAAGCTGCCATCTGGAAGGCTATGAAGGATTAAAAGAATTGTCGATGTGTGCTAGTATAGAAACAGGTGGTAAAAGCCTTTATTTTGGGGCGAAAGATATGGCTGCGAAAATTCAAAACGAGGGTTGGCAGGAATACACGGCTTTATATGTGCTTCCACAAGTTAAGGAAAGCAATTATGAGCTAAAGGTATTTATATGGAACAGGGGTAAAAATAATCTTTCTTATGACGATTTTCAGATAACAATTTACTAAATTAGATCTCTAATTTTTCACATGATACAATTACTAAAATCACGCCTGCAGGCATCCATCGATTTAAAAACATCGTTATTAACCAACGATGCAATTTTAAATACAGTTGAATCTATTGTTAAAGATATTGTAAGCAGTTACAAAAACGATGGCAAAGTGCTATGGGCCGGTAACGGTGGTTCAGCAGCCGATGCACAGCATTTGGCAGCAGAGTTAAGCGGCCGTTTCTACTACGACAGGCCACCTTTATTTAGTGAAGCACTGCACGTCAATACAAGTTATATCACTGCAGTAGCTAACGATTATAGCTATGATGTTATTTTTAGCCGTTTGGTAAAGGCCATGGGGCGTAAAGGTGATGTATTAATAGGCTTGTCTACAAGTGGGAACTCAACTAACGTGATCAAGGCTCTTGAAGTGGCAAACGAAATAGGAATGGTAACAGTTGCATTTACTGGCGAAACAGGAGGTAAAATGAAAGATGCGGCTAAATACCTGGTTAATATTCCATCTAAAGATACACCTCGTATTCAGGAATGTCATATGATTCTGGGACATACCATTTGCGAATTAGTAGAAATACAATTATTTCCTAAACCGTAACTATAACTTGCTTACAGAAGCTATTATATTGGCAGGAGGATTCGGCACGCGTTTACAATCAGTCGTTAGTGATGTGCCAAAGCCAATGGCACCTGTAAATAACGAGCCTTTTTTAAATTACGTCTTTTCCTATTTAAAGCATTTCGGAATAAAACATGTGGTGTTATCTACCGGCTACCTGGCTCAAAAAATTTCCGAATATTATAAAGAAGAGTTTAATGGAATAAAAGTTTCTTATGCAGTAGAAGAAACGCCATTGGGAACAGGCGGCGGCATTCGTCTGGCAATGGAGCAGTGCACTACAGAAAACATATTGGTATTAAATGGAGATTCGTTTTTTGATGTTGATTTAAAACATTATTATAGCAATTATATATCTAATCCCGCAGATTGTTCTTTGGCTTTAAGAAAAGTAGACAATGCTGCGCGTTATGGTACCATTACACTTGGAGATAATAACCATATAAAGGCATTTAAAGAGAAAGACAGTATTGAAAAAGAAGGACTGATAAACGGAGGCGTTTATATATTGAACAGAAAAGTATTTCTTGATAAAATGCAAACGGCTTTTCCTTTCTCCATTGAAAAAGATTTTTACGAAAAAAGAATTACAGAACTAAACATATACGGATTTGAATATAATGGCTACTTTATAGACATTGGCATTCCGGAAGATTATACTAAAGCGCAGGATGACTTTAAAAGATTTACATATAGATAAAAGCTGGACCTTGTTTTTGGACAGGGATGGCGTTATCAATAAAAAGCTGGAGAATGATTACGTAAAGCATTCCACAGAATTTGAATTTTTGGATGGAGCCTTAAATGCTTTAAGAATGCTCGATCCTATTTTTGGAACGATTGTTATCGTTACTAATCAGCAAAGCATAGGGAAGAAGATTATTTTCCCCGAAGACCTTGAACTCATTCACAAAAATATGATGTATGAGGTCACGTATATGAAAGGTAGGATCGACAAAATTTATTATTCGCCTTATCTGGCAGCAGAAAACCATCCAACACGTAAACCCGGAATTGGCATGGCTTTGCAGGCAAAAAAAGATTTTCCGCATATTGATTTTGACAAATCTGTTATTGTTGGCGATAGTTTGAGCGATATGGAATTTGGCCGGAATGCCGGAATGAAAACAGTTTACATCAGCCCTGAAGCGAAAGCCGATGAACGCATTGATTTTAATTTCGGGTCATTGATTTATTTTGCTCATTCCTTAACCACAAAATAAGAAATTGCTAAAAGTATCCATCATAACGATCACTTACAACAGCGAAGCCACGCTGGCGGATACTTTAAAATCTGTTCTAAACCAGACCTATAAAAATATTGAATACATTATCATAGATGGTAAATCAACAGACAGTACCTTATCTATTATTGATGCTTATAAAAGTAGTATTGCAAAAGTTGTTTCAGAAAAAGACAATGGACTGTATGACGCCTTAAATAAGGGAATAGCCGTGGCAACCGGTGATGTGATCGGGATTCTGCACAGCGACGATTTTTATACAAGCAATACAGTGATCGAAAAAATAGTGCAAACTCTTTCTGAAAATGAATCCGATGCGGTCTATGCTGATCTGTATTATGTCGACAAGAATAATACGGATAACATTTTTCGGAAATGGAAATCCGGCAGTTATAAACATGGTATGTTTTTGAGTGGCTGGATGCCACCTCACCCTACGTTTTTCGCGAAACGCACTTGTTACCAGAGTTTTGGAAGCTTTAACCTGAACCTTGTATCGGCTGCGGATTATGAATTAATGCTTCGGTTTATTCATAAACATAAAATTAAACTGGCTTACCTGCCCGAATTTATCATTAAAATGAGAGTAGGGGGTAAGAGTAATGTTTCTTTAAAAAACAGGATCAGGGCAAATAACGAAGACCGGAAAGCCTGGAAAATAAATGGATTAAAGCCACATTTTTATACCTTATATGCCAAGCCTTTGCGGAAAATAATTCAGCTATTTAAAAAATAAAATGAGCAATTATACTCAGATAACATTGCGTATTGATTGGAGCGAATTAGATACATTCGGGCATGTGAATAATGTGATGTTCATGAAATATGTTCAGGCTGCGAGGCTTAATTACATCGAACATATTGGCTTAATGGAACTTCACAGGACACAAAACATAGGCTTTATGGTAGCAGAAACCAATTGCCGATTTAAAAAAGCACTTCATTTCCCGGGAAATGTGAATGTTGTAACACGTCAGGTCTCTTTAAAGAATACAAGCTTTTCTCTGGAGCACATTATTACAAACGATGCTAATGATATAGTTGCTATTGCAGTAGACGTATTAGTCGTATTTGATTTTACAAAAAATGAAAAGCATTTAATTCCGGAAGAGATCAAAGTAAGAATGATGTAATTACTTTTTTGTTTCAAACGTTTCAAAATTTTTCAATTCGCTCTCCACTGCACTTACTTCTTTTACTTCAGATAAAGGGGAACCCACATAACACAAATCAATTAACTTATTAATGTTTTCCTCTTCTCCTTCTACTTCTATAAACACATCTCCATTATGCAGGTTTCTTACGTAGCCCGTTAACTGGTATTTCATAGCAGTCGTTTGCGTCCAAAAGCGGTAAGAAACACGCTGCACTTTACCTTTTACGGTTATATTATAATGGCGTATCAATTTATTTATTAAGTACCTCTAAATTACGATGCTCTGTTTTATTGAGTTCATCTTTGCTTAAGGTCTTAAAGTAGTCGTATGTGATCTTTAAACCTTCTGCACGATTTACTTTTGGTTCCCAGCCAAGAATAGATTTGGCTTTTGTAATATCCGGTCTGCGTTGCTTAGGATCATCCTTCGGCAAAGGCAATGAAATTAATTTTTGGTTAGAACCTGTCAATTTCAAAATCTCTTCCGCAAAATCTTTAATGGTAATTTCATCCGGATTGCCAATGTTTACTGGCATATGGTAATCGCTCATTAACAATCTATAAATCCCTTCCACTAAATCATCTACAAAACAAAAACTGCGTGTCTGGCTACCATCACCGAACATCGTCAAATCTTCTCCGCGCAATGCCTGGCCAATAAAGGCAGGTAATACACGTCCGTCGTTTAGTCGCATACGTGGACCGTAAGTGTTAAAAATACGAATGATGCGTGTTTCTAATCCATGCGTATCGTGGTAGGCCATCGTTAAAGCTTCCATAAAACGTTTGGCTTCATCGTAGCAACCGCGTGGGCCAACAGGGTTTACATTTCCCCAGTATTCTTCCGTTTGCGGATGTACAAAGGGGTCGCCATATACTTCGCTTGTGGAAGCTACTAATACTCTTGCTTTTTTTACACGGGCAAGACCCAAAACGTTATGAGTTCCTAATGATGAAACTTTTAAAGTTTGAATAGGAATTTTCAAATAATCTATTGGGCTTGCAGGAGATGCAAAATGTAAGATATAATCGATATTTCCCGGTACATGAATAAATTTACTCACGTCGTGGTGGTAAAACTCAAACTGCTGTAACTTAAATAAATGTTCTATGTTCTTAAGATCGCCTGTAATAAGGTTATCCATAGCCACAACCTGCATCCCTTCCTTAATAAAGCGGTCACATAAATGGGAGCCTAAAAATCCTGCTGCCCCGGTAATTAAAATTCTTTTTTGCATATTATTTTATCTCAGTCAATTCAAATTTAGAAATAGCAGATACTTTAATGATGATCGGAAAATCAGCATTGTCTAAGATCCACATTTCGTCGCCGTATGTTCCCCATGAGGCATTAATACAATTTACAGTTTGTGTTTTGCCGCCTACAGTAATATTCATAGGCTGTATACTTTTGTAAGTAAGCTCTTCCGATTTCAGCTGGCAGTCAATTCTGATCTTTGTTTTCTTAGTAGTTTTTAATTCAGTAAATGTTTTTTTACTTACCATAAAACCAAGCAATACATCCGTTAATTCGTCATCGTTAGAATTAATAGGAAAATTAAAAATTAAATTAATCGCAGATTCTTTGGCCTGGCTTTTTACGATGAGTGTTCCCTTATCGTCGTATTTATTTTTTTTAGCCCAGCTTATTTTTACATCGGGGCTTAGTGTATTTATAGTAACAGTTTGGTCAACGGGTCCATCATACTCATTTACCTTATAGGTTAAAACAGTTCCGGCTTTAATAGCTACCTGCGCTAATGCCATACCCGAAATACATAAAGTAGCTAAAGTGAAAATAAATGATCTCATATAAATTTAGTGTTTATTGATTTGTATTTATACCAATGCAGTAATAACTATATCCTAATTTTTTCATATCCTGGTGATCAAAAATATTTCTGCCGTCAAAAATATTTTTTCCTTTCAGACGTTTATTCACTTCGTCAAAATCAGGTACTCTGAACTCAGGCCATTCCGTTACAATTAATAAGCCATCGGCATTATTCAACGTATCATACATATCTGTAGCATACGTAATGGTTTTTCCTATCATCCGCTCTGCTTCATGCATCGCTACGGGATCATATGCTACAACCTTTGCACCCGCTTTTAATAATTTTTCAATAATAACCAGCGATGGTGCTTCGCGCATATCATCCGTTTTTGGTTTAAAAGACAATCCCCAAAGCGCAAAGGTTTTTCCTTTTAAATCGCCGTTGAAATGTGTTCTAACTTTCGAAAACAATACTTCTTTCTGGTTTTCGTTTACCTCTTCCACTGCGTTTAAAATACGCATGTCGTATTTATTTTCTTTAGCCGTTTTAATCAGTGCTTTCACATCTTTAGGGAAACAGCTTCCACCGTACCCAACACCCGGATAAATAAATTTAGTACCAATACGGGCGTCGCTGCCAATGCCTTTACGTACCATGTTTACATCAGCACCCATGATTTCGCAAAGGTTTGCAATATCATTCATGAAACTGATCTTGGTAGCAAGCATGGCGTTTGCCGCATATTTGGTCATCTCGGCAGAAGGGATATCCATAAAGAAAATAGGATGCCCGTTCATTAAAAATGGTTTGTATAATTTACGCATCAATTCTTCTGCCTCAGGTCTGTCAACACCAACAACAATCCTGTCGGGTTTCATAAAATCTTCAATAGCCGCTCCTTCTTTTAAAAATTCAGGATTCGATGCCACATAAAAATCCAGTTTCGAACCGCGCTTATCCAATTGTTCCTGTAACGCTTTTCTTACTTTTTCGGCAGTACTCACCGGTACAGTACTTTTAGTCACTACTACCAAAGGTTTTTGCATATGCTCACCAATGCCTGCAGCCACAGCCAATACATATTTCAAATCGGCAGAACCATCCTCATCGGGAGGAGTACCTACAGCAATAAAAATAACTTCGGCATCCTGTATACTTTCCTGCAACGACGTCGAAAAGTGCAAGCGTTTTTTTTGAACGTTACGTGTTACCATTTCGTCCAACCCCGGTTCGTATATCGGTAAAATACCTTTATTTAAATTTTCTATTTTCTTTTGGTCAATATCTACACAAGTTACATCAACACCTACTTCACTAAAGCATGTGCCGGTAACCAATCCTACATAACCTGTTCCTACAATTGCAACCTTCATATGTTTATTTTACAAGTTCTAATAAATTATCAGTAATGTATTGTAACGTTTCAGTATCCATTTCAGTGTGCATTGGCAACGATAAAACCGTAGCACATAATTTTTCAGTTACAGGAAAATCCCCTTTTTTAAATCGGTCGCTTTTGTATGCGTTTTGTTCATGCAAAGGAATAGGGTAGTAGATCATTGCCGGGATACCACGCTCCGCAAGCTGCTCACGTAATTTAGCTCTGTCAACACCTGTCAATTGCAAAGTATACTGATGAAATACATGCGTAGAGTTTTTTGCTCTTACCGGTGTTTTTATTTTCGGATTATTTGCTAGAGCTTTATCATAATGGTCTGCGGCCTTCCTTCGTGCGGCAGCATACTCATCCAGGTGTTTTAGTTTTGCTTTTAAAACAACAGCCTGTATCGTGTCCAAACGTGAATTTACACCTAATACATCATGTACATACTGCACACTTTGTCCGTGATGCGCCACCATTCTTAACTGTTTAGCAAGAGCATCATCATTTGTGTAAATAGCACCACCATCACCATAACATCCTAAATTTTTACTTGGGAAAAATGATGTGCAGCCAATAGTACCGATTGTTCCGGCTTTGGCTTTTTTGCCATCGATAAATGTGTAATCAGCGCCAATGGCCTGTGCCACATCTTCAATCACAAATAAGTTGTGTTTTTTTGCAACCGCCATAATGCGTTCCATATCAGCACATTGCCCAAATAAATGAACCGGTACAATGGCTTTTGTTTTTGGCGTAATCGCTTTTTCAATGGCTTCAATATCAATATCAAATGTATCAGGGTAAACATCTACTAACACAGGCGTTAAACCTAACAAACCAATAACTTCGGCAGTAGCAACATAGGTAAAACTGGCAGTAATGACTTCATCGCCGGGTTTCAGACCTAATGCCATCATTGCAATTTGCAAAGCATCAGTGCCGTTAGCACAGGGTATCACATGTTTTACTTTTAAGTAATTTTCTAAATCTGCCTGAAATTCTTTTACAGCCGGCCCGTTTATAAAAGCAGTGCTATTTATTACGTCCTGTATTCCTGCGTCAACCTCGGTTTTAATTTTTTCGTACTGACCTTTAAGGTCAACCATTTGAATTTTCTTTGTGAGAGTAGTCATCTATCAAATTTTATCATGCGAATATAATCAATTTGATTTTATTTAATCTATAATATTTGGAGCTTTTTCCCGCTTTTCGCTTTATCTTTTTAGGCCCGAAAAAAGCCCAAAAAGGATGCCGCTGCAATCGGGGCTAAGGGGTATTCTCAAACACTATTTAACAATTCCTTGGCGACCTTTGCTTTTTACTCTGCGTTCTCTGCGGTTAAACCTTCTCCAAAAAAATCGTCCGAAAAATTCATCAGATACACTTTTTCAGTCGATCGTGTAAAGGCGGTATATAACCAGCGTATAAATTCTACATTCAACATCTCTTTTGTTAAATATCCCTGGTCTATAAATACGCAGGGCCATTGTCCACCTTGTGCTTTATGGCAGGTAACGGCATAATTAAACTTTACCTGTAAGGCATTAAAATAAGGGCTATTCTTAAGATAGGCCATCCTTGCACCTTTTGTAGGAATATCAGCCACATCTTCCATCACGCCCTCAAATAAAAATTGCTGCTGTTCTTTGGTAAGGGCCGATGTATCGGTATTGATAGAATCCAATAATAAATTTAAAGTCACTTCAGGAGCATTCGCATAATCGCAGAGTTCAACCACACATTCGGCAAAATTAAATCCGTATAATTCTCTCCGGCCCGTTATTTTTTTTATCTGGAGGCTGTCTCCGTTAGCAATAAAGCCTGCTTCCGATTTTTCATCCAGCCAAAAATAATTATTCTTTACAACCATCATCAGGTCGCCTCCACATAAATCATCATCCATGTAACGTATTCGGCTTCTTACGGCCTGGTTAAATAAATTAGCACGTTTGTTACTGCGGGTTACAATTAGCACATCATTATATCCGTATTTGCTATAAGCATTATTCAGGGCGTCTTCCAGCTCATCACCGGCTAGTCTTATCACATCAGGATAAGTATGTAGTTTTGGAAACTCGTCACTTTCGTTTGCAATACATTCTCTCAAATGCGTCGCATTTTTTAAAATGCCGCTGGCATCTTGTTGCCGTGCCACCTGCTTTAATTCAATGTATTTTATGTTTAAATGATAAGCCGCTTTTAAAAATTCGATATTCAGAGCAGGGCTGTCATTACTGCCAACCGGTGGTAACTGTGCGGTATCTCCAACCAATATCAGTTTACAGTTATCGCCTTGGAAAACATATTCAAATAAACTTTCAAGTAAGCTTGCATAAACCGATTCAGAATTGGGATTATCCAAACCAATCATCGACGCTTCATCCACAATAAAAATAGTGTTGCGATGCAAATTTTCACCTAAACTAAACGTAACGCCTCCGTCGTGCGTAGGCATTTTGCGAAATATTTTTTTATGGATGGTTTGCGCCGGTTTTTGCGAGTAGTTTGATAATACTTTGGCTGCGCGGCCTGTTGGTGCAAGCAATACGCTTCGCCATTTAAAGGAGGGTAATGTTTTGGATAAAGCGGCTACCATATTGGTTTTACCCGTTCCGGCATAACCTTTAATGACCATAATTTCCCTTTGGTTCTGGTTCGAAATAAACTCAGATAAAAGTGTGATTAAAGTCGACTGGTCGGCAGTGGGAGTAAAGCTTAACCAGCTTAAAAAAATAGAAGTAAACGAATTGTTATTGGATGAATAATTCAATTTTAAAAATGATGTTTTACGTAAACTATTATTATTCGGAACCCAATTTATACTTTCTCAACCCAGTCGCCATGCTCCTTTATAAGATCAATCAGCTCATCAACGGCATTGTTACTTGGTACATTTTTTTTAACCACTTCCTTGCCTTTGTATAACGATATTTTGTCTACACCTACGCCTACATATCCGTAATCAGCATCTGCCATTTCGCCCGGCCCGTTTACAATACAGCCCATAATGCCAATTTTTATGCCTTTTAAATGATCGGTACGTTCTCTTATTTTTTGAGTAGTTTCCTGTAGGTCAAACAAGGTTCTGCCGCAGCTCGGGCACGAAATATATTCCGTTTTACTGATACGTGTTCTGGTTGCCTGTAATATGCCAAATGCGGTCGAATTAACTACCTGTGTGGATGCCGAATGTGTTTGTTTTAACCATAAACCATCGCCTAAACCATCCAGTAACAAAGCTCCTGCTTCTGCTGAAGCACCAAGCTGAAAATCCTGTTCGGTAATTCCTGAATAAGCACGTTGTATCATAACCGGTAAGGTTATGCCAAGCTCTGCAAGACTCACAAATAATCTTCTTAACTCAGCCATGGCATGCTTGTTCAGCGTTTCTAATATTAAAACAACATTAGTGTGTTGTTTCAACTCGTTTAAAAATTCCGAATCCAGAATATGCTTGGTAATAACCACAAAATTTAATTGAGGATGTGTTTTATCGCTTCTCAAAAATTCGTCACCAAAAAATAAAGGGTATTGTCTTACAGGGTTTTCAATATCTTCCCAGGTGTCTGAATTGTAAATGATGCCAAGTGTTCCGGGAATTTCAAAATCTACGGTATGATTACCTACATAAATAAAATCACAGGCAAGGTCATTAATATTCCATTTATCCAAAGGCACAGAATAATTATAACCTAAAGGAAAAAAAGAAGCGGGTGTTATCTGGTCTCTATCACTTAAGTCGCCTATAACCCGCGGAACGTTATGTCCACCAATAGTAGTAACAGTAGTGCTTTCACGCCTTTTGTATTCGTACGGGTCATAAGAAAGAGTAATTTTATCTCCTTCTTTTTTCAGCGGTTCAATCGTATCGTGAGGTGTTCTGTGTGTGTATCGGTCAACCAACGCTTTTGCTACAGGAATTTCGTATTCGGGTTCTTCCGTTAACGATACCCTTACCGTATCTCCCAATCCGTCTTCTAATAAAGCTCCTATGCCTACTGCCGATTTTATTCTTCCGTCTTCTCCATCACCGGCTTCTGTCACACCTAAATGCAATGGATAA
>JAZJZF010000088.1:29022-42599 GCA_040389965.1 Bacteroidota bacterium
TTACGGCCTGTTTCCATCATTTTTTGAACCAATAACCGGTAAGCCTGCACCATTACCTGTGTGTTGCTGGCTTTCATGGAAATAACAATATTATGATAATTCAGATCTTCGCAAATACGTAAAAATTCAAAAGCCGATTCTACCATCCCTAAAGGCGTATCGCCATATCTGCTTAAAATGCGGTCGCTCAACGATCCATGATTGGTACCAATACGCATGGCTGTTCCATATTCTTTACAAATATTCACAAGTGGCGTAAAACGGTTTCTGATTCTTTCCAGCTCCTGTTCATAAGCCGAATCGGTATATTCTATCTCTTCAAATTTCTTCTTATCTGCATAATTACCCGGATTCACCCTTACCTTTTCAATAATGCGGGCAGCATATTCTGCCGCGTTTGGTGTAAAGTGAATATCAGCTACCAGCGGCGTATGAAAGCCTGCAGCTACCAATTCTTTTTTGATGAACTCTAAATTTTTTGCTTCGTTAATGCTTGGCGCGGTAATTCTTACCAGCTCGCAGCCTGCCTCAATCATACGGATACTCTGTGCCACAGTAGCTTTGGTATTCATGGTATCAGTAGTGGTCATACTTTGCAGACGAATAGGATTATTGCCTCCTATACCTACATCTCCGCATTTTACTTCGCGTGTTACAAAGCGTTTGTATTCTGTTAAACTATTGCTATATGGAAGGTGTAATTTCATTTGTTTTTTGTTTTCAGAAAACAATAATTAGTTTAATTTGAACTTTTTGTTTTTTAAATTTCTTAATCTCACATCTCACATCTCACATTTTCCCTTTTACATTTTCCATTATTTTAAAATATCTTATACAGCACCGGTTTACTTGGGCTCGCGTCATTTTCGAAGCTGGCAATCTGTAAATTTAAAATATAAGTACCGTCAATAATTTCGTTATTAACATAAATAAATTCTGTAATGGTTTTATGAAATTGAGTGTTCTCCGGGTATTGCCAAAAAGCATGATGTGCCAGCAATTTTCCTTCATCCATTTCTCTGTCAATACTTGGCATATCAATCAGCAAATGTTCTACACCAATAACATTCAAAAACTCAATCGCTTCTTTTAAAACATAAGGCGGATTTGTGTTCGAATATTGTGTGGTTAATTTATTTAATCCGTTCGATAACGTTCTGATAACAATCGCTTCCGGCTTTCTGTTTTCAAGAGCATCTTCAAAGTGTTGTTTCGTAATCACAAAATCTCCGTTATCGAGTTGTCGGGGAAGAATAGTAACCACTTCGGCCAGGAACATAAAACGTTTAAGGCAGTGGTTAATGGTTACAAATTCTTTACTAATATGACCTACGCACTCGGTATGCGTACCATTGCCATGCGGGTTAAATTTAATGTTTCTGAAATTAACAGAGCCTCCCTTGTTCACATCACCAATCCAATCGCCGTTTTGTACAGCTTCCAGTTCCATAGGTTTTACATACCAGGCACTCACACAATTTTCATCACTGCTCAAAGGAATAGAAATATCAATCGGTTGGTAAAAATCAATTTTATAATCTTTACCTTTATGAAATACAGAAGCGATCATGAATGGCTAAATTTAAAGGCTAAAAGTACAAACTGTTTTTAATTTTAACCCATTTTAATAATGCTGTGAGGTGTTGGATTCAACACCGCAAAATTGACAATAAATCCCGATATTATTTCAATTTTTTGTTTTTTTGACAATGTGCTAAAAATCCAACCAAATCCATCAAGAGGTTTTTAACAAAAAAAAGTTCAAAAACTTTGATTTTAATTAAAAATGTCATAATTTAGTCCCCTAGGTATTTAACTATACTTAACAAAATAAAACTAAACTGGTATAACATGAAGAAAATTTTTACCAAATTAACTGTTGCATTAGCAGCAATTACTAGCGTTTCGTTCGCTCAGCAAGATCCTCAATTTACCCAATTTATGCATAATAAATTGATGTATAATCCGGGATATGCCGGAACTAGTCAGGCAATTTGTACAAACGTTATGTACCGTCAGCAATGGGTTAACTTCCCCGGAGCTCCTAAAACAGCGGCACTTAGCTTTGATATGCCTGTTGGTAACTTACCTTTAGGGATAGGTTTAAACGTCATGAATGATCAAATCGGGTATGCAAAAACACTATTTGCGCGTTTGGCTTTAGCCTGGAACAAGCAGGGTTTAGGGCCTGGTATTTTAGGTGTTGGTATCGATGGTGGTATCTTACAGCAACAGTTTAACGGTAAATGGATTACTCCTGATGTAGGTCCGGATCAATCGATTCCGGGTACTTATGCTGGTGGTAATAATCCGCAATTAAATAAACTAACATACGATCTTGGTTTTGGGGCTTTTTATACCATTCCTAATAAAATGTATGTAGGTATTTCTACTACTCACTTAGGAGCACAGGATTTAAGTGCCGGTAGCAATGTGAAATATTCATTGGCACGTCACTATTATATTATGGGAGGTTATACCTTTAATTTAACACCTGAGCATTCCTTACAGCCAAACGTTAAAATAAAAACCGATGCTGCTTCTACTCAATTAGATCTTAACTTAACTTATTCATACAAACAAAATGTATGGTTTGGAGTATCTTACCGTATGCAGGATGCCATTGCTCCTATGATCGGTGCAAGATTTCTACCATCTCCGGGTTCTACAGTTGGTAACTTAAAAGTAGGGTATTCTTATGATTTAACATTATCAAAAATTAAAGGCTATAGTGCTGGTACGCATGAAATTATGCTAGGCTATTGCTTTACAGTGAAAAAACCTAAGAAATTTACAAATTATCAGAATACAAGACAATTAGATTAAAATTGTAACCTTTTAAAAAAAAGCACGTTTAAGTCTCCTACAACCTTATTTTTAAAATTGTTAATAAGTTGTTGATAAAACAAAATGTTACTTAAAATAAGGTTTGGGATTATAAACAAAGAAAGCAAACGGAAATAACATTCACGAGCGAAAAACTAAACAAAAGCACTATGAAAAAACTGATTGTATTAGCTTCATTTATAGCGGTTGTTACCGGGTGTAACAAACGTGTTGGAGAGTTAATCGGCGTACAAGGGAGAGAGAAATGGTACCAGCCCGATCCATTCGGTACTTTGTATATTCCTATGGGGAGTTACCATATGGGGCCAAGTGATGAGGAGATTACCATGGCTCATACAGCAAAATCCAAAATGGTTTCTGTTCAGGCATTTTATATCGATGATTCCGAGATCTCTAATAATGAGTACCGTCAGTTCGTATATTGGGTACGTGATTCTATCGCTCGTAAACTATTAGCGTTTGGTTCTAACGGAAATGCTGAAGATTATCAAATATCTCAGGATGACTTCTTAGGAATGTATCCTATTTATAAAGGAGATAATAACCTTCAGGATCCGTATATCAACTGGGAAGAAAAAATCGATTGGGAAAGTGATGACGAAGATTACCGTTTAGATCTTCAACCAATGTATCTTCCAGAAGGAGAGCGTTTTTATAACCGTAAAGAAATTGATACACGTAAATTAAACTACGAGTATTACAGAATTGATATCCGTTTAGCGGCTTCTAAAAATAACCGTTTCTTGCCTCAAAAATCTCCTGATGTTCAGGATGCAGCACATGAGTACAAAAAAGCAGATTATATTAACGGGGTGCATTTAAATGACGGAGTTAACGGAACACCCGGTACACCTTCCACACCGGTTGGAGACCCTGGAAAAGATCCTAAAACATTAGGTACTTATAATGTAGATGATCAGGTTTCTGTTGGACAAGGTAATTATGTACCAAGAGAGCGTAAAGGTGTTGACCGCTCAGTATTTATCCTTAAAGATGTAATTAACGTTTACCCTGATACATTAGCATGGGTTCATGATTTCACCTATTCATTCAATGAGCCAATGACTAATATGTATTTCTGGCATCCGGCTTATGACGATTATCCTGTAGTAGGTGTTACCTGGAAACAGGCACGTGCTTTCAGTATCTGGCGTTCAAATTTATTAAATAACTTCTTAATAGGAATTGGCCAGTCTATCGTAAACGATTTCCGCTTACCAACGGAGTCTGAGTGGGAATACGCTGCACGTGGTGGTAATGATCTTTCTCCATATCCTTGGGGTGGTCCTTATATCCGTAATGCAAGAGGTTGTTTCTTAGGTAACTTTAAACCAATGCGTGGTTCTTATATCGATGACGGTGGATTCCACTCTGTATACATCTATTCATACAACCCTAACGATTACGGTTTATATTGTATGGCCGGTAACGTTGCAGAATGGACAAGTAACGCCTTTGATGAGTCAGCATATGATTTTGCACATGATTTAAACCCTGATTATGTTTACGAAGCACAGGATAAAGATGCAAACGTATTGAAACGTAAAGTTATTCGTGGTGGTTCATGGAAAGATGTAGGTTACTACTTACAAACAAGTACAAGAACATATGAATACCAGGATACAGCAAAATGTTATATTGGTTTCCGTAACGTTATGACTTATTTAGGTCGTGATAAAAATGATGATTTTTAGTCTGAAGAAAATAAACACAAACAAATAACAAACAAACACAACAATCACTAACTAAACAACACAAAAGAGCTATGAGCAAATTACCTAAAGTTACCGGATTTAAAAAATACTTACACTTAGCATCATGCTTCGGTGCAGCTATCGTAATCGTTGGAGCATTATTTAAAATTATGCACTGGCCGGGTGCATCTATTGCACTTATCGGCGGTCTTGGAACAGAAGCCGTATTATTTTGTCTGTTTGCAATTGATATCCCGCATGAAGAATACGATTGGTCATTAGCATATCCTGAATTAAGTGGTATGGGTGGTCATGAAGATGAAATGGAAGAAAGCAAAAAAGGATTACCAATTTCTAACCAATTAGACGCAATGTTAGCGGAAGCTAAAATAGGACCTGAATTAATTGAAAGTTTAGGAACAGGAATGCGTTCTTTAAGTGATAGCGCTTCAAAAATTGGAGATATCAGCAATGCAACTGTTGCAACTAATGATTATGTTGACAGCGTTAAATCTGCTTCAAAAAATGTATCTCATTTAGCTGATACTTACAGTAGAGCAGCTGAATCTATCTCGAGTCTTGCAGAATCTAATGATGCAGGTCATTCAATCGGAGAATCATTAAACAGCGTATCTAAAAATTTATCAGCATTAAACGCTACATACGAATTGCAATTACAAGGTTCTCGTGGTCATTTAGAAGCTACTGAGAAATTCTATGGTGGCTTAAATGAATTAATGAAAAACTTACACGATTCAGTTGACGATACTAAAAAATACAGACAGGAAATGTCAACATTATCAACTAACTTATCTGCCTTAAATACTATTTATGGTAATATGTTAGGTGCAATGAATTTTAATAAACAATAATTCACTAAACTTATTGATTTCCGAAGAAAATGACTTTCTGTTATTTTCTTCGGTTTTAAAAACTAACTATTAATCTAAAAAAAATATTATAGCACTATGGGCGGAGGTAAAGAAACACCTAGACAGAAGATGATTGGTATGATGTATCTCGTACTAACAGCTCTTTTGGCGATGAACGTGTCAAAACAAATTTTACAGGGTTATCTTTCTGTGAACGAAAGTTTGGAAAAAACAAGAGATAATCTTCAAACAAATAACAAACTGGTAACTGAGGCTTTCCGTACAACTATTGAAGGAAACCCGGGAGCTAAGCCTTATTTTAACAGAGCCATTGAAGCTCAAAAAGAGATCAGCGAAGTATACAACTACATTGGAGAATTAAGATCTGTAATTGTAGCCCACGTTGAACCAACAGCTTTGGAAAATGAGAAAATTGCCGATACGTTAAATTTAAGACGTATGGAAAAAATGGATGATTATGATGGTCCTACTCACATTTTAATTGGTTCAGAACCAAAAACTCCTTCAAAAGGACCACATACGGCATCTGAATTGAGAGATAAACTGAATGGTCTTCATGATAAATTAATTGCCATGATGGATAAAATGCAAAAAACAGATGGTGAGCATTTATTACAAGCGGATTATGAAGGTTTAAAAAAGAAATTGGCTTCTATTAAACCTACTGATAGTAAACGTGTTGAAGATGGTGTAGAGTTTAATTGGGAAATGGATAATTTTTATCACTTACCATTAGCAGCGGTTTATACTAACTTAAACAAATTTCAATCGGATTTAAAAAACGTTGAAGCTGAGATCCTGCAAGTGTTTTCAGGTGCAAGTGGTAAATTAGCTATTAAATTTGATCACATCGTAGCTCGTGTAGTTGCTCCTTCTTCTTATATTCAGGCAGGTTCTCCATACGAAGCAGATATCTTCTTAGCGGCATCTTCTTCTAAATTAGGACAAGGCGATATGGAAATTATTATGGGTGTTGACTCTGCTGCTGCTGCAACAGGTAGCAAAGGTAGCGGTTTAGTTCCTTTGATAAATGGTGAAGGTAAATACTCTGTAGGAACAGGCGGACAAGGTGAGCAAACTTACAAAGGGGTTATTAAATACAAAAATCCTGATGGAACATTTAAGTATTATCCTTTTGGAGGAACTTATATGGTAGCAGCTCCTTCGGTAGCGGTTTCAGCTGATCAAATGAAAGTATTTTATGCAGGTGTTGTTAACCCAGTAAGTATTTCTGCAGCAGGTATTGCTCCAACAGATTTAGTAATTAGCGCAAACGGTGGTGGTGCAAAATATATTTCTAAAGGTGGTGGTAAATATGAATTTACTTTCGTAGGAACAGGAACATGTAACATTTCGGTTTCTGCCAAAACTAAAGATGGTACTAAAGCTCAAGGACCTCCTGTAGCATTTAAAGTAAAACCTTTACCGAAACCTGAATTGAAACTTGGTGGAAAATTTGCTCCACAAGAATTGAAAAAAGGAGAAATTGCTTTAGTAAGCGGTTTAGGTGCAGGTGCTAACGGATTCGAATTCCAGGCTAACTTTATCGTAATATCTTATGAAGTTACAGGTAAATCAAAAGGTAAACTGGCACAGGCTTCCGGAAACGGTAATAATCTTGCGGCAGATGCACAGGCGATTATGAGGGGTGCGGATGTAGGTACGAAAGTATATATTGATGCGAAGGTTAAAGGACCGGATGGAAAAATAAACTCTGTAACCTGTGGTATTAAAGTTACTAAGTAATAGTATAAATTAAATTTTGTTACAATAAAAGCTGAAATCATGATAAATATTAAAAATATTTTGTTTTTATCGAGTTTACTTTTGTCGTTTTTATCTTTGAAGGCTCAACCGGGTGTTTTTCAGCCGGGCGATTACAGAGATGGGATCTATGATAAAGAGAACTCTGTAAACAGACGTTATATCCCATATACTCACTTAAGAGAAGGAGATGTTACATGGGAAAAACGTGTATGGAGAAAAATCGACATGCGCGAAAAACAAAATCAACAGCTATATTATCCAAAAGAGCAGGTTGTAAGCAGAATTTCTTTAATGCAGCTTATTACAAAGTATGTATTATCAGGACAAATCATTGCTTTTAAGGATGAAGAGTTTTTAGAGCCTTTGGAATTATCTAATATCAGGAATATGATTGTTTTGCAGGAAGATTCAGCAGATGTTGAAGAGTTCGATGCAAGTGGTAACTCCTATATGGTAAAAAAACCGGGTATTGTGGATTCAACATGGATCTTTGAAAATTTTACATCATTAGAATTAAAAGAAGACTGGTTCTTTGATAAACAAAAATCTGTTCTAGAAGTGCGTATTCTTTCTATGGGCTTTAATGTATTAAAACCTAAAAAAGAAGATTTAGGAGAGTATCCTATTTTCTATACTTACTTCCCGGCATGCCGTCCTTTCTTTGCTAAACATGAAGTTTACAACTGGAAGAATGATGCTGAGCGTAGAACTTTTGAAGATATCTTCTGGAAGAGACAATTTTCTTCGAGAGCTATCAAAGAAACGAACGTGTATGACAGATCTATTGAAAACTATTCAAAAGGGATAGATGCTTTATTAGAGTCTGATCGTATCAAAAACGATATTTTCAGATGGGAACATGATTTATGGCATTTCTAATTGCATTGGAACTTATATAAAACAAAAAAACCTCTCAATCTGAGAGGTTTTTTTATGTAGTGTTGTCTGAGTTTTAGTCTTTAAACAAAGGATACTTTTCCATCATTGTATTTACTTTAGCTTTTATTTTAGCCAGCTCTTTTGCATTATCTTTATTTCTTAGAGCAGCATCTATAAACTCAACTACTTTAAGGCAGTCTTTTTCTTTTAAACCACGGCTGGTAATTGCAGGTGATCCTATCCTGATACCTGATGTTACAAATGGCGATTTATCATCAAAAGGCACCATATTTTTATTTACGGTAATATCTGCTTCGCCCAGGGCTTTTTCAGCTTCTTTACCGGTTAAATTTTTACTTCTCAGGTCAATCAGCATACAGTGGTTATCTGTACCGCCGGATATGATCTTATATCCTTTTTCTATTAAGGCTTTAGCCATTGTTTGAGCGTTTTTAATAACCTGAACGCAGTAAAGCATATATTCATCTGATAAACACTCTCCATATGCTATCGCTTTAGCCGCGATAACGTGTTCTAATGGTCCGCCCTGTGTTCCGGGGAAAACTCCCATATCTAAACAGGCGCTCATCATTTTAAGCTCTCCTTTAGGTGTTTTTTCGCCCATAGGATTTTCAAAATCTTTCCCCATCATAATCATACCACCTCTTGGTCCACGTAGTGTTTTATGGGTGGTAGTGGTTACAATATGGCAATGTGGTAAAGGATCGTTTAAAATGCCCTTTGCAATTAATCCTGAGGGGTGAGAAATATCAGCCATTAACAAAGCCCCTACCGAATCTGCAATTTTCCGTAAACGTACATAATCCCAGTCGCGGGAATAAGCAGAAGCACCACAAATAATCATTTTAGGTTTTTCCTTTTTAGCAGTTTCTTCTAACGTATCGTAGTTTATACGGCCTGTTTTTTCTTCAACACCGTAAAAAGTAGCATGGTATAGTTTTCCTGAAAAATTTACAGGTGAACCATGTGTTAAATGCCCACCATGCGACAGGTTGAAACCTAAAATAGTATCACCGGGTTTAAGGCAGGCTAACATTACTGCAGCATTGGCCTGTGCTCCCGAATGGGGTTGCACATTAACCCATACAGCACCAAATAATTCCTTAGCGCGGTCAATAGCTATTTGTTCTACTTTATCTACTACTTCACAACCACCATAGTAACGTTTTCCCGGAAGCCCTTCAGCATATTTATTGGTTAATACGCTACCCATCGCTTTCATTACCTGATCACTTACATAATTTTCGCTGGCAATAAGCTCTACACCACGGGCTTGACGTTTTTTTTCTTCTGTAATTAATTTAAAAATAGCGCTGTCTTTTTTCATCTGTTTTAATTTAATAATTATTTTCTTTCTGCATTTTTTTATACAATGTTCCCGATGCTATTATAAAAAAAGCAACAAGTGGAGATTGAGCAATACCAAGGAGCCAGCGGCTAAACGTATATTCGTCGCCATCGAGCTGGTTATTTATAAGATAATTATAAAGCATGGTTAATCCCGCTAAAATTAACAATAAAGCATAGATATAAATAATCCAGAGGGTAATTTTTTTATCGTTTGTAATTAGCTTAACCGCTATAAAAGAGGTGAAAAAGTAAGCCAGGTAAAATAGAAGGGTTAATACAAATTTACCATAAAATAAGGCGCTGTAAGACAGTTCGTCCAGGAAACTGAGCGAATCAGGCAAGGGTAGATTGGAATGCCCGTAATAGAGCTTATATAGCTGGTTATTTATATTTACGAACAGAAACTCCCTGCTAAACCCCAGGAAAGCAAAAAGAGCTATAAAGAGGAGGTATTTAAACGCCGGTTTCACTGTAATTGGTATTCGAAAATTTGTTTACCCAAAGCATCCATAAGCCAAAAACGACACTGTAAGCAATAAACGTAAAAGTGTAGGTATGATTAAAATCAAGGTATTGAGGCGAATAATAGGCCATTAATGCCAGACTTATAATTCTTATGATATTTATAAAATAAACAATGGCAATGCCCAAAGGAAGGTACCATAACTTGGCTTTTTTATTGCCGGGATAAGCAATAACAAATATGGCAAATAAAAACATCAGGGTAATTCCATTACAAGGCCCGCCAATCCAAACACCGTTTGATCCGTCTATGCCAAATACCTGAAAATCATTTACCTCTTTGCTGGCAAACGTTTGATATCCCATAAGACTTAAAATAGACTTGCAAAGGTTAATGATTAGCCTGATAAATAGCTGATCGAGCTGAGTGAAGCGTTTAATGACAAATTCGTAAATAAAATAACAAAAGGCGTACAATAAAGAGGCTTTAAAGATGAAATACCCAAGTTTATTTGATTTAAGTTTGCTGAACATGTACAAAAAACCCCGCTGCTGCGGGGATTATATGTTATAAAGTTTGTTTGTTTTCTTTATGTTTATTGTATAACGTTTTGGCCCCGTATAATGCGCCGGCAGCAATAAGTATACTTATACCACCATCGATAGGTACACAAGGAGGCGGCCAGCATCCAGGCCCACCTGATGGAGGAGGAGGAGCAGATATTGATAATGAACTTACAAATACAATAAATAATGCAGTTAAAATAAATTTTGTGCTCATTAATTTAATAATTAAGACGTAAATATAAATAAAATAAGTTGCAACAACAATTGTGGTGTAAAAATCATGCCAAATAATTATATTTGTAATCTATAAAAACTTCGTGGAGCAAAAAAAGAGCAGTTCAGCCGTTAATATTAATGACCTTAAAGTAATTTGGAGAATAATATCCAAAAACTGGTACATTCCCTTATTAATTGTTCCGGTTTTTTACGTTGTTGGCTATTTCTACGTTTATAAGCTAACAAGTGTCTATCAGGCTTCCGTTGAAATGTTAAAAACCAACGATACTTATTATAAAGATAATTTAATTACCGATAACAATTTTAGCACGCAATCTTATATAGATAATTCGAATGAAATAAGAATTGTTAAGTCATTTGATTTAATGAAAGAAACTGTTTCTAAGTTAAAAGAGAAATTGGAAGTCTCATATTTTTTGGTGGGACGTGTAAGAACAACAGAGCAATTTAGTGGAGTTCCTTTTGATGTAAAAGTAAATTCAGTCAATCCAAGTCTCAAGGAAAATGCTTTGGATATAAAAATACTTAACTATAATGAGTTCGAGCTGAAGTATGTGAAAAATGAGATAGAAGAAATTAAGATAGGTAAGTTCGATGAAAATTTTATAGACATAGACTTTAATATTATTGTAAGTAGAGGGAGCAATTTTAATCGGAATACGGTTGACGAATTAAAAAATCTGGAGTACCAGGTTGTTATTCATGACATCGACAATTTAGTATATAGTTTTCAGCAATCGTTAAACGTGCAAAACCCCGATTACACAAACGTATTGGTATTAACTATTGATGATATTATTCCGGAGAGAGCAGTTTTGATTTTGGATACCTTATCAAAAGTATATATCAGTAAATCATTAAATGCCAAATTTGAAATTAATGAGCGTACAATTATATATATAGATAAACAGTTAGATGACGTTAGCAACTCCTTAAAAGAGATTGAGGATACAATGCAAAACTACAAGAAACAAAAAGCGATTCTGGATCTTGAGTGGGAGAAGAATGATTTTTTCAAAAAACTTTCTGAATATGATGCTGAAAAATCAAGATTTAAATTAAAGATTGATGCTATAAATGATCTTGAAAAGTATATTATCGAAGACAAAGATCCTCAGTTTTTGCCACCAAATGTTTTTATTGTAGATAAAGACCCTTTTTTAATTTCATCAGTTGGAGAATTATATAATTCGCAAATTAAACTGAATCAATCTTTTGGTTTTTCTAAAGAAAGTAATCCTAATATCATTGAGATTAAGCAGAATATTAAAAGACTTAAACAAAATATTTTAGTGTACCTGAATAATACCCGTAATGCTACCCACAAAGTAATGGAAAACATAAACGGGGAAATAAGCAGTTATATTGCTGAAATTAAGAATATACCCCAGAAACAACAGGATATGTTAAATATTCAAAGAAGGGTAGTAGTGAATGAGGGATTATATAATTTCTTGCTGGAGCGAAGAGCTAACACAAAAATATCAAAAGCATCTATCGTTTCGGAGATTAAGATCATTGATAGTCCCCGAAACCTGGGAGTTATAAGCCCGGACAAACCAAAAATAGTTTCTTCGTTTGTAACTGCGGGCTTAGTATTATCGGTAGTATTGATTTTAATAAGATTTATGTTCTTTACAACTATACAAACCGTAGAGGAGTTAAAGGAAAAAACATTTTTACCGATTATTGGAGATCTTCCATTTCAAAGTGGCATTTCGGATAAAGGGATTGTGGTTGAAGAGAAACCGACCAGTTATATTTCGGAAGCCTTTCGAACCCTCAGAACCAATTTACAGTATGTGTTTTTAAATTCGAATAAACAGGTTATCTTATTTACATCTAATGCTCCCGGCGAAGGAAAAACGTTTACAACTATTAATATTGGGGCTATTCTGGCAAAAGGCGGAAAAAAAGTGATTATGCTTGAACTTGATTTGCATAAACCACGTATTCAAAAAGCTTTAGAAATGAATGCTGACAAAGGAATCAGCACATTTATAATGGGTAATAGTAGTTTAGATGAGATTGTAAAAACAACTCAGGTAACCAATTTACATACGATTTTATCCGGACCTATACCGCCAAATCCTTCTGAGCTGGTTCTTTCTGAAAAACTAAAGGAAATTATTGCTTATGCCAGGCAAAATTACGATTATGTATTAATTGATACACCGCCAGCCGGAATGCTATCGGATGCGTCTTATTTAATGCAATATTCGGATATTAATATCTTCGTATTAAATACGAAATATGCTAACAAAAGCGTGTTAAACCTTTTCCATAAACTTGTAAACGATAATTCGATCAAAGACGTATATTTAGTCTTAAACGGTATAAAGCGTCGTAAAAGTAAATACTACTATTCAAAATATGGCTATGGCTACGGGTATGGCTATGGTTATGGCTACGGCTACAATAGCGGGAGTAAATCCTGAGAAACAAATTAATTATATAAAAGTTCCTCTCATATATGTGACTGAGGATGCGAAGCTGTGACTTTTATGAAAAACTGGTATGTAGTATATGTAAATGTGAGACATGAAAAAAAAATTGTCCAAAAACTTTTACAGAACAGCATAGAAGCATACAGTCCAATTGTTAAAAGACTTCAACAGTGGAGCGATAGGAGAAAATGGGTCGAATTTCCTATGATCAGCGGATATGTATTTGTACGTATTGATATTTCTGAAAAAGAAAAAGTATTAGCTAACTCTGCTGTTTTGGGATTCATTAAATTTTCGTCGAAAGAAGCAATTGTTAAAGAATCGGAGATAGATACATTAAGATCGATTGAGCTAACAGGTTTTGATGTAACACAAGAGCAGGGAGATTTTAGTTTGAATGATGAAGTAGAGAT
>JAZJZF010000089.1:0-48368 GCA_040389965.1 Bacteroidota bacterium
CAAAGGAAGTGATGCCTATAATTTAAAGCTGAGCGAACAGCGCGCCGAAGCAGCAAAAAAATACATCATTGATAAAGGGATCGATATTGACAGAGTAATGGCAAAAGGCTATGGAGAAACAAAATTGCTTAACAACTGTAATAATGCTATTTTGTGCAGCGACGATGAGCATGCTGTAAACCGACGTCTCGAATTTAAACTGATCTTTAATTAAGTACCTATGTTCCAACCCGAAGAATTAATTGAAGCTTCGCACATCCTATACGAAGACAATCATCTGATTGTCATCAATAAAAAATCGTCAGAAATTGTTCAGGGCGATAAAACGGGCGATATGCCTTTGTCGGAAAAAGTAAAAAATTACATAAAACAACGTGATAATAAACCCGGCAATGTGTTTTGTGGCGTTTGTCACAGGCTCGATAGACCCGTTTCGGGTATTGTGATCTTTGCTAAAACGAGCAAAGCCTTATCGCGCATGAACGAATTGTTCAGAGATAAAACCATTCAGAAAACCTATTGGGCTGTAGTAAAACAAAAGCCGCCAATGGAGTCTCAACGCTTAACGCATTACCTCATTAAAAACGAAAAAAACAATACCAGTAAAGCTTATACTGAAGAAAAAAAAGGTTCTTTAAAAGCAGAATTAAAATACACATTGATTGCTTCCATTAGTAATTATCATTTGCTGGAAATTAATTTATATACCGGTAGGCATCATCAAATCCGCGCGCAGTTGAGCGCGATAGGCTGTCCTATTAAGGGAGATATTAAATATGGTTTTGACAGAACAAATTCAAATGCATCTATTCATTTACATTCGTATAAAGCAGAATTTATTCACCCTATTAAACTGGAACCGCTTACCATTGTTTGTAAACCTCAAACAACAGATACAGTGTGGAATGAATTGATAAAAGGACTTTAATTTTTTTGATAATGGAAAACGAAACGATTATTATCAGCGAAAAAGCCAATATGTATGTGACGAAGAGGTTATTTATATCCGGTACTTTATACCTCACAGAAAGCCAATTGAGATGGCAAAAAGACCATGAATTTTTTTTACTTACCTTATTTAAAAGCCTTGTTTTTCCTGATTACAGAAAAGATTATTCTGTTGACGTAATTCTCAATGATATTGAGAAAGCAGGCGGTGACCCACAAAAAAAGTTTAAGGATATGGTAGTTGTTTTGCTGAAAGATAAAAAAGAACTACGCTTTTTTTCTGACAAATGGAAGCCGGAAGAGTGGATTGATTTAATAAAAAGACAAAAAACAAAAAAGCTGAAGACTAAATAATACAAACCATTTATAAAGAATCTTTTTATTCATTGCTATAAATTATAGCATGAACATGTGTGGTTTTCAGATATATTTGTGGAATAGATAGTATATATGGACGCTGAAGATATCATACACCTTGTACAGGAATCAGAAAGAAGAAAACACATTGTCAGATTTGACGCCACCAGAAATGCAAGACGTCATAGATCGGAGGATGAGCATTGGCAAATTAAATTAGTGAATGATCCTAATATGTATGAGGCCTCATTAAACATAAATTCAGACGATGAGGAACCCGCTTTCTATAAATTTAAAATAAGTTCTATACAACAGGGACAGAAAATAGCAAAAGATATTTTTGATTTTCATGAGCTTCGCCGTACGGAAATTGTTTCTCCTGGTTATTTAGATGCAGAAAAGCAATTGTATTTAATAGTACAGGTGCTATACAGTAGTAATTCCGGGCAAACTATCAATAAGCCTGTAAATAGTTAGCCAACAATTTTACCTACAGTGAGCCTGCAACTATCGGGTAGGATGTAAGTACCATTAATCTAAAATATAGTGTATCAGAATAAGGTCGAATTGGCATTTTTGTCACTTCGAGCGAAGTCGAGAAGCGTTCCTAATATTGTTTTAGTTCTCGACTTCGCTCGAACCGACACTATTCCAACTTTATTCTGTTCCATCAATATTTAAAATTAGAAAAGGTTACTTCCCTGTTATTAAAAATTCTGTCCTTCTGTTCTTAGCCCTGCCTTCTTCAGTAGTATTTTCGGCAATTGGTTTATTAGGTCCATAGCCTTTAGCGGTAATACGTTTTCCGTCAATACCTTTTTCTTCAAGAAACGCTTTTACCGTATATGCCCTGTTTGCAGAGAGTGCCTCATTTGCAGCAGCCCCACCCACATTATCGGTATGCCCCTGAATTTCGATGGTAATGGTTGGATTTTCTTTTAAATATTCAGCAAAGGATTCCAGTACGATGAAGGATTCATTTTTAAGATCGGCAGAATTCGTATTATAATACAGGTTATTGATGACAAAAGAGCTCCCTGCTTTAGCTTCACTAAGCTCAACCTTTACAGGTTTTGGCTGGTTTTCGAAGGTGGCTTCTTTTACACTTACTATTTTTGAACTAAAAGCGTAATCGTTTTTCTTTACGGTAATGAGCACATCATCTTTCTTTTTTAAATTAATAGCTACCATAAATTTACCCGATGATGAATCTACCACTGCCTGTGTTTTTTCTTTAGTGACAGTATTCATGACTTCTACTCTGGCACCTTCTACAACGTTGCCTTCTTTGTCTTTTAGCTCTCCACTTATGAAAGTAGTTTCTTGTGGTCTGGCTTCCTTATATAATTCAAAAGAGAACAAATCAAATTTCCCTACGCCTTTACCACGCATTTTTCCTTCGTCGTAAGAGAAAAAATATCCTGTTTTACTGTCGGTACTTACAAAAAAACCTACGTCATCCGCTTCCGTATTAATAGGGTAGCCAATATTTTCGGCTTCTTTCCAGTTTCCTTTGTCATCTTTACGAATGTAAAAAATATCCATCTTTCCAAAGCCAAATAGCCCGTCGCTGCTAAAGTACAGGGTTTCACTATCCGAGTGAATGAAAGGCGTTTTTTCGTTACCGGCCGTATTGATTTTAGGTCCTGCATTTTTAGGAATACTCCAGGCACCGGTGTTAACGTCGCGTTGTGTATAGTAAATATCAATGCCCCCATAACCTCCCGGCCTGTCGCTGGCAAAGTAGAGCATATTACCATCAGCACTCAATGTTGGCTGCGAATCCCAATACACAGGATGGTTCACATTAGCTCCCAGTTTCCGGATCTCGCTCCAGTCGCCTCCGGAGTTCTCGCTGATATAAATGTCGCAATTGGGTTGATTGCCGCCTTCCTGACGTGACATCGCAAAGTACAAACGGTTATTATCGATAGAGATCGTGCAGCCTCCCTGGTTATCATCCGTTACATTAAAGGGTGGCGACATAGGTTCTCCCACATTAAATAAACCGGTTTTATCTCTTTTGGCTACCATAAATACTTCTTTCTCTTTATCGGAAGCATATACCTGATTCATATTTTTCACCGGTACTCTTCTTGTAAAAAAACACAATTTATCGTCGGGAGAAACATAAGCTAAATATTCGTCGGTAGGAGTAGAAACGCCTTTTACCACTTTAGGATCAAAAGGGACAATTTTCTTTTTCAACTCGCTTTCCTTTTTCGCATACTTGATCATTTCCTTGGCCTGGTATATCTCGGCTTCATAATCTTTTGAAAATTTCTTTTCATCGTCATCTTTAAACTTGATAAATTTTTCGAGGTATTTCACGGCCGAATCATTTTTTAAGGCTTCATAATAATCAAATCCTATAAAGTAATAAGGTTCCGAATGTATTTTAGGACAAAGGGCTATAGCCTTATAAAAATAGGGCACTGCCGGTGTAAATGCTTTATTTTGCAGCTTACAGGTTACTACAATTTCATTGGCCATTAATAAATTTGCTTCTGCAAAATCAGGCTCTGCTTCCAGGCATTTTCTAATAAATTCCAAACGCTCGGGCTTTTTATATTGCTTTTTATCAAGCGCCTTTTCGTAAAGTTTTAAAGCCTGCTTATTATCTATTTCAGTACAAAATTTAGAAGTTTTTTCATCATCGTCCTGGGCGAAAAATGTGAATGTAGAACATAATAGTAAACAGAGAGTAAAATATTTCATCAGAGCTGTGGTTATGAAAGTTTAAAAGTTATGAAAGTTGTTTAGCTATATAAAAATAGAAATTAATGAGCTTATAATTTCCGAATTTTTATAACTTTCTAAACCCCTTAACTTTCAAAACTTTACTAACTAATGGTTATTTGGGTTTATAAACCGGTGTTTGCTTATCAGGCTCCGGTTTCTTTATATTATCATTCTTGTCTTTGTCTTTTCGGATATCAATAGCTGCTTCGTAGGTCCATCTGCCTTTTTTCATAGAAAGCCCGTCAAAGCTGCCGTCGGGGCCATAATACTGGTATTGTCCCACCAATATAGGATCCAGTGAATTAGGAGCCAAATGACTAAAAATAATTTGCTTCCGGTTATCGTTATATTTAAGCGACATGGCTACTTCTGCAGCATATTCAAACATGATCCGTTTGCCGAATTTACCGGGAATTTTAAATACGTCTTTGCCAAATACAGGTGTGCCATCGGCTTTAAATGAGAGTATGTCAATGAATTTACGTTGCGTTAGTTTTTCGTTCCCATCCCATCCCAGTAAGGTATAAAAATCGTCATCCGATTTTATGATGTCGTAGTATAGCATACCAAACCATTTGCTGGGATCGGCTACATAGTTTTCGGGAGTTTTTACAGTTGCCGATTTATCTAACAAAGGAAACACTTCGTATTGTATGCTTGTTTCTTTTTTGAACAAGCCTTTTTTTACAGTTTTTGAATTGTTAACCTGTATAAAACCAAAATAAGCATGCGTCCCATCTTCTTTAAAAATGTTCCAGGTAATGATCCTGAATTTTTTATCGGGAGATAAAAGCCTCGAAACTTCTTTAAGGCTATCAAAGGGATACTGAATGGATTTTTCTTCTTTTAATACCGAAGTCCAGTAAGCAATAAACTGCTTGTTGGCTTCAAAACGGTCAGGGATTTTTTTACTATAAAAAACCCTTAATTCAAGCGTTTGTAACGAGTCTTCCAGTTCAGCAAAATGTTTTTTTTCCGCTTCCGTTAATTGAGCCAGGCCCGAAAAGCTTAAAAGTAGGATGAAAATGGCGGGAAGAATGAATCTCATTTCTCTATAACTGGTTTTGAACGGAAAGTTACAGAATTTTTTGCTCTTTTTATCTGATAAAAATGGTTAAGATGTCAAAGAAACCATGCAATTATCCCGGAAGTTAAAACTAAAGGCGCGTATCAAAAAAGCATAAACTTACCGGTCTTATAAATTTAGCACCAATATCTAGACTCGATGAATACATGAATTCATCTTCATGGTTTTACTTTATTTCAAAATACAGTCTATCTTTATATTAAATATAAGGCAATGAACAACACCAATTTAAATGAAGATTTTTACAAAACAGGCTACACATTGTGTATGGAGAGTGCTAAGGCTTTGTTTGGTGTGTCAAATAAATCAGCCGAACTTAGGGAATATGGTATTGCTCGGTCTCTAAATATATTAGCTGCTGAAGAAGCGGTTAAAGGTATTTCAATTTTGACTAATATACTTGAGCCAGAAACCAAACTGGATGGGTGGAAAGAAATATTTAAATCTCATACTGTAAAACATGATAGTATTGCCATATTTGTTTGCTTAATGGACTATTCTGCTAGACATATAGAAGAACTCGTTGCGAGTCAGAAACATCATTTTGATTTAATAGAAACTTTGCCAAAGGAAGTAAAAGATAAATTAATGGAAGGGCTAAAACCTCTTTTAGATGAACTTGAATGGTCGAAGAAGCAAAAGGAAAAAGGTTTGATACTTCAAAACGCTTTAATCTGGTGGAAAAATGATGCAAACAGAGAGAAAAATAATGGTTTTTATGTTGGTGAAAATAATAATATTTGGCATGATCCTAGAGGATATTCAAAAGAACAATACGAAAGTGAAAGAAATTATACTCAAACATTTATAGAAAATGCCGAACGTTTTGCGATAACAATTAATTCGCCACAATTACGAGAACTTTTGAAAACTGAGAAAGCAAATTCTTTGAAAGATATTTAATGAAAAACTTGTAAAAAATGATTATACCAAAGTACCGTACAATTTCAAGCGTTGTTCTTTAACCGAATCGTTTGCAAGGTATTCATCATAAGTCATTTTTTTATCGATGATACCATTTGGTGTCAGCTCAATAATACGGTTAGCAACCGTTTGCATTAACTCATGATCATGACTCGTTAACAACACACAACCTGTAAAATCTTTTAAGGCATCATTGTAAGCAATAATACTTTCTAAGTCTAAGTGGTTAGTTGGCTCATCAAGGATCAGCATATTAGGATTTACCTGCATCATACGGCTGGTCATACAACGTACTTTTTCTCCTCCGGATAAGACAGAACATTTTTTCAAAACTTCTTCTCCGCTGAATAACATTTTACCTAAGAAACCCCGCACATAACTTTCGTCCTTGTTGCTCGAATACTGACGCAGCCAATCCATCAGGTTCATATCGCCGGTAAAGTATTTAGCATTATCATTTGGCAAATATCCTTTGTGGATCGTTGTTCCAAATTTGTATTCTCCGTTATCCGCTTTATCTTCTTCGTTAATAATATCAAACAAAGCGGTAATCGCTAAGTGGTTCTTGGCAATAAAAGCAATCTTATCACCTTTGGCTACGTTGATATTTACATTCTTAAATAAAATACCATCTACGTTTGATTTCGATAGATTTTCAATGTGCAGGATCTGATCTCCGGCTTCGCGTTCCTGTTTAAAAATAATTCCCGGGTACTTACGTGTGCTTGGTGGAATTTCGTCTACCACAAGTTTATCCAATAATTTTTTACGGGATGTTGCTTGGCTCGATTTACTGGCATTAGCGCTGAACCGGCGAACAAATTCCTGTAATTCCAAACGTTTATCCTCTACTTTTTTATTGGCGTCGCTGCGTTGTTTTAAAGCTAACTGGCTCATCTGGTACCAGAAGCTATAGTTACCTGTATAGGTTTTTAATTTACTATAATCAATATCGCAGGTATGTGTACAAACAGCATCTAAAAAGTGCCTATCGTGGCTTATCACAATCACTGTATTTTCAAAGTCAGCTAAATAATTTTCTAACCAGGAAATCGTTTCCACATCCAAATCGTTGGTAGGTTCATCCAGTAACAAAATATCAGGATTCCCAAAAATGGCCTGCGTTAATAAGATCTTTACTTTATCTTTTCCTGTAAGGTCTTTCATTATTTTGAAATGAGATTCAACCGGAATACCAACATTGGTTAATAACATAGCAGCATCACTTTCGGCATTCCAGCCATTCATTTCACCAAATTCAGCTTCCAGCTCAGCGGCTCTGTTTCCGTCGGCATCACTAAAATCAGGTTTTGCATAAATGGCATCTTTTTCTTTCATGATCTCATGAAGGCGTTTGTTGCCCATCATAACCGTATCCAATACTGTAAACTCATCAAACTCAAAGTGATTTTGTTTTAAGACACTCATCCGCATTCCCGGTAAAATGCTTACCTGGCCTTTGGTTGGTTCAATTTCGCCCGATAAAATTTTCATAAAGGTTGATTTACCGGCGCCGTTAGCACCAATTAAACCATAACAATTACCGGGAGTAAATTTTACGTTTACTTCGTCAAATAAAATACGTTTGCCATATTGCAAACTCACATTAGAAACAGAGATCATCTTTCAAAAAATTAGTTTGCAAAGATAAGTTAAAAAAGTGAATCCGCCAGCCGCCGGGGACTAAAATAGGCGCGTTTTTTGGCCAAATATGCTTTAAAAGCCCACCTTCTGGCATAATCATTAACTCGATATTTTCAGTTAGATTTGTGCCAAATAGCAAGGCATTTACATGTACCAATGGTTTTATAATTCTCTTTCGGGGAAGGCAGCAATAGCCGACGATTCCATTTATTTGCTCAATGAGGCCGAAATCAGGTATATTAAGAAACGCGAGAACACCACCATCTTTTTTTCGGCCTTAATAGGTGTTATTATGGTACTGGTATTATACCTTCCACAGTATTGGTGGCCGCATTTATTTCCGGTAAATACCATTAAACTGCCATTTTTAAACGATCCCCTGGAGTTTTCGGTCATTGCTTTTCTGTACGGAATGCTACTCGTATTTGTTGAAATTGTGTTGCTGACGTTCTTAAATATTTACTGTACCCACGCCATTGCTTTTGCTACGGGCTTTGTAGACCAGAAATCGAAATACGATGCCGATAAGAAAAACTTATTGCTCAGCATTGGTCAGGAGAAAAAAACGAAAGATATTGTAGAGCTTGGCATTGATCCATATTACGGCTTAAAAAAAAGCAGTGTATTTTTAATGAATGCTCTGTTTACGTTAAAGGCAACCTTAAGTAACCTGGTTTTTAAAATTTTGATCCAAAGAGTATTGGGCAGGTATGCCGTACGCCAATTGATGGATATGATCGGGATACCTGTTTTTGCTTTTTGGAATGCCTGGGGTACCAGGAAAGTACTAAGGGAAGCACGCATTATCATTATGGGACAAAATTACCTGAACTATTTAAAAAACGACCTTAAGAATTTCAGGGAATTAAGCGCCTTAGAGAAAACATTGCTTTACGATACCCTGCAGTACATTGCCATGAGTAAAAGAGACTATCACAAAAATCATTATTACCTCTCTAAGTTGTTGTTGGATAATTTTGAGATCCCAAAAGAAAAAAGTCATGTCATATCTGCCGGCTACTACGATGAGCTGGAGAAATGCCAATCTGATTTTAAACAATTGAACCAGCAGATTCTGCTTCTGGGCTTTGTGCTTGATGGTTCTTTATCGGTAAGAGAAAAAATACGGATCAGGAAGCTGAATAAACTGGCAATCATTCATAAAACCGTTCAGGAAGTGGAGCTACAGCTCAACCATTTTGTGTATGGTAAGGGCTTGTGAGAGAGCGTGCTTTTTACATGAAGCTAAACAGTATCAGGAACAATCTCAGCTCGCATCCCACTATAATAAAGATGTTTAAGATCCTCCATTCCGTTTTCTTTAGCTTGAGGCAAATGCCGCTGATAATACCCGCTCCGATACAAAGAATCAATTCGGTAATTGTAATTACCGCAAGTCCGGAAAAAGAAGGGAAATAACTCTGGAAGATCTTAACGCGTTCAGATTGCCCTGTGCCGGCGTTAAAAGCACAGATCCATAATATAACGGTTACCCATGTGGCAAGCATACAAAATAAGGCGAGAAAAGAAAAGAGCCCAAGTCGGCGCGTGTTTACTGTTGTCATGTACGAGTGTTTTAGTAAAGGTATTTTCAGTACTATCCAAATGCTTAATAAAGATACTAAATCTTCCCCGTTTTTAAACATTTTGTGAGTAAATTGCGTTAACCTGTTATCTAAAAAGAGTAAATTTACCCGTCTAAAAAAACTAATTATGCCAAAAGGAATTTTTAAAGTACCGGTTCCAATAAATGAACCAATAAAAAGCTATGCTCCCGGAAGCCCGGAAAGAAAAGAATTACAGGCTATGCTTGCCGAATTGCGAAGCAAAGAAACAAATATACCAATGTATATTGGCGGCAAAGAAGTAGAAAGTAATGTGTTGGTACGCATCCATCCACCACACGATCATCAGCACATATTAGGACATTTTCATAAAAGTGATAAAACCCATATCGAAAAAGCCATCAATGCGGCGTTAGCAGCAAAAGAGCAATGGGCTAATTTAAGCTGGGAACACAGAGCCAGCATCTTTTTAAAAGCAGCTGAATTAATTGCAGGACCTTACAGAGCCAAATTAAATGCGGCAACCATGTTAGGCCAAAGTAAAAACGCCTACCAGGCTGAAATTGACAGTGCCTGTGAAATTATTGATTTCTTAAGATTCAATGTGCAATACATGACAGAAGTATATGCAGAACAACCTATTTCATCACCGGGTGTATGGAACCGCATAGAGTGGAGGCCTTTAGAAGGATTTGTATATGCATTAACACCGTTCAATTTTACCGCTATTGCCGGAAACTTACCTTCCAGCTGCGCTATGATGGGGAACGTAGTGGTTTGGAAACCGAGTAACACTCAGGTTTACAGCGCTAACGTATTGATGGAAATTTTCAAAAAAGCAGGTGTACCGGATGGTGTTATTAATTTAATTTATCCAAGCGGGCCTGATGCTGCTGAAGTTATTTTTAATCACAGAGATTTTGCAGGTATCCACTTTACAGGAAGCACAGAAGTGTTTCAAAACATTTGGCAAACAATAGGTAACAACATTCATAAATACCGTTCTTATCCTCGTATTGTTGGCGAAACAGGTGGTAAGGATTTTATTATGGCACACAAATCTGCCGAACCTAAATCATTGGCAGTAGCTATATCGCGTGGTGCTTTCGAATACCAGGGACAAAAATGTTCTGCAGCCTCACGAGTATACATCCCCTCTAATTTATGGCAGGAAGTAAAAGGCTATGTACTGGCTGATCTGAAAGACATGAAGATGGGACCTACCGAAGATTTTACCAATTTTATTAATGCCGTTATTGATGAGAAAAGCTTTGATAAATTAGCAAAATACATTGATAACGCTAAGAAAGACAGCAGTGTTGAAATTATAGCAGGTGGCAATTATGATAAATCGAAAGGATATTTTATTGAGCCTACCATTATCGTTGCCAAAGATCCAAAATACGTAACCATGTGCGAAGAATTATTCGGGCCGGTATTATCTGTATTTGTATATGATGAAAATAAATTTGAAGAAACCCTTGAACTGGTTGATTCTACATCTCCTTACGCATTAACGGGTTCTATCCTTGCACAGGATCGTTACGCGATTGAACTGGCTACAAAAAAATTAAGTAATGCTGCCGGTAACTTTTATATCAACGATAAATGTACAGGTGCCGTAGTAGGGCAACAACCTTTTGGTGGTGCCCGCGGTAGTGGAACAAATGATAAAGCAGGAGCAAAAATTAATTTGTTACGCTGGGTTTCTCCACGTACAATTAAAGAAACATTCTCTCCGCCAACAGATTATAAATATCCTTTTTTACAGGCAGATTAAAATTAGCTTTAAAATGATTAGAAAGTCCCGTTCGCTGATTAACGAACGGGACTTTTTTTAGTATAAATGTTAAAATGTTAAATGTTAAAATGTATATTTGTGCCGTTGGCTTTAATCTACGTCCTATAAAAACATGTCTTTATCTAACACCGCCTCGTTTAAAAATTTTAGTTTGATAAAGCATAATACCCGGTTTTATCAAATAGATGTCTTCTCAAATTCAGAATTTGGTTTTGCCGAATTAAGGCAACTTATTGGAACTCAAAGAGAAATGGGAGGGCATTGTTTACCTGTTTTGGTATTATGCGGCGAATACACCACCTCTGATGTTGGTTTTATGAGGCATTTGTCCAGAAATGGAACCGATCCTTATTCAAGAGCCGATGCATTTGTGATCCAATCCATATCCCAAAAACTAATGGCCAATTTTTATGTAAAGATCTTTACACCCGAAAGGCCAACAAAATTCTTTACATGCAAAGACGAGGCTTTAGAGTGGCTGGAACAGTATATGTAGAAAATATGTACCTTTAAACTGTTTTGAAGAAACTTTGCATCATATTTTTGCTTTCTCCTTTTGTCTTTTTTTGTCAGGAAAAAAAATCAGCTGTATTTAATTTATTAGTAACGGCAGGAGTGGCTCCTGCGCAGGTACACGGCGATTCTTATGACGGATTTCATAAGCTTGGAGCCATTGGAGGTGTAGGAGTAGAGTCTGTTTTTTCGAGTAAAGTGAGTATGAGTATGTCTTTTTGGTTCATTCAAAAAGGAGCCCGCAAAAATCAAAACCTCGAAAAAAACGACCTCACCTATTACTATCTTAATATGAATTACCTGGAAGTACCGGTAATGGTAATATACAAGTACAAACGTTTTATATTTGATGCAGGCTTATCGGCAGGTTATCTCATTAATTATTACGAAGGTTCTGAAGCCGGCAACCTTACAGGGACGTATCCCTTTAAAAAATTTGAATACTCGGTAAAAGTAGGATTAGGAGTTGTTATTTCGCCCAAATGGACAGTCAATTTAAGAAGCAGTAACTCCTTTATTACTACCAGGCCTAACCGCACAAGACAAGCCATTTATTACAATAATATTATAGCCCGTACATTTAATAAAGGATATTATAATAATATTTTAGAGTTTGCACTCACGTACCGAATTAAAACTAAAAAATAAAGTGGATACCAAACATAAACTCATTGTTTCTATAACTGGCGCCAGTGGTAGTATTTACGCCAAAGTACTGCTCGATAAACTGTCTGCCTTATCATCACAGATCGAAAAAGTGGGTGTGATCATGAGCGATAATGCCAAAGATGTATGGAAGCATGAACTGGGAAATGAGGATTATAAAAACTATGATCAGTTTACCTTTTATGATAAAATGGATTTTTATGCACCTTTTGCTTCCGGTTCCGCTAAATACAATACCATGATCGTTTGCCCCTGCAGTATGGGAACCATGGCACGCATCGCAAGCGGTATTAGTAACGATCTTACCACACGTGCTGCTGATGTTATTTTAAAAGAAAGGCGTAAATTAATTTTAGCGGTACGCGATACACCCTATAGTTTAATCCATATTAATAATATGCAAACGGTTACACAGGCCGGAGGAATTATTTGCCCTGCCTCTCCTTCTTTTTACAGTAATCCGAAAACATTTGAAGAGCTGGCTGCTACTGTAGTAGACAGGATCCTTGATTTGGCGGGCTTGTCAATAGCTAGCTACCGCTGGAAAGAATAAATTAAACAGTTGCTTTTACAGGTGCTAAGGCAATGTTGTTTTTTTCAAAAACACGCTTGGCAATTTCTATAATTTCAGCATTTATTTTAGAATAATTTTCTGCAAGGCCGTAAGGCTTTATTGAAAGCGTAACGCCATTATCTACAATTTTTATCGCAATAACTTCGGGTGGCGGGGTTTTCAAAATCTCCGGATGTTTCATCATCTCATCGATCAGTAAATTTTTTACCACATCCACATCGTGAATGGCTGCAATGGTTACATGCACATCGCTGCGTAAAATACCATATTTGGTATGGTTCACAATAGTTCCGTTAGATACCGCGCCATTAGGCAAAATAATCGTTTTAAGATCACCCGTTAGTAATATCGTATTAAAGATCTGGATTTCTTTTACCGTACCCGTTTGTCCGAGTACTTCAATGGTATCTCCCACCTTATAAGGTTTAAAGATCAGGATCAGTACACCACCCGCAAAATTGGAAAGAGAACCCTGTAATGCCAAGCCAATCGCTAAACCTGCGGCTCCCAGTATGGTAACAAACGATGTCGTGCCAATGCCTATCATACCTGCAACCGTAACAATGAGCACAATTTTTAAACCGATAGAAATCAGACTTCTTAAAAAAGTACGTAAAGAAATTTCAAGGTCTCTTCGTTCCATTGCTTTCGAAGCAATCTTCGAAAAACGGTTAATGAGCCAGATCCCTATTACCAGAAACAGGATTGCTCCTATAACACGTGGTGTATATTCTATAACATTCGCAATAAGTGTTTCGATGTGTTTATCAATGTTGAGCGAGTAGTTTTTCATATTGCAAAAGTTCTTATTTTTAGACTTTAAAATTATTATTTATTTTTAATATCAGATTTACTTCCCCCGGGTGAAATATTTATATTGTTCCATACTTGTTACACTGAGCCTGGCTCCGCTTTTTGCGCAAAAGGGCGGCTGGGATTCTACCTATTACAGGAAGTACCGCGACAGGCTGGTAGTTTCCGTATTTCAGTCAATAAGGAGTTATGGGTTCGACATTACACAAAAACTGAACAAGGACAGTCTCGGGCAATCAAAAGTAGGGTATAGAGCGGAAGCCAATAATATTACCGGCATCGAATTAAATTACGATAAATTCAATATTGCGTTTGGCTTTAAAAGCGCCCCGCCCACAAATCAAAAATCAAAAGGAGATACAAAGTACACCAATCTTGCCTTAAATGTAGCAGGTAACCATTGGCTCCTGGAAAACAGCTATAGGAGCTATACTGGTTTTTATAACACAAACACCGCATTTTATGATACAACCTTTAAGCGGGAAGGTGTTTATACACAATCTCCAACCTTAAAATCGGAAGCCTATAAAACCAAATTTTTGTTTTTTACCAACGCCAATAAATTTTCTTTTAAATCGGCTTATTCCTGCAGCGAACGTCAAATAAAGTCAGCCTTTAGTTTTGTACTTACAGCCAATATTTATTATAACCGTTTAAATTCCGACAGCTCTTTTATTCCTGTGCCTATAAGGCATTATTATGATGCTTATCAAAAGGTGAATGGCCTGAACGTATTTGCGTTTTCTATTTATGGAGGGGGGAGTTTTAACCTTGTATTATGGAAAGCTTTTTTTATGAATCTGACCTTGATCATTGGTCCCGAGGAGCAATGGCGCACCTATCATTACGAAAATGAAACGGCCAAGCATTTATTTTACATGTCTGTTTCCGGGGATCTCAGATCTTCGATTGGTTTAAATTTCAAAAAATTCTTTGTCATGCTTACCACTAGTTCCGATTTCAGTTACTACAACAGTAACGTGATGGAATACCTTTCAAAGTATGGATCGGTCAATTTCTCTCTGGGTTACCGTTTCAGAGTAAAGCCGCCAAAGGCTTATAAAAATTTCCAGCAAACTAAATTGTATAAAATGCTTTAGGAATTAAAATCAGTACTCAGTCTGCCCAATCTGCAGGCTATTTATTGCACTAAAATTTCAGGTGTTTCACAGAGATTCCTGCTTTTTGAAGTTCTTTCAACGAATCAATGCCAATGCGTAAATGATCAGTTGCAAAGCTGCTTGTTACTTTCTTGTCGCTTTCTTCTGTTTTTACACCTTCCGGTATCATTGGCTGATCGCTTACCAATAACAAAGCGCCTACAGGAATTTCGTTATGAAAACCAACACTGAAAATAGTAGCTGTTTCCATATCAATAGCCATGGCGCGCATCACTCTTAAATACTCTTTAAATTTTTCGTCATGCTCCCAAACCCTGCGGTTAGTAGTATACACGGTACCTGTCCAATAATCTCTGCCACTTACGCGTATGGTATAAGAAATGGCTTTTTGCAAATTAAATGATGGTAAGGCGGGTACTTCGCTTGGTAAATAATCGTTGGAAGTTCCTTCGCCTCTGATAGCCGCAATTGGCAAGATCAAATCCCCAATTTGGTTTTTCTTTTTTAAGCCGCCACATTTTCCTAAAAATAAAACGGCTTTAGGACTTACCGCCGTTAGCAGATCCATAATAGTAGCCGCCATCGCGCTACCCATGCTAAAGTTAATAATAGTAATGCCTTCATGTGTGGCGCTTTGCATGGGTCTATCCATACCTTCAATTTCAACATTACTCCATTCGGCAAACATTTTTACGTATCCGCTGAAGTTTGTGAGTAAAATGTATTTTCCAAAATCTTCTAATTTTTTTCCTGTATATCTAGGTAACCAGTTGTTTACAATTTCTTCTTTTGTCTTCATATATGTAATAGTATTTAAATAAGCTTATTATAAAAGTGCAATTAGCAACACTAAGGTACTAAGTATTTGTGATTGATGTACCATAATTATTTTACTTTATCTTTATGCCTTAATATATTTTATAGTGTTTTTACCTGCTTTAAATTTCCCTCCTATAAACGCGCGTTATCAAAAGAACGATGCCGGAGTTTTGCAGGTGTTTGATATTGTACGTAAAAAATTTGTAGTGTTAAGCCCCGAAGAATGGGTGCGCCAGCATTTGATACACTACATCACACAACATAAAAATGTTCCTTTGTCGATGGTAGCCGTTGAGAAACAACTTATTTTAAACAATACAAAAAGAAGGACCGATGTGGTAATTTATAACAGCGCGCTTCAGCCTTTGGTAATTGTTGAATGCAAAGCACCATCGGTTATACTGGATCAAAAAGCCATTAATCAAAGTCTGCGTTATAACCTTATTTTAAATGTTCCTTTTATCTTTTTAAGTAATGGAAATACCCACATTTGTGTTAAGATGAATGAACAAAATCCCCAAATTTTGACGGAATTCCCTGATTACAAAATTATTACAGATTCTTTGTAATTTTCATAACGTGCTCATTTTTAGTGAATTAATTAGCATTGAAAATCTTCTTCTATCAAATGTTAATAACTTTAAGGGTGTTAACAGCAATTAACACTTGCTTTATTCAAAAAAAAGAACAAATTTGCAAAACTTAAGAAATTTAATGAAATCAGGAAAAATAATAGTAACTACGGCATTGATGACAACATCATTCATGCTCGCTGCTTTTACGCCCGGTAAATTCATTAAACATGAATCAAAAATTAAGCCAAAATTCTCTGTTACTTCTTTCACTGCCAACCCGGATGAAAAACCGGTTAAAGATGATGGCAAAAAGAAAGCAGCGAAGCGCGATGATACCACTAAGGTGGCAGTCAACCCTTCTATACTGGTATTAAATGAAGAGCATGAAGAAGAGGAAGTAGATTCATTATTAGCGTTTCCTTCCAGTGATTTATATTCTTCTTGGGATACAACAACCATTCATCCTTACTCATTTGCAGCCAGCTTTAAACAGGATTCGGCTATTATCCGTTTAACGGAGCCTACAGATTGTGGATTTGTATTACCATTTAAAGGAAATTTAACTTCCGTTTTTGGATGGAGGAAAAGAAGACCACATTACGGGACAGACATTAACCTTGAAACAGGCGATACGGTTGTAGCGGCATTTGACGGTATGGTACGTATTGCCAAACTGAACAGAAGCTACGGAAATGTGGTTATTATCAGACATGCCAATGGTTTGGAAACAGTTTACGCGCATTTATCAAAAATAAATGTGGAAGCCGGACAAATGATTGAAGCCGGACAAAATATTGGTTTAGGCGGAAATACAGGACACTCTTTTGGGTCGCATTTGCATTTTGAAATACGTTACCTGGGTCAGGCAATGGATACTGAAGATTTTATCGACTATGCTAGAGGTACTCTTAAAAAGAATGAGTGCATGATTACAAAATCAGATGTTGAAACCAAATACGATTTAAGAGCATTACACAGCCGTCAGAAAAGAGATTTAAACTATGCCAGAAGCAGTGGTGGAAAAGCTACCGGAAAAGGAAAAGTTTATACGGTTAGAAAAGGCGATACGTTGGGTAGAATAGCTCAAAAAAATCATACCACTATTTCTTCTATCTGCAAGAAAAATGGAATCAGACAAGGCAAAGTGTTGCGTTTAGGGCAAAAACTAAAAGTGTAATACTTCTTAACGATGATCGAAACCTCCCTTAATACTAAGGGAGGTTTTTTTATGAACCTGTTTTAACAAAGTCCCTAAATGTATGTCTGCCTTAACATTGTTAAAACATTAGCTGTTTTTGTGAATTAAGTTTTGCTCAGGAAAAGGCTTATTGTTGTAAATTTGGGGAAAGCAGAGAAATTAAAAACAAATATATATCATGGAAGTAACAGGACAATTAAAAGTAAAATTTGACACACAAAAAGTAAGCGAAAAATTTCAGAAAAGAGATTTTGTATTAGCAACAGATCTAAGCACACCATACCCGCAATATGTAAGTTTCCAGGTTACACAGGACAAATGTTCTATGTTAGACCAGTTTAATGAAGGGGAAGAAATTAAAGTACAGTTTAACTTAAGAGGCCGCGAATGGAATGGCCCACAAGGCATTAAATATTTTAATACATTAGAGGCATGGCGTCTTGAAAAAGTATCTGGTGGACAAACAGGAGCTCCTGCACAAAATACGAATTCAGGAATGAACGAAACTACCAAAGCACCGGTATTTAACAGCAGTATTTCTGATAACGACGATTTACCTTTCTAATTAGATTTGAGATAACAGACCTGAGATATGAGACTATTCATCTCATATCTCATTGTCTAAAATCTCACATCTGTTTCTTATGGAAAAACCTTCCGTTCTCCTTATCTATACAGGCGGCACCATTGGCATGATGCAGGATGTGCGCACCGGCGAACTCAAGCCATTTAATTTTAAATCTCTTACAAGACAAATTCCTGAACTCGAAAAGTTTGACATTGACCTGTCTTCCATTTCTTTTTCAAAACCTATTGATTCGTCTAATATGCACCCCAGGGTGTGGATCGAGCTGGCTAATATCATAAAAGATAATTATACTAAACACGATGGTTTTGTTATTTTACATGGCTCAGATACCATGTCTTATACAGCAAGCGCTTTGAGCTTTATGCTCGAAAACCTTGCAAAACCTGTGATATTAACGGGCTCGCAATTACCCATAGGAATTATAAGAACCGATGGCAAGGAAAATCTAATTACAGCCATTGAAATTGCTTCTGCCAGAAAAAATAATAAACCTGTGGTAACAGAAGTTTGTGTTTACTTTGAATATAAATTATACAGAGGTAACAGAACTTATAAATACAATTCAGCACATTTTGATGCCTTTAAATCGCCCAATTATCCTGCATTGGCAGAGGCCGGTGTAGATATACAATATAATACCACCGCTTTATTAAAGCCTGCAAAAAAACAATTTGTAGTACATACGCAATTAGATAACGACATTGCTGTATTAAAATTATTTCCGGGCTTAAGCAAAAAAATAACACTATCCATTTTAAATACGCCGGGTATAAAAGCGGTGATACTGGAAACATTTGGTGCCGGAAATGCAAGTACTGAAAGCTGGTTCATTGATGCCTTAAAACAAACCATCGGTAAAAACGTGATCATTTATAATGTCACTCAATGCTCTGAAGGTAAGGTTATACAAGGTATGTATGAAACCAGCAGTCAACTTAAAAAAATTGGAGTGATAAGTGGTTATGATATTACCTTTGAAAGCGCTGTTGCCAAATTAATGTATGTATTGGGCAAAAAAGGAACTTTGGCTAAAGCAAAACAATTACTCGAAACAAATTTATGCGGAGAAATCAGCCTGTAATGTTGTTTCTTTAATTATCTCTATCGCTTTTGTAAAAGAAAAAACTGAAACTATGAAAAATCATATAAATGTAGAAGGAGTAAGGTTGTACGCTTATCATGGCTGCCTTGAAGAAGAAGGGAAAATTGGCGGAGAATATATTGTAGATGTTTATATGCAAACTGATTTTGCTGAGGCTGCAAAAACGGATGATCTGTTACTGACCATTGATTATTGCACGGTATTTAATATTTGCAGGGCAGAAATGGCCATCCGTTCTAAATTAATTGAACATGTAGGTAAGCGTATTTTTGATAAATTGCTGTTTACATTCCCTCAATTAATACATACAAAAGTAGTTATTACGAAATTGCTTCCACCTATGCATGGCCCTGTAGATAAGGTGTCTATCGTTATTGAAAATTAATTTTTTAACGAAGAATTAATATAAATTAATTTAGCTTTCTGTTTTCCTTTTAACAAGAAGGTAATAATTTCCTTCCAAAGGAAGGTAGCCATATTCGTAGCAGAATTTATAATTTTTTCCTTCTTTGGTAGTTGTAACATTGGTGTAATAAGAAAAATTAAAACCCTTATCGATCAGTTTTTGTTGCGATACTTTGATGGTTTCTTCGGGCAATAACTCTTCCATAATACGCCTGTTCTTCCGTAAGATAGTATTAATATTTCTGACATAATTATTGGAAACGCTGTTTAGCTTATTGTTATGGGCATTGCGGCACATATCGCTGCAAAATTTTTTGTCAGCACGGCCGTGAAACGTTTCTCCGCATTCTATACAGGTTCTTTTTTCCATGATAATTAATTTAAAAGATGCGCGGGGATATCGCAAACCGGTATTGCTTCCATCTTATGTTTGTTGGCTTTATGGCGACTCTTATATATATTTAAAGCCTTTGTCTGTTCTTCTGTTAAAGCGTAAGATTCGTTGTTCTCAATATAAAGCATGGCCCATTCAAGGTTATCATAACTGGTTCCAATCTGATCTTCATCTGTACGGCCATCGGCAAATAAACCATCCGTTGGGCGTGCTTTTAAAATCGTAGAGCTTATCCCTAATTCTGCTGCGAGGCTATACACCTGCGATTTCATAAGGTCTGCAATAGGGCTGAGGTCTACACCACCATCGCCGTATTTTGTAAAAAAACCGATCCCAAAATCTTCTACTTTATTCCCTGTTCCTGCAACCAGTAATTTATGATGTCCTGCGTAAGCATAAAGAGTTGTCATGCGAAGCCTTGCCCTTGTGTTTGCCATGGTTAAAAAATCCTGGATAGTCGTATCATAGGTTTTCTCCATTTGTTCAAATATGGCTGTTAAATCAACTTCGGCGCTGCTAACATTAGGGAACTTGTTTTTTAGCCAGGTAATATGTTCGTTGCCGCGGTCGTATTCGTTTTTCAATTGCCTTATCGGCATATTGAGGCAAATTACTTTTTTACCGGTCAATGCGCAAAGTGTAGAGGTTAAGGCAGAATCAATACCGCCGGAAATACCAATAACAAAGCCTTCGGTACCTGAGGTGTCAGAATAGTGTTTAAGCCAGTGAACGATATGATCTATAATTTCTTTTTTCTTCATGAGTTCTTTTTTGAATACCATACATGCTTTCGCATTTTTTTATGTAAACATAAAAAATCCCGGTTACAGGCCGGGACTTTTTTTAATAAATTTTCGATACTGTTAAAACATCACACCAATATTAATACGAACGGCACGCATCATAAGACTTTGTTTTAAGTTTGTAAAATTAATAGTGCTTTTGTTTTGGTCAACAACGGCATCTGTATACATGTATTTAGACTCTTTTCTCATGGTATTAGTAAAAGAATGGAAATAGTTTACATTAATGAACATGGCAGTAGAACCGCTTAAACGGTATTCTGTACCTAATCCTACATTTAAGCCAAAACGCAATGGAATTAAAGAACCGTCTTTACCAATATTAAGGTTGTTGTTTGTAGTAGTTGCCAGGTTAATGTACGGAGGAGTAGAGATAACGCTGAATTGTTGAACTTTATCATCCGCTTTTAAACCACTTCTTATTCCAATTTCACCACCAAACATACCAAAATACCTCATGCCGCTGATTTCTTTTGTCATCATTTTAAGCAATAAAGGAATGGTAATATAGGTTGCTTTTATTGTCCTGGCAGTTACCTGGTATAACTGATTGGTTGAAGATGAGTATGAAGCAGTTCCTACACCATCTTTTGCCTCTACCATATTACCATTAATATCCAGTGTATAAAAAGCACCAACACCGGCTGGCGGGTTTATTGTAAAGCCATTTTTATATTTTACGCTACCTCTTTCAAAGTCACCACCAATACCTGTTTGTAAATGAATGATATCTGATAATTTGAACTCTGTTACTAAACCAAAACCATATCCAAAACCGGTTTTATCTTTTGAAGTAAACCCATCGTTAGATGACAACCAGGTTGGCTGAGCGGCAACCCTTAAACCAAATCGGAATTTTTTATCAAAATTGTCACCGCTGTCTTGCGCTAAAAACGAATTAGCTAACAATAACGTGCTTGAAACTATCAATAATATTTTTTTCATATAGTTTTGTTTTTATATAATTTAACATTGTAAAAGTAATAATAAATATTAATATAGAACCTTGAGGTTTTTGAGGAATTAATAATTAACAAACATGGTATTTACACATCGTCATACAGGTATAATAATGAAACTGGTTTTAACAATTAGTTTAACAATTTTCATCTCTTCATGTAAACACGATCGCCTTGATATTGATACCGAAAAGGTAGTTATGGAGCCTGTGGTGTTTAAAAGACTCGACAAAGATGTTTTTGGGCTTAGTCCTGATAATATTAAAGCGCAAACATTTGTGCTTAAGAAGAAATATGGCTCTCTGTTTTATAACCGTTATATCAGCTCTATCATTAACAATGGCGGTGTAGAGGATTCGCTGTATTCCGAAAGTTTAATGCGCTTTATTACCGATAAGGATATGAGTACAACTTATACTGATATCACAAAAACATATAGCGATAATGATATTGAATTATTAGGAGATGAAATGACCGACGCATTAAAACGGTTTAAGGTTTTATTTCCTAAGCGAAAAACACCCAAACAGTATGTTGCATTTATGAGTGGCTTTAATTATAACATTGTAAATGTAGATTCTACTCTGGCAATAGGACTCGAAATGTATTTAGGGAAAGATTATAAATATTACGGTGCTTTGCAATTCCCTAAATTCAGAACACGTACAATGAACAAAGAACATATTTTGCCGGATGCTGTGCGTGGTATGGTATTAACGGAATTCGACAATTCTGACCCCGTAAATAATTTATTGAACCATATGATTTTTTACGGTAAAATATTTTATGTATGCGATGCCTTGTTGCCAAATGTTTCCGATTCTTTAAAAATGGGATACACAGGAGCGCAGGTAACGTATTGCAATACCTACGAGAAAAAATTATGGGGCTTTTTTGCAAAAGATAATAAGCTATATGATAACGATCTTAAAATTATTGGAGAGTATACAAGCGATGGCCCTTTTACCGGATCAATCAGCAAAGAGTGTCCGCCTCGCATTGCTATGTGGCTTGGCCGGCAAATTGTAAAGTCTTATATGGATCATAACGATGACGTTAGCTTTGAAGACCTGATGAACGAAAAAGATGCTCAGAAAATTTTGTCAAAATCGAAATACAAACCATAACCAAAGTACAGGAAGATCAACGATTAAAGTTAGAACAGTCTTTAATCTTTGGTCTTTTATCTTTTCATACTTTTCTTAAATGGATCTCCGCCAACAGCAAATATTACGTAACTCCGAAATACTCAAAAAGTATATTCCTGAATTTGCAGTGCCTGTTATTGCCCGATGGATCATTGAATTTGACTTTAAATTAAAAATCACAAAAGAGCGCAGTACAAAACTTGGTGATTATACATCACCTTACGGAGGGTTGAATCATACCATTACCATTAACCACAATTTAAATCCTTATTCTTTTTTTGTGACACTGGTGCATGAAATAGCACATTTAAGAACATACAATTTATACAAGAACCGCGTCATGCCTCATGGCGAAGAATGGAAGCAATCATTCAGGGAATTGATGACACCCTTTTTAAGCACTGATAATTTGCCATTGGATGTATTATACGCTTTGCGTAAATACTTACTAAACCCCGCAGCTGCGAGTTGTAGCGATACCACTTTAATGAGAACCCTCAAATTATATGATACGCACGATACCAACGGACACCTTATTCTATTAGAGCATTTGCCATTCAGAACTCATTTTTTATATAACGGTTCGCGGATTTTTGAAAAAGGAGAAAAATTAAGAAAACGTTTTCGTTGCCGTGAGATCAGCACAGGTACTGTATACTTGTTTAGTCCTTTGGCTGAAGTGGAGGTGTTTGAAAAAGAATCGTAATACGACTTTTGGAACCGTGGTTTCTGTCGTATTAATTCTAAGGTCAATCTAGATTAAGCTTAATTTTTTAACGCTTTTAAAATTAACATTTCCAAAGCTCTAAAATCTTTTAACAACTGTCAATTGGGCTATTTTTTTGTTAAATTTAGCTATCAGATTTTTCGGCATTATATGTATCCTTCTCTTTCGGTTGACTATTCAGGCACAACCCGGAGGAATTATGTCTAATACCAAATATGATGGCAGTTTTACGGTAGGTGATTGTTATAAGAAGTCAACGATCATTACAAAATTTAAAGCCGATACCATTAAATCCAATTATATTTTAAAAGGTGAAAAAATATGGCGCACCATTAATCTCGAAAACAGGCAAAATCAGTTGTCATTAAACAATGGTGGCAAATGCTCGGAGGTTGGCTTATTTGAAGTAATGAAATTTGGCTTATTTGTAAAACACTTAAATGCTTTTTCATCAGATGATTTTAACGAAACAAAGCAGCACAAGCTTTCAAACGAGCAGATCCTGAAAAGCATAACTGTGCATGATACATCAGTGGTTGACGTGTTTGATGCTAACGGAGACAAAACATCCGAAACAATCATTGATAATCGCTATATGTACGGACAAGACATTAAAAGCTTTATATTGAAGGAAGACTGGTTCATTAATAGTTACACAGGCAAAATTGAGAAACGCATCATTGGTATTGCGCCTCTTATATTCGATAACAAACAACAAAAAACAGTTCCTTTATTCTGGTTGTATTATGCCGAGTGGAAACAACTGTTCGCATCTTTTGAAGCCCGGAATTTTTACAGCGATCAGGTTATTTCCTTTGATGATGTGTTTATGAATAAGTACTTTATCTCCGTATTGAGCAAGCAAAGCAACATCTTTGACCGTAGCATAAAAACAGAGGTTCATGGCAAAGACATTTATTCGGAAGGAGAAAAGATCCATGAAAAACTGAATACCGATCAGGAAGATCTCTTCCCAAAATGACATTGTTCATTTCTCTTAAAATTAGCCTCTTAAAGCTTCTGATTCTCAAATTATTATCTTTTCCTTTGTTAATAAAATCAATGCTTACAAAGGTTTTATAGGATTATATTTGTTTATAAAGGAATTTAAATTCCTTATGACTATTAATTTTTAAAACCTTTGAATTATTACAATGACCGACGCTTCCTTATTTTTTAAAATTGCCGCAGAGCTGAATGTTGATGCAAAACAAGTTAAAGCAACCGTAGAATTATTGGATGAAGGCGCTACGGTTCCTTTTATTTCCCGTTACCGGAAAGAGGTAACAGGTAGTTTGGATGAAGTGCAGGTGATTACCATAAAAAATGAAATTGAACGTTTGCGCCAGCTGGAGCAGCGTCGTGAAAGTATTCTGAAATCGATTGAAGGACAGGGAAAATTAACGCAGGAGCTTTCTGATAAGATCACTGCTGCCGAGACCTTATCAACCCTGGAAGATCTTTATCTTCCGTATAAGCCAAAACGCCGTACCAAGGCTACGATGGCGCGTGAGAAAGGGCTAGAGCCATTGGCGCAACTTATTTTGGCACAAGAAACAAATGATCTTTTTCCGGAAGTTTTAAAATTTGTAAATAAAGAATTGGGAGTGGAACACCCTGACGATGCGTTACAAGGCGCGCGTGATATAATTTCTGAAATTGTAAGTGAAGACGCCACCGCGCGGGAAGGGATGCGTGTACTATTTAAACGCTCGGCCATTATTAAAAGTAAAGTCATCAGAGGAAAAGAAGAAGAAGGACAAAAATTTGAAGATTACTTTGAATGGGAAGAGTCTCTTATGTCTTGCCCAAGCCACCGTATGCTGGCTATGCGTCGTGGAGAGAAAGAAGACATTTTAATTTTAGATATTATTATTGACGACGAAGTAGCGCATGAGCAATTAAAAAAACAATTTATTACAAAACGTAACGAATGTGCCGAACAAATTGAACTGGCTATTCAAGACGGATACAAGCGTTTATTGCAGCCAGGAATTGAAGCGGAAATGCGTTTAATGACGAAGCAAGCTGCCGATCTAAAAGCCATCCAGGTGTTTGCTGATAATTTACGCGAATTGCTATTGGCATCGCCCTTAGGACAAAAATCGATGTTAGCCATTGACCCCGGATTTAGATCAGGATGTAAAGTAGTAGCATTGGATGCGCAGGGAAAATTATTGGAAGAAACCGTTATTTACCCGCATGAGCCACAACGCCGAGTTGTAGATTCGCAACATGTAGTAATGGCTTTGTGTGCAAAGTATGAGCTCGAAGCTATAGCTATTGGCAATGGAACTGCTTCAAGAGAAACAGAACAGTTCATCAGAAATATAGATGTATTGCCAAAAACCATTCCGGTTATTATGGTGAGTGAAGCAGGGGCTTCTATTTATTCGGCATCTGATGTGGCCCGCGAAGAGTTTGCAGAGTATGATCTGACAGTGCGTGGTGCCGTTTCTATAGGTCGTCGTTTAGCCGATCCTTTGGCGGAATTGGTAAAACTCGATCCGAAATCGATTGGTGTAGGGCAATACCAGCATGATGTTGATCAAACGGCTTTAAAACATAAATTGGATGATGTGGTGATGAGCTGCGTGAATGGAGTGGGTGTAGAGCTTAATACGGCATCCAAGCAATTATTATCATACGTTTCGGGTATAGGCGAAACACTGGCAAAAAATATTGTAGACTATAGGAATGAACATGGTGCTTTCCGATCGCGTAAAGATCTTTTGAAAGTAAACCGCATGGGCGACAAAGTATTTGAACAGTGTTCAGGATTCTTACGCATAAGAGACGGGATTCATCCTTTGGATAAAAGTGCTGTGCATCCTGAGTCGTATTACATTGTTGAAAAAATGGCAAGCGATTTAAATTGCACCATCGATGATTTGATAAAGGATAAGGAACTGCGCAAAAAAATTAATCTAAACTCCTACGTTACTGAAACCATTGGTATTCCAACCTTAAAAGACATTGTTAACGAGTTGGAAAAACCAGGGCGTGATCCCCGTAAATCATTTGAAGTATTTAGCTTTGATGAGCATGTACATAGTATCGAAGATCTTCGGGAAGGGATGCGCCTGCCGGGTATTGTAACAAACGTGACTAACTTTGGAGCCTTTGTTGACGTTGGCGTTCATCAGGATGGTCTGGTACATATCTCGCAGCTGAGCGATTCGTTTGTAGATGATCCTAACATGATTGTAAAAGTAGGGCAACAGGTTTGGGTAAATGTTACCGAATGTGATGTGAAACGCAAACGCATCGCCTTATCTATGAAAGGCGAGGGAATAGTATCTTCCAAAAAACCGGCTCCTAAAAAAGAAGAAGCTGCAGCTTACGATCCTAACGATATGCAATCTGCGTTAGCAGCGCTGAAAGGGAAATTTAAAAAATAGTTCTCCGTATTAAACTTTAGGAATTACTTATTGTTTTACTATAAAATTAATTGAGTGAATATGAAAAAAACTGTCTTTGCAATACTATCATCCTTCATAATTTCATTCAACTCTTTAGCACAGGCAAAGCCTGTAGCTTATACAGATGGCGTTCAAAAGCTTACGGGTTTTGCAACAGCTCCTAAAGAAGGTGGCAAAAATAAACCCGGTGTTTTAATTTTACCTGCCTGGTTGGGCATTAATGATCACTTTAAAGGCATTGCCGAAAAAATATCCGGTTTAGGTTATGATGCCTTTGTAGCTGATATCTATGGCGAAGGAAATTATCCTAAAGATAAAAAAGAAGCCGGCGAACGTTCGGGTTATTATAAAAACCATATCGCAGATTACAGAAGAAGGGTAAAGCTGGCCATGGATGAATTAATTAAGCAAGGGGCAGATCCTAAGAATATTGTAGTGATTGGATATTGTTTTGGTGGTGCCGGAGCTTTAGAAGCAGCAAGAGCAAATTTTGATGTGAAAGGTGTAGTATCTTTTCATGGAAGTTATGGCAGAGATACAACAAAGCCCGTTGTTCCTATTATTCCTAAAGTATTGGTTTGCCATGGAGCTATTGATCCATACGCCTCTGAAGCACAGTTAAAAGCATTTCAGAAAGAAATGAATGAGGCTAAAGCTGACTGGCAAATGATTTATTACGCAAATGCAGTACATTCTTTCACAGAGCCTGCAGCCGGAAATGATAATAGTAAGGGAACTGCTTACAACGAAAAAGCGGATAAACGTTCGTGGGAAGCGATGACACAATTTTTAAAGGAAGTATTTGGAGAGGAGAAATAAGTACTATTATGATAGCTGTTATTTTATAGGGAATTATTTCTTTGACTGCCTTTATCCATACTAAACTTGGTTTTAAATTCGTGGAGCTCGCCGATCAGCCATTTACGTTCTTCTTCTTTTAAGTTCGATCCGAATTTAAGTTTTGTATCGCCTCTAAAAAATAAACCTATGCCATAAACAGGTTGGTAATTTTTATTGTAAATCACATCTTCTGTTATTCTGTCGAGATCCCGGCTGTTGCGTGTTCTTTTATATTTTAATCCAAACAGTTGCCAGGTTACAGAGATGTTTTCTTTGTTAAACTCAATGACTGTAATGCCACGCAAAAAAAGAAAAAAGGTAGTCGCTGTACCGATTCCAATAATGACAAAAGGAACCAGGAAAAGCCCGGTCTTAAAATCCAGACCATTAAAAAAAGCAAAGAATACACCTATATTCCAAAATCCGGCAAACAGAAGAAAGAAAAATGTTGAGCCTGTCCAGCCCGCCGGAGGGACGGTTATTTTATGAGTATTGTAGTTCGAGTCAATGGTAATGTTTGAATAAAGAGGCTTTTTTATTCTCCTGATCTCTTCACTGTTCCTTAAATAATTGGCAATTTTAAAGTATTCGTCACACTTTATACAACGTCCTATACCCTCACTAAAATTTACCTGATTATTAGGTATTTCTGTACTACACTTTGGGCAGTTTAATTTCATAGATTATAATAAATTAGTATTCTTTTCGGGGGAAAGTATTTACATAAATCTTCTCTCAAATATAATCATTTTAATGTTTTCGGGAAATCAGATCTCGTTTGTCCATTCCTTTATATTAAAGCCTTCTGTAGTTAATTCAACATAATACAATTCATCAAAGCCTTCTTCAAATCCGGGCATTTCCAATCGGTTAAACGTTCCTTTAATTCCTTTTTCAGGGATGAGTTCTTTTCCTTCTCTCTGGCTGTTTCTGGCAAGAGCTTCTACAATTTTAGATTGAAAATAATAGCCGATAATTTTATAATTATTTGTTTTAGCAAGGGAGATATAAATAGTTCTCTCTGCTTTGGAAGGATTAGTATTATCTACTACAAAGGCTTGTTGTGTATTGAAACACGTTTCCATGAATTTACGCTCACGGTTTCTTGTTTTCAGTAAATCGAGTGACAAACGAACATGTGTATTAAAGAACCTCTTCTTATAAAAGGTACTTTTTCCGGTTGCCTGTATACCACAAAAAATAATTGCCTCCATTGCATTGTATAGTCTTGTATCAAAGATACTATTTTGGTGTAGTAATATATACTCATCGTTAGTGAACCCACCATCAGTAAACAAATGCTGGTAAATCAGTTGAGAGAATTGGAAGAAGATAATATCATAGAACGTACTATTTTTCCTGAAATTCCACCCCGTGTAGAATATAAAGTAACACCCTATGGCATGCCTTTAATGCCTGTAATTGGTGTTATGCAAGACTGGGGAATAAAGGATTTCAAGAAGGCTTTAAAATAATTACAGTTGAAACAGATCTTTTAATTACTCTTTTTTTTATCCCAATCAATTAATCCAAGTTTGGTCAGTAATTTCTTCTCGGCCTTACGTACATTAAAACGGTAGCCAACATAAATCCTCGCTTTTCCGTAGCTATAATCAAAAGTAGCATTTGATTCGCTGCTGTAATAATAATAGTCTGTCATACCCATCGTTCCAAAAAAGAATTTCCCATTATCGTATCCAATGGCGGTGCGCAGGTTTACCTTATAATTGCCACTTACAGGGCCAACGTAGTTGCTGCTGTCTGATCTTATATAAGTGTTTCGTGTTAAGCCAAAGCCCGGAATAGCAGAAAAGGTAATGTAGAATTTCTTTTTAATGACCACCGTATAAATATACCCTATATTGATCCCAAAGGTTAATGCCGCACCGCTTTTTATGTATGCATTAGGATCTATCTCTGAAGCAAACGGATACTTTACTAAGCTCGAATCGCCTGAAATAGAGAGCAAAGACCAGTAGCCACCAACTAAAAAGGAACCTGCACTTTTTAGTTGTGTTTCAGTAAAGGCAAAGGAGTTACGGTAAGAAAACTTTTTATAATTAAAAACATAATAAGTACCTATGCTAACAGAGAAGGCCTGAGCATCAGAACGGATCGAGTAAGGTTGCTGGCTTGTTTTTATGGAGTCCCACAACTTAAAGTTTGAAGAATTTTTTATGTAATAACCCTGATATAACTGCAAACTGGCATCTGTTGTAAAGCGTTTACCATAAACATTAAACTGGTAATCGGTTTGCTTGGTTTTGCCCTTCGTATCATTATCCTTATTAAATAATGTTACCCCGGTATTCATTAAAAAAGTGGCCCACCTAGAGTTAAGACTAATACCCAAATCGTACTGTTGGTTGGTTGCATATTGAAGCGTAGGATGATTTGCCGATCTCCAGTCTGTAATCTGGAAATTGAGAAACCGTGTAGAAAGCGGAACCGTAATAATAATGTACTTCTTAAAAGAACGAATATAAGTTGTATCAAAAAAAGGTTTTCGTTCTTTGGTAACTATCCTTGTAATTAGGCGATGTGGCCACATCCATTTATCATGCAGCGTTTTATGAGGAATAGGAGGTAGAGAGTCCTGCGCAAAAACAGTGGTGCTGCAAAATATCAGCCATATAGAGAAGGCTAGCTGAAGAAAATATTTTCGGAACTGTGAAGCCTTCATATTAACTATGATATTTGCTTTTTAACGAGACTTATTTTGAGTAATAATGACAAAAAAGTTTTTTAGGCACCTTCATTCACATACTTCAACGCACTTTTGGCAAAGCCTTCCCATTTGGCTTTATTGGCGTAAGCTACCTGCACCCATTCTTTCATTGCCCTCTTTTTACCTGACGGGTCAAACAATTGAGAGCCTTTTAAACCTAATGCTTCCTTATGAGTATCGCCTGTTAGTTTAAACACCATCTCGTTTTGAAAAAAGCAAATAAAAGCTTTCCCATTAATTTTAAAACAAGGCTTCCCAAACATCTGGCTCTGTTCGCCATCTTTAATGCCCTGTCCAATAGTGGTATAAAGTGTTTCCTCTTTAGTCATGTTATGATTTGTCTAAAAGGCAACAGTAATACATTAATACAATTTATAGATCTCCATAATATCGGCAAGTATGGCATCAAAATTAATGTTAAGGTCAATTAATTTTCCGGTATGGATATCAAATACCCAGCCATGAACCGTCAATTTTCTTTCGGCATAGGCTTCCTGTACGGCAGCAGTTTTAATTAAATTAATACATTGCTCCTGTACGTTTAATTCTACCAGCCTGTTATAACGGGCAGTTTCGTTTTCAATGGCATTTAATTCTTTTTTGTGTGTGCGGTATACATCACGTATGTTTCTTAACCATGGATTTAAAATACCCATATCTTTAGGCTCCATCGCTGCTTTTACACCACCACAATTATAATGTCCGCAAACAACCACATGATTTACCTTTAAATGTCTTACCGCATAATTAATAACCGACATTACATTTAAATCTACATTGTTTACAAGGTTAGCAATATTACGGTGTATGAAAGCTTCACCGGGCTTTAAGCCCATCAGGTCTTCAGCAGTTACGCGGCTATCGGAGCAGCCAATATATAAAAATTCAGGTTGTTGCCCTTTACTGAGATTTTCGAAATAATTTGCATCAATAGCAAGTTTTTCCTGTACCCACGCTTCGTTATTCTTAAATATTTGTTCAATATTTTCCATAGTTTTTATTTTGTGTAAAACCAGTAATAGATGATTTCACGTGTTTGATTGATAGTATAAAATTCAGTGTCAAGATGGGAAATAAATGGAAAATAAAAAAAGAAACCATTAAAGTTTTTTGTATAATTATGAACGGCATTTGTTTAATCTGCTTTACTATTTTCTAGTTGTCCTAATATAATAGAGACAAAGTCTTGTTTTCTTACGCGAGAGACTAATCGTTGAAGCCTATGGTAATATGTGACCCGTCGCAATAAGGTTTATTACCCGAAGCGCCGCATCTGCAAAAAGCAGTGACTTCTGTTTTTAAAGAAATGCTGGAATCTTTATGCTTTACATGAACATTCCCGTGCACTAATAACGGTCCGTTTGGTAAAACCTCTATGATGTGTTCTTTTGCGGGTTCTGTTACTTGCTCGTCGTTTGTTTCATCATTATAATAAAAGCTCAATGCTCCCGATGGACACTCTTTAACACGCTCAATAATTTGCTCAGTACTTGCTCCTTCGGGTTTTATCCAGGGCTTTTCCATGGGGTTGAAAACATTTTTTAATCCTTTTTCTCCCTTCCAGCAAAGGGTAGAATGAATGCAGGTTGTTGGTTTCCAAACGATGGTAATATCTTTATTACTATATTTTTTTGTAATGTCTTTCATAACAGCTTTATAAAAATTACCGGTTCCTATATAACAATGTTATCGTTTTGCTCAATATTTTTAATGAGTTGCAGCAACTGGTTATTGAGTTCTTCGTTTATAATACCTTTCTCCAAATCAAAATTGGCGTAAAAAGAAGGAAGTGAAAAGACGCCTTTAATATTTCCACCGTAACGTGGCAAGTGTTTTTGTGCGTATTCCAGTACCGATGCACCACCTCTTTTTCCGGGAGAAGTAGCCATTAATAGCATAGGTTTGTCATTAAAAACTTTCCCTTGCTTTCGCGAAATCCAGTCGAACATGTTTTTAAAGCCAACATTATAGCTCGCGTTATTTTCTGCCAACGATAACACAATAAAATCGCAGGAATTTATTTTTTCTATGATCCTGTCAACCGTTTCCGGCGACCCTTTTTCTGCTTCAAGGTCTACACTAAATAGAGGCATAGGGAAATCGTTGATATGGACCAGTTCCGCCTCATACTTTGTAAAATGCCTTGCTGCATAGCCGGCAAGCTTTTTATTAATGGAAGTGGAACTATTGCTTCCTGCAAGAGCTAAAAGTTTCATAGTTTAAATTTCTTCAACTAAAATACGCAATTAGTAGGATAGGCTTATAAAGAGTTAAAAAATATTCTTTATTCAAACAACTTAAAATAACGAACAAAAAACGGCAAAGATTTAATCTTTGTGATCTTCCTCTTCTTCCAGATCAATTAAAGGAGGTTCCAATAATTCTTTCTTCGTATTTCTGTTATCGATTGATAATAAAATAGCAGGTAACAGAATTAAATTAGTACACATGGATACGATCAGTGTTAATGATACTAAAATACCCATAGCTACTGTACCCCCAAAGCTTGATGCCGCAAAAATAATGAAACCGAAAAACAGGATAATATTAGTGTAAACCATGCTTAGTCCGGTTTCTCTTACCGCTACCGAAATAGCCTGTGGGGCCGTAAATCCTTTTTTGAGCTCCTGCCTGTATTTGGTTAAAAAATACACCGTTCCATCCGAGGCTATCCCAAAGGCTATACTAAAAATTAAAATGGTAGATGGTTTAAAACGTATATCTAAAAAGCCCATCACACCGGCAGTAATAACCAACGGAATTAAGCAAGGTAATTTTGAGAGTAATATAATCCGCACCGAACGGAATAAAGCCATACCGACAATCGCAATTAAAATAATTTCAATCAGCAAACTTTCATATAAGTTAGACAACAGGTAATCGTTGTTTTTCAGGAATACCAGGCTATGCCCGGTTAAAACGACTTTATAATCTTTAGGATTAAAAATAGAATCGATCTTAGGCTTTAAGGAATCAACCAGCAGTTTCATTTCTTTGGAACCAATATCCGATACTTGGAAACTCACGCGGGTAATGCGTTTGGTGCTGTCCATAAACGTTTGCAATACGTTGTTCTGGTTTTTGCCTTTTACAGATTGAGAATATTCCGACAGTATTTTAAGATCACTGATCGATGGCAATTTGTAATATTTTGGATTTCCATCATTATAAGCCTGGTAAGAAAATTTAACGGCTTCCACAATCGATAATGGCCTTGAAAATACAGTATCTTCTGCAAACAAACGCTGCAAGGCCTGTATCTTATATAAGGCTTTGGCATTGTTGGCAAATAAGCCGTTTTCTTTTTTCGTATCAATAGAGATCTCAAAAGGTAATACACCTCTGAAATTCTTTTCAAAATATTTAAGATCGGTATAAATAGGATCGTTCTGCGGAAGATCATCTACCACATAACCTACCACATTCATCATGCTCATTCCCCAAAAACAAATAATGGTAATAATGCTAATGCTGATATATATAGCCGGGCGTTTATATTGCACCCATCCGTTTACTTTATCCAAAATGGCATTAATTCGCTTGGCATCAAGGTGGTTGAGCTCTTTGGGCTTAGGATCACGTAAAATACTTAAGATGATCGGAATTAAAATTAGAGTGATCAGGTAAGTGGTCATAACGCTGAGTGCCGCCACAACACCAAATTCAACCAATAATGAACTGTTTGTGAAATATAAAACACCAAAACCAATAGCCGTTGTTATGTTTGCAAGAAATAAACTTACACCTATAGTTTGTATGGTACGAGACAGTGCTTTTATTTTATTGCCATGCAGTGCATATTCTTTATGGTATTTATTAATAAGGAACACACAGTTAGGCAAGCCAATAACCATAATAAGCGGTGGAATAAGTCCTGTAAGTACTGTTATTTTGTAACCAAACAATTGCAGGGTACCAACCGACCATAATACTCCTATGGCTACCACCAATACCGAGAAAAGAACGGAAGAGATGGAACGGAAAAAGATCCATAATACTACAGCAGTTACCAATACCGCCAGTAAAAGGAATAAGGTCATTTCGCCCGATACTTTTTTCATGATGGCCGAACGAATATAAGGCATCCCTGAGTAATGCATTTGTACACTATGTCTTTGAGCAAAAGCTTCGGCTACCTTTTTAATATCATCCACAATAGTGAGCCTGCGTTTAGAATTAAGGTCATTTTTGTTGAATGTAATGGCCATTAAATTGGCACCGGTTTCTTTATTATAAATAAGGCCTTTATAAAAAGGCAAATTAAATACTTCCTTTTTAAAACTATCAACCTCCTGTTGGTTATTAAAAGAATGCGTTAACAGAGGTTTAAATTCAAACTTCTCTAAACTATCGTCTTTGGTAATTTTGTAGAGAGAAGTCACAGACATCACGCCTTTAATTCCCTGAATTCCTTTAATACTATCGGTAAGCCTGTACCAATCGTTAAGTTTATTAAGCTGAAACAGTTTTTTATCTTCAAAGCCAATAACCATCACGTTACCATCTTCTCCAAACTGTTTTTTAAATCTTACATATTCTACATAAGAGCTGTCATCATCGGGAAGGATCTTAGCAAAATCGTAAGAGAGCTCAATCTTCATGGTTTCAAAAGCCATAAAGCCTGTTACTAATAACAAAGAAAGAGTAAAGGCTAATTTATGTCTCAGTAAAACTCCAGAAAAATATTTCCACATAATAAAAGGTCTTTAATAAAAATAAATTTGCAACGTATTAACACTTTTAGGCTCTTTTAGCTTATTAACAAAAGTGTTAAGGGGCTAAAGTTAAAAGATAAAATGTAATGCCCGCAAAAAAAATGGGCAAGACCCCACTAAAAGTGTTAAATTAATGAAGAAAAGGATGATTTAGCCGATGCTTACTTATTCGTTTTCTTTACCATTTTCAGGTTCAGCAGGTTCATCGGATTGGTTGTTAACCCGCTAATATGCTTACTTACCAAACGAATTACCTGGTCGTAATACAATGGAACAATAGGCGCATCATCAACCAGCATTTGATCCATTTTTTGGTATAAGGCATTCTTTACTTCCCTGTTTTGCTCACGAATTACCTTTTCGAATAACACGTCAAACTCCGGGTTTTTATAGTGTGTATAATTTGAACCCATAGGTGCAAAGTTCTTGCTATAAAATAAACTCATAAAATTTTCCTCATCGGCATAATCACCTACCCACGATTTTTTAAAGAAATTATAATCGCAGCTGGCAACCGCCTGGCGCAGTACAGAAGGCTTATCCACACTTATTTTTACTTTAATATGATTGTCTGATAACTGAGACTGTATAAATTCTGTTTGCTCCAGGTAATTATCGGTTGTATGCAGGGTAATTTCTGGAAGGTCTTTTCCTTCAGGATAGCCGGCCTCTATTAAGAGTTGCCTTACCTTTTCGGGGTCGTAGGTATAGCCTTTTACAATTTTATCGTTAAAAGAAGGAAGCCCATTTGGAATAAAACCGGCTGTTGCGGGATATCCAATATTTTTGCGGAAATATTTAACCATTTTTTCCCTGTCGAAAGCATAATTAATGGCTTTACGAAGCGCTTTAACCCGTAATGGTGATTTCCGCACCAATTCCATATTTTCATCTACAAGAATTCCAAGGTAATCTGTTTTTAAGAATGTTTGCTTTTGAAGATTAAACTTTTGACCATAAGCATGTTGCAAATCGCCATTCTTATCCAATACCTCGTTGATATTAAAAGCGTCGGCACCGCTGAGCATATCATATTTTCCATTCAATAACTCCATAAAGGCAGTTTCACGGTCTTTTACAAACGAAAGAGTAACCGCATCAAGGTATGGCAAGCGGTTTTTACCGTCGAATTCAAAGTAATTCTCATTTTTTAAAAGCACCAATTTTGTACCCTCTTCCCATAGTTTAAATTTAAAAGGCCCTGTACCAACAGGGTTTCTTCTAAAATCCTGGCCATAGAGGTCAGTGGCTTCAAAGGGAACAATAGAAAAATATTTCATGGTCAGTACACTTAAAAAAGCACTGAAAGGCTCTTTTAAATAAATCACAAAAGTACTGTCGTTAAGGGCTGAAAAGCCTTTGTAATTTGTTTTTTCAGAACGGTCGATATTCGTCAATAACGACATAGCGCTACTGGTTTTAGCATCATACAAACGGTTAAATGAAAATACAACATCTTTGGCAATCAGCTTTCTTCCTTTACCATTGTCAAAGCATTTGTCATCATGAAAAAACACATCGTTTCTTAAAATAAAAGTATACATAAGCCCATCCTCACTCACATACCATTTTTTAGCAATACAAGGCGTTACTTTTAAAGAATCGTCCATTTGCAATAAACCGTTAAACAACTGATTTACAGGCCAAATATCCTCTAAATTATTAGCAGTGGCGGGGTCAAGGCTACTTACACCTGCCATTTCGTTATAGTTGAAAACAGTACGGGTATCTTCTTCCGTTTTTGAATTACCGCAGCTGCTGGCAAACAACACTACAATAACCGGAAAGGCAATAAAACGTATATATAATAGGAATTTATCCATTGAAATAGGGTTAATGATATATATAATCAATATTAAGCAAATAGACACCTGTTTTTTTAAACTATTTCAACAGTTTTTCACATTATCATGTCAATTCTTACAAATTGTATAAATTAGTAACTTGTTAATCGAAAGCTAAATCATGAGATATATGAAGAAACAGATTTTATTGGTACTTCTGGTATTATTAAATGTAGTGGTAAATGCACAGGACGATGCTCTTGTGAAAGTAACTGCAGAAAATGCATCCGCAAAAATGAAGCTTGAGAACTACGAAGATGCGCTTGGTGATTACCTTCAGTTGTTGAACGAAGATCCTAAAAATGAAACATTTAATTACAATGTGGCTGTTTGTTATCTTAACAGTAACGTTAATAAAGCAAAAGCTGTTCCTCACCTGGAGATTGTAACACGAAAAGAAAAGCATGACCCTAATGCCGATTATTTGTTGGGAAGAGCTTATCAGTACGCCAATCGTTTTGATGATGCATCCAATACATTCAAAAAATTTAAGGCTGATGCCAAAGGTACCGTATTTAATCTGGTAGATGCCGAGCTTCAGATCCAGCATTGCATTAATGCCAAGGAGTTAATGAAATACCCTGTAGACGTTATCTTTCAGAACCTGGGAACAAATATTAATTCTGCTTACAGCGATTATTATCCTTTTGTAACGTCTAACGAAGCCTTTGTGGTGTACAATACAAAACGTCCCGAAAAAAATGCAGAAAAAATGGATAACGGAAATTACCGTAATTCCATTTATATCTCTAAAGTTGTGAATGGCGAATACATGAAAGCTTCTCCAATAGGAGCTCCTATTAATGCCGGTAATGGCGGAATGGAAGTGATTGGGTTAAGCGCCAACGGCGATAATATTTTATTGTATTTACCCGAAGGACTTGGAAAAGGAAATATTTTTATCAGTAGAATGGATCCGCAGGGAAATTTTTTAAAGCCTGAGAAACTGGATGCTAAAATAAATTCAGGTGGCGATGAAATTGCTGCCTCTATATCTCCTGATGGCTCTACCTTGTATTTTGCGAGTAACCGCAAAGGCGGACTTGGCGGCACAGATATCTATTTATGTAAAAAAATCGGGACTAAATGGTCGGAGCCGCAAAATGCCGGTGCAGACATTAATACTCCTTACGACGAAGATTTTCCGAATATTTCCCCTGACGGAAAAATTTTATATTTCTCTTCTAAAGGCCACACCAGTATGGGAGGATATGATATTTTTAAATCGAACTACGATGAGAACAATACATTTTCTAAACCTAAAAACCTGGGTTATCCTATTAATACTACCGATGACGATATGAATTTCAGGATCTCTAAAAACGGTAAATATGGATACATTGCAACGGCAAAACCGGGCGGACAAGGCGATTTCGACATATACCGTGTTTCGTTTAATGAAGTTGAAAATGATTATTCAGTCGTTATAGGAGAGTTATCTACAAAAGATAATAGTGCTATCAATTATTCGGATGTGTTTATTTCGGTAAGCAACAATATTTCGAAAGAGGCCGTAGGAAATTACCTGCCAAACCCGGCTACCGGAAGGTTTGTGGTAATATTGCCTCCCGGAAAATACCAAATGAATATTGAAGCACCGGGCTACAAAAACATTACAAAGAATGTAGAGATCTATGATAAAGCCTCTTATCAGGCAGAAATTGAAATGAAGATCGAACTTTCTAAATAAAACATTGTTAGCACTATACAGCAATGGAATTTAGCTCTAAATTAATCGAACAGGCAGTCGCCCATTTCTCGTCGTTACCGGGAGTAGGGAAAAAATCGGCTTTACGTTATGTTTTACATCTTATAAAACAAGACGCTCAGGATGTCGGTAATTTTTCGGAAGTACTTAAAGCCCTTAAAACCGATTTAAAATATTGCAGAAATTGTAATACAATTTCTGATCATGATATTTGTGAAGTTTGTTCTAATCCCGCCCGTAATCACCAAATGGTATGTGTGGTGCAGGATTACAGAGATGTAATGGCAATAGAAAACACAGGCTTCTATAAAGGTGTATACCATGTATTGGGAGGATTAATATCACCTATGGAAGGCATTGGCCCAGGTAATTTAACGATCAATGCCCTGGTAGAAAAAGTAGCCACACAAGAAGTAAAAGAAATTATACTGGCCTTAAATGCAACCATGGAAGGCGAAACAACCAGTTTCTTTATTTTTAAAAAGCTTGCTGCTTACGATGTTACCTTATCCGCTATTGCCCGTGGTATTGCTGTTGGCGATGAACTGGAATATACCGATGAAGTAACCTTAGGCCGTTCTATTGTAAACCGTATTCCTTATAATAACAGTTTAGCGAGGTAACAGATTGAAGTCTGATACTGATAATCAAGAGCCGCTCATTCTTTCGTGGAATTGGCAATCATCTTTTACAAATATTGTTATTCGTGATGGTAAAACTATTGTAGGAACAATCAAAGATTTTAGAGAGAAAACTGTTAATCACATTTATGGCAGTTCTATAACACTTGAACGGCAAGGATTAGCAGGCCAGCATATTTATTTTAATGATCCTACTGATAACAAGGCCTATTGTAAGTATGAATTTGATAAGATAACCTCGCCTGACCGCGATCGCATCATTATCGATAATATATTGTGTGAGATCGTTAAGGGAAAGTACAAGTCTGAGTATAAAAAAATAGCAGAGCTTAAGGCAGAAAAGACATTTTTTGGAAACTTTAAAGATGCTGGGGAATTAATTATCTATCATAAAGAGCATATAGGAATAGATATATTTTCGCTTTTTTACAACCTTTTGTATCAACAGGAATAAAATTTTCAATGTCATTTATGGAATTATGCATTCCGTTTCATCTCAATAGAAATTCTAAAACTATTTGTTATGAAACAACTTCTTATACTTGCTCTATGCTTAAATATTGTTAGCGTAAAAGCAGCAGACACCGAAAAGATCCTTAAATCAAAACCTGAAAAAATAATTGTATACACGCAAGGAGCGCAGGTGCATCGCAACGCCACTGTTAACCTGGTTGCAGGACAAAATACCCTTATTTTTTCAGGCCTCGAAAATTGTATTAATGCGTCTGCCATCCAAGCTTCCGGTAATGGTAATTTCATTATCGCTGAAATTCAGCACGAAGTGCATTATCCCGAACTGGATAAAGCAAAACTGGAAGGAGATGTACGCTACAAAAAATTATTGAAAAATGTGAACGACAGTATTAAGGAACTGGATTATTTACTGGAAGATGTAAATGGTAAAATAGAAGCAATAACCACTGAAAAAGGTGTTTTACTCAATTATAATTTATACAAAGGCCTGTCTAAAAAAGACAGTATAGCCTTATTAAAAGAAGGTTTAACGTATTTGCGCGAAAAGCTGTTTAACATCAATACAGAGCAACTTAAATTAAAACGTGAAAAAGAAAAACTGCTATTGAAAAAAACGCTTTTGAATGAAAGGCTGGCAAATGTAAGCAGAGAGCTTTCTAATGAAAATAATAATGGAGAAGAAGAGCCGACAGATTACAGAATTTTGGTGCATGTTATTGCAGAACAGGCGGGCCCTGCAGTCATTAATTTAAACTATTATATTACAAATGCGGGCTGGCTTCCTTCTTATGATTTAAGAGCTATCTCAAACGATCAAAATGTAAAGTTTACTTACAAGGCTCAAATACACCAAGAATCAGGCACAGACTGGTCGAATGTGCGTTTGGTACTTTCAACCGCAAACCCAAACAGGTCATATAATATTCCGGAATTATCTCCCTGGTATTTAGGAAGCCCTGTTTACAGCTATAAAAACAAAAAAGATTATAATAAAGGCAATACTCCTGCTATGGCAAATGGTTACGCTGTAACCGACGATCTGAAGGCAGTAGATAAAGAACAAGTAGCAAGCTATAATCAATCAGCGCAAAACGCCTATGAGTACACAGAAGTAAACGAAAACATCATCGAAACAGAATATGAAATAAAATTAAATTATAATATTCCGAGCGATGGTAAAGACCACTACGCTGCTATATTGGTAAAAGACCTCAAAACATTTTACAGATATAAAGCTATTCCTAAATTAAATAATAACGTTTACCTCACTGCTGTTTTGCCTGACTGGGAAGACGCTATCACTATCGGTGGAGAGGCCTCGATTTATTATGATGGTTCCTATGTAGGTTCTACAAGCCTTGTACCTGGTGGTACAGAAGACACCATACAATTATCTTTGGGTATTGATAAAAACATTGCCATTAAACGTCAGAAAATAAAAGACAAATGCTCGCAAAAAGTATTGGACAACGATATCGTTCATCAATATACATTTGAAATTACCATGAAAAATTCTCGTAATTCAAAAATTGAGATTGAAGTAGAAGACCAGCTTCCTTTGCCTTACGATAAATCGGTTACCATTGACACTAAAGAAATTTCAGGCGCAAAACAGGATCCGGTAACAGGTGCTTTAAAATGGAGACTGGCTATTCCGGCAAAAGACAATAAAAAACTGACCTTGATTTACCAGGTAAAAGCCCCTAAAACCATGGCAGTAGCTGTCAATTAAAATTTAACAAAACAATTTTTAATAACCGGTGTTATATAAACAGCTGCATGATTCATGCAGCTGTTTGTAATATGAGGGCTCTGTTATTTAAAATAGTGTCAATTTAAACAAGATTGTTATTTTTGTGAGATGTACGAGTACGAAAACGCATTTATAGAAATGTATAAAGGAGCCACCTATGCGCCTCTTATTAGCTGGGATGTGTCCTGCAAAAACATCTATGGTGCAATTAATACCGGACAAGAACTCCAGTGCCTTAAAGTGCTTGAAAAAGAATTGAACTGGTCGCAGTTTCCCGAACTACGAACTCCCTTATTACATAAAAAAACAGTGATCATTACTAATTTCAAAAAAGAAATTATTTGGGTAAGCCGCCGTTTTTATCATATGACGGGTTATGTGCCTGCCGAAGTGATTGGTAAAAAACCATCTTTTTTACAAGGCCCTAATACCTGCAAACACGCTTTGGGAAGAATAAATGCAAATTTAAAAGATCTTAAGCCTGTAACTGACCAGATCGTAAATTATAAAAAAGACGGACAACCATATCTTTGTAATTTAGAGATCTATCCCATTTTCGATAAGTCTCATACACCGGTTAATTTTGTAGCCATTGAGTTTGCCGAAGACTGAAAATCAATCCGAAAAAAAATGCAACAGGTGCCATACATTGTTTCAATGTAAGCCTTATGCTATTCACGAGTGTGATTGCAGCAAAATAGAACTGTCTTTTGAAGAAACCCAATTCATTGCTTCCCGCTTTAAGGATTGCGTGTGTAATAACTGTTTATTAGAGCTAAAACAAGAGTACCAATCGACTCATAAGCCAAAAGCTATTTTTAGCTGGAGTGGAGGCAAAGATTCTGCTTATTGTCTGCATAAAGTATTAACTGAAAATACCTTTGATGTAAAATACCTTTTAACCAGTGTGAATGCCAATTTTAAAAGAGTTTCCATGCATGGCGTAAGAGAAGAGTTGTTGGAGTTGCAGGCTGCTTCCATAGGGATTCCACTATTAAAAGTTGAGGTAAGCGAAGGCACTAATGCAGAGTACGAAAAGCAAATGGAAGCGATTCTTTTGAAAGCAAAAGCAGAAGGAATTGAACACGTTATTTTTGGCGATATTTTTTTAGAAGACCTCAGAGTATACCGGGAAGCCAATCTGGCCAGGGTTAACATGACAGCTGTATTTCCTTTGTGGAAGATGGACACCACGGACTTAGTTCGCCGGTTTATAGAAGAACAGTTTAAAACCATTACCTGCTGTATCAACGATGGTTATTTAACAGAAGAATGGGTAGGCAAAGAAATCAATGAAGCATTTGTAACGCAATTGCCTTCTAATATTGATCCATGTGGCGAGAATGGAGAGTACCATACATTTTGTTATGAAGGCCCTGTATTTAAAAACAAAATTGCCTTTAATGTGGGTGAAAAATTATATAAACCTTTGGAAATTAAACTGGCTGATACAACAAGTTCTACAGCGCCTGTTACTAAAGGGTTTTGGTTCATCGACCTGATTCCGGCTTAAAGGAATTAAATTTATTTACAGCCGCAATTTGGTTTCATACATTGCACTAGAATTTGTTGCGCCGCTTTCGACGACATTAAAATAGTTTCTTTATTCTTCGTTCCTAATATTAAAGAGTCGTCGTAAGAATTAATTTGTTCTACAACTAATTTATCGTTTAAACCAATATGCATTTCTGTCAGGTAATTTAAAAATACCTCACTGTGTTCGCTTACGCCTAATACCACACATTTGCAGCCTTTAATACTTTTAGATAATGGGCGTCTGTCTGACTTTGGCAACCTGCCTTGTTTATTGGGAATAGGATCCCCATGCGGATCAAAATCAGGCTTGCCTATAATATCATAAATTCTATCCATTAACTTATCAGAATTAACATGTTCCAACTGCTCGGCAATCTCATGCACCTCACTCCAGCTGAAATTTAATTGCTTATACAAATAGGTTTCCCAAATTCGGTGTCGGCGCACAATGTTCAGAGCAATTTCTTTTCCTGTAGATGTGAGTTTTGCTCCGTCAAATTTATTGTAAGTGACATAATTCTTTTTTACCAGAATAGCCAGTTTCTCAAGCACCGTAGGTGGTTTCACTTCCAGCCAGTTGGCTATATCTGTTGGACTTACGGCTTTAGTTTTATCGTGATCAGCTAGCTGGTAAATAGCTTTTAAGTAGTTCTCTTCCCTGTAAGTTTTCATAGCTCAAAGCTACAAAGAATATTCAATAGTTAGGGTATCCTAATTATATTAAATTGGGTATACTTATTTTTGGGTCGTATGAAAAAAATAACACTTATAGCAATAGTAATAATAGTGGTATTGGCTGCTTGTAAAAAAATTACACCTGCATCCCCAAAAGAAGATGAAGTGCTGGATGGCCCGTTGGAAGGACTTTCAGGAACACAATCTGCGCAACATTTGAGGGGCGATGTTGCTTTTAATGATCAGGTATTTACTTCCGAAACGGGATTAGGTTCTATCTTTGTGGCTTCCAGCTGCGGAAGCTGTCATGCGGGCGACGGGAAAGGACATCCTTTTACCACATTAACCCGTTTCGGACAAATAGATAGTACAGGGAATTTATTTCTTGCTCAGGGAGGGCCTCAATTACAAAACAGAGCAATGCCGGGTTTTACACCTGAGCAAATTCCAACGGGCGCTACTTTTTCAAAATTTACGCCACCGGGCAACACGGGCTTAGGTTTTCTGGAATTGGTTTCCGATGCTGATATCATAGCCATGCAAGATCCTAATGATGTGAATGGCGATGGCATTTCGGGAGTTCCTAACTGGAGCAGATTGCCTTCTTTTATTTCTCCTAAATCTGGTGCTATAACACAAGGAGGGAAATACATTCATCGCTTTGGCAAAAAAGCGGCGGCATACGATCTGTTGCATCAAACGGTAAATGCTTATAATCAGGATATGGGTATTACCTCTGTCTTTAATCCTAAAGATGTTTTTTCGTTGCAGGACATAGATCCTGAAATTTCTACTCAGACAGTACAGGATGTGGTGTTCTATTTACAAACCTTAAAAGCACCTATACAGCGTAAGCAAAATGATGAAGTGGTTCAACATGGTAAGCAGATTTTTATAAATACAGGTTGCGAAAATTGTCACAAGCAAACATTAAGAACAGGCTATTCTTCTATTGAAGCATTACATCATAAAGAGTTTCATCCCTATACCGATCTCTTATTACATGATATGGGAAATGGCTTGGATGATGGCTATACAGAAGGAAGCGCAAAAACATATGAATGGCGCACGCCACCACTTTGGGGTTTGGGTTTAGCTCCAAATTCTCAGGGAGGTAGTTATTTTTTAATGCATGATGGCAGAGCCGGAACTATTGAACAGGCGATACAATTGCATGGAGGAGAGGCGGGGGCGTCGAAAAACATGTTTGATAACCTTTCTTCCGAAGATAAAAATGCCTTATTAACTTTTTTAAAATCTCTTTAAAATGGACAGGAAACAATTTATTAAAACCTGTGGTGTAGCCTGTTTTGGTGCATCAGCCATACAACTTTTATTGCAAAGTTGTGCAACCACTAATTATTATGCACAGCACAATGTAACTGGGAATAGCCTTGCCATTAAAAAAACGGAATTTGAAAAAACAGAAAAAGAAAAAACGATTCAGAGGAAATATATTTTAGTGAAATCAGATAAATTTAATTTTCCTATCTGCATTTATAAACTGTCTGATAATAATTATTCTGCTGTATTAATGGAGTGCACGCACAAAAGTTGTGAGCTGCAACCCCATGGCGATTATTTGATTTGTCCTTGCCATGGCAGCGAATTTTCTAACAAGGGTGCCGTTCAAAACCCTCCGGCAGAGCAGAATCTACAAACTTTTAAAATAACCAGCGATCATGAAAATATCTATATTCAATTCTAAATACATTTTAATTTTCCTTTTTTTAGTTAATCTCTCGGTAAGCATAGTTGCTCAATCAGACAGTACAAAGTTAATAAAACGGGCACCGTCCGATTCTACCAAAAAAAACATGAACATGGACGCTATTTATAATCGCCCGTTCTTAACCTTTGGTAAACTACCTGTTGCCATTGGTGGCTATGCCGAAGCAAATACCCAGTATAAAGTAACTAATGGAGTATCTGATGGCTTTTCGTTTCAGATGCGACGTATGACTATTTTTTTATCATCAACTATTGCTAAAAAAATAAAATTTCTTTCGGAAATTGAATTTGAAGACGGAGCAAAAGAAATAAATATTGAGTATGCTGCTATGGATATTGAATTTCATCCCTTACTTAATTTACGGGGAGGTATTATTATGAATCCCATAGGAGCATTTAACCAAAACCATGACGGACCACGTTGGGACTTTATCGACAGACCTATATCCGCTACTACTATTTTACCGGCAACCTTATCCAATGTGGGGTTTGGACTGCATGGCAAACAGTTTTTTAAAGGTTGGGTGCTTGGCTATGAAGCTTACTTAACCAATGGTTTTGATGACCGGATCATTTCCAATAAAGATAACAGAACATCGTTAGCAGCCGGAAAAATGAACATCGAAAAGTTTGAAGAAAGTAACAGTGGTTTGCCAATGTTTACGGGGAAACTGGCAATTAAAAACAGAAGAATAGGGGAGCTCGGTATTTCCTACATGACAGGCGTTTATAATAAATTTGAAGACGATGGATTAGTTATTGACAGTAAAAGAAGTGCCAGTGCTTTGGCAGTAGACTTTAATACATCACTTATAAAAAACAGGTTAAGTATTATTGGCGAAGTCGCACAGGTAATGGTGGATGTTCCTGAGACATACATTCAATCCTTTGGTACGAAACAATTTGGTGGCTTTGTAGATTTGATTGGTACAGTTGTGCAACGTAAAATGCTGGGTTGGGAAAAAGCAAAACTCAATATAGGTGTGCGCTTTGAATATGCAGACTATAACCGGGGAAGATTTAAAGAAACAAACGGAAAAATTGCAGACGATATCTGGGCAATAGTTCCTAGTCTTGCTTTTCGTCCTGTAGGTACTACTGTTATAAGGTTTAATTACAGATACCAGCAGCAAAAAGATCTGTTAGGAAATTTACCGGCTAAAACAGGTATTATCCAATTTGGATTCTCCACTTATTTTTAAGAATAGCTGCGCATTTACCTGCAACACTCTATTATACCCTATTTTAGGTATTAGCCGTACTAATGTTTTTGTATATTTTTGTTTTTAGAATTAATCTAAATAACGATTTGTCAAAAGCTCAGCCCATAAAAGTAATTATTGCAGATACGGCCTTCTTAATTAGAAAGGGATTGCGGACTTTAATTAAGGAAAATCATGATTTTAAGTACGTTACGGAGGTGGTAGACAATAAAAGTTTGCAACTGGCTTTAAAAAATGAGGTTCCTGATGTATTAATTGTAGATCATTGTTGCGACGATTGTTTTTCCCTTAATGTCATTAAATCTATTAAACGGGATTATCCCACTTTGAATATTCTGGTCATTTCTCATGAAAAAACAGCCGACGAAATAAAAAAGATTATCGGAATTGGCATTAAAAATTATTTACTGAAAGATTGCGATGAACAGGAAATTACGGATGCCATTATATCCTGCTCTAAAGGAGAAAAATATTTTTGTGGTCAAATCATAGACGTGTTACTTGAAAAAGAAATTTCATCCAAAGAGCATTGTATGACCGGCAGCATCACTGAACGCGAAATAGATGTCATTAAAGAACTGGTTTCGGGTAAGAGACCAAAAGAAATAGCAGATATTTTAAATATCAGTTATTATACCATTGTTACTCATAAAAAGAATATATACAAAAAATTAGGTATCAACCATAGCATCGAACTGGCGCAATACGCTATTAAAACAGGGCTTATGAAATAGCTATGTTGCCACCGGCACAAGCACGAATAAAGATAACATAGCTATACCATATCACCTTTAAAACAATACTATCTATGAAATGATTTAATAATAGCACTACTTACTTTTAGGTATATAATTTACCCTCATTTAAGTATTGTTGTCCGCATAAGTAAATCTCATCTTTGCGGAAATTATTTATAATCATTCTAAACAACATAAAAATGAAAAAACAAATACTCGCAATAGCTTTACTGGCGCTCGGAACTCTTAATTTAAATTCGCAAACAGCCGTTAACGACTCTGCCTTAATTGGAAGTGCTAACGAAGTATGGTATAGCCTGTCAACTGGTACAGTAGCGACTCAGCCGCGTGCTAATTGGGATTTAGGTTTTACAACGGATGGATATGATGTAACCATTTTATTTAACCATGCCGTAGGTAACAGTGTTTACATTGCCACAGGAGCTACTCTTGCTACATTTACAACAGTTACCCAGGCAGATACTTCTGCTACTCCTTTATACAATAGTGATTCTACATGGACATTAGGAGCGCTTAATCAACAGCCTTCAGGTTCTTATAATTATGGTTGGGGAAGCTACAATACAACAACACACAACATTACCGGAAACCGTGTATTTATTGTGAAATATCCGGGTAACATCTTCAAAAAGTTTTATATCCAGGAATTAAACAATGGAACAAATCCTTATACCTACACATTAGTATATGCTAACATCGACAATTCAGGTCAACAAACGGTAGCTATTCCAAAGCAAACTTACGGGACTAAAAATTTTGTGTATTACTCTTTTGCAACAAATGCTATTGTTGACAGAGAGCCTGCTTCCGCCAACTGGGATCTGTTATTTACAAAATACACTTCTA
>JAZJZF010000090.1:0-7685 GCA_040389965.1 Bacteroidota bacterium
AATCTTATTAATTGAATAAACCTTTTTACATATTTTTTCTTTTTATAATGTTGCTTTGCTGTGAAGCAAAAACACAAACCGAGTATATTATCAACGGTAGCTTTGAGGATTATTCAAGTTGCCCAAATGCTGTAACTCAAATTTCCAAATGTAATAATTGGGGTACGGCAAATACAGCAACTCCTGATTATTTCAATATTTGCGCAAACTATTCGACTGGTGTTAGTACTCCATTTAACAGTCTAGGTTATCAAAATCCTTATGCTGGAAATGCTTATGTAGGAATTTTTGTTTATGATATTGATAATTATAGAGAGTATTTGCAAGGGAAATTAAATTATCCATTAATTAAAAATCACGAATATAAATGTGAGTTTTATGTAAGTTACGCTGATATAAGCAGTATTGCAATAAAAACTATAGGTGCCTACTTTTCCGTTACTCCAATATATAAAGCTAGTTCATATGTCCCATTTATTTTACAACCACAAATTGAAAATAGAAGCATTTATCTCACTGATTCTTTGAATTGGATTAAAATATCGGGTGTATTTATCTCAAATGGAAATGAAGAATATATAACTATTGGTAATTTTAGAGACACATTAAATCCTGATACTTTGAGGACCGAAATATCTAACCCTATCCACTTTGCTAGTTATTATTTTATAGATGCAATATCACTGTTTGATTTGACATCAGAAAATTGCATAGATAAACAAGAATTTACTAATGTGCCAAATGTTTTTACTCCAAATAATGATGAAATCAACGACAGTTTCAAAATGGCATTTTGTGATAGTACAAATTTTAAATTGACGATATACAACCGTTGGGGATTGAAAATATTTGAAACAAGTACTATAAATCGTTATTGGGATGGACGAACGACAAGTGGAGAAGAATGTGTTGATGGAACATATTACTATATCATTGAAGTAAAAGAAAAAAATATAAAAGGCTTTATTCAATTAATAAGATAAAATCTTATTAATATGAAAAAATATAAAAATTTAGCTGGAATTTTATGTTTCAGTTCTACGATACTGTTGGCGCAACAATCCCCTACTAATACAAATCCTAGTGGAGTTGCCAGTGGTACAAACGATAAGCAGTTTTGGAGTAGGGCGGGTAATACTAATACTCAAGGTACTAACAACATCTTCGGTACTATGTGGAATAGCCCAATTTGGATGACTACCAATAATGCGTTTAGAATGGCCATATTTGGTGGCGGCACCACTCAAACCGATGGCCGTGTGGCCATAGGTAATAACCTGCCCAGCACTTTTACGCCTTTGGCAAGGCTGCATCTTCATCAGTTAACGGGCACCAGTGTTAATGGTAACTTGTTGCGCAGTGATGGCATAAATACGGTAGATAACCTATGGAGTATGTATACCGGAGCAACTGCTAATACACTCACCGAAAAGTTTCATATAAACTCAAGAACCGCCATAAATGTTAATGATGTTGAGCTGAAAACCGTTCAAAACGGTTACATGAAGTTTTTTACCAATAATGCCGAAAGAATGTCTATTGGTCATGTAGGTGTGGCAAGTGCTCCTATAAACAGTAATCCTGGAGCCGTTTCGTTTAACCGCACACGGGTAAGCATCAGCCACAACCCTGTAACTCCTATTTTGCGCCCTCTGAGTTTATTGCATATTGGCTACGATGTATTTAATGCCGGAAGCGCTACCAATATTGGAGGCTGGAGGCCATGGATGGATGTGGGAATGAGTGTAGTGGATAATACAGATGGCATGTATGTAGGATTAAAAAACGAAGGCCCCGATAAAAGAGACGCCATCATTGCCTGGAACGATAATTATGCCACAGGCCCCGGTGGCCCTGACAGATTACGCATGATCTTTACAGGCTTTACTCCTATTAGCCCCGGTGCCATGGGGGCAGTTGACGGACTGGAGTTTGCACGCTACGTACCTTTTCATAATACAACTTTAAATATCAATGATCCGCGTATCGGCTTTGGCGATTTTAACAGCTTGCTGCCGACAAATACGATTGACCCGAGCAATACAATCGAGATCAATTCGGTAATGGCCGGTTTTAACACGCCTGCAAATATATCCGTTACAGGCTCCTACCCGGCATCTACAGGTGCATCAGGCCTACGGTTCCGGGATTTAACGAGCAAAAGCCTTGTTGTGCCAAATACGGAAACAGCGGTTGATGTGACAAAAGTGTTAACGGTTGATACGCTGGGAAATGTCGTTTTAATTAATGGTGGGGGATCAAACTTTGGCAATATTTGCGGGGCTACTGCACAAAACCCATTAACATCAAACTGGGAAATTCCCATGAATAATTTTAACTACCGCTTTGCAGATCCTGCAGGTATAAACGCATGGGGCAAAAACTATGTTGGTATTGGTACAAGCTGCTTACCAACCGCCAAGTTAGATGTAAATTCTCCACTTACTACCAATAACCCTAATGCAGTTGTAGCTATCAACTGTGTTCAAAGTAATTTAGCAAATAATGCTACTTTCAGTGGTCGTTCGGCAGGTGTGCTTGCAGATGTTTCAGCCAACAATAAAAATAACATAGGGGTTTACAGTACTGTAAAAGATGCCACCAATAATTACGGTTTTTATACTCAGGTAAATTCTGCGGTTTCAGGCTCAGCTAATCAGCAAAATGTTGGCGTGTATGCGGAAGCTGCCCGTGCCACATCCAATTATGCTATGAGGGGGCGTTCTATTTCATTACCAACCCTAACAGGTGGTATTAATGTGGGCGGATGGTTTAGTGCAGAAAATAATTCAACCAGAATAGGTGTTATGGGGGATATTAATGGAGCATCCTTTATATTACCAACGTTATTTCCATTTAATTCGGCTGTGGGCGTTTATGGAAATAACCCTTCGGCAGGGGCTACAGAATACGCCGGCTATTTTGAAGGAAAGGTTAATATTAACGGAAATTTACTTTTAAACGGAGCACTTGTAATAACTTCCGATGCAACCTTAAAAACAAACGTTGATTCCATTCAAAACGCTACTGCTATTTTAAATCAGATACAACCAAAAACATTTTATTTTGATACAACCAATACATACGGCATGAGATTCCCAAGTCAAAAACAATATGGAGTTATTGCACAGCAGGTAGAAACCATTTTACCGGAACTGGTAATTAATAATTATAAACCTGCCATGGTCGATTCGGCAGGAACTATTGTATACCAAAGCAAAAATTTTAAAACAGTAAATTATAACGCCTTTATTGGCTTGTTAATACAGGCAAATCACGAACAACAACGTAAAATCGACAGCCTTATTACCAAAACCGGGAAACAGGATAGTATTAACAATGCTGTTCAACAACAAATAGCTGCATTGGCGTCACAAATTAATGGTTGCTGCTCAAACGCAAATGCCCGTCATGCGAACACCACAATCAATAATCAGGTAGATGTTGAGCTTAACGACAAAGAGGCGATTGTATTAAAGCAAAACGTGCCTAACCCTTTTGCCGAGCAAACTACCATTACATACAACGTTCCTGAAAGTGTTGGAAAAGCACAAATCATATTTTACAATTCAGCCGGGCAAATCATACAAACGGTAGATATAAAAACAAGGGGAAAGGGGAAAGTCAATGTATTTGCCAGCGATCTTTCAAGCGGCATCTATCATTATACGTTAGTAGCAGATGGAAAAGTAATTGACAGCAAAAAAATGATGAGGGAGTAGTTTAACATTTGCTTTTCGTAAAAAAGAGGTGGTGTAAAATTATCTTTAGGGGAGATGCCGAATCAAGTTCGGCATGACAATTCAGGACTTTTTATACCGCCTCTTTTTGTTATTAACATTCACCAATAAACCGTACTTTTAAACTCATTAAATTAACCCTATAATATGAGTCGGTTTTACATTTTAGCAGCGCTTTTTATCAGTCATATTATTTCAGCACAAACCTTCAGGAAAGATAGCATCGCTCTCCGACAAATTTTTGATTACTACTTAACAGAAAGCACCTGCTATAAAAACCTTGATAATTTATGTCATACCATTGGTGGCCGTTTAAGTGGTTCTCCTCAGGCTGCAAAAGCTGTTATATGGGCTAAGAAAGCCATGTACGAAGCTGGTGCCGATACCGTTTACCTGCAGCCATGCATGGTGCCACATTGGGTAAGAGGGGCTAAAGAAAGCTGTTCATCTGTAAATAGCAAAAGCAAACAAAAAACGGCGTATGCCATTTGCGCACTAGGAGGCTCTGTAGCTACTCCCATAGCAGGGCTAAACGCCAAAGTCATTGAAATAAAAAGTTTCGAAGAACTGGAGCAATTGGGCGAAGCAAACATTAAAGGCAAAATTGTTTTCTATAATGTATTTTTCGACCAACGTCATTTACATACTGGTACTTGTTACGGCGAAACTGTAAAGTACCGTTGGGCAGGCCCCAGCAAAGCTGCTAAATATGGAGCCGTAGCAACTATTGTACGCAGCATGAGTTCCATTAATAATGATTTTCCGCATACCGGAGCCATGGGTTATGATACAACAGAATGTAAAACAAAAATTCCCTGCTGTGCTATAAGCTATGTGGGTGCTGATAAATTGGCAAAAGAACTTAAAGAAAATACAAAACTTAAAGTAAGCTTAAAAATGAGTTGCCAGAAATTAAAAGATGAACCTTCTTTTAATGTTGTGGGCGAAATAAAAGGTACCGAAAAACCAAACGACATTATCCTGGTTGGCGGACATCTCGATTCCTGGGACCTTGGAGAAGGCGCACATGACGATGGTGCCGGTGTAGTTCAAAGTATGGATGTTTTGGGTATGTATAAAAAACAAGGCATGAAACCAAAACATACGATCCGCGCAGTGGCTTTTATGAACGAAGAAAATGGAGGTGCCGGCGGAAGAGCCTATTATGAGGACGCTAAAAAGAATAATTTAAAGCACATAGCTGCTCTCGAAAGTGATGCCGGTGGATTTTCTCCGCGGGCTATAGGAGCAGATACGACGGGAGGTATGTATAAAAAATTAGTAAGCTTTAAAGATTTACTCAATCCTTATTTTCTTCAGTATATCAATTCCGGTGGCGGTGGCGCAGATATATCTCCTTTAAAACAACTAGGCGTACCCTTAATAGGTTTTGAACCCGATGGACAAAAATATTTTGATTACCATCACACTGCTAACGACACTTTTGATAAAGTAAATAAACGTGAACTGGAAATAAGTGCAGGTGTGATAGGAGCCATTATTTATTTAATAGATGTACATCACTAAATCGCTATAATGAAACTGAACCAAAAAAAAATAAGTTACGCTGTCCTGTTTTTTGTTATCGCTTTTTCAGTTATCTGCGCTTTTAAAATTAAAGACCTTAAATTCAATTACGATTTCGAAGCCTTTTTCCCTAACGAAGACAGTGAGCTGGAGATCTACCATACGCATCGCGACCGCTTTGAATGGGACAATGAGTTTGTATTGCTGGGACTGGAAAACAAAAAAGGTATTTTCAAAAAAGACTTTCTTCAAAAAGTAGATTCTTTATCCAAAGAGCTAAAGGAAATTCCCTATATCAATAAAGTTATTTCACCAACTACGATTAAAAACATTTCCTTAGGCGGGCTGGCGCCAGTGCAAAAAAGGTTACTGCACATTGAAGATGAAAGTCTTTATAAAGAAGACAGTACCACTATTTACAATACGCCGGAACTTATGGGCTCTTTTTTTCCGGCCGATGCAAAATCCATTTCCATATTCATAAAAACAGATGAGGGTATTAGTAAAATTAAATGCGACAGCCTTGCTAAAAACATTGAAAAAGCATTTAAAAAGTACCACTTCGATGATGTTCATTTTGTAGGACGTATTGTAGCCCAGGCCGTTTACCTCGAAAACCTTCAAAAAGAATTTAAGTATTTTTTAATTATTTCGTTCATTGTGATCGTTCTCTTTTTATGGCTCTCGTTCCGTTCTACCTACGGTATTGTTGTTCCCATTACCATTGTTATTGTCTCTATTTTCTGGACATTGGGTATTATGTCGATGATTGGGCAGCCGTTGGATATTATGACGGTGATGCTTCCTGTCATGATCTTTATTGCAGGGATGAGCGACGTTGTCCACTTTTTCTCAAAATACTTTGAAGAGCTTGGCAAAGGAACTCAAAAAGATAAAATCTTTCCTTTGATTCTAAAAGAAGTTGGCTTTCCCACGTTCTTAACACTTGTTACAACTGTTGTAGGCTTTTTGTCCTTATTGTTTTCAAGCATTGTGCCCATTCGCGATTTCGGGATCTTTACCTCTGTAGGTATTGTTATTGCTTTTATACTAACGTATACCTTACTGCCTGCCCTACTCTATTTCTTTACACCCAAAAAACTGGTAGAAGTGCATGGGCACGATAATAAAGCCTATAATATTATGCGGAAGATTTTGTTCTGGATCTTCCGAAGTCAAAAAACGATCATTGTCATTTCTATTGTGATCGTCATCCTTTCTATTATTGGTGTTTACAAAATTAAAGTAAACAATATCCTACTTGAAGACCTCTCGGACAAGGTGCGTATTAAACAGGATTTTATGTTTTTTGATAAGCACTACAGCGGTGTACGTCCTCTGGAATTGGCTATAGAAATAAAAAATGGAAAAACCGTTTGGGATTATGATGTGATGCGTCAGTTAAACGAAGTAGACTCTTTCCTGAAAAAAGAATACCATGCCGGCTTTATGTATTCGCCGGCTATGCTGGCAAAAACGATTCATAAAGCGATGAATGATCTTCCGCCCGGTACTACAGCCTTTCCGGGTAAAGAAGATTATGAAGAAGTAAAAAAACAACTCATCAGCAACAAAAAAAATAAAGACATTAAACGCATTATTACACCCGATGGTAAGTACGCACGCATAAACGGGAAAATTTCAGACGTTGGCAGCATTGTAGTGAATGAACAGAACATCCGTTTCAACGAATTTATTAAAACACACGTTAACCAAAATGACATTCAAATTCGCATTACGGGAGCAGCGCATTTAATTGATCGCAATAACCAATACATGGTTACCAATATGACACAGGGTTTTATTTTCTCCATTATTGTGATTGCACTCCTCACCTATTTTTTACACCGCAGCTGGCGGATGGTATTGGTATTTATACTTCCCAATGTGGTGCCTTTGCTTATTATTGCGGGTATTATGGGCTATGCCGGCATTGAGTTAAAAGCCGCTACATCACTGGTATTTAGTATTGCTTTTGGGGTGGCTACCGACGATACCATCCATTTTATATCGCGCCTTAAAATAGAGCTGGGCTACGGGAAATCATTGATATACGCCTTTAAACGCACCTATTTTGAAACCGGGAAACCAATTTTATTAACTACCTTTATTTTGATGGGAGGCTTTATGAGCTTAATGATCAGTAATTTTCAAAGCACGTTTTATTTTGGCTTTTTAATTTGTATTACCATTATCATTGCCGTATTAGCCGATATTTTTTTGCTCCCTGTATTATTGTTCTGGATCTTAGGAAATAAAAAAAAGAAATAGCAAAGCACGCTTAGTATGGAAGTAGCATTAAGACCCTGGACGGTTAACGATTTGGATGAATTGGTAAAAATGGCCAATAATAAAAACATTGCGCAGTTTATGGCTGACATATTTCCACATCCATACGGATCCGAAAATGGAAAAACA
>JAZJZF010000091.1:0-9712 GCA_040389965.1 Bacteroidota bacterium
TGTTGTTTACCAGATAAAAATCCTGGCCTGCCGACAGAAGGTATCCGTCATTCGCAGCTCCCGTTTCTATTGGGTTACCGGTTTGATAAACATATCCCGAACCATTAATTCCCAAATCAACAAAATTAGTAGTTTCAGTCCCATTATTAGCAGTAGCCACAATGTCAGAACTCGACTGATTACCAGAAGACATATTTCTGATATTGGTTTGCATATAACTATTGATACTGCCTTTTGCATATATGGCGTTTACGGAAGTAGTAACTCCCATATCTACTAACAGTTTCTCAGGATTAATGGCATCGAAACTATTTGTACCTACTCCCAAACTTCCGTCAGGAGTTATAACACTCATAGGTGTTCCACTTGCATTTCTCCATTCAGTTAAATTAGTACTTTGTGTACTTGAATTTGGTTGAATTGCTAATGGAATACTTTGATCTCTGGATGCTTTAACCAATACGCCAATTCCGGTTGTTGTACCGGTAGAAAAAGCCATTGGCACACCCGTTTGTCTATCACCCGTAAGGATAGTTCCCCAAAAAGATCCCATTTGGAGGTTTCTGCCGCCACCGCCTTGCCAGAAAACATCTCCACCATCACTTGCTATTCTAAAATCTCCTGTACCGCTGGTATTCGAAAACAATAACTGTGACATTGCTCCAACCCTCCTTACTTCAATAGTATCTTTTACGGTTAAACGACTGGATGGATTTGTGAGGCCAACCCCTGCAAAGCCTGAGTTATAGTAAATGCCATTAGTGGCGGCTTGCCATTGAACCGTTCCGGATGATAGAATAGTCCAGATTGTGCCATTATAATAATAAAAACCGGTAATGGCATCTGTTTGATAGACTAACAATCCTGTTGCAGGACTTGTAATAGCCACGCGTTGGGCCTGTGTAAGTCGCGGGGTTAGCATTCCCTTAGTAGTAGAGTACACATCCAGCACAGCTGATGTTGCAGGTGTGTGGGTTACATCACTGATCCCGGTATTTTGGGAAAAGGTTCCTGTACTAATGAATGACATTAAAATGATTGTAAATTTTTTCATGATTGGTTTTATTACTGGTGGTTATGTTAATAATCATGCCATGATGCTAAGCATTTAAAGAAAAACGGCAATGACAATTTTTTCATCGGCAAAACGATGTATTACAAAGTTAAATCCTTGATTTCATTTTTTTCATTAAATCTTTATTCGAACCTTACCCTTGAAAATACAGGTATTTATACGTGGATTGAGTAATTATGTAACCTACCTCTAGCCTGTACAGATGGTTTTGCGGACCTAGTCATTTAAGACTTCACTGTACAGGTTATAGAGCTTTACATTACTATAAAGTTATGAAAACGAAAAGAAATAATCTATACGTAATTTTACCTAATTTTAGGTCAGGATTGTATATAGGTACCTATCAAGTTCAGCATGACGATCAATATGATCTATATCAACTAATGTGCTTCCAGCCAGTTATTACCAACACCCATTCCTACCTCAACAGGAACTTTTAACGGTAAAGCCTCCTGCATATGTTTTTCTATAATGGGTTTAATGATATCCAGTTCAGGTTTATAAACATCAAACACCAACTCATCATGCACCTGTAATACCATTTTCGATTTTACATTCATGGCTTTTAACTCTTTATGAATATTGATCATCGCTACTTTGATCATATCGGCTGCAGAACCTTGTATGGGCGCATTAATAGCATTTCGCTCAGCATACGATCTTACCGTTTGGTTGGCAGAATTAATATCCTTTAACCAACGTCTGCGTCCCATTAACGTCTGCACGTAACCATGTTCTTTAGCAAATTCAATTTCTGAACTCATATAATTTTTTATAGAGCCATATTGCGCAAAGTAATTATCAATTAATTGTTTTGCTTCGGCGCGCGGTATATTTAAATTATCAGCCAAACCAAAAGCACCTTGCCCGTATATAATTCCAAAATTAACGCTCTTTGCTTTGTAACGCATTTCCTTGGTAACCTCAGCTTCTTCAATACCATATACTTTAGCGGCAGTAGCCGTATGAATATCTTTTCCTGAAATAAAAGCATCGCACATATTCGGGTCTCCGCTAATAGAAGCCACAATACGCAATTCTATCTGCGAATAATCGGCACTTAATAAAATATAATCTTCGTTACGGGGAATAAACGCCTTGCGAATTTGTTTCCCTCTTTCTGTACGGATAGGAATATTTTGCAGGTTAGGATTATCGCTACTCAAACGGCCTGTAACCGCCACAACCTGATTAAACGTAGTGTGCAGACGATTTGTTTTTTCGTTTACCAATAATGGTAAAGTATCTACATAAGTCGATTTTAATTTTACCAGTTCGCGGTAATCCAGAATCTTTGCAACAATAGGGTGCTTGCCTTCCATTTTCGACAATACATCTTCGCCTGTGGCATATTGTCCTGTTTTTGTCTTCTTAGGTTTTTCAATAATTTTCAGGTAATCGAATAATATTTCTCCCACTTGTTTTGGCGAAGAAATATTAAACTTAGTCCCCGCCAAAGCCTGAATTTCAGCATCTACCTTTGTAATATCTTCTGCTAATTGCGCCGAAAAATCTCTCAATACATTTACATCAAGGTTAATCCCTTCACGTTCCATACCCGCCAAAGCCTCTATTAATGGGATTTCCACATCATGAAACAATTTTTCGGTTCCCGATTCTTTCAATTTAGGTTCAAAAGACTGCTTTAATTTCAGGGTAATGTCCGCATCTTCTGCAGCATAATCTTTTATCACGTCTAAAGCAACCGAACGCATGCTTACCTGGTCTTTCCCTTTTTTCCCAATTAAAGTCTCAATGCTGATAGGCGAATATTCGAGGTAGGTTTCTGCTAATACATTCATATTATGACGCATTTCCGGCATAAATAAAAAGTGCGCCACCATTGTATCCCACAGTCTGTTTTTTATTTCAACACCATAATTTTTTAAAACCTGAAGATCGTATTTTATGTTTTGTCCTATTAAGGTTTTCGATTCATCTGCCAATAACGGTTTAAACAAATCAACTGTTTTTTGAGCTTCTGCCTGATCTTCTGAAACAGGCACATAGTATGCCTCTTCTGGTTTTACCGAAAACGACATCCCAACTAATTCCGCTTTTATGTATCAAAACAATATTCGGTATTGGCATTTAAAACCGCTATTAAATTTGTGATGGATTCCGGTGTATTACATAGCATGTAATTTGGGTTGAGATCGGTAATCGTTTTAAAAGACTTCGCCGCTTCCTGCTCTTCCAGGGCAATATTTTCCTCGCTAAATAAATCCGTTCCTGAATTGAATAGGTCGGGCTTAGTGGCTTTAGCACCTTTTGCTTCTTTGGGCTTGTTGGAGTTTGCAAACAGTTCTTTACCGCCACCAATATCTTCTCCTAATATTTTTTGTGCAATACCTCTGAATTCAAGCTCTGTGAACAGTGTACGCAAAACTTCTTTATTTATTTCTTTAATGGTTAATTCAGCCTCATTAAATTCAATGGGTACATTCAGAATAATAGTTGCCAGCCATTTCGATTGTAGGGCTTTCTCTTTATTGTTTTCTACTTTTTCCTTTAGCTTACCTTTTAATTTATCGGTGTTCTCCAGTAAATTTTCGATAGTACCAAAATCTTTTACAAGCTGTATGGCCGTTTTTTCGCCTACTCCGGGTATTCCCGGAATATTATCGACCTTATCGCCCATTAATCCTAAAATATCAATGAGTTGATCAACACTCTTAATTTCCCACTTTTTACAGATCTCTTCTACACCTAATATTTCTGCGCCATTCCCTAAACGAGCCGGCTTATAAATAAATGTATTTTCATCTACTAACTGCCCGTAATCTTTATCAGGAGTCATCATATAGGTTGTAAAGCCTTGTTGTTCGGCAATCTTAGCCAGGGTACCAATAGCATCATCAGCTTCGTAGCCCGGCGTTTTAATAATAGGAATATTAAATCCTTCTATCAATTGTATAATATAAGGAATGCATATACGTAAGTCTTCCGGCATTTCTTCACGCTGCGCTTTATACTCCACAAACTCCGTGTGTCTTACGGTATCTTCCGGTGTATCAAATACAACCGCAATATGAGTTGGCTTTTCTTTATTTAAAATTTCGAGTAAGGTATTCGTAAATCCAAATATGGCAGAGGTATTCATGCCTTTTGAGGTTACGCGCGGGTTGCTGCTAAACGCGAAATAAGCCCTGTAAATTAAAGCAAAGGCATCGAGCAGAAATAATTTTTTTGGGGTGTCTTTTGTGATCATTCCTTAAGTTTAGAAAGTTAATGGGTTATGAAAGTTTAGAAAGTCAGGCATTTGGAAATAAGATTTAGAAGATCAGGATCTGAAATAATTTATTATTGAACATTTAAAATTTCTCAAATCTTATGTCTCCTCTCTCACTTCTAAAATGGGAATTTAATTTCGTACATCGTCGGCCACAGCTTACCGGTTACCAATACTTTACCGGAGATAGAATCATAAGCAATACCATTCATCTCAAGTGCAGTTGAATTTCTTGTTTTGCTTTCATACGACAGCGAGCTCAGATCCATTTTGCCTACTACATTTCCGGTGTTAGGATCTATCTTCACAATGGTGTTTGTCATCCATACATTCGCATAAATAAATCCTTTAATATATTCCAGTTCATTTAAATATTCCAGAACACGATCATTTTCAGCAACGTCTAATGTTTTGGTAGATGTGAAGCTTACCGGGTCTATAAATGTCAGATAGCTTGTACCATCGCTCATGATCAGGCTTTTTCCATCGGTAGTCAATCCCCAGCCTTCGCGGTTAGTATATGTAAATTGCCCAATGTTTTTATAGGTTTTGCCATCGTAGATAAACCCCGTTTGATTTTTATAGGTGAGTTGAAATATTTTTCCATTTAAATAAACACTTCCTTCTCCAAAATAAATAGTTTTATCCAATTCGGCTTTCACATCTATTTTTCCTGTTTTCATGTCAACACTACCAAATACCGATTTTGCATAAGGTACATTATCGGGCGATCCTGTACTCTCGAACAATTTGCCATCATTAAAATAAAAGCCTTCTGTAAAAGAAGTAATGTCGTGAGGGTATTGATTGGCAACTGTAAATTTAATTTCAGGAATTTTTGGGACCTCAACAACCGGAGGCTCCACTATAACAGGTTTTGGTTTGTCTTGTTCGCAAGCAGCTAATATTACAGCTAAAGAAAACACCATTATTTTTTTTAAGATCGCCATTACACTTCTTTTATAATACTACTATTATTTACAAACTCCAGCTTGCGCCTTCTTTTCCGTCTTTTACCTGTATGCTTGCTTCCGCCAGTTTATTTCTGATCTCATCCGATGTCGCAAAATCCTTGTTAGCTTTAGCTTTCGCACGAAGGTCCAACACCAGTTTCATAACTCCTTCTAAAGCAGTAGTTGATTTTCCGGTTTCTTCTTCTTTTTTAAGTCCCATCACATCAAACACAAAATGCTGATAGATTGCTTTTAAAAGATCAATGTCAGCTTGCGTTAAGCTTAACTTATTATCATTAGCCGAATTAATAATACGAATGGCATCAAACAAATGAGCAATTAATACAGGTGTATTAAAATCATCGTTCATGGCATCATAACATTGCCTTTCGAGCGCCTGAATATTTTCGGCAGATGTTTGCCCCGGTTTTAAAGTCTGCAATAACTTATAACTTTCCATTAGGCGGTTATACGCTTTTTCAGCGGCAGCCAGAGCATCATTACTAAAATCGAGTGTACTGCGGTAATGCGTTTGCATCATAAAAAACCTTACGGCCATTGGCGTGTAGCCCTTATTTAAAAGAGGGTGTTCACCGGTAAACAATTCCATAGGTAAAAAACTATTCCCTAAAGATTTACTCATTTTTTGTCCGTTCACCGTAAGCATGTTTGTATGGATCCAGTAATTAGCAGGGCTTTTACCGCAATAAGCTACGTTTTGTGCAATTTCGTTAGTGTGATGTGTGGCCTGAAGATCCATACCACCGCCATGTATATCAAATTGCTCTCCTAAATATTTTGTACTCATTGCTGAACACTCAATATGCCAGCCCGGAAAACCAACACCCCAGGGACTTGGCCATTTCATTAAATGCTCAGCCTTTGCTTTGATCCATAAAGCAAAATCCAAACGGCCGCGTTTATCATTTTGCCCGTCGAGTTCTCTTGTATTTTCAAGCAAGTCGTCCAATTTCCTACCTGTAAGCTCTGTGTAATTATGTGTTTTGGCGTATTTTTCTACATCAAAATAAACGGTGCCATTACTTTCGTAAGCCAATCCGTTTTCCATAATTTTTTTTGCTATTTCCTGTTGTTCTATAATGTGTCCGGTTGCCGTAGGTTCAATACTTGGCGGCAAGGTGTTAAACAAGCCCATTACATCCCTAAACCCAACCGTATAGGTTTGTACAATTTCCATGGGCTCGAGTTGTTGAAGCTTTGCTTTTTTTGAAACTTTATCCTCTCCTTCGTCTCCATCACTTTCGAGATGCCCGGCATCTGTAATATTGCGGACATAACGCACTTTATAACCAAGATGTGTAAGGTAACGGTAAATAATATCGAACGACATAAATGTGCGGCAATTTCCCAAATGCACATCGGCATAAACGGTAGGGCCACAAACATACATGCCTAAAAAGGGTGCATTGATTGCTTTAAATTCTTCTTTTTTTCTTTTGAGTGTGTTGTATATAAACAGCTTTTCCATAAATTCAATAAGATTCTAAATTTAGCAAATAAAAAAAGACGGCACACGGCCGTCTTCGTTTCTTTTAATAATTTTTAAACTTAATTTTCGATAGGAGCATCGCCCACATAAACACCGTTTTTGTAAACAGAGATACGTTGTAAGATACCATTTTCGTCATAAATATAATTTTTACCATCCATTAAGCGGTTATCTTTAAAGACACCGTCTTTGGTAATTTGTTTATTTTTATTGTAAGTAATATTTTGTCCGTTCAATACCAATGGTCCTTTTGAGGTAACTCCATTTGGTTTTTCATCCGGTTTTAAAACAACTTTAGGCCCTAATTCCGCTTTGTCGTTAATTTTCACGTTTGGTTTTTGAGGCTCGTATTCTTTAATAGAAGCAACATCTACATTACCATCATTAAATGTTTTTTCTGCTTTAATATCGCCATTTTCGTGGTATTCCTTAATAACACCGGCTTCTTTACCGTTTACAAAATTACCTTCAATGGCTAATTGTCCGTTTTCATAAAAGTACTTAACAGGTCCTTCTCTTTTACCGCTTGTGTTAAAGTTGAATTCGTGTTGTGGCTGGCCATTTTCGTAGTATAATTTGTAGGGGCCTGTCCAACGGTTATTCTTCCAGTTCCCTTCTTCAGAGATCTTTCCGTTTTCATGATACATGATAGCGTATCCATCAGGACGGCCATTCTGGAAAGTTAACTGATTTTTCATATTGCCATTACAGTAATATTCGAACCATTTCCCCACTTTACGATTGTCGGCGTATTTTCCTTCTTCGGCTTTTTGTTCCGGACCAAAACAAGAACCAGGCTTATGTTTGCCCCTTAAAACCCATTTGCCTTGTTTTTTGCCTAAAGCATCGATCAGATTAATGGTATCTTTATTTGGACCCGCCAATTCGAAGGACTGAGATTGACCCTGACTGATCTGGTAAACTAAAAAAATCAGGATAAAGTATGTTTTTTTCATAAGCAATAACTTTTACTAAATTATGTAATATTGTTGTATTCCGTTAAATATTTTAGACAAAAGCGTCAAATTCGACGATGATTCATTAAACTCAAAATTTTCTATTATTTTGTACGCTTTCCTCCCAAAAACAGTTACATTCCAATAGCACTTTTTATGCCAAGTTTTTCAACATATTGTCTACCAGCGTAGTTAAAGTGTAATTTTCTTTCCAACCCCAATCTTGTTGGGCGTAGGAATCATCGATGCTTTGCGGCCAGCTATTGGCTATTTCCTGTCTGAAATCAGGCTTATAGGTGATTGTAAATTCGGGGATGTGCGTTTTTATTTCTTCGGCGATTTGTTTTGGGGTAAAACTTATGCCCGATAAATTATAAGCGCTCCTAATTTTAACATTATCAGATGGCACATGCATGATCTCAATAGTAGCTCTTATAGCGTCTTCCATATGCATCATTGGCAAGGCTGTATTTTCTGACAAAAAGCACTCATACGTTTTGTTTTTAAGCGCCTCATGGAAAATATGTACCGCATAATCCGTAGTACCGCCACCCGGTGCCGATTTCCAACCAATTAAGCCAGGGTAACGTAAACTTCTTACATCTACTCCAAATTTATGGTGGTACCATTCGCACCAACGCTCTCCGGCCTGTTTGCTAATACCGTAGACCGTAGATGGTTCCATAATGGTGTATTGTGGCGTGGCTATTCTTGGCGTTGTTGGTCCAAAAACGGCAATAGAGCTTGGCCAGTATACCTTGGTAATATGCTTTTCTTTGGCAAGATCGAGCACATTAAATAAACCTTCCATATTTAATTTCCAGGCAAACATGGGATTTTGCTCCCCTGTAGCCGATAATAAGGCCGCCAAAAGGTATACATGAGATATTCCATGTTTTTTCACAACATTTAACAAAGCATCCTTATCTAAAACGTCGAGTTTTTCGAACGGGTTATTGCTAAGCGCGGGAATTGGCTTTACATCTGCCGCAACAACGTTACTTGAGCCATATAATAAACTTAGTTCTTGTGTTAGTTCAATGCCAATTTGACCACCGGCACCTATTATTAAAATTTTATCTTCCTTATTGTACATGATAAAAGTCAGTCAGTTTTTTTTAGTTTTTACTACCTTTGCAAACGTAAGAAATAATTTTTGAATTGCTGAATTATTGAATTTTAGATTTAACCCTCTAATTCATAAAATCGACAAGTCTATAATTATAGTAGTATAACCTGCAATTATATCTATTATGAAAATGCCAGAATTAAGAAACCGAATTAATAAAGACGAACTTAAGATTCGTTTAGCTCATGAAAGTATTGAGCGTGTTACTTTATCTTTTTACAAGTATGTAAAGATAGAAGACCCCAAAGCACTCAGAGACCATTTATTTAAAACCTGGACCGACCTTGCCATTTTTGGCCGTATATATGTTGCCTGTGAAGGTATTAATGCCCAAATGAGTGTCCCAAAAAATAACTGGGAGGAGTTTGTGCAGAATCTTTATAACGACAATCGTTTTAAGGATGTTCCTTTTAAAATTGCGGTAGACGATGACGGAAAATCGTTTTATAAATTGGTTATTAAGGTAAAAGAAAAGGTAGTTGCTGATGGTATTGATGATCCAGAGTTTGACGCCGCCAATACCGGCACTTACCTGAATGCTGAAGGTTTTAATAAAGCAATTGAAGATCCAAATACCATTGTTGTAGATATGCGCAACCACTACGAAAGTGAAGTGGGCCGTTTTGACAATGCTTTTTGCCCGGACGCGGACACTTTTAGAGAGGAGCTTCCTTTGGTGGTAGATCATTTAAAAGGGCAGGAAGACAAAAAAGTAATTATGTATTGCACAGGCGGGATCCGTTGCGAGAAAGCCAGCGCTTATTTAAAACATAAAGGCTTTAAAGATGTTAACCATTTACAAGGCGGTATTATACAGTACGCTAAAGAAGTGAAGGAACTAGGCCTGGAAAGCAAGT
>JAZJZF010000092.1:0-10142 GCA_040389965.1 Bacteroidota bacterium
AAACTTGCATTTAGAAAAATTGGAAATGATCATTCAAAAGAAATTGAAGATGTTGCGAATATCCTTGAAGTTGATTACAAAAAGTTGAAGGTTAAAAATGGAATAGCACCTTATTATGGGCAAATGCTTCCCTATTTTCAACGGAATTGAGTTTGATATGAATAGGGAGAATAAACAATTGTAAGGGGACTTACATTAATAACCTTTTAATACTGAAGCTATGAAAGTAAAAGACACCTTAATTCATCCGGAAGATCCGGGTAATTTAATTTACTGGACAAAAAAATGGGGTGTAAGTGTGAAACAACTCAACAACGCCATACTGGATACAGGCAGCGTAAACTCTTTACAAATAAAAGAATACCTTAAGAAAGACCCCTGGCACTATTTACATGTTTCCGAACTCTTTAAATTATTGCGTTTTAAACTATAAAACGGCGATTGATTAACACAAGCATTTAACCTAAATCATTTAAATTACTCATCACCCATTTAAAAAATTAATTATGACACTTAAACCTATTATAAAAACAGCCCTTTTATGCTTTACGGTATCCTTAGCAATAACATCCTGCTCAAACGAAAATAAAGATTCGAAAAAAACTGCGGAAGAGATGAACGAACAAAAATTTGATAAAGAGGGAGAGGACGCTGCCGACAAATTAGTGCACGCCTATTCAGCAAATATGTTTGAAATTAAAGCCGCTGAAAATGCCGCTCTTAACGCCATTACTCCGGAAGTGAAAAAGCTAAGCGCCATGCTAGTGGAAGCTCATACAAAAATGAATGCAGATGTTAAGATACTGGCTGATTTGAAAAATATTTCTTTACCAACTGACCTGACTGAAGAACAAAGAAAAGATCTGGAAAAACTTGCCGAAAAAACCGGCCTCGAATACGATAAAGCATTTGTAGAAAAAATGAAAACCAAACACGAAGCCGCTGTAAAGTTTTATGAAGAAACAGCTGCTAAATGTGATGATGAGGCCATAAAAAACTGGGCAGCCATAACCACTCCTGAAGTCCGCTCACACTTAGATATGGTACTTGTTACTGAAAATGACATCAAAGACAAAAAGTAAAAGCTATTTTACCGAAATGACTATTAAAAAGCCCTCACCGGGCTTTTTATGCAATACAAGTTTTTGATAGGGAAATAACTCTACATATTATGAATGGTTATTATCCCACTTTAATTGATCTCTGCTGCAAAACGCTAATACTATGTGAAAAGCTGCGTAATCTAAGATATTATGAAATAATACTATGGCATATAATTATATAGTTTATGTATATAAACTTACCCATATTAAAAGCTATGAAATTTTTACCACTCCCTTTTTATTTAAAATGTGCACAAATAACTCTAGGCCTGCTAGCCTTTTTTTACATTTTATACATCGGACACGATATTATTGTTCCCCTAATTTTTTCAACGATCCTGGCTATTTTGCTTAATCCGATTGTTAATTTTTTATCCCGAAAACTAAACAGAGTTGTTGCTATTTTCCTGTCAATTATTTTTGCGATGGTCGCAGTTGCCGCCTTATTTTACTTTATAGGCTCACAACTGGCCATGTTTAGCGAGTCTTTTCCTTTACTAAAACAAAAATTCAACGGCTATTTCGCAGATACGATTTCCTGGATATCGGATACATTTAATGTAAGTACTCCTAAAATTAAAGCATGGATAGCTAAAACAAAAAGCCAGGGAATGGAAGAAGGCGGAGCATTAATAGGGCAAACTCTTGCATCGATTACCGGAGCGTTTGTTGTACTATTACTTGTTCCTGTATACATCTTTCTTATCCTATTTTATAAACCTTTGCTGCTCGATTTTATTGCCATGTGTTTTTCTTCTTCAAAACACAGTGCAGTTAAAGAAGTGCTACAGGAAACACGAAAATTAATTCAAAACTATCTTGTAGGTTTACTCTTGGAAATGATTTTGGTTGCTACTTTAAACTCCGTAGGGCTTTTAATAATTGGTGTTGATTATGCCATATTATTAGGTATCATAGGTGCCATTTTAAATTTAATACCCTATATAGGCGGTATTGTTGCTATTTCTTTACCTATGATTATGGCATTAACTACACAATCTGTAAGCTCCGCAATAGCTGTTTTAATACTTTATTGTGTGGTACAAATTATAGACAATAATTTTTTTGTTCCAAAAATTGTGGCATCAAAAGTTAAGATCAATGCATTGATATCCATTATCGTTGTACTTATTGGGGGCGCACTCTGGGGCATTGGAGGAATGTTTTTGTCAATACCACTCACGGCCATTATCAAAGTAATTTGCGACCGTATTGAATCGTTACATCCTTTAGGATTTTTGCTGGGCGATACGATGCCTGAGATAGGGAAAAACATTTTAACCTTTAGAAAAGTAAGAAAATAACTTCGTTACAATTATGGAAAACTCCGACGTTCAAAAACCAAAATATAACGGGCTGAAACAATTTCTGCTGGTGTTTGCATTAACGCCTATTCTAGGCTTTGCAATCTGGTGTGGTTACAATATTCATCATTTTTCTCATGAAAGAGCAATTATCAGGAAAGACTACAGTGAATTAAATAATATCCGGTACGGCTTATTATCGGCTGATAATTGGAAAACGCACGTTATTGAAATTGTAGATCAACAAATTCAGCAATTCGACTTTAGTAACCAGCAAGAAGATACTATAAGAAAGGAATTAAATAAGATCCTTGGGGCACTTGTAAACAAAGCCGAGAAAATGGCTACTAAAAAACAAACCACCTTTAAAGGCAAGGTAACCAAATTTGCCCTTAAAAACTTTGTAGATGTAGATGGATATAAAAAGAAAATTCCCGAATTCAGTCAAACAATTATTAATGAAATAAACAAACCGGAAAGCAAAAACCGCATACGGTTTCTTGCACAGAACAAATTAAACCAGTTTGCCGCTGCCACCCATGATAGCATTAATAATACCGGTATGTTACAACACATACTCGACAATTATAAGTCGTGCGATATTGTTGAGTTCAATAAAAAAGCGGATGCGCAAATCACTTACCTGCAGGAGCAAACCTACCTGTACACATTTGCACTGATTGGTTGCCTTAGCCTGTTTTTGATCTTATGGATTTTTTACAGGAACAGGCGAAATATGTACACTCCTTTATTCACTATGTCGGTATTGCTGGCATTAATTGTATTATTTGTAGGACTTACGGCACCTATGATAGAAATTGACGCCCGAATAAAAGAATTAAGTTTTGAACTCATAGGCAGCCATATGGTGTTTAACGACCAGGTTATTTTTTATCAAAGTAAAAGTATATTAGATGTCGTTCATATTTTGGTAACAGCGGGAAAAATAGATTCAATATTTGTAGGGATATTGATCCTGATATTTAGTGTGTTGTTCCCAATTACGAAACTGGTTAGTACTAAAATTTATTTGCTGGGAAATGCAAAATGGAAAAAAAATAAATTCATCCGTTTTTTCGCTTTTAAATCCGGGAAATGGTCAATGGCAGATGTGATGGTAGTAGCCATATTTATGGCCTATATAGGATTTAAAGGAATTCTGGATAACCAGATGTCGCATTTAAATGTAAAAACAAAATCACTGGCAACCATTGCAACTAATGAAACATCTTTACAACCGGGTTTCATTCTGTTTATTGCTTACGTTATATTTGGATTAATACTGGCGGTGATTCTTAAAAAAATAACTTCTGATGTACCAATCGGAAGTCGTCTTAAATATTACGCGAAACGTTTACAGATCAACAAATTATTTTTTAAAAGATCAGGGAAAATCAGTGCTCAGGAAAACAAATAAGTTAATTTACATTTTCATTTATAAGATCAACAATGGCTTGCACTTTAATTGGTTTTATTAAGTAGTGAATATTGTATCTATTGTCTATCCGTGGGGAATCAGGATTAGCGCTAATCTTGATAATATGAATGTTTTCATCGATCCTTAGTATTTCGTCTGATCTTTCCCAGCCTAAACCATCCGGTAAATTATTATCAATGATAACCCATTGTGGTTTATTTTCATTAACGCCCTCAATACCACTTTTTATAGAATGAAAATAACTCACACTAAAACCATGAGCCATAAGCATATTAGATAACAGAAAACACAAATCGGGTTCGTCATCAATGATTAATATTTTAATTAAATCAGTCATCATATGCGTGAGCATAAATATCTACATTAAAACATACAATCCACAGTTTTTAACCAAATTTATCTAAAACAGGGCTCTTTAACAGATGGTATGATCTTATCATTATGACAATTATAAACAAAAATACAAACCACTTAAAATCAAAAATCATGACAAGCAATGCAAAAGTAATTTTAGGCCTTCTTGCGGCAGGCGCAGCAGGTGTAGCGATAGGCATGTTATTGGCTCCTCAAAAAGGAAGCGACACGCGTTCTTCTATTAAAGATACAATCAGCGATTTAAACGATAAAGTAACTGATTTTATCTCTGAAGGAAAAGAAAAATTAGCCGATGCTTCTGAAGAAATCAGAGCACATGCCAACGGCATTAAAAAAGAAGTTAAAGCAGGTATAGATCATACCAAACAAGCTTTATCTTAATCTTAAAATGAGCAGGCTTAACCTGATTTACAGGTTAGGCCTGCTTTTTAATCATTATTATTATGGAAAACACCGGAGAAATTGTTCATGACATTTACACAAATACTCATGAGTATATTAATTTACAGATAAAGTCAGCTAAATTAGAAATATACGAACGAACTACAAATGTGATATCATGCGGTGTTAGTACCGGTGTTCTTGCTCTGTTTGGCTTGTTTTCATTTTTGTTTATTAATTTTGGACTTGCCTATTATTTAAGCGAAGTCTTCCATTCCAGAACTTACGGTTTTTTAAGCGTAGGTGGATTTTATTTTATAGTGCTGGGCTTCTATCTTTTATTAAAAGATAAGATCGCGAAAAACAAATTAAAAAATATCATTCTTCTTAAAGTTAGTAAAACAGAGAATGATTATGAAGCCATGTTAAAAGAGCAGGAAATTGTTCATGATCAGGTTGCAAAATCTGAAGCTTTACTAAAAGAAAAAATGGACGCTTTAAAACAAAAGATAGATACTGTTAAAGGTAATTTTGTAGCAGATGAGGATTCGCCTGTAGGGCCAAAGGTTCCAAGAATAATTCTGACGAGCGCCATAGACTTTATAATGAAGAAAATTCTTCTAAAAAATTCAGGTTTTCTTGTGAAAAATATTTTGCCTATTGTTGCTAATACATTGGCAACTTCAAAACTATTTCATGAAGAGAAGAAAACCAGTTTACTTGAAAATTTAAAACTGACGTTTTCTAAATTTCTTTAATGCCTGAAAGTGCCAGCATTTTAAAGGTATTTACAAGACTAATTAAATCCTTGTAATTAGATGGCTTAACAAAAAAGTCATTTACACCAAGTTCTCTACATTTGTTTTTTTCTGTATCGTTGCTTGTAGTTGAGAAGATGATCGTAGAAAAAGCTTTAAAATAATGTTTAGCAGATAATTCCTTAATGGCTTCCTTGCCATTTTTTTTTGGCATATTAAGATCTACCACCAATAATAATGGCAACTTAGAAATAGTACCATTATCAATTTCTTTAAAGTGATTTAAAAGTGCTATTCCATTATTTACAAATATTAAGTCGATATTATAACCTATCTCCTTAAAAGCCGATTGCAATAAGAATTGATCGTCTTCATCATCTTCTGCAATTAATATATAGTCCTCAGTCATCACTATAAAGATAATTAAAATTATATTCTACTCAAAGAGAGAACTGATTTTTTCAAATGAAAAAACATCGGTATATTTTAATACATAAAAAGCTCTGTGCGTTCGGTATTACAGGCTTTTGAAGCCTGTTGCATATGTATGTAAATCAATTATTTAAGATTCAATGCCCTACTCATGCACGTAGTAATACCTGGGTATTTGCTTTTCATTGTTGTATATACACTATAAATTAAAAATGATAGCCGTATCAAAATACTATACGGATTAATTCATTTTGACCTTCGACCGTCTTCTACAACTAATATAATTCCCACCAGTGTTGTATTAAAACAATTAAAATTATACCGGATTTTTAAATGAAAAATACAAGCAGGTTTTACTGTAGAGAAAGTTATACACGAATCACATATAAAGTCTACAAAAACTAACCAAATAATTGATAAGTGAGGCATTTAATGCCTATGAGCTTGTCCAAAGGCCCAGTAATTTCTGGCATTTACTTCTCTAACTAAAGAGTATATATTATAAATCTAAAAACCTATAAAATGAAAAAATCAGTTATCGCTATTATAGCATTATTTACTTTAAGTCTGGCATCCTGCAGAAAAGAATATAAATGCGAATGTGAAAAAACAAGAACAAGTGGTTCGACATCCATAACTACCGCTGATGGTGATTATACTTTTAAAGACACGCGTACACGTGCAGAATCGCGTTGCAATGATCAGGAAAGTACAGGCGCTGATGGAGTAGGCACATATTCGAGAGATTGCCAGATTCGTTAACCAATAATAAATCGGGTCATAAAAAAACGCTTCAACTAATTTGAAGCGTTTTTTTTCTTTATAATGCAATTTAGAAATCTATTTGGATTTTAAATGGTTAATTTTCTCTTGATGGTTTTCTTTAGCTTCATCAATAGAATGCGTACTATGTAAACTTTTTTCTTTTGCAGACATAGAGGCTAAGGTTACGTAATATTTTTTTAGTACTTCTATTTCATCAGCCGTAAGGTCTTCAATGTCAATTAAACGGTTACTGGCCAGTTTATTGCACGCAATAAGTTCATTCAGCTTTAAATGCAGTGCTTTGGTATCTTTGTTTTGCGATTGTTGAATGACAAATACCATAAGGAATGTTATAATGGTTGTGCCGGTATTAATTACCAATTGCCAGGTATCCGAAAATTTAAAAATGGGCCCGGTAACACCCCACATAATAATGATCACGAACGCCGAAATAAATGCAGCAGGGCTTCCGGCAGCTGTTGTTACCTTTGTAGAAAATTTATCGAATATTTTTTTCATAATTTAAGTTTATAAGGGTTATCACAAAAAACCACCTGCCCGGGCAGGTGGTATAAAGATACTAATAGATTTAAATCAGGTGGCTTTAAACTCTTGTTTGCTATAAAATTAACAGCATTCACTTTTATTAAAATAAAAATATGCCAATACTTTCATTTTTTAATAAAACAGATTTATAAACTTAAATCCTGTCGCCGCGTATAACTCTTATTAAAACAGCTATAATTGCCAGTATTAAAAGAATGTGAACTAATTTGCCTAAGGTAAATACAAACGCACCTAACACCCAACCAATAAGCAAAATAACAGCTATTATGTATAAAATATTATTCATATTTTTATTTATTAATTTCGATATGTGATTTTTTACTTAAAAACTGATACAGCATCCAATTGGTTTTTTGTTGTTCTCCCAGGTATTTTGTAATCATATCTGCCGTAACATAGTCATCGAGGTTACCTGCCATTTTCACAATGTCGTTTTCTATAATTTCCAATGCCGACAAATCTTCTATCATTCCTTTAACGCAGACCATTTGGTCACCGGTAATTTTTTTCTCGGCAATTTCAGACGATTTAATCATTCTGGAAGCGAACAACATTGGTACTCCCCCTAAAGTTAAAATTCGCTCAGCGATATCATCAATTTTAACGGTAGCATCATTATAAGCAGTTTCAAATACTTTATGCAGCTCAAAAAAGTTTTCTCCTTTAATAAGCCAATGCGATGCTCGTGTGTTAAAATAAGCAACCTGATAGGCGGCTAACAGATCATTTAACCTGTTGGTCAACTTCTCTATATTTTTTGTATCCTTTTTCATAGCGTTTATATTTTAATAAAATACATCAAAACATAATGCCATGCCGATTAATGCTGTTATAGTTTAAAACAGTAAAGCCTTTAAGCAAGTGTGGATTTAATTCCTCAATTTTTATTATATTTAGCCTGTTATTTCAGGCATACAGGGCTAAATAGATATGTTTGCCAACGTTACTTTAAAACCGGCCAAAGGAATAATAATTTGTATTAACTAAACAAAAACAGATGGGAACAGAAGAAATCATTAATAAATACATTTACGCGTTTTTTATTTTATTAGTGGGCATCTTTATTTTCTTTGGGCTGTACGAATTCTTTAATGCATTTTTAGGAGCTGTTGTTTTTTACGCTCTCTTTAAAAATTTCATGTACTACCTAACCCGCCGCAAAAAACTGAAGCGTTCTTTATCGGCTATTATCATTATTATTATTTCGTTTATTATTGTTGTTTTACCAATAACAGTACTTGTGGGTATGTTGTTTAGTAAAGCCAGCAGCTTAGCTGATCATCCTGAAATACTTGCAGGCTATGTAGACAAATTCACGCTGAAACTCAAAGAACTTCCATTTGATATTTCAGCCGATACCCTTGGTTTTAAGGCCAAAGCTTTTATTGCTGAAAATCTGGGTGGTGCTCTTAGCTCTTCTTTTAATGCTATGGGAAGCATTTTAATGATGTATTTTTTTCTATATTTTTTATTGATCAATACAAATTCTATGGAAGCCAGGATTGTACATTTCCTTCCATTTAAAAAATCAAAAATTTTACTATTCGGTAAAGAACTTGTAGATCAAACATACAGTAATGCTATTGGCGTTCCCTTAGTATCTATTGCACAAGGTTTTTTTGCATACGTTTGCTACAGAATAGCAGGCATTGAAGATTCAGGGCTCTGGGCTATATTAACAGGTTTTGCCTCCATTATTCCTTTAATTGGCACTGCTCTTATCTGGTTGCCTGTATCCTTGCTTTTATTAGCTGATGGCAGGGTATGGCAGGGTATATTTGTGGGAGTATACTCTATCGTGATTTTAAGCAATATTGATAATCTTGTGCGGATGGTTGTATCTAAACGCGTTGGCGATGTACACCCGGTAATTACAGTGCTGGGCGTAATAATAGGATTGAAATTCTTTGGTTTACCGGGGCTTGTATTCGGACCTCTATTAATTTCTTATTTTATCATTCTCCTGAAATTATATTACACAGCATATGCCGGAAGAACGGTTGTTGCAGCCAATGAAAAACAAACTCAAATGGAAACCAACATTGTAAAATTACTTCTTAAAAAACTTGGTTACTTAAACCCTATGAATTCGGGCAGAAAGCCAAATTCATAAAAACTGAACCCCGTATTTTACACAGTTGTTACGTTATTATTTTCCACTCATTTATTTGCCCAACAGCAATATAGTAGGTACAATTCTAAAAGATGCGGTTGCCATTAGGAGGCCGAAAGGTACCAGGATACAGGTAAGTATTTAATGTCTTATTTAGTGAACCCAATAACGCAAGGCCAGATACGTAATAATGCCCATGGTTATAAAGGTGCTAAAGAATACGATCATAAATACATTTACGCCATACTCAGCAATTAAATAGCGCATTGGCTGCTGTATGGTTTGATCAATAATGGATAGAATCCGTTGCCATGCAGAGCGGTCGTTTCGAATATAATCCCTGGCTCCTAATTTCATCGCTTCTACAGCAGTTGCCACATCTTCATCCGATGATAAAATAACCACTTCTGTGTTAGGGTCTTTTTGTTTTACTCTTTGTAGCATATCAATTCCCGGAATTCCATTATGCACTGTTTCTTGTAAGTAATCATCCACTACTACAAGATGTACTTGCCCGTTTAGCATTCGCAGACAACTTTTGCTATTAAAGAAAAGCGATATATTAAGCCTGTCTCCAAATCTTTTTTTAAGATAGCGTCTTAATTTCCCGGCTACCATCACGTCGTCATTTAAAATAAAGACGTTTAAACTTTGAGTTTTCATAATTCTATTTTTAAAGTTTAACTAATAAGGATTTTTAATATACTGTTAGAAGGTTTCCCATTACTTCGCAACTTCCATCTGCAAAAACAGTCACTTAAAAATGAAGCACAGTTGACTGTTTCATGAAAACATTTGTAATTTAAATAGTGCAAGTTTTATTCCACGGGCTTTATATTTAAAAATTTGGTTTTTATAATGGAATTGGAATTATTGAGGATTAAATTCCACGGGCTTGAGAAAATC
>JAZJZF010000093.1:0-2420 GCA_040389965.1 Bacteroidota bacterium
GTTTCGGCGTTTAAGAGGTTTTGCTCCAGCATGTTAGTTTGAATAATAACCTGATAAGAATTATCTACCCGTTCATTATATTTTTCCAAGGCATTTAATTTGCTTAGATAGAAAAATGAAACTCCCAGTAGCACAAATAACGCCAAACAAATACAAAAATAAATGAGTAAGCGTTTTTTTTTCATATTTTTACCAGAGAGTCTTCTAACGCACTAAAGTTAAAACAAAAACAGATATATGAGCAATATTTTAGTAATTGATGACGACACAGATATTTGTATGCTATTAAACAGATACCTATCTAAAAATGGGTTTCAGGTTACAACTACACATACAGGTAAAGCAGCATTAGAAAGCATTGTAAATCAAGTTCCTGACATTGTTTTATGTGATTTCAGACTGGATGATATGAATGGCGGCGAATTGCTTGAAAAAATCAAACAGATTAATTCCGAAATTCCGGTAATTATTATGACAGGATACAGCGATGTTAGAACTGCTGTAAATATTATGAAATTGGGTGCATTTGATTACGTGACCAAGCCCCTGTTACCCGAAGAAATCTTGCATACGCTGAACAGAGCTTTATCTGAAACTAAAGCAGAGAGCCCATCAGAGGGTTCTTCTGCCAAAGAAACTGTTGCAGAGTCTGAAACCAAAAAAACAAAGAAGTACAAAAGCAAGTACGTATTCGGTAGAAGTCCTATTTTTAAAACGATTCTAGAGCAGATACAACTGGTAGCTCCCACCAATTTCAGTATTATTATTTATGGCGAAAGTGGCAGCGGAAAAGAATCGGTTGCCAACGAAATACATAACAACAGTGCAAGAGCACACAAGCCTTTTATAGCTATCGATTGCGGTGCATTATCTAAAGAGCTTGCCAGCAGCGAATTATTTGGCCACGAAAAAGGTTCTTTTACAGGAGCTATTAATCAAAAGATCGGAAGTTTTGAACTGGCAAACGGAGGTACTATATTTTTAGATGAGATTGCTAACTTATCTTATGATATACAAATGGCTTTATTACGTGTGGTGCAGGAAAGAAAAATGCGACGTGTAGGCGGTGTAAAAGACATAGACCTGGATGTAAGAATTATTGTTGCCAGTAATGAGCGTTTATCTGAATCGGCTAAAAAAGGCAAGTTCAGAGAGGATTTGTACCATCGTTTCAATGAGTTTAGTATTGAAGTTCCTCCTTTAAGGAACCGCAGGGAAGACATTATGTTGTTTGCCGATGTATTCCTCGAAAAAACCAATGCCGAACTTAACAAATCAGTAAAAGGTTTTTCAGATGAAGTCGTTACTATTTTTAATCAATACTCCTGGCCGGGAAATTTGCGGGAATTAAATAATGTTGTAAAACGTTCTACGCTTTTAACCGCCAGTGGTTTAGTACAGGTTTCTGCTTTACCCTTTGAAATTACGCACTACGAACAACTTAATTTTGAACCTGAAATTCATACTACTCCTGAAGTAAGAAATACCTCAACCAATTCTGAACAAATAAAAAAAGTGCTTCCTTTAAATGACCAGGGAATGAAGCATGCCTCTATAGATGCTGAATTTGAGCTTATTGTAGAAGCTTTGAAAAAATGCAACTACAATAAAAGTAAAGCCGCACAATTATTGAATATTGACAGAAAAACGCTTTACAATAAAATGAAGCAGTATAAAGAATTTAACGGCGAACTTTAAATGCAAAGCAATCCTTCATCAGTAGAAAAATTCTCGCATATATTCCCCTATATGGAAAACATTCTACAATTTGGAACGTATTCCTTTAGTATAGAAAAAAATAGTTTAGAGTGGAGCAATGGTATGTATGCCATTTTAGGAGTTAAGCCCGAAGTCGGTGTGGCCAATACAACACTCTTTCATAAGTACATTCATAAAGAAGACCTGGCGTATGTATTAGCTGAAATTAAAAATTCTCTAGTCAACAAACAGCCTTACCGAATAGAGTTTTCAATTACTAACGAGCTGGGCATTTTCAAAAGGATCTATGCCGACAATTTTATTAAATTCAATGATAAGGGCGACGTGTTGGAATATTACGGCATCGCAAAAGACATCACAGAAAATTACCGCTTTAAAAAAGCACTTGAACAAAAAATTGAACAGCTCGATAAATCCAATAACAACCTACAGGAATTTGTGTATGTGGCATCGCACGATCTTCAGGAACCGTTACGCAAAATATCAACGTTTACCGAACGTATAGCAAGCAAATATACCGATGCACTGGATGAAAACGGAAAGTCGTACCTTAAGCGTATTATGTCTGCGGCAGTAAATATGCAAACACTGCTGGAAGATCTTCTTGATTTTTCGAAGTTGACCTTCGACGAAAAAAAGTTTCAGAACATTAATCTCCAAAGTTGCATTCAGCAGGTTATAGCTGATCTTGAACTCAAAAT
>JAZJZF010000093.1:2430-11638 GCA_040389965.1 Bacteroidota bacterium
TAGAAAAAGAAATAGAAGAATCAAAAACGATAGTTGATTGTTCCGGATCGTACGACATGGAAGCCTACCCTTCTCAGATACGTCAATTGTTTTCGAACCTCATCAATAATTCTATTAAGTTTAAACAAGAAAAAGTGCCACCGGTTATTAAAATTACCTGTCTTGATGCGGATCATAACGCTTATCCCGATTTACCCTTAGCAAAAAACAAACAATACATTAAAATTACAGTAGAAGATAACGGAATCGGATTTGATGAAGAATTCTCGGAACGTATTTTTAAAATCTTTCAACGACTTCATGGAAAAGCCGAATACCAAGGTTCAGGAATTGGTCTTGCTATTTGTAAAAAAATAGTAGACAACCACCATGGGATCATTTTTGCAAATAGCACTCCTGGTAAAGGCTCTTCCTTTACCATTTTACTCCCCAAAACACAATTCTAATACTTTATGGTATCAGATCTAAAAATATTGATTATTGACGATGATGAGGACGATTTCTTTATCACATCGCAATACCTTGAAGACATTGATGCCTTTAATGTAAATTGTAGCTGGAGCTATAACATTAATGATGCTATTCAAAAACTGGTTTCAAATTCTTACGATCTTTATTTTTTAGATTATAGACTTGGAGCTAAAACCGGGCTGGAAGTCCTGCATGAAGCCCTTACCAAAGGTTGCCATAAACCCGTTATTCTTTTAACCGGTAAAGGCACCCAGGAAATTGACAAGCTTGCGGTAGAATATGGCGCTTACGACTACCTCATAAAAAGTGACCTTACCTCCGAAAAACTTGAACGTTGCCTTCGCTATGCTTATGAGCGCTACAAAAGCTTTAAAGTAATTAACGATAACGAAAAAAAATACAGGCTTATTTTCGAAAATGCCCTGAGTTTTATTTTTACCTGCGATCCACTTTTACATTTCAGTGCTGCCAATCCTGCATCTGAATACCTTTTAGGCTATACGCCAGAGGAGCTTATCAATAAATCATTTCTGAGTCTTGTAGAGGAAAGTGATAAACATGATTTTAAGAAACTGATCATAGATAAAAAAAGTATTTATAATTATAACATTAGATTAGTTACGAGGCATGGCGAAATAAAAACCGGAAATCTTTCGTTGAATTATTTTGAAGACGATAATGAGATTGCTTACTGGCAAGGCATTATTTATGATGAAACCATGCGTGTACAGGCAGAACAGGCAAAACTGCAATCCGAAAAACTGGAGGCAACTTACAGGCTCGTACGAACGCTTGCGCATGAAATAAGAAATCCCTTAACTAACATCGGTTTATCTTTAGAAGGTTTTCTAGAGAAAGGTATACAGGACAGTCAAAAACCTTATGTTGATATTATTAAAAGAGGTGCAGACCGTATTAACGACATTATTACAGAACTTCTGCACTCCAGCAAGGCTATTGAAATAAGGCCCGAACTGGTTGATTTAAATGCTTTATTAAGAGAAGTGGTTTCTATAGCGCAGGACAGAATAGATCTTAAAAAAATTAAAACGGAGATTTCGCTCTTAAATTTTCCTGTTGTGAGAACACTTGATAAGGAGAAATTTAAAATAGCCATTTTAAACCTGATAGTAAATGCGGTAGAGGCCATGGAAGGAGAAAACAGTTTGCTCACTCTGAGCCTTTCTCAAAACCTGGAACAAACTACTATTCTCATTAAAGATAATGGCTCGGGTATAAAAGAAGATGATCTGAAAATGCTTTTTGAACCATATTTTACAACTAAAAAAACAGGTATGGGGCTGGGATTAGTGTCTACACTTAATATCATCAAATCTCACAAAGCCCATATAGAGGTAGATTCCAAGCCAAATATAGGAACTGCCTTCCGCGTCATTTTTCAGAACTAAACCGTTTGAGGACATCCTTCTACAAAACCTCCTAATAAACGGCCTGTTTATTAGTTATTTACCTTGGCATTTCAATTGAGAAAAGTATTGTAAATAATAATTGCCATGTCTCTTCCTGAAAATACTAAAAATCTGATTCTTATGTTAAACGATCTGGTAACCATAAATAACGATCGTATGGAAGGTTATAAAAAAGTCGAAAAACAAGTTAACACCAATTTAAATCTTAGCTCTGTTTTCAGAGATAAATGGCAACAAAGTTTCACATTTATTACAGAACTACAACAGAATATAAAACTATTAGGCGGCAATTATACAGATAATATGAGCCTTCCCGGTAAAATTTTCAATATCTGGATGGGCTTTAAAAATACGCTGAAAAGAGACAATACAAGCACTATTTTGGATAGCTGCGAATTTGGTGAAGATATGGCCATTAAAGCCTATAATGCCGTATTACAATCCGAGGTTGGAATACCGGCAGGGATAAGGCAGCTGATACAGGAGCAACAAACAGCTATTAAAAAATCTTATGACCTGGTAAAAAAATATAAAGATCTGAACTTAGATTTTCAGAATTATGACAAAAGCTTTTTACTATAATTTAATCAATACTAAAATTTTCCGCGTCGTTTAATACCGGAAACGCTCTTCTGAAATCCTGTAACGCATCATAAGATATACTAATGGATTCAGCCATATCTTCATTAGCCTTTGTTTTGTTCAGAAGTTCTCCTTTAGGATTTATAATGGCCGAATCGCCTGTATGGTTTATTTGATGACCATCTACACCAATACGATTTACTCCAACAACATAACACTGATTCTCTATAGCTCTGGCAATTAAAAGTTGTTTCCACGGGTAACTCCTTACTTCGGGCCAATTGGCCACATATATTAAAACGTCGTAAGGATCTTGTTTTGTATTTCTGCTCCACACCGGAAAACGCAGGTCGTAACACACCAAAGGGCAGATTTTCCAGCCTTTATATTCCACAACTATTTTTTGGTTTCCTTTTTTATAATGTTCGTCTTCCTTGCCCATGCTAAACAAATGGCGTTTGTCATAGCATAAAAAATGACCGTCCGGTTTTACCCAATATAAACGGTTATAATAATTCCCATGTTCTTTTACGGAGATACTCCCAACGATCACACATTTTTTCTCCGCCGCATTTTTTTGCATCCATTGCAAGCCTTTCCCACCATGCTCTTCTGCCAGCAATTCAGGCTTCATGGTGAAACCTGTTGTAAACATTTCGGGCAGTACAATCATATCAGTAATGCCAACCGTGCGTAATTTTTCGCTTAAATGAGCTAAATTTTTATCGGGATCTTCCCAATATAATTGCGTTTGTACCGTTGTAACGATTAATTCCTGCATATAGTGTAACTAAATCCGTTTATTGAATTATAAAATAATTAAATTTAATGTAAATATACTCCTTAAGGTATGATTAAAAAAAACATTTACTTTGTTATTGCGCTGCTTGCAGGCCTTACTATTTCTTCCCAAAACATAGGAAAATACACCTATCATCAAAAAGAGTACTACATTTTTCCTTATAGATTAGGCTCTACCGAAGACATCCCTTTAATTGGTTATAAGCTTCCTGATGGCGAATACATTGCGTTTTCTACTTATAATTTCAAAACCAAACTAAGTTTCAGGAAAAGGAAGAAAACGGTGTTAACGGATACTACCATTGTGGCTGGCATTTTTAACATAAAAAATAACCTTGCCGAAGGTCAGGCCGTTTTCTACGATTACTGGACTACAGAGCGGGGTAAACAAAACAGAAAACCCAATAATGAAACATCAGGCCCGTTTTCGAATGGTTTAAAAAATGGTGTTTGGGCTATAGCGAATCCGGGAGAAAAACCTAAAGAATATATAACCTATAAAAACGGGGTAAAAAATGGCTATCGTACCCGCTTGAATCGGATGGGGCAGGTTACTCTTAAAGAAAAATATGTTGATGATAAAACCTGTGATACGACATTTTATTATGACAACGGAAAACTTACTCTTGAGTACGATATCCTTCGAAACTCAGGCTGGACAAGTCCAAAACAAAGGACTGAACTGGAATTTGAAGAAGACGAAGTTATTCTACTGGATACAGATAAAAAGGAAATTTCAAAAAAAGAGGTTAAGAAAGAAGTTGTCTATGAGGCACACCCGGCTTATAAAGATGCTTTAAGATTTTTAAACATAAATCGTGATGTAAAAAGCTATTATAAGACATATGATGATAATGGAAAAGTGCTGATAGACCTCAAATTTAAAAATGGCCAGGTTATGCCTTTTGATACACTAAATGATGATGATTATTTTGACGGTTCGAAACAGGTTAGTATTAAAGACATCAATGCAACTACAAAAGTGCTGACCGGTTATCACAAAGATGAGTATGAGACAATCATCATGAAAAAATATTATGATAAGGGGTTTTTATACAAAGAAGATGAGACTAAATATTTAACCAGGTATAAAAAAAAGTTCCTTTCTAAAAAACGGCATATAGCGGGCATTGATACAATTCAGTCCGAAGAGCTTAGTGTAAGTCCTGCAATGGTTTCAGATACATCGGTATTACCCGTTTTAGTTTACAAATCAGTTAATAATAACCGTCAGTTTAGCAGATACTTCATTCCCAAATACGAGTTTTCTTATACGGGCACAGATAACTATAAATTTAATCGCACAGATACTGTAAACAAGAGAATTTATTTTGATTACTCCACAAAATCCATTTATTCGGGCTATCAAAGAAATGAAAAAGTTATGTACCTGGATGCCGATCAAAAAAAATTAGCCATCTATAAGTTTCAGCCGTTTTCAGAAAAGGATTATATTATAAATGCTACTATACAGGACGTTGTACGCAATTATGAAAGCTCAAGTGATGTTCGCCTCGAACATTTCCCTACTAAAACCTATTACAAGGTAATATCCAATAAAACATTTTCTAAAAATGATACGCTGCTAAACGGCATGTACTCTTTTGGCACGAAGCAAAAGCCAAAATCTTATTCAAAGGAAATAACCTACGTCCGGTATATAGGTATTGAAGACGGATTGCGCCAGGGACGCTTTGTAAATGGCAAAAAAGAAGGCATGTGGGAAAATTTATTTACCTATTCTGCCAAAAAACACCCGGCAGATTTTAAAGCCTATTATTTTAGCCATGTAAAAAAAGTGGGCTCGTACAATCAAACCTCTTATAAAAACGGGATGCTGGATGGAAGTTGTGTTTATTATAAAAAATATTATCCAAAAGCCTATGACAGAAACAGCAAGGATCCTGCTAAATTATATAAAAGCTGTGAAGCCGAATTTACAAGAGATACATTAAATGGGCCGTACAAAGAATATTATTATAACGATACATTAGCAAAAGAGGTGCACTTTGTTATGGGCACTCCCGATGGCGAATACAGGGAATATTCGAGAGGCGGTAAACTTATAAAGGTAATCCATTTTAATAAAGGTAAGCTTGACGGTAAATACATATCCTATAACGGTGGCGGACGCATAGGTTGCTATGCCACATTTAAAAACAACCAACTCAGCGATTCGCTGGTGTATTATTTTATAGATAATTTGCCTCGCTTAAAAATTTATGCAAACAACGACATGCTTCAAAAAAAGGTCAGTTACTATGAAGGGGGCAAGGTCAAAGAAATAATGGAGTTTAATGCCAACTCCACTTGCTTGTTAACCAAAGAGTCTATGTCTTCGGAAAGTTATATCGAAATATTAAAAGCAGCAAAGAATCCAACGCTTAAAAATGCCAATGGTATTTATAAAAGTTATTACGATAATGGACAATTGCTTTCCGAAGGGCCTATTAAAGACGGTAACTTAAAAGGAGACTGGAAGTTTTACTCTATAAATGGCGTTGTTATTCATGCCGTTAACTTTTTGGATACGATCGTTTATTTACCAAACAGCCAAAACCCTACAAAAATTGCAGGCCTCTATACAGGGTATTATTCTAACAGCGTTAAAAGATGCGATGGCTATATTGAAGATCTTAACTTGAGTTACGATTGTTTTACGAAACAAGATAAAGCCGATCTGGCCTTTTATGCGCTGAACTTTTTTGATATTACCGGTAAGCAAACGTTAAAGAATGGAAATGGCTGGTTTATTAAATATGAAGCTAACGGTTTAAGAGTTTCCTCCGGAAAACTGGTTAATTGTATGGAAGACAGCTTATGGAAGTACTATACTCCTGAGCAAAAACTATGCGAAATAGGCAACTATGTAAACGAGGAAAAAGAAGGTGTTTGGTACGAAGGTTCCCTTGAGGGAATTAATTTTGAAGACGGGGCCTGCTTCGATATGAAAAATCCAAACGAGGTAAAAGCATTCGAATCTAAACGAAAAGAGTTAATGATCAAACGGCTTATCTATAAAAACGGGGTTTTAATAGAGAAGAAAAGCTTTAATTCTAATTTAAATAAAACACGGTCTTATCGCGGGAGAAGGAGGCATGAGGTTTATTATTAAGCCTTATAGCTGTTGATTGTATAAGCTCACTACTTTCCTGGCACTTTGTGTTCTTTTGCGTTTGAACATAGGTGTAATAATTTGAGAGGTAATGAAAATGCCAAGTCCATTAAAAACCAGGGCAGAGGCTATCGTTCCATTTGAATTGTTTTGAGTAGATTGTCCCCCTGCTATGAGGCAAATCAGGGCAAGGCCTGCACCTCCAAAGCCCGCAATATATTGGTTGCTTTTATAATCGCGGGTGGCCATGATAGCATTTGTAAGGTCTTTATTTCTCCAGGTACGGTTTTTATCGGTAGCAAGAAGCAGCAAGCTTTTTTCATTTATTCTTGCCTGTCCATAATAATAAGCCCCCGGTCCCGGATTTTGGATCATTCCTTTTTTTTGAGGTTCCATTGCTCTCTGAACAATAATGGTAGGCTGTTGTGCTATTACATTAGGCTGTGTGGCCACAACAGGTTGCGAAACAGAAAAAGAATCGATGGTTCCGTTTGAGAATTTAATTTTTTTAACCTCATCTCTCGCTATAATATAAAGAGGGCCATCCTGCATTGTAAAGCGTTTATATTTAACTTCGGTGGAGCTGATCTCTGAAATTTTTGCAGAAATTAATTCGCCGCTTCTTTTATAAATAGTGTCCTGCGCCGATATTGCGCCACAGGTAAGAAGAAGAAAGGAAATGATTAATTGTTTCATCATACTAAATGTAACTAAAAAACCATACAATTATTATGCGCCTAAAAAGAAATTTCTTTACTGTACAGTCTGGCAGCTTTCCTGATCTGTTTCTTCTTTAAGGATTTATAAATCATACCGGTAACCTCAGAAGCTACTAATAATCCAAGACCGGTAAGCATAAAGTTTTGAAGTTTTTGCTTGTCGGAAGGACCATAATAGCGCCTTATACCAAGGTATGTACTTCCCACAAAAAGGAGTGGTCCGGCAATAGTAAAACCTATCTGGGCATTTTTTTTACCCTCGGCATTTAGTAATATCGTATTTAGCTCGTTAGAATTAACCTGCGGATCGCGTTTCAACATTATTTTAAAAGCTTCCTTATGTGTAATATCTCTGTTATCAATGCTGATGTGATTATCCTCAATAATAAACGTTCCGGGTCTATACCCTTTAATAGCAGCACTTGTTTTTTGAGCCAGCTGAAATCTGGATTCCACTACTCCGTTTTCGTATACAATTTTTTCGACCTGCGAATTGGCTACTTTATGAATAACACCATCCGGATTAAAATAAAATTTATAGCTTACTTCTAGTTTAGATATCTCTAAAACCCTTACCAATAAAGGTTCTGACTCTTTTATAAAAAGGGTATCCTGAGCTTTTGCAAATGTTGTTATACTTATTATTATAATGAGCAGGATGTTCCGCATATTACTGAAAATAGTTTTGTATCATATTGTTTCACTAAAATTGCAACAAGCTACCATAAACAAACATAGAGAATCAATCCTGATCAATAAATTTTAAATGCTATATATATTTACAGGCTACAAATAATTTCAGCCGCTTTTTGCAGGGTTTCTTCTTTTTTAGCAAAGCAAAACCTTAGCAAATGCTGTTGTTTATGCTCCGTATAAAATACAGATAAGGGTATAGAGGCCAATCCTTTTTCTTTCGTTAGTCGAATAGCAAGGTCTGTATCAGGTTCGTTAGAAATGTTTTTATAATTCAATAACTGGAAATAGGTTCCTGTACAAGGTTCAATGATAAAGCGTGAAGGAGTAATGAGCGAAATAAAATAATTCCGTTTTGCTTCATAAAAGCCATGCAGATCCTTATAATGGGATTCATCTTTTAAATAATCAGACAGTGTCATTTGCAAAGCATGGTTTACACAAAACACCAGGTACTGGTGCACTTTCCTGAATTCCAGCATTAATTCTTTAGGAGCCGCCACATAGCCTATTTTCCAGCCGGTAGCGTGTATGGTTTTACCAAAGGAAGATACAATGATGGATTGAGCTGCCAGTGTTTTAAAACGTGCTACGCTTTGGTGGAGCTGGCCATCGAACACCATGTGCTCATATACTTCATCACTTACCACAATAATGTCTTTACCGCTTACCAGTTTTTCCAGCTCCAGCAGGTCGTTTTGTGAAAGAGTAGTTCCGCTTGGATTGTGAGGCGAATTAATAATGATCATCCTGGTTTTGTCTGTAATTTTGCTTTTTACGGTATTCCAGTTGATAGTGAAATTGGGATATTCCAATGCAATAGGAACAGCCGTACCGCTATTTACCTGAATGGCAGGAGTATAACAATCGTATGCCGGTTCAAAAACAATAACTTCATCGCCTTTGGTTATAAATGCGGCGATGCTTGTATAAATGCCCTGTGTGGCGCCTGCTGTAACTGTAATTTCGGTATCGGGATGGTAGATAGCTCCATAGCAATTTTGGATAAGATGTGCTATCTGCTCACGAAGCGCTAAAGCACCCGGCATAGGGGCATACTGGTTAAAACCGTTACCATTGTATTTATTGGCAAATTCAAGCAATTTTGGATCCGCATCAAAATCAGGAAATCCCTGCGAAAGGTTAATAGCATTGTATTCTTTGGCCAAACCGCTCATGACGGTAAAAATGGTAGTGCCAATATTTGGTAATTTTGAATGGATCTGCATTTTTTTTAAATAATTTAGACTAAGTTGCTAAAAAAATCTTATTTTTGCTACCCGTTCTTGGAATTTGATTCATTTTATCAAAACCCGAAACTTAATGGTCCTGTGGCCGAGTGGCTAGGCTCAGCTCTGCAAAAGCTGCTACAGCGGTTCGAATCCGCTCGGGACCTC
>JAZJZF010000094.1:0-16984 GCA_040389965.1 Bacteroidota bacterium
CTGGTTAGAATGCCGCCCTGTCACGGCGGAGGTCGCGGGTTCGAGTCCCGTCCGGACCGCAAAAAGCCCCTAGAAGCATTGATTCTAGGGGCTTTTGCTTTAAAAAAGGTCTTACAAGAGAAATAGTTAAACTTTTCTGTATAATCCGTGTAAACACTAGTTTTCGGGAACAGGTAAGTAAACATTAAATTTTGCTCCCTGACCTAATTCGCTGGTGGCGGTTATTAAACCCTGATGCTTTTCAATGATCTTCTTACATAATGCCAGGCCGATTCCGGTTCCTGCATATTCCTGTTTACCATGTAATCTTTGAAATAACGAGAAGATGATCTTATCATATTGTTGCTCAAATCCAATTCCATTGTCTTCAAATGTGATATAATAATAGTTTGTATTAATAAGTGACATTTGCGGAGCCTGAATAAAATCTTTATTTATAAGGCCCGAACTTATTGTAATGACAGGATCTGTTTTAGAGAATTTTAGAGAATTACTAATGAGGTTAGAAAATAACTGCCCAATCTGCAGGCGGTTACCTAAAATAGTAGGAAGTTTATCACAAATAATTTTTGCTTTTTTTTCCTCGATCAGTAATTCAAAATCCTGGCGTATATCTTCTACGATCGTGTTAAGGTCTGTAGTGTCCAGATACTCTTCCTTATCTTTTGAAAGCCTGCTATAGTTCAATAAGGACTTAACCAAATCTCCCATACGTTGCGCGGAAGAAATCAATTTTTCAAAATACATTTTCACATACTCTTCGTTGGTATAATTTTCCTGAATTAATTCAGAAAAGATCTGGATCTTCCGAAGAGGTTCCTGTAAATCGTGAGAAGCTACATAAGCAAATTGTTCGAGCTCACCGTTTTGTATCTGAAGTTCGACATTGTATGCGAGTATTTTTTCTTCTGTAATTTTTTGTTGTGTAAGGTCGCGGGTTACTTTTGAAAAGCCTATGATCTCACCATTTTTACCGTGTAAAGCAGTAATGGTAATACTGCCCCAAAACTGAGTGCCATTTTTTCGTACACGCCATCCTTCATGGGTTGCCCTCCGGTTTTCTTTGGCTTCCTTTAAAAGCTTTGCCGGTAAATTATTTGCCCGGGCTTCAGGCGTATAGAATAGCTCAAAATTTTTTCCGATAACTTCCTGAGCGCTGTATCCTTTAATTTTTTCAGCACCCATATTCCAATTTTCAATAATGCCTTCCGGACTTAATAAAATGATGGCATAATCCTGCACTTCGGCAATCATCTTATGATACCTTTCTTCACTGATGCGTAAATTATCTTCGGCAATTTTCTTTTCACTTAAATCTCTGGTTACTTTGCCAAAGCCTATAATGTTATTTTCATCATCATGTAAAGCTGTGATCGTAACGCTGGCCCAAAACCTGGAGCCATCTTTCCTTTTTCTCCATCCTTCCTGTGCTGATCTTCCTTTACTTGCAGCTTCCTCTATTAACTTTCCCGGTAAACCGTTTTCAATATCCTCAGGCAAATAAAAAACACTAAAATGCTTTCCTATGATCTCTTGATCGAGATACATTTTTATTTTTTGAGCTCCTTTATTCCAATTCTGAATAATGCCTTCCCGGTTCATTAATATGAGGGCATAATCCTGAATCTCTTCTATCATTCTTTGGTAAAGATCATTTCTAGTCGATCGAGTTTCGGGTACCGGTGTTTCTTTATTCATGATAAGATTTAACTGATAAGGTAATTATTTTGGGATCGATTTCAGAAATTATAGAAAATCCCGGATAACTTTCTTTCAATTTTGCTATTTTGCTTGTTTAACACTAAAATCATTTGCTCCTAACGTTTTACTCTCTTTCACACTATTATTTTCGGAAGTAATTCAATCATAGGGATTTGTACATGCTTTAACCGATCAATTGTTTAGGCGCTTAAGGCAGTAAAACTGCTTCAATACGATTTTTTATCGTTTTATAATCAATATGGATGCCAGTGTTATGGACGCAGATGAAAATATTCTAATCATCAGAATCGTCATCAATCAATCACTTTTTATCTCTTTTATATTACTGATTTTTTATCCTCACGAAAGGAATATTAGCCCGAAATACTAACAGGAAAACAGTTTGTTATTTCTGAGCACTCTTATCTGCTCAGTTGTTCTATTTTTTCGATCACGTTAAAGTTGCGGTAATCGCCTATTTTAGGGTCAAACAGGGAAGTAATAGTGTATTTTACCTTTACATCTTTATCAAATAAAAGGTCGTATTTATTAATAAGTTCAATATTTGATTCTGCATTGGTGAGCCAATAAAATTTAAGTGATTTCCCTGCATTATCATTTACAGTAAATACCACAAAAAAGTCTTTTTCTATTTTTGTGATTCGGCCACTAAATAATTCCTGATCCTTGCTACTGGTTTTTGCACCATTTACTTTGTCTGAGATCTTTAATAGCGCATCAGGGCATATAGAGGCCATTCTGATACCAATGATCTTCCCAAGCGCTTCGCCTTCATTGTCAATATTATCGAAATTAATATTGTAATCTTTTTTTAATTGCTTTTTATAGGGTTCTGCTGTTTTAATCATACAGAGCCCCAGTTCCATGTACATACGGTCTTTTGAAAGTGTATCGTTAAGATTTTTTGTACAATCGCACGATTGCTGGGCAATTTTATCCAGATAATCCTGCGCAAATACGCCGGTTCCGATACACACTAAAAAAAGAGACAATAACAGTTTCATAGTTTTGTTTTTATGATAGATGAAAGGTATTATTTAATCGTGAGAATACCGCATTTTTATATGAGGAATATCGTCTTCGAGGTACATGTCGCTTTCAGTTACAAAGCCTAGTTCCATATAAAATTTTTCGAGATAATGTTGCGCAGAAATGACAATGATACTGGTATTGAAGCGCTTTTTCGCTTCGGCAATACTATACTGCATCAGTAGTTTTCCGTACCCCGATTTACGGAATGCCGTGTTTGTAATTACCCTGCCAATAGAAGGCTCTGAGTACGAAACAGCAGCAGGAACCAGGCGCGAATAAGCGGCAAGTTGCCCGTTCTCGTATCCTAAAATATGCAAACAATCGGGGTCTTTCCCGTCCATATCCTGGTACACACAATTTTGTTCCACTACAAATACTTCAGCTCTTAATTTTAATATTTCATAAAGCTCTTCCGTCTTTAAGTCATTAAAAGCTTTGGTATAAAAAGTGATCATGCTTGTAGAAATTATGCCCCGTTACAGATTTGGTTTTGTTGTAATTAATATTGTTTAATCGATAGCAGAACCAATGTACAGGCTTCTTCTACCTGGATACCCTTATCGGTAGCCATTTTTTCAAATTCGGGATTTTCGGTTCCGGGATTAAAAAGAATACGTTTAGGTTTTAAAGAAAGAATATAATCGTACCAAAAAGGTTGATTAGCGGGGCTTACATATAAACTTACGGTATCAATATTTTCCAGTGCCGGTTTATCGGTAAAAATGCTTAGGCCATTAATATCACCCTTTTGTATTCCTACAGGGTAAACAGTATGGCCGTTTTTTTGAAGACTAATAGTTGCTTTGTAGCTATATCTTTCTGTATTGGGCGATGCGCCTATAACAACAGTGGGTTTATTATTCGACATAATTTAAATCTTTATGAAATGTTTCCTCTAAATGATAGAGTGCTAAAAATCCTATGCCAACAATAATGGCTCCGGTAATTTGGGTAGCCAATAGTTTATCGATGGCAAAGGTAGATACAATAAAGTTAAGCAATAAGGATATTAAAATGGTTGAGCCTCTTACAAAATTTGGTGCCGTAGTAGTTGCTGTGGCCCTGATATTGGTTCCGAATAATTCGGATGCTGTGCTGATAAATACGGCCCAGTAGCCTGTTGCAAAGCCTATAAAGGCAACAATGGCATAAAATACAAATACCGATGTGCCTCCGAATATAAAATATAAGATAATGCCTAAAACGGTAAGAGAAAGGAAAAGCCCTAATGCTTTTTTACGTGATTTAAGTAACTGACTGGTAAGCCCCGACACAACATCGCCCACCGTTATACCCGCATAGGCAAACATAATAGATTTTCCGGCAGAGATAGATCCTGCTTTAAGGCCAAGGCTTTCGCTTAATTCGGGAGAAAAGAGTACCAGCGTTCCCATAACATACCAAACAGGAACAGTCACAAAAATGATACATAAATATTTTTTAAGATTTTTGGTATTGGAAAATAGCTGAAGGATATTTCCTCTTGCAATGTGTGTTTCCTGCTTTACATGGGCAAACATTCCTGATTCAAAAACACCGATCCTTAACACCAATAATACCAGCCCCATGCCGCCGCCTAAGTAAAAAGAATAACGCCAATTCGAAATCACATCGCCCATAAAACCTGCTACTACTGCACCAAATACCCCAACGGTGGCAACAATGGTAGTGCCATAGCCTCTTTTTTCTTTACTCATGCTTTCGCTTACCAAAGTAATACCTGCACCTAATTCACCGGCAAGGCCAAAGCCCGAAATGAAACGAAGTGCCATGTATGAATCTGTACTATGCACCATGCCGTTTAAAATATTGGCAATAGAGTAGGTAAAGATGGAACCGAATAATACAGAGAGCCTTCCTTTTTTATCTCCCAGTATTCCCCAAAAGATACCACCCACAATCATTCCGGCCATTTGCCAGTTTAATAATAGTTTGCCATAAAAGGGATTGAGTAATTTTAACAAAGGAATAGAAATACCGGGAAACTGCTGAGGTAAAATTTCATTAAGGCTTTGGGTTCGTTCAACACCAAATAGTAACAAGTCATAAATGTCAACAAAATAGCCTAAAGCGGCTACTATAATTAATTTATTAAGATTTTTATTGACGGCGTTATCCGGCATATGGCATGAATTTATGTTGTAAATCAACAGGTCTTCCACAGGGGGTTGAGACCGACATAAAATAATTAAACAAACTTATCTCCCTTTTTTACTTTTACGTCATTCACAAAATTACGGATCTGCTGTTCATCCTGTTTTTTGCATACCATCAGCACACCTTCCGATTCTACAACAATGTAATCATGTAAGCCTTGTAATACAACCAGTTTATCATTTGGCACATGCACAATACAGTTATGGCAATCGTATTCCATAATGTTTTTTCCTACAAGCGCATTGTTACCTTTATCGTGTTTAATGTGTGTGAATAGCGAACCCCATGTGCCAAGATCGCTCCAGCCAATGATGGACGAACGTACATACACATTTTTAGCTTTCTCCATCACACTGTAATCAATTGAATCGTTTTTGCAAATGTTATAGGCCCGCGAAATGAATTGTTTTTCTTTGGGGCCGTTATAAAACTCGTTTCCTTCTTTAAAAATAGTAGCAAGCTCCGTATCATGCTTCTCAAAGGCTGCAATAATGCTTTTGGTACTCCATATAAAAATGCCGCTGTTCCAAAGGAATTCGCCGGTTTCAATAAAAAACTTAGCTGTATCCAGATCCGGTTTTTCGGTAAAGGTTTTTACTTTATAAATGCGTTTATCTTTTTCTTTTTCAGGAGAATCAACAAACTGAATATAGCCATAACCTGTGTCAGGCCTTGATGGTTTTATGCCAAGGGTTACAAGACAGTCTTCCGATTTGGCTTTGGCAAAGCAGGATTTAATAGCTTTTACAAAGGTGTCTTCTTTTGTGATTAAATGGTCAGAAGGTGCTACAACAGTTAAGGCATTAGGATTTAACTTATGGATCTTATAGGATGCATAAGCCACACATGGAGCCGTGTTTTTACGGGCAGGCTCGGTTAAAATATTTTCTTTTAATAATTCGGGTAATTGCTGAAGTACAAAGTTCTCATAAATATCGTTGGTAACAACATATATGTTTTTTGTAGGGCAAAGTTCTTTAAACCTGTCGAATGTTTGTTGAAGAAGCGTTCTTCCGGTACCTAAAATATCTAAAAATTGTTTTGGATGACTAGTGGTGCTCATAGGCCAAAAACGGGAACCAACTCCACCAGCCATTATAATACAGTACTGATTTTTCATAACTAATAAAACTCTAATTTAAACAAAATAATGAAGATAAACATTAAAAAGCGTTTCAAATCCTGATGCCTATTACCAGTACATCATCAATCTGTTCAGTATCCTGTTTCCAGTTATTAAAGGCCGTTTCCAGCTTTTCTTTTTGTTTTTGCATTGGCATTTCCACAATCTCCCTTAGGGTTTTTTGTAAATTGGTAAGCATAAACTTTTTACCTTTTGGTCCGCCAAACTGATCAGCGTATCCGTCGCTGAATAAGTACAGGCAGTCGCCTTCTTCAATCTCTATCACATGGTTTTCATAAACCCTGTTTTCTTCCAGCTCCAAACCTCCTATAGGGAATTTTGAGGCTTTAATGATCTCCAGATCAAAATTCCGGTTTTTTCGATAGATCCATAAAGGCCTGTTGGCACCTGCATATTCAATTTGCTTTGTATTACTGTTAAAGGAACAGAGAGTAATGTCCATTCCATCTCTCCTTTCAAATTCCTGTGCATTTTGGTTAAGAGCAATTTTTACGCCTTTATGTAATTCCAATAAAATATCACCAGGGTGGGTTATCTTTTTCTCGTTCACTATTTCATTGAGAAGGGTATTACCCACAATACTCATAAATGCACCCGGTACGCCATGTCCTGTGCAATCTACAGCTGCAATAAAACGCGTGTCGCCGTTTTTGGCAAACCAGTAAAAATCGCCGCTTACAATATCTTTGGGCATGTAAAGCACAAAGCTGCTTTTAAATAACGAATCAATATTATTTAAGTTTGGTAACAGTGCTTCCTGTATGTTTTTGGCATACTTAATACTGTCTGTGATCTCTACATTTTTATGTTCAATAATGGTTTTTTGCTCAATCACTTCTTTGTTGATCGTTTCTACTTTCTCTTTTTCGTCTCTTAATTCTTTTGTTCTTTCATCAACTACTCTCTCCAGTTTTTGCTTATCTGCAATCAGTTTTTTTGTTTTTACGTAGTTATAAATGCTGATACCGCTTATTAAAACAATTACACAAATGCTGTAGAACCACCAGGTTTTATACCATGGCGGAGAGATCTCAAATTCAAAAACGGCAGGTTCATTATTCCATACACCATCATCGTTCATGGCTTTCAGTAAAAACTTATACTTGCCGGGAGGTAAAGAAGAGTAGGTGGCTTCTGTTTTTGATGTCGGAGGTGTCCAGTCATTATCCAACCCTTCGAGTTTATATTGGTACATTACCTTTTCAGGTGCCGATAAACTGACACCAATAAACTGAAACGTTAAGTGATTTTTTGAAAACGGTAAGCTCAGGCTTTTAGGTAATAAGGAAGCAGTATCTAATTTCGAATATTTAAAAATATCTTCCTGTCCAAAAAATAATTTTACCCGGTTAATTTTAGTGATCGGTTCTAGTATGTTTTTTTGATCAAACTTTGGATTGTATATTTCAAGCCCGTCGGTAGTGCCTATTAATACACGGCCGGTATTGTCTTTAAATACCGCATTAAAATTAGATTCAATGCTTAAAAGTCCGTCGTCTTTTCCAAAATGTTTAACGCTTATTTTGTTGGCATAAAAATCTCTCAGGTCTAAAATATCAACCCCCGTATTAGTGCCTATCAGTAGTCGGTTTACATTATCGGGTTGTAAAAAATTGATGAAGTTAGAGGAGAGTCCGTTTTTCTGAGAAATTTTAGTAAAGTTACTATAGTCATAATTAAAGACACCTTCTTCTGTACCAAACCACAAATTCTGGTGCTTATCTATAATGGCGCTTTGTACTTTCAAATTCTGGAATTTATTTTTTTCGTTCAGTAACGTGCAGCCGCCTTTACTATCCAGCTCAATAAGCCCGGTTTCAGTACCAAACCAAATGCTGCCATTTTTATCTTCTACAATACAGTTAATTAAAAACTGTAAGCCCTCCTGTTTAAATTTATTAATGATAGTTACGTCTGTTATAATACCGTTGGTGTATTTGTAAACGCCATCAGTTGTGCCAATCCACACATTTTTTTTACTGTCTTCATACAGCGATAAAATGTATTTATTTCTGAATCCAAATTCTTTAATGGTTGTAAATGTTTCGTTTTCATAGATACATAAACCATCTTTTGTACCGAAGAATAATTTATTGCCCGATGCCGGTAAAATAGCATTCACATCATTGTCAGGAAGCCAGGAAGGATGTTTTACATCGAACAGGTAGTTTGTCATATTCTGTCCTTCTATTTTACAAAGTCCGTTACTTCTAAGGGCAATCCAGTACCTTCCTTTGTTATCCTGTGCTACGGCGTTGATATAATTATCGGGAAGATGATTTAATTTAGTATAATACACAAACTTATTGTTCTTGTATTTAAAAACCCCGGCGCCGTCGGTTCCTATCCATAAATTATTTTCTCTGTCTCTGAAAAGGCATTGTATCGGGTTGCTCGTTAAACCATTGGTAATATTATATTGCAGCACTCTGCTTTGCAGTTTAAAGTCGAAACCGATAATACCTTCGGTGTGCGAACCAAACAAGACATTATCCTTGTCAAGCGCTAAAATGCAGCTATAGGATATATTCTCATTTTTAGTAATTTCATTTACCGACCTTACCTTAAAGCTTTTGTCAATAGCATTAAGGCCTGTTCTTGTTCCAATTAAAATATCGCCGCTGCCTCTTTGACCTATCGAAAAAATAAAGTCATTCATTAAACCGTTGGCTACAGAAAAATGCTTGAATTCTTTGGAAGATTTATTATAATAAATGGCGCCGTTCTGTAAAGTAGCAAACCATATATTTTTATCGGCATCCATAAATATAGAATACACCGAGCTTTTATTTAATAAGGCATCTCCTGCAAAGTGTTCTATTTTCCCGTTTTTTAATTGGTAAACACCTTCCTGTGTTCCAATCCAGATAAGATCATCATCCCTCAAAACCTTAAATACCAGGTTGTTTAGCAGGCCTTCTTTTGTTGAGTAACTTTTAAAAGTAACGCCGTTATAAATACTTAAACCTTTGGAAGTGCCAAATACCATTTCATTTTCACTGTTTTCACTAATGGTATAAACATTGTTATTAATAAGGCCATCGTTATCGGAAAGCGTCATAAAACGGTTCCCATCAAACTTACCAACGCCTCCGCTGTTGGTTCCAAACCACATAATGCCGTTATGATCCTGAAATATGGCAAGTACCTGCGACTGAGGAAGCCCTTCTTTGGTATTGTAGTTTTTAAAACTATAGGTTTGTGAAATGAGCATGGCCTTTGTAAAGACGATGCAGCATACAAGCCACGTAATTTTAAACATCCTGTTCATAAAACTATCCAAATATAATAAAAAAGCCGACTGAAAATAATCGGCTTTTAAGGGGTTTTATGTTCCGTTTTTAGTCGGTAATCATAAAGCGCAGTGTGCTTTCTAAATGGTTTATTTTGACTTTTACAAAATACATACCCGCTTTCAACTCTTCTAATGGGGCGGTGATTCTGTAATTGTCAGCGCTTTGTTCAATAGCAGGCAATACCGTTTTTACAGTTTGTCCAATAATATCTATAATCTCAATACTTACCAAAGAAGTACTTTGGAGGCTGTACTGAATAGAAACCTTGTTTTTAGCAGGATTTGGGTACAATTGTATTTGGTTAACAGCATTACTCATCGTTTTAATGCCTGTAGCCGATGAAGGAATAGGATTAACTTTTGCCGAATCCACCACAAAATCGAGCCCGGTATACTGGTTGTTACTAAGCGTAATGACTTTATGATAGGTATTGTTTGTATCCAGGCCCGGTATATCTACTAAAATAAAATACGATTCGCCTGCTGCATTGGCCGGTAATCCTGCCAAAGTATAAGTACCCAGAGAGCTTGTAGTGGTTTGTGCAAACATAGAACCTCCCGGGTTTTTACCACCTTTAACCACAATACCGCCAATAGGACTTCCCGGAGCTAAAGGGCTGTAAATCGAGCTTGGCCTTTGTCCAAAGCCCAGTCCTTCTGTTATAGTACCGCTTAATAATCCTGGGCCTGGAGTAATTGTGGCAAAAGGAACAACGGAAATATTTTGAACACCATCAACCGCGCATCCCTGGGTTGTAACATGGGCGCTTTGCCAGCTAATGGAGTTGTTGCCGTAAGTTACCTGAAGAGTACTCGCAGTTGGAATAGCTTTCACAATATAACTTCCTTCCGGAACCGATGTAAAGGTATATACGCCGGCACCGTTAAATGGTTGTGTAGTTACCGAATCAAATTTGGTAAGGAAGGGTTCATAGCGGTATAAAGTGGCTTTGCCGGCTACCGGGTTAAATAAAGCAGTTGCCGTTCCTGTCATATTGGTAAGTGCGGTAACAGATACGGTAATATTGTTGCTCTTTGTACATCCTGCCGCTGTAGAACCTGTTACCGTATAGGTAGTAGACACTGTGGGACTGTATGTCTGGTTTGCTCCAACGAGCGATCCGGGCAGCCAGGTATAGGTATTTGCACTAAAAGCTGACACCGTTACAGTACTACCGGCACACACGGATGGTGAACTGGCGCTCACGCCTACAATAGCTGCCGGATTAACGGTTACAGCCAGCACCGTACTACTGACACAACCATTAACACTCGTTACCTGCAACACGTAGTTACCTGTTTCTGAACCATTAAGGCTTGTAATTGAGGGGTTGGCAAGGGTTGATGAAAAACTGTTAGGGCCTGTCCAGGAATAGATACTGGCTCCTGTGGATGTATTGCTGAAAATCAGATTTCCGCCAACGCAAATAGGTGCATTGGTAACAGCCGAAGCTACCGGGCTTGGGTTTACAAATACCATGGCAGTTCCCTGATACGAGCATCCGTTTGCACCCGTTCCAGTAACGCTATAGGTCGTATTAATGGCAGGTGCAACACTCACAGAAGTAGTATTGGCTCCCGTGCTCCAGGTATAAGTTATAGCACTACCATTCACGTTTAACGTAGTTGAGGTTCCAGAGCATATGGTAATACTGGTTGGCGTAATATCTACCGTAGGCACTGCATAAATAGTGACATTTTGTGTAGCCTGGTTTACACAGCCGTTTGCTGCTGTTCCTGTTACGGTATAGGTTTGTGTATAACCCGGAATCACCGAAATAGAAGTGCTTGTAGCACCTGTGCTCCAGGTATAGGTTGTTGCACCGGTGGCGTTCATTACAATAGGCGTTCCGTAACATACAGCCGTAGCGGTCGATGCCGAAGCAATGATGTTAGGTGACTGAAGATTAAGAAATACAGAGGCGTTATTTGCTCCGGCATTAGCTGTAACAAGGTCGGGTCTGCTATCATTATTAAAATCATCGGTCATGATACATAAAGGACTCATACCTGTAGAGAAATAAGAAGCATCTGTAAAGGTACCGGTAGAAGATCCCAGTAACATATTGATGTCATCACTGCTGGCGTTACTCACTGCAAGATCGATGTATCCATCAACGTTAAAATCTCCTGCCACTACTGACGAAGGATTAGAACCTACATAGTATGTTGTATAAGTACTATAAACTCCTCCCGATGCAAGAAAAATGTTTACTGTATTCGGATTGCTTGTAATGGCAATATCCGGACTGCTATCACCGTTAAAATCGGCAGTAGTCATTCCATAAGAATTAAGTGGCACTGCAGGGCTTGCTACACCTGAAAACGAGCCTGTACCGGAACCTGAAAGTAACCACATATCGTTTGACCCGCTATTAAGGACCATCACATCCAGTATGGTATTTGCATCAAAATCTCCTACTGCAAGTGCATAAGGCGTAGTGCCTACAGGATAATTATTTGGAGCACCAAAAGTACCCGTTCCCGTTCCTATGAATATAGAAATAGTATTAGAGCCCTGGTTGGCTACCACAATGTCTAATTTCCCGTCGCCGCTAAAATCGGCAGTCACAAGGTAGCGTGGGTATGAGCCCGTACTGTAGTTTACAGCTGCCGCAAACGTTCCTAAGCCCTGGTTTAGTAATACAGAAAAATTGTTACCGTTGTTGTTGGCTGTGGCCAGATCCTGTTTTCCATCGTTATTAAAATCGCCTTTCACAATGCAAACAGGACTATAACCAACGGGATAGTTAATAGCTGCGGCAAATGAACCGCCACCTGTACCTAATAATATGGATACACTATTCGCGCTAGAATTCGCAATAGCCAGATCCTTAATACCATCAAGGTTAAAGTCGCCGCTGGTGCTGAATGCAGGACTGGTAGATGCGCTTGGTGAGGATGTCAGCGTAAAGCAGAAAGCCGATGGGGTTTGGGCGAAGAGCCCGAGTGAAGAAAGGAGCAAAAGAACCGGGAGAGTAAATCTCAGTAGTTTCATGGTTAGTTGGTTATAAAAAGTTTAATAGTGTTTTCAGAATTGTTTATTTTTATTTTCATGAAATATATTCCTGCTTTCAGATCGCCGGAATCCATGTGAATACTATGTTGCTGAGGTAATTGTTGCTCATCTTTTAAAACTGTTTTAACCGTGTTTCCTAATACATCCATCATCTCAATACTTACCGAAGCATTTGCCTGCAGGCTATATTGAATATAGATATCATTTTTAGCAGGGTTAGGAAACACCCATACTTCATGATTAATAGGATTACTCGTTTTAATTCCGGTAGCCGATGAAGGAATAGGATTAATTTTTGCCGAATCCACCACAAAATCGAGCCCGGTATACTGGTTGTTACTAAGCGTAATGACTTTATGATAGGTATTGTTTGTATCCAGGCCCGGTATATCTACTAAAATAAAATACGATTCGCCTGCTGCATTGGCCGGTAATCCTGCCAAAGTATAAGTACCCAGAGAACTTGTAGTGGTTTGTGCAAACATAGCACCTCCCGGGTTTTTACCACCTTTAACCACAATACCGCCAATAGGGCTTCCCGGAGCTAAAGGGCTGTAAACCGAGCTTGGCCTTTGTCCAAAACCCTGTCCTTCCATTATTGTACCACTTAAAGAACCGGTACCTGTACCAATACTGGTTAAAGGAATAATAGTGACGTTGTGACTTGAATTACTTGTACAGCCATGTGTAATAGTGGTAGCACCTTTCCAGCTTACCGCACTCGAACCATATGTAATCAAGACATTGGTAGTGGTTGTTGGAATAGCTTTTACCACATACCATGAGCTGTCAACAGTACCAAATGAGTAAATAGAACTGAAAGGCGAAAATCCTACAGAGTCCCACTTACTAAGCACAGGGCTGTATTTATACAGGATCATATTACCGCTTACTGCACCGGTTGAGCTGGTAACGTTTCCGCTAATGGTTTTTGACGCGTGAACCGTAACGGTAGAGACTTTTACAGTGCTACAGCCAAAGGTATTAGTTCCGGTTACAGTATAATTGGTGTTTATCGTAGGTGTTACTACAATAGAAGATGTCGTAGCTCCTGTGCTCCATAAATAGGTAAGGCCGGAAAGAGATGTGGTAAGCGTTGCTGCCGCACCGCTGCACACTGTAGCATTGTTTACGCTTAGAGCAGGCACTCCGTTAACGGTTAGAGTAGCGCTGTTGGTAATAAGATTACTACAGCCGTCATAAACAACACATCTGTATTGGTAGCCGTTGAGCCCGGCGTTTGCATTTAAGAAGGTTAAATTTGGAGTGGTAACACCGCTATAGGTAGCACCATTTACTACATTAGCATATACTCCGCCGGTACTTACCTGCCATTGATAATTAACACCTGTTGTGTTTGTGGCCATCGACATAGTAGTACCATTCCCAACGCAAACACTTACTGATGAGGGTTGTTGCGTAATAGCACTGGCACCTCCAAATTTTTTGACATAAGCCCCGTTTGATCCATCCCCATAAGTAATGTATGGCATTCCCGCTTTTGTAATTGCCAACGAGTGGTAAGAAGGCGTACCTATCGATATACCTGATACTCCGGCATAATTCCATGAACCACCATAGTATTTCATGACACTGGTTTTATAATTACCCAATTCATAATACCCAAGATAGGGGGTTCCCGCGGGATCGACCGCAATTGAAAGATACATGTATGCACTACTAATGCTTCCGGTTCCAACCGATTGCCAGGCCCCGGCAGTAAATGTTTTAATAGAGGCAATATTACTACTACCGGTATACGCTATATAAGGAGTGTTGTTATAACTTACATCAATACAGGTTTCGGTAGCCAGTCCGGTAGATACTGTACCTGTACCAACAGCTGTCCATGCTCCGGCACTGTATTTTTTTACAGTAGCCAGGTTGCTGTTTGCAAGGTCTTCATAAATAACATAAGGAGTGCCCGAGTTATCAATTGCTAGTGAGGTATAAGATGCTGAACCGGTAGAAACTGCAGGCCCTAAAGCCGTCCAGGCACCTGCAGTGTAAGTTTTTACAGTAGCCTTATTGCCGTTTGCCTGATCTACATATAAAAGATAAGGTGTTCCGTTATACATTGCCAACGATAGGTAAGTAGCGCCACTTGTTGTTATGGCAGCACCTACAGTGGTCCAGGTTCCGGCCGAGTATTTTTTTACAATAGCTCTGTTCCCGTTTGTACCGTCGGCAAAGGCTACGTATGGTATGGTTGCGTCCAGTGCAATGCTTGTATAAGAAGCATTGGTATAGGTGCTTAAAGACCCTACTGCCTGCCAGGCACCTGCACTAAATGTTTTAACCGTAACTGCAGATGATGCTCCGTAATCAGTATAAGAAATATAAGGAACATCTGCGGAAGATAAAGCCATGTCGTTATATGCAGTAGTAGTTGCTGTGGATGCGGCACCTGTTCCTACTGTTGTCCATGAGCATTGGGCTGTTATGTTTTCACATAACAAGGCAAGGCATAAAGTTACTAAAGATATGTAAATACTTTTTTTCATGTAATTTAATTTTATAGATAAACTTCGTTTAAGCTAAGACTAATGTACTAATTTATTCTTTAAAGAGCATTATAAAGCGAACCTTATTAACAAAAAAGAAGCCTTTGTTTATAAACAAAGGCTTCTTTTTAATTTAAGACTATATTAATTCAGCTTAATTAGTAACAAAAAGCTTCACAGAAGTTTCGGCGTTATTGATTTTTAATTTCACAAAATACATACCGGCCGTTAAATCGCTTAATGAAGCTGTGTAACGGTGTTCGCCTGTACTTTGTTCGGTAAGTGGTAAAATGGTTTTAACCGCTTGACCAAGGATATCGTACAATTCAATGCTCACCGCTGAATTGGCAGGAAGTGTGTATAATACACTTACTTTTCCATTTGCAGGGTTAGGGTATACTTTGATCTGGTTTTCGATAACTGATAAACTCTTAATACCTACAGAATTTTGTACAGGATTAATTTTAGCAGAGTCAACCACAAAATCAAGATTGGTAAATACGTTATTTACAGAGGTAATGACTCTGTGATAGGTATTGTTTGTATCAAGACCCGGAATATCAACCAGGATAAAATACTCTTCGCCCGGGTTGTTATTAGGTAAGCCTGTAAGCGAATACGTTCCGTTAGAGTTTGTGGTAGTTTGAGAGAACATATTTCCTCCCGGATTTTTACCACCTTTAACAACGATCCCGCCAATAGGACTTCCCGGAGCCAAAGGACTGTAAACAGAACTTGGTCTTTGTCCAAAGCCCACTCCTTCAGTAATTCTTCCGCTTAATGCTCCAGGACCCAACGGTAAAGAAGTTAAAGAAACAACAGAAATATTCTGAACATCGGCCGTAGCACAGGCATGAGTAATAGTAGTAGCTGTTTTCCAGTTAATAGAATTTAAACCATAAGTTACCTGTAAAGTACTTGCTGTTGGAACAGCTTTTATGATATAGATTCCATAATTAACAGAAGGGAAGTTATATCCTCCGTTACCGGCAATAGCTTGTGAAGTAACCGAATCAAATTTTGTAAAAAACGGTTCGTATTTATAAAGTATGGCAGTTCCCGGTACCGGAATAGATGCACCGGTTGTAATAGTACCTGTTATACCTGTAGCAGGTTTTACAACCAGGGCTACCGTATTGCTTGCTGTACATCCGTTAACGCCTGTACCTGTTACCGTATAAGTTGTATTTATCGTTGGCGTAACAACTGTTGAAGCAGTAAGAGCTCCGTTATTTGTCCAGGTATAACTTACAGCACCTGTTGCCTGTAATGTAGTAGGCTCCGCAGGGCATATTGTATAATTATTTGCAGTAGCATTTATGGTTGGAACGTTTACAGACACATATACGGTTGATGTATTAATTGCCGGAGAACCGTTACATAAAATATTACAGATGTAATAATTGCTTTGAGTAGGGTTTACCGTTATAGACGGATTTGGAACTACAGAGCCCACGTTATTATATCCACTGCCTGTGGGCGAGGATTGCCATTGGTACGTTAATCCTGTATAATTTGGAATAGTGCCTGTTACCGTAAGTGTTATAGCTCCGTTAGGACATACTGTTGCTGCACTGCTAGCAACTGTTAAATTTGGAGGTAAGTTGTTTCCTGAACAATTTGGAGGTAAAATATAAACAGAATAATCTTCTGTTTCTCCATATGCCGAGCTAGTATTTAGTCTCGCACCGCCACCTGTTGGGGTAATACAGGCATCTGAGGCACTTAACGACTGGCCTTTTCCCGTATTACGTACGCGCATTCTTGTAAGGCCAAGTGAAGCCGTAGGTGAAATAGTTACCGTATTTGTAACAACGTAGTTCCCACTACCCGACGGCGATCCTATATAGGTATATTCAGAAGCATCAAACGTTCCGCTATGGTCATAATCGATCCATACGGTTACGTCTTCATTATAATCAGAACCTACGGTAACCGACATAGAATAGGCTGACGATGCATTAACGGTAGCTGTAGTTACACTTGATGTATAATCACTATAACCTAAAAAGCTGCATGCAGATGTATTAGTTAAGACAGAGCCCATAACCACCTGGTCTATTTCATCGCCACCACTGCAGGTTTGCGCAGGAGGAATACAATAACAAGCT
>JAZJZF010000095.1:0-30439 GCA_040389965.1 Bacteroidota bacterium
AAACGTTTAAAAGTTGTTTATAATCCAGCAGTCCATTTTCGGCATCGGGAGATCAACTATTTTTTTATGACCATTTAATTTCCCCTTTTTTACAGGAGCCGCTTTTTTGGCTTTTGTTTTTGTAACAGATTTCGAAGAAGGATTTTCGATGATTGTATCTTCTGAAAACCCTGTATTTGCTGAATTTTTTTCCATACAGGTTAGGATTTTTCGCTTTAAAAAACGCGTAGCTTAAACCAAATTTAAATAAATAAATAATTGATTTCTAACTTTCAGAAAAATAAATTTATGTTGAGGAAAATTTTCTACGATATGTTATTTTGTCAAATTATGTGCCAATAATAATGAGACTTTCCAAAGAAATTTGGTTTATTTTTTTGTTTAAGGCAAGACTAATTTCCCGCAATTAAATTGTTTTGCGGGGTTAAAAATCTGAATAGAGAAATAGGTTTATTTAAGATTGCAAAACTTGCTGAAATGCTTTTCCTAAATTTTTAATGACATCAGTAATAAGCATACTTTCCATGCTTTGATTCTGCAATGTTATATCAGCAGCCAGGCCATGTATATAAACTCCCATAAGAGCTGCATCCAAAGGATTGTAGCCTTGCGCTAAAAACGCTGTAATCATTCCGGTTAGTGCATCTCCTGATCCACCTTTTGCTAAACCGGCATTTCCCGTTTTATTGATAAATGTTTGCAGGCCTGATGTGATCAATGTTTCATGAGTTTTTAAAACAATAATGCAATGATACTCTTTAGCTTTTTCGATAGCAGTAATTATTCTTGCGTTATTATTTTGATGAATACCAAATAACCTGTCAAATTCTTTAGGATGTGGGGTAAGAATAGTGTATTTCGGAATTTTATGTAAGAGTGTTTTATGTAAGGCAATTACATTAAGTGCATCGGCGTCTATTACCAAAGGTAAATTGCTTTTTAAGCTGCCTGCTACTAATTTTAATACACCGTCATCGGTGCCGATACCGGGGCCAATGCCTAATGCGGAAAATGAAGTGGTATGATTTATTTTCTGTTGACGCATCATAACCATTGCTTCAGGAGTTGTTGCTTGTAAAATAAATCTTTCTTTTTCAGGAATGTTTGTGGTTACTAAACCAACGCCCGATCTTAAACAAGCCTGCGTTGCTATAACTGCAGCCCCCATTTTGCCTGTATTGCCGGCAATAAGCAAAGCATGACCGTATGTGCCTTTGTGCGACGCTTTATCTCTTGGCTTGATCAACGACTTGATAAGTTGTTGATTTAGTGGTTTCATTGATTTAGTCATTTTAATGAAAGGTATTAAAAATAATGATGCTATGTGTAGGTGAAATTGCAGAATGTTTTGGTGTTCAACTATTTTACCGCTATTAAACTTTGCTTAATCTCAATTTTTTTTGAATCCTTTTTTCTTTGGTCATATTTGTCTTCATAACTCAGGAAGAAATAAAAAGTAGTTTAAAGATATATCCTAATCCGGCAAACGACCTGTTATACATTAAATCAGAGAATATAAAAGAAAACGAAAAAATTGAAATCAGAAATATGATAGGGGAATTAGTTTATGAAAGCGCAGCAACCGGATTAAATGAGCTTAATGCAAGTTCATGGCCTCTGGGTACCTATGTTGTAAAATGTGGTAGCTCAATTTCTAAGCTAATGATTGCAAAGTAGTTTTATTTAAGGTTTATTTGCAAAAAAGCGATCCAACAGTTGAAGGATCGCTTTTTTGTTACAGATTATGTTTAATTATTGTTTTCCGTACATCACAATCGATGCTTTGGCTATCATATTCTGGTGCAGATAAAAACCAACAATAGCAGGGGTTGCATTTTTATCAAGCTCTATTTTATTTTTTAGTGCATATACTGTAATTAAATACTGGTGCGGCTCGCCCGGAGGAGGGCAGGGACCACCATATCCCGCTTTACCAAAATCAGTTACACTTTGTATCGCTTCCTTAGGCGCCAGTCCTTTTGTTATATCACCTGCATTTGCTTTTAATTCGAGCGTTGTTGAAGGAATATTAAAAATAACCCAATGCCAGAAACCGCTTCCTGTAGGAGCATCTTTATCATACATTGTTACTGCAAAGTACTGTGTTCCGGCAGGGGCATTTTCCCAGGATAGCTCAGGGGAAATATTCTGGCCGGTACAGCCCATTCCGTTAAAAAATTCTTTTTGGGTGGCTTGTCCGCCAATGTCTTTACTTTTTAAAGTAAACGTTTGCGCAAAACCTGTGCAAGCCATTAGTATGGCTCCAATGAGTGTAATTTTTTTCATAATGGTAGAGATTGTTTAGTTTGTTAAATGTAAAAAACGAAAATTACACAAACAAAAAAATACTCCCTAATCCGTCTAAGTACTTGGTAATAATATGTATTTTTATAATTCACTTTATCTTTTAAATTAAATCCGTTAAACTATATGTACGTTGGTAAAAATATCCGTTTTAAAATAGTATTCCAGTTTGCCTGGAAATCTATCGTGGCATTTACATGTTACTCTACACTTATTACTTATATTTTATACGACCTGCTGCCAAAATTTAACGGACTTCCTTTTGCTATTATTTCCGTAACAGGTATAGCGGTGGCTTTTTATGTAGGGTTTAAAAATAACTCTTCTTACGAACGTTTATGGGAAGCCCGGAAAATATGGGGATCATACGTTAACTCAAGCCGTACCTTTGCCATGTATATCCTTGATTTTATGAATCCTTCTGATGAAGTGAGTTCACAGGAACTTGCTACTGAAAAACGCAAAATTATTAAGCGTCATATTGCTTACATTACAGCCGTACGCTTGCAATTGAGAAAACAAACTGTCTGGAAAATAGAGGAAGTAGGAAACAGAATTGTATCATCCGCTACTAATTTTGCGGACGATAAGTTAGATAAGGAACTAAGCGTACATATGGATGACAAGGAAGTAGATTATGTGATATTGCAAAATAATCCCGGCGTTCATATTATTAAAATGCAAAGTGAAGACATTCAGTCCCTGTATTCAAAAAAATGCATGAGCAGTTTTCATCATATAGAAATTTCGAAAATGCTGGCTGATTTTTATAATCAACAAGGCGCCTGCGAACGCATTAAGGGTTTCCCGTTTCCACGTCAATATGCCTATTACAGCAAATTATTTGTATATATACTGATTGGGATACTCCCTTTTTCTATTTATAGTGAATTATCAAAGCTTAACGAGAATATTGTATGGCTTACCATACCAATATCTGTGATACTCAGCTGGATCTTCTATACCATGGAAGTAGTAGGCGATACAAGTGAAAATCCCTTCGAAAATGCAATTAATGATGTGCCCATGACTGCCATTTGCAGAAATATAGAAATTGATCTTCTGCAAATGTTAAAAGAGACGAATATTCCTGAAAAAATTAAGGCAGAAAGTAATATTTTAATGTAAAATATCTGTAAAAATCCAGGTTTTAGGAGGCGAAGGCCACATTGAAACGGTAAATGAGGCTTTGTGTTAAATTGTGGTTTAAATTGGTAAATTTGCCTTATAAAGCAATCTGAAATGGAAAACAGATCGTATTTAACTTGATGAAAAATAGAAAGGAATATATAAATTCAGGAATATTAGAGGAGTTTGTTTTAGGACTTACCTCTGAGGCTGAAAATATAGAGATCCAAAAACTGGCATTACAGCATCCGGATATTAAAAAGGAAATTGATTCTATAACAGAATCATTGATTTCTTACGCCCAAAAAACGTCTCCTGAATTAGATCCTACTATTAAACCGATGGTTCTGGCAACGATTGATTATACTGAGCGATTAAAGGGCGGCGAAGCACCTTCGTTCCCACCTGAATTAAATGCGCATTCAAAAATTTCTGATTTTGAACAATGGCTCAATAGAAAAGATTTTGTGTTGCCTGATGATTTTGAAGACGTTCACGCCAAAATAATAGGAGCAGATGCTTCTAAAACAACAGCTGTTACCTGGTTAAAATATGGCTCTCCCGAAGAAATGCATCATAACCAGTTTGAGAAATTTTTAATTCTCGAAGGTACCTGTGATTTGACGATTGAAGGCAAAATATATTCTTTGGTGGCTGGCGATTATTTAGGAATTCCCCTGCATGTAAAGCACGATGTAAAAGTGACCTCTCTTATTCCCTGCAAAATTATTTTGCAACGCGTTGCTGCTTAAGCTTGCCGTTAGTGCTTTCTGTGCCTCATAAATGTTTTATACATCGAGTTTCATTCAATCTGACTTTAGAGGAATATTGCCAAATGCCTGTTCTGTGATTAATAGAGTATATTTGCATTTTACTTTATAATACAGATGAACTACGAATCAATACTTTCAAAGCTTGGCATTGCAGAGTTAAACAAAATGCAAAAGGAGGCTTTAGAGGCTATTTCCAACCATAACGATGTTGTTTTAGTATCCCCCACAGGCAGTGGTAAAACACTGGCCTTTTTGCTTCCCTGCCTGCCTTTTTTGGATAGTAAGAACGAAAACATTCAACTACTGGTGATTGTTCCAACCAGGGAACTGGCCATACAAATTGAGCAGGTATTTAAAAAAATAACAACCGACTTTAAGGTTAATTCATGCTATGGCGGCCATTCTGTGGGCATCGAGGAAAATAATCTGGCGCAGCCACCGGCAGTATTGATTGGCACTCCCGGAAGAATTTCGCACCACCTGCGCCGCAAGAATATTTCATTAGATAGCGCGCAGACCTTAATTTTAGATGAGTTTGATAAATCGTTGGAAGCAGGCTTTGATGACGAGATGACCTATATTATTTCTCAATGCCCGCATCTTAAAAAACGCATTTTAACATCGGCCACTGCTTTAGCTGATATTCCTGCTTTTGTAGGCCTTAAAAAGAAGACAGAGCTAAATTATATTAGCGGTAATGAAACCGGTAAAGCTTCTTTAAAGCTAAAATCGGTAAGGGTTACAGGCGATGATAAACTGGAAGCTTTATTGTTTTTACTTGGAGAAACCGGACATGATTCAACCATTGTGTTTTGTAATCACAGAGAAGCCGTTAATAGGATCTCTGAACAATTAAGAGACTATAAAATTGATCATGGCTTTTACCACGGCGGGCTGGATCAGATTGACAGGGAGAAAACGCTTATAAAATTGCGCAATCAAAGCATAAAAATACTGATCACAACCGACCTTGCTGCCCGTGGGCTTGATATTCCAGAAATAGCAACCGTTATTCATTATCAAATGCCTTTAACGGAAGACGTGATGATTCATCGTAATGGCCGAACGGCCAGGATGAATGCAGAAGGAACAGTCATTTTTTTATTGGATACAGACGATCATTTGCCTAAATTTTTAGATATGATCCCTGAAGAAATGGCATTGCCGTCTAAATTAATTTTACCGAAAAAGAGTGAATGGTCAACCCTATACATATCAGCCGGTAAAAAAGATAAGATCAATAAAATGGATATTGTTGGAATGCTTATTCAAAAAGGCATGCTTCAAAAAGACGAAATAGGGAAAATTGAAGTATTGGATCATTCGGCTTATGTGGCTGTAAAGGCAGCAAAAATCCATAAAACACTTCAATTGATTAAAGAAGAAAAAATAAAAAACAAGAAAGTAAAGACCGAACTTTCTACCTGAGGTTGCCATTAGATAAACTTTTAACTTTTAGATTAAATTAGTTTCAGTATTGACCGAAAAAGTTATATTTGAGGTAATAGCCCCTTATGTTCAGGTACACGATCATATTCTTTAGTTTATTATATACATTTTGTGTGTACTCTCAAAAACCCACAAAGTTCGATAACCTGTTCGATTCAGCGAGTAAGTATGAACACGTCGACTGGAATTTGTCATATTCATATGCAAAAATGGCTTTACAAAACAGGGATGCCGATTTTTCGTATGAAGATATCATAAGCCTTAATACCATTTTTGATACCTATTATCAAAAACGGAATATGCTCGATTCTGCATTTAATATTAATAAGCAGTCTCTGAGATTGGCTACCCAACACAATAATAAAATTTTAATTGCTTACAGTCTTAATAATATGGCGGGTATTTATGATCTGGCCGGAAATTACTGGGCTTCTATTGAGATGTACCGTCAGTCGTTAAAAATGCTGGAAGAACTTGGCGAAATAAAGCAAATGGCTAATACAAGCTACAACATGCACATTCCGTTTACCTCCTTAAAATTATTGGATTCGGCCAGGTATTATACAGATAAAGCTTTTGCGAACTATAAAAAAATAAATGACTATTCGGGTATTGCAAGTTGTTATGATTCTTATGGAAGTGATGAGGATAGAGTAGGGAACTATGCCGAAGCCGTTAAATTTTATAATCTTGAAATTGAGAATTTCAGATTAGCCAATGAGCCTGCCAGTTTGATCATCCCTTATCAGAATATGGCTGATACCTATTTAAAATACAAGAAGTATAAAGAGTGCCGCTTCTACCTTGATTCTGCCATGGAACTTTCCATTGCAATGGGTTCCAGGACTGATGTGTATGATGTTTCCAACACTTTTGCCAAATATTATGAAGCCATTGGCGATTATAAAAATGCAAATTTCCACATGAGGAAATATTACGAAGGCAAAGATACTATGTTGAGTACGGAATTAAAAACGGAGATGTCTGATCAAAAAAGCCAGTTCGACCGCGAGAATTCTGAAAACATGCTTACCATTCAAAAACTGGAAGCAGAGCAGAATTTTAAATCCAGAGAAACCATTAAATGGGTGTTAATTATATCATCCCTGTTTTTTGTCATAGTTATTGCCCTTTCTGTAAACAGGTATCGTATCAAGCAAAAATCATTTATCAAACTGAATGAATATAAAAATCAATTGATTCTGCAAAAAGAAAAAATAGAAGAGAACCAAAAAGAGATAATCGATAGTATCAATTACGCCCAGCGCATTCAGTCGGCTATTTTAGCAATGGAGGAAGACATTTTGAATTATTTTCCCGAAAGTTTTTTGATATACAAACCTAAAAATATAGTTGCCGGCGATTTTTATTTTTTCGAAACCACTGCTACACATGTGTTTTATGCAGCTGCCGATTGTACAGGCCATGGTGTACCCGGAGCTTTGGTTAGTGTAGTATGTGCTAATGCCTTGACCCGTTGTGTAAAAGAATTTGGTTTAACTGATCCGGGGCAGGTACTTGATAAAACGCGTGACCTGGTTTTAGAAACATTTAACAGAAGTGGTAAGGAAGTAAAAGACGGAATGGATATTAGCCTCTGTAGTTTTGAGATCAATAATTTAAAAGCAAATGCGTCTCATGTAAACATAAAATGGGCCGGTGCAAATAATTCTTTATGGTATATTTTAAATGGTCAATTGCTCGAAATAAAAGCAAATAAACAAGCCATAGGATATATTGAACATCCGTTGCCTTATACAACACATTCTCTTAGTTTAGAAAGAAACACGGTGGTATATTTATTTACGGATGGCTACGTAGATCAGTTTGGCGGAGAGAAAGGAAAAAAATTAAAATTCAGGCAGTTAGAACAAAGAGTCCTATCTATCTATACTTATAAGATGGCTGAGCAAAAAGATAATTTAGAAAACTACTTCAGCGACTGGAAAGGCGATCTGGAGCAGGTAGACGACGTATTGGTGCTTGGCATAAAACTATAAGATATAATCCGTATATTTGCGCACTCTTATGAATATCCGTATTACAGCACTCTGTAAATAGGGATGGCCATTTGATATACTTTAACATTTCACTAAAGTATAAACTACTAATAACATTTAATGACATTTAAAGAATTAAAACTAATTGATCCGCTTATAAAAGCGCTTGATAAAAAAGGATATGAAACGCCTTCTCCCATTCAACAAAAAGCAATCCCCTATATTTTAGAAGGCCACGATATATTTGGCTGTGCTCAAACCGGAACCGGAAAAACAGCAGCCTTTGCTTTACCCATATTACAATTGCTCGACGCTAATAAAAAACCTAATTCCCGCAGAGAAATCAAAGCGTTGATATTGGCTCCAACCCGCGAATTGGCTTCACAGATCAGTGAAAACTTTACGGCTTACGGTGCAAACCTCGGCTTTTCGCATGCTGTTGTTTTTGGTGGCGTGTCGCAATTTCATCAGGTTAATGCCCTTAAAAAAGGAATTGATATTTTAATTGCAACTCCGGGTAGACTACTGGATTTAATGCAACAGGGCTTTATTAAATTAAACAGCGTTAATTATTTTGTATTGGATGAAGCAGACCGTATGTTAGATATGGGCTTTATTCATGATATTAAAAAAGTAATTGCGAAACTTCCTGTAAAAAGGCAAACCTTGTTTTTTTCTGCAACGGCTGCGCCTCCTATCATGAAATTGGCTAACGGTATTTTACACAATCCTGTAAGTGTTGCCGTAAACCCTGTATCATCAACTGCTGCATTGATTAAGCAGGAAGTGTATTTTGTAAAACAGGATAAAAAAATACCTTTACTCAAACACATTATCCAGTCTCAAAAAATTGAACATGCCCTTATTTTTACCCGTACCAAACGTGGTGCCGATAAAGTAGCAAAGCAACTCAATGGTTTTGGAATCAAGGCAGAAGCCATTCATGGTAATAAGTCTCAGGGCTCGCGTGAGCGTGCTTTAAAGGCATTTAAAGACAGAACACTTCGTATCCTTGTAGCTACCGATATTGCTTCACGCGGTATTGATGTTGATAAACTTTCTCATGTTATTAATTTTGAAATTCCGGAAGTGCCCGAAACCTACGTTCACCGTATAGGTCGTACGGGTAGGGCAGGAGAAGACGGCATCGCCATTTCTTTATGTGCTCATGCTGAATTGCCTGATTTTAAAGGAATAGAAAAATTAGTAAAGAAAGAAATCCAGGTGATTAAGAAACATCCTTTTATTTAAGAAAATTAGTTCACGCTTAAGTTCTACCAGTTTAATGTGTAGGTTATTTGAGCGCCCTGGTTTAAGTATATGCTATCCAAGCGGGAGCTATGAACGCTATTAACCCAGGTTTCAATATAAATATGGTATTTTCCCATAGGGTAAATTCCTGAATTGTTTGTATAAGATCCGTTGCCATAACCGCCTCCGCTCCATGAGTAAGGAAGATCGGTTACATTTTTATGAAAGGCGAAATTATAGCATTTGAAAGAAATAGAATCAGCTATGGAGGTTACAGGAACTTTATTACAAAAAATCGTGAAGTACTGGTATTTTGGAGTAACATGTAAAATGAAATCCTTACTGGCTTCCGGGTATGTAAAATCTATTATGTCACCTGTAATTCCTACTTCTGTAAGCGCAGGATTGGAAGACAGACCGCCACTTTTATTTGGAACATAAACAGAGTAGATATATTTACTATCACTGTAAACAGATACGTTCTTAAATATAAAATGTCCGTTGTTATCGCTTAGCACCTGAGATAAATGTGATGTTTTACTGTTGTCTACATTCAGGTATACAATAACATTAGCCAAACCGCTATCATTACAATTATTTATGACTGTGCCTTTGATATCGTATACCGAAACAGTATTCTTCTCTTTTTTGCAGGTAATGCAAAAAAGAGAAGAGATTACTGTTATGGCAACAATAGGTATTTTCATTATTTAGTAATGCTTAATTTAAACACATCACTACTGTTAGCATTAATAGCTTTTGCAATATAAAAGCCATTTTGCAGATGAGTCAGGTTTAAATCCAGCGGCGTGTTGTTTTCTATTTCGGCAGTATATACTATCTGGCCTTTCAGATCGGTAATGATGAGTTTGGAAGTAGGGTCATCACATACATTTACGTATGTAAAGCTACCATTTCCCGGGTTAGGATAAAGTAAAAAACTGTTGATCTTTTTTCCCGCCTGTTTATTGATTGGGTTTTCATAATCCACATTTTTGTTTGGTAGGTTATGAACCACAGGTCCGTCATTTCCATTCCCATGATTGTTGATGCGGTATAAAAGATTTCCGCAGGTATAGGGCTTAATATAAGCTGCCAACGATGCTCCTGCACTTACTTCAAACCCCGGTAGAAGATCGATCTGGTTACCGGCATGCATGATAGCTGTACTTTGCTGGCTTACCTTATATTCTCCGTTTGGTGAAAGATAATACAGGTTGCTATACAAGCTGTAGATCGTATTTAGTCCACTGGCATCGTATTTTCCGGCAATGATCCTGTCGCGTGCTTCATATTCCGCTATATAATTACTTTTGGTAGAGGCAAGGTCAATATTTGTGAGGAATAGCTTTTCCTGAGCTACTTCCCATCTGGCCAGATAATCTCCTATTTCTGTTTGCGGATCTTCTACATGGAATTGATTGTTTGGTTTTGGCGTTACACCATCACTGTAAGTCCCATTATTTGATCCAATGGCAAACACGCCGTCATAAGGAGTTACCTGGTAATGATTATTCGGGTAATACAGGTAAGGGAAGCCGAAACGCTGATCAGGATGCTGTGTCAGAGAACCGTTAGGCGCTTTGCTTATGTTAAGCAGGTTTAGGGCTGAAGGCGACGTGAAATTACTTACAGGCTGACCCGTGTTAGGATCACGGATGTCGAGGCTACTTACTGTAGGTGCAAAGGAATGAAGTTTAGGATCACGGTTTGCATAAGCATTGCCTGCCAGGAAATTATTATAGAACGGGTAAGCACTTGTTCCGTAATATTCGAGCTGTGCCGACTGTGTGCTGCCAGGCGCATCATCATAATTATTGGATCCTGTAGGTTTATACTTGGTGGCAGAACCAATAACGTTTGTGCCGCCAATGGTCAGTGGCCCCATGCAATGACATCCAAAAAAGGAAATGCATATTTTAGGAAGAATAGTAAGGTTAGAATTAAATACGGTTGACCCGTTAAATACAACACTACTTCCGTTTATGGCACCGTTATATTTAGCGGTGGTTTGTTTCACAACGCCCGGCATATACCAGGTATATGATCCTCCGCAACCACTTGGAAAAGAAGTGGCTGTAAAGTTGTTGAACCCAAACATCAGTTTCGAATCAAAGATATTATCAGATGTATGCGGCACATTAACATTGATGGATGATCCCTGCGAAACAGCTACTTTCCGGCAAAATTGCGGATAACCACCCTGAGTGTTCAGAGGAATGTTGGCAAAATCATTCAACAGATTTGCCCTGTCAGGATGAGAAAAGCCGCCGGCACTGGCCATGTATTTTGTAAGCTGGTTGGCAGTTGGGTTATTATTAAAATTATACGATAAACCTGCCACAACTGAGTTAATCATGTCGGCTAGTGCCTGGCCCGGATTTAAGCTGGGAATAATATTACCGGGGTTTTTTTGAAACTCAAACAAATATTGCAAACCTATAGGCACATTGGCACCCTGGCTTTCGGTTTCAAAACTTACCCATAATTTGGTGTGAGGATGCGGACCAGTACCCTGCTTATATTTAGACTCCATATTGGCAAGTGCAAGACGTGTAGTACTACCACCGGCACTATAGCCACTCACCACATTTTCAATATTGGAGCCATTTGCAGCTTTAGCTGTATTTACCTGGATAATTAGCTTTTCGAAAAGAGCCGCATTATTTTGTATATAATCTGTGCCATTATCATACATTAAAATGATAACGTCATATCCCTCATCGCGTAGTCGGTCAAGATACCTGTCGCCGTTCCATGATCCCTCACCACACTGCGAGGCCTCTGTAGGAGAAAAGCGTTTGTTATATCCACCGTTATACGTTTCATAATAAGTACCGCGCCATTCACCATTCCAGCCGGTAGGGATCTGAATATTGATGGGATTACCCAATAAATTGAAACTTAATTGTGTGTAGCTTAATAAGCCCGGTAAAAGCTGTTTACCATTTCCCGGATTAAAGCCTGCGGAGATAATGTATGGCTTGCGAATAGCTTTACTCGCATTGCAGTATCCTAACCAAACCGCATATTTACCTGTTATTGTATTTCCGTTGCGAACAGCTGAAATAGAATACGGCCCTAAATCAGGATTAGTGGATCCGGTGTTACAGGAAGAAACGCTGTTGGCACGTGACGACGGACTTATTTGTATGCTACTTACAGATAGAATAGTATCATTATCCACTACCGTTTTTGTTTTGATGAGCTTATAGCCCGAACTATTGTAATGGATACTATAGACCTGACCTGTGGTAATATTTATAAATCCGTTTGCATCGTCAAAATCTATCATTAACGGCCCGATTCTGTCTGGAGATATATTAGAAAGGATCAACGAGTCTTCTACTATAAAGTCAATATCTCCTGTATTAAAGATCTCGTTAAGGGCACAGGCTGCAAATAATACAGATTTTTTTAAAGGGTAAAATCCTGCAGGAGAAATGTCTATCACCTGTTTACCATCAAAATCAACCGTATTTAAAATCACAGCCGAATCCTTATAATCTTCGTACTCCGTGTAAGTAAGCGAAATCGGCGTCGTATTATCGGTCATGCTCTCAAACATTTTTCCCTGAAGATAAGGTAAATTGATTCTTGGATGCAGATCAAAATTAGAAATGTCTAATCCGTTAACCAACTGCATATAGGAAACAGTAGAAAGGACAGAATCATCTGGAGAACCCTTATATTTATCATAAATATTATCCGGCATAATATATTTGTATTTCAGGAAGGTAACCTGCGGATAGTGTGATTTATAAGAGCCATACAAATAACTTGTCATAGCTTTAAAGCTCTGGTAGAAACTTGTGTCTGTACCGTTTTGGGCATTAACTTTTAAATAAAATGAAAAAATTAATGCCAGTATCAATGTATATCTGACAATTTTCATAATATTTCTTATTTAGTTTTAATAGATTCAATTTGTGTTTTCAATGCTTCCAGTTTTCTTTCCTGTTCTACCATCATGATCGTCATCTCTTCTATTTTTTTTAGAAGCAGCTTATTCATTTCGCCCACATCAATACCATTCTCTATGATATCTTTTTCAGAAGGAATTTCAGGCAAGTGTTTATGTACCAGATAATACTTTTCAATATCATATAAGTTTGGCAGCTTGTAATCCGGAGCAAATACATAATCAGCCCAATTGGTCATGGTAACATACAGCGAGCGCGTTACTGTTTTTCCGTCTACAGATAATTTGGCGTCTGTGTGCGGCCCAGTGGTTTGCTGCATTGTACCAATAGTTACGTTTCCGGCAGTTCTAACCAATCTTAAAGTAGGAGTTGAACCAAATCCCACATTTTGTGTTTCCCACATAGCGAGCCATGTATTGCCGTTATAAGCATAAGTGCCTATTTTTACACCAACAGCGCCTGAACCGCTTGATGCGAAAGAAAGCCCTTCACCGGAAGTAGTAAGAGGTGTCAGCACACAGGTACCTGCGGGAACGTCGCCATTGGGTGTTGTGTAGTTAGGTGTTACCTGAAAACCTCTTGTGGTAGATCCAGGATCACTTATTCTAAAAATTCCCATATTTGAATGAAAGCCGGTTAAAGGACTGGCGATACCAATACCGATTCGTCCGGCAGAACCATTGCTAGGATTTAGATATAAATAACCGGCCGATGTAGTTTGTATATCAGAAAATATGCTTGCCGTATTTGATAATCGTAATTGATTACCCGTGCTCAGTACATCGAGCTTTGCAGCAGGAGCATTGGTTCCTATACCAACAAGGCCACCGGTTACCTGGGTTCCGGGATTAAGGGTAGGTGGAGTTGCAAATTGAGAAAATGAATGGTTTGCTAATAGTAAACAAAACATCGTAGTGGATAATGTAAGTTTTTTCATGATTAAATGGGATAAGAGTAAAACAATAATGTTAGTTAGTACAAAATTACTTTGAACCAATGCCAAAAAATGGCACTCACTATTTTTGTATAAGATATTTTTTTTGCTTGGCGCAATAAATAATATTTACACCCTGTAGTCTCAGATTTTCAATCATTCTTAGAACCGTTCTTTTGGATACGCCTAATCTTAACGATAAAGGATTGGCATTTACACAGGAACTGCTTTCAATATAATACTTTAAACTACTTAGCTTTTCGGAGTATTTTAAGAAATCCATAACCGTTTAATTTAATTAAAAATAAAACATTTTTATAGCTGGATCCAGATGTTTATGTATTACCAGTGGGTCGAAGTAACTATAAATTGTGTGACCTTACATTCGAAAGCAAATTACAAGTAAATAAAGCAGAATGTCAATACGTAAAACTACGCGGATTTTTTTGGTTTTTTAATTTCCTGAAATGTATGTTATGACGATTACTTTTTTTAGAAAGCAAAAATCCCCGTGTTATAATAACACAGGGATTTTGTTTTTTTAATCTGTTTTTATTTTAAAATTACTTTGTTCTTTTCTCTCCCTGTTCTTTCTTTTTTGTCTCCTATCTCACTTCTCAAATCTTTTACCTAAAACTATCCTTTCTTGTAAGTAGGTCTGTTAAAGCTTCCACCCAACGATTTACCATAGCCCGGGCTTGTATTAAAGCGTAGGGCAATTTCAACACCACCTCTTGTTTTTGAAGTAGCAGTTAACTGCGAAATGTTTAAATCATAACTTACACCCAGAGCAAATTTATCATACTGAAATAATATTGCAGGAATAACAGCATCTCCCACACGATAGCAAGCGCCTAATGAAATAGCACTTGCTTTTTTAATGCCTGTATAAACCGATTGATCCTGGATAATATATTTGAACATAAAACCGGCATCAATTTCCTGTGAAGGACCTTGGCGCATGTACACAAAGCTTGGTACTAAAGCCACACCGGCACTTTTAATACCAATATCAAAATTTCCGTGAATAATCATTTTTGCAAATTGCCTGTCGCCGGTTCCGGCAAACGAATATTTTGGGGCATTAAAATGGAATCCGGAAATACCCACATCAAACTTAGTTCCGTCTTGTGCACTGATGTAACGTTCGCTTTTAGCATAATGGTAATCCACCCCGGCAACGAAATCACCTTGCAGAATAGAGCTATATGGCACAGCCTCGCCCGATGCAGTGGCTGCATTGTATTTATAACCATCGTACTGGCTTTCCCATTTTAATTTTGAAGGATCAATTGTTTTGTAATTGAAGCCACCACCTAATCCTCCGGAGAATTTTCCATGCTCTGATACTTTAACTACAATGTTAAATCCAAGGTTTGCCGAAAGCGTTCCAAGAGAAGCATCGCCTGCCTGATCTCTGAATAAACTAAATGAAGAACCTACATAAGCCTTTTTAAGCTTAAGATGTTTAAGTGCTTTTTCAACACTTATACCATAGGTTTGGTAAGGTGAAGCCACGCTTGCCCACTGATTTTTAAAATTGGCTATAATCCTTGTATCATATGCCGTACAGCTTAATGCCGGATTTAAGATGACAGGTGTTTCGTTAAACTGAGAAAAATGTATATCCTGTGCACTACCTATAAAAGGTATGGCGAATATTCCGGCAAGTAGTATTTTTTTCATAGTTTCTGTTATTGAACGATTCATAATTAATTTAAAATTATCGAATAAGAGTTATATTCCCTTTAATATTAAATGGTCTTCCATCAATTGTAATTCCGTCGGCTCTGTATACAAACACACCGGTATCCATCTTTTTGCCCTGGTAAGTTCCATCCCAACTTTCTGTGAGGCTTGACGTCTCAAATACTTTTTCGCCCCAGCGACTGTATATTTGTAAAACGAAAGTTCCGATACAGAATCCGTGGACATTTATCATATCATTGAGTCCGTCATTGTTAGGTGAGAAGGCATTGGGGACAAAGAAATCCCCACAGGTAAAATCAACTTTCACAGTTACAAAATCCGTTCTCTTACAATAGGGCGAATTAGAAGTCTGCACCACATACTTGGTAGTTACCGTAGGTTGCACCACTGTGCTTGAACACGTAGGGCAAGCAATACTATTGTTGATATTAGGCGACCATAAATAATTCATAGCCCCGCTGGCAGAAATAATAGTGGTCTGTCCCACTTTAATAGTGGTATCCCCTATGGCATTCACTACCGCAGGCGTATCCGCCACACTAATATAATTAACTTTAACGATGGTATCCGAACCATAATCATTTACCACAATGAGCCCCACCGAATAAGAACCCTTCGCAAAATAGCAAACCTGCGGATTAGACAAATTAGAAGTAGGCGGCGTTCCACCCGGGAATACCCACTGATACGTCATAGGCTGGCTTCCCGTGACATTAGCCGTAAAGGTCACACAGCCCTTCGTACAAATACTATCATTGGTTAAGGTCTCCATATCAGCAGTAGGCGGCGTACAGACAAAGACCTGTAAATCAACAGTAGCCGTAGCCGAACATAAACCATTAGAAACCGTTACCGAATAGGTGACATTATTAGAATTAGTAGGCTTAGCCACTACCGAAGCCAAACTGTTAGAACCCAGAATAGCAGTAGCCGGTGCCCATGCATAAGTAATCCCTGTTCCCGTAGGCGTCACCGATAAAGCCACCGTTTGCGATAAACACACCGAAGGACTAGAAGCCGTAATAACCGGAGTAATAGCAGGAGCCACCGAAACGGTCACTACCGCAGGAACAGCGAGACAACCCAAAGCCGTTTGTCCCCCCACCGTATACGTAGTATTAGTAGCCGGATTAGCATTGATAGAATTTGTATTAGCCCCCACTGGTAACCAGGTGTAAGTATTAGCGCCCGAAGCCGTTAACGTTGTTCCCGCACCACCGGCACAAATAACGGTTCCCGTACTTACTACCGTAATCGTACTCACCGGAGGCACCGTCACCGTCACCGATTTAACCGAAGAACAAGCCCCCGAAGTTCCTGTGACATTATATACCGTTGTCACAGCCGGCGTAGCTGTTACCACAGCCCCCGAAGTAGAACTCAGTCCCGTAGCCGGCGACCAGGCATAAGAAGTAGCCCCCGAAGCCGTTAGCGTTACCGGAGCCCCTCCAATACAATAATTAGCAGCACTGGCAGTAACCGAAGTACTCACCACCGTCACCGTCACATTAACTGCTGCCGTAGCCGAACAAACCCCATTACTCCCCGTTACCGTATAATTAGTAGAAGCCGCAGGATTAGCAGTGACATTAGCTCCCGAAGAAGGCGTTAATCCTGAAGTAGGTAACCAGGTATAAGAAGTAGCTCCCGAAGCCGTAATGGCCACTCCCGAACCACCACTACAAATAGTAGTTGCATTAGGTGTAGCCGTAACGGTAACTCCCGGTGCCACCGACACCGAAGCCACAGCAGAAGCCGTACAAGTACCACTACCGGTTAAAACAGTATAAGAAGTTGTCGTAGCAGGAGTCACAGTAACAGCCGCATTATTAGGAGGATTAGCACCACTACTGGCTGTCCACGTATACGTGGAACCACCTGAAGCAGTGAGGGTTGTGCTTTGACCGGAACATATGGTACTATTGGAAGACGTAATTGTTGCTGAAGCTGAAGATGTCACTGATACTGTAACGGCAGCGGTGTTGCTACAGACTCCATTATTTCCCGTAACTGTATAAGTAGTAGTTATAGTAGGAGATGCTGTTACCGGCGAGCCATTGGCAGAGCTTAATGAACCTGAAGGACTCCATGTGTATGTGGAGCCACCACTGGCTATAAGTGTTATACTTTGACTACTACAAATACTGGAATTTGGAGTAACTGTTATAGTAGGGGCGGGTGCAACCGGTACATTAAACGTGACGCCTGTAGTACAACCCGGAATGCTTGTAAGTACTGTGTAATTTGTAGTAGCGGTTGGCGAGACTACCGTAACACTTACATTTGGTATGGCAGGTCCTGAAGAAGCCGTCCAGGTATAGGAAGAAGCACTTGGCCCTCCTGTTGCCGTTAAAGTAGAACTGCCCCCCGGAGTGCAGACCACCGTAGGTGAGGCCGTTACATTTACAGTAGGTGTTGGCAATACTTGTATAGTAGAAGTTCCTGTTCCGCAACTTGAACCCTGACAGCCGGTTAACGATATGGTATATGTTCCTGCGTTAGTAAAGGATATATTGGTAGTGCCACTGTTTGCTGCACTGAATACAACATTAGGTGAAGAAGCAGACCATGTAAAAGTAGTTAAGGATGTAGTTGACGTAAAGGTTGCTGTAATCGTATTTGAACGGCATACAGGAGAAGGTAATGTAAAAGAGATAACAGGAACAGGAGTAGAAGTAAGAGCTGATAATGTAATATTATCAATAGCAACAGAAGGATCTGTGCCAACACCATCATCGTTGTTTTTCCAGCAAAAACCAATTTTAACATTAGGATTATTATTGGCAGAAGCCGGTAATACAATATTTGCCGCCGACCAGGTTCCTTGCCCCGAACAGGACGCTGTTACTGCTGATTGAGGTACAGTTCCAATGTTTAGCCAGGCAGATCCATTATAATACCAGATACTTGCAAAGTCAGTTCCCGGTGTTCCTCCATGAATAAAAGAATAGTTCATGAAAATAGTGGTTTGCCCTGAACAATTAATAATAGGAGATTCTATTCTTCGATTTGTTTGAGGACAGCTTAATATACCGCAAAGTCCGCCGGCATCATAGGCAGCTCCGCAATCGTTAGGACAAATAGGGTTTCCTATAGAAGCACTAACATGTAAAGAAGCATTTCCTCCTCCTGTGCAGCCCGAAGAACAATTTCCGATTCCGTTATTTTGTTCGGCACAACTTACATACCATGCGTTAGGGTCGGCACCTTCAGGGCCTAAAACAGTTTGTGTCCAGGTTCCGTTTACACTTGTGTAACCCATACCCGGACAAGCATTTGTACATCCGTTATTGAAGTTTTCTGACCAAAACTGCGCATCAGCAGAGTAAGATAAAACCAATATACTAATGAGAAATGATTTTTTAAAATAGGTATTCAATCGATTCATAATTGGCCTAAAGTTAACGAATAAGAGTTATATTTCCTTTAATATTAAATGGTCTTCCATCAATTGTAATTCCATCGGCTCTGTATACAAACACGCCGGTATCCATATTTTTTCCGCGGAAAGTTCCATCCCAGCTTTCAGATAAACTAGATGTTTCAAACACTTTTTCTCCCCAGCGGCTAAAGATCTGGAGGTTATAGGTTCCGATACAGAATCCGTGGACATTTATCATATCATTGAGTCCGTCATTGTTAGGTGAGAAGGCATTGGGGACAAAGAAATCCCCACAGGTAAAATCAACTTTCACAGTTACAAAATCCGTTCTCTTACAATAGGGCGAATTAGAAGTCTGCACCACATACTTGGTAGTTACCGTAGGTTGCACCACTGTGCTTGAACACGTAGGGCAAGCAATACTATTGTTGATATTAGGCGACCATAAATAATTCATAGCCCCGCTGGCAGAAATAATAGTGGTCTGTCCCACTTTAATAGTGGTATCCCCTATGGCATTCACTACCGCAGGCGTATCCGCCACACTAATATAATTAACTTTAACGATGGTATCCGAACCATAATCATTTACCACAATGAGCCCCACCGAATAAGAACCCTTCGCAAAATAGCAAACCTGCGGATTAGACAAATTAGAAGTAGGCGGCGTTCCACCCGGGAATACCCACTGATACGTCATAGGCTGGCTTCCCGTGACATTAGCCGTAAAGGTCACACAGCCCTTCGTACAAATACTATCATTGGTTAAGGTCTCCATATCAGCAGTAGGCGGCGTACAGACAAAGACCTGTAAATCAACAGTAGCCGTAGCCGAACATAAACCATTAGAAACCGTTACCGAATAGGTGACATTATTAGAATTAGTAGGCTTAGCCACTACCGAAGCCAAACTGTTAGAACCCAGAATAGCAGTAGCCGGTGCCCATGCATAAGTAATCCCTGTTCCCGTAGGCGTCACCGATAAAGCCACCGTTTGCGATAAACACACCGAAGGACTAGAAGCCGTAATAACCGGAGTAATAGCAGGAGCCACCGAAACGGTCACTACCGCAGGAACAGCGAGACAACCCAAAGCCGTTTGTCCCCCCACCGTATACGTAGTATTAGTAGCCGGATTAGCATTGATAGAATTTGTATTAGCCCCCACTGGTAACCAGGTGTAAGTATTAGCGCCCGAAGCCGTTAACGTTGTTCCCGCACCACCGGCACAAATAACGGTTCCCGTACTTACTACCGTAATCGTACTCACCGGAGGCACCGTCACCGTCACCGATTTAACCGAAGAACAAGCCCCCGAAGTTCCTGTGACATTATATACCGTTGTCACAGCCGGCGTAGCTGTTACCACAGCCCCCGAAGTAGAACTCAGTCCCGTAGCCGGCGACCAGGCATAAGAAGTAGCCCCCGAAGCCGTTAGCGTTACCGGAGCCCCTCCAATACAATAATTAGCAGCACTGGCAGTAACCGAAGTACTCACCACCGTCACCGTCACATTAACTGCTGCCGTAGCCGAACAAACCCCATTACTCCCCGTTACCGTATAATTAGTAGAAGCCGCAGGATTAGCAGTGACATTAGCTCCCGAAGAAGGCGTTAATCCTGAAGTAGGTAACCAGGTATAAGAAGTAGCTCCCGAAGCCGTAATGGCCACTCCCGAACCACCACTACAAATAGTAGTTGCATTAGGTGTAGCCGTAACGGTAACTCCCGGTGCCACCGACACCGAAGCCACAGCAGAAGCCGTACAAGTACCACTACCGGTTAAAACAGTATAAGAAGTTGTCGTAGCAGGAGTCACAGTAACAGCCGCATTATTAGGAGGATTAGCACCACTACTGGCTGTCCACGTATACGTGGAACCACCTGAAGCAGTGAGGGTTGTGCTTTGACCGGAACATATCGTAGAGTTTACCGGACTAACTGTAACTGTAGTAACAGCGCCCACATTGACACTGGCCACAGCGCTGGCAGTACATGTTCCCACTCCTGTTTTTACTGTATAAGTAGTACTTGTAGCAGGGTTTACAACCACTACAGCTGTGCTTGCAGGATTAGCCCCGCTGCTTGCTGTCCATGTATAAGTTCCACCGCCTGAAGCAGTTAAAGTTGCCGATTGTCCGGCGCAAATAGAAGTATTTAAAGGAGAAACTGTAACCGTAGGTGCAGATGTTACTGTAACCGTAACAGCCGTTGATGCCGAACAGGTTGAAAGGACAGTATAGGATGTTGTAACGGTAGGAGATACTGTTATGTTGCCTGATGCCGGTGGATTGGCACCACTACTGGCTGTCCAGGTATAAGTTCCGCCTCCTGTTGCAATAAAGTTTACAGACTGGCCGGGGCATATAGAAGATCCGTTTGGAGTAACCGTTAAACCGGATGCGCTGGTTACAGGCACAGTAATTACTGTGGTGCTTGTACAGCCACCGGCTGTTTTAGTAACCGAATAGGTAGTAGTAACGGAAGGACTGGCTATAACAACAGAACCTGTTGTAGAACTGAGCGTAGCACCCGGTGTCCACGAATAAGTGCCTGCTCCGCCACCTGCAGTTAAGGTCGCTGTTTGCCCCGGACAAATATTAGTAGTAGGATTGCTTGTTACAGGAAAAGGAGGTGATGCTGAAAAAGTTAAGGTCGTTGTTTTAATTAAAGGAACTCCCGGACAGGTATTCATGTCAGAATAAGAGAGTGTATAAGTTGTATTAGCTGTCGGATTTGCCGTAACGGTTTGCCCTATGGTTGTGACCAAGCCTCCTGTTGGAGGTGCTGACCAGGTATAGGTGCCGCCAGCAATACCACCTCCGGCAGTGAGCGTGACCGTTTGAGGCCCGCAAATGACGGACGGACTGGCTATAGCTGTTATCGTTGGATTTCCTATACAGGATAATCCGTTTACATCTAAAAATACCCCCGAATCATATATACCGTCAGAATCGTCCCACACACCAATAGTCATGGTATAGGTTTGGCAGGGAGTAACACTTGCAGATGCCGTTAATACGGTAGTGGCGCCATCATAGATCAGACCGGGAGGGCTGTCAATATAATACGCGCAGTTTACACAGGGTCCTGTATTTGTTGATCCGTTATTTACATTTTGAATAGATACCACATTTGTACCTGTTGTGGTAGAAGGTAATACAGAGATATTTTTTTGAGCGTAATTTCCACCTGCCGGATTAGGACCGCTAATTACAAAACCAAATACATCATTAATAGTTCCTGTAGCGAATTCAGGATATTCCTCAGAAGCAAATACATATTTAATACTTAAGGTACTACAGTTAGGCGTAATTAAAAAGTTAATGTAACAGCCATCATACGTTGTACCGCCCGAAAGCGTGTTTCCTAAAGCGGAACCTGCTCCACCGGCACTCGAATTATCAACACTATTAAAACCTGTAGGAGGACCCGCTACGTTCGAAGCTGTTCCGGTAGTTAATAAAATTCCTGTATTTAATCCACCTCCTAAAGCAGCTGCCCCATTTCCAAACATGCCGTATGCTCCTGCAGGACAAGTAATTGTAAGCCCCGTAACAACAACACCGTTACCTTGCAATGCAGCTTGCATTTGTGCAATAGTTGGATTTACAGTTGTGGTAATTTGAGCATTTATAGAATTAACAATGGAAACAAGAGAGAGGAGGAGTAAAAGTTTTTTCATACGAGGTAAATTAGGTAGTGTTTTTTATACTTTGTATGTTCGGGTTCATGTTAAATTTTAGTTAACATTATACATCGTTAATACTAATATAATTATATGTGTTAATAAATGCAAATTTTTTGATTATATATCTTTTGAAACCAACATTATATTTAGTGAACAGACGGAATTAAATGTAAAGGAATTATTTGGGACTAAAAATGTACCTTTGTTTGCTAAAAATAAGATATGATTCAATTAGGGAAAACAAATACACTTACAATTTTAAGAGAAACAGCTCCCGGACTATATTTAGGGGATGGTGGGGACGAAGTGGTATTGCTGCCCTCAAAATTTATTGAGCCTGAATTCAAAGTAAACGATGAAATAGAGGTCTTTATTTATAAAGATTCGAATGATCGCATCATAGCAACCCGCTTTAAGCCTTATGTTGAGATTAATGAGTTCGCATTTTTAAATGTTTCGGAGGTTAACCAGGTAGGCGCTTTTTTAGACTGGGGTCTGGAAAAAGACCTTTTTGTTCCGTTTAAGGAGCAAAAGCATAAAATGCTCGAAGGCCATTCTTATGTGGTATATGTATACGTCGATGAAGCCTCACAACGTATTGTAGCTTCGGGTAAGGTCAATAAATTTATCAGTAACGAAGTTCTGGAAGTGGAGCAGGGGCAGGAAGTGGATTTACTGGTATATAATGAAACAGACCTTGGATTTACCTGTATCATCAATGGTATTCATAAAGGCCTTATTTACCATAATGACTTGTTTACAGACCTTGCTGTTGGAGATACCGTAAAGGGATATATTAAACTTATCAGGGAAAATAACCTGATAGATCTGAGCCTTCAAAATCTTGGTTTTAAGCATGTACTTTCTTCTACCGACCAGATTTTGGAATATTTAAAAGCTAATTCAGGTTTTATGAACCTTACAGATAAAACATCGCCCGATATTATTGAACGGAAATTTAATATGAGTAAGGCTACGTTTAAAAAATCGATCGGAGTGTTGTACCGCCAGCGTAAGGTAACGCTGCATGATGATGGGGTAAGGTTAGTAGAAGTTGCTCCTGATACAGAAGTGTAAATTATATTGTAAGTAATAAATTACTTATCAATATGCAGCAGGTCATTTTTGGTAAAGACCCTTACAGGGTATAAGGCCGCTAAAAAACCTATCAGCATTACTACGCCAAGGATCCAGAGAAAATCGTTCCACTGCATTTGTATAGGGTAGTAAGGAATAACATAACCTTCGTCAAATTTTACCAAATGAAATTGTTGTTGCAGCACGCACACAAAAAGCCCGATAATAAGACCGCTCACGGCGCCTACACCGGTAATTAAAAAGCCCTCCTGCATAAATATATTCTGAATAAATTTTTGATCGGCGCCCAGATTATACAATGTTTTAATGTCTTTTTTCTTTTCAATGATGAGCATGGTGAGAGCGCCAATAATATTAAAGGTGGCAATAACGAGTATAAACACGAGGATCAGAAACACCCAGAGCTTTTCTGTTTCAAGGGTTTTAAATAAAACGTCGTTTAACTGGTATCTGTTTTTTACGGTATAATTATCTCCTAAAACGGCCTGTACTTCTTTTTGAATGTTTTCTATATCCTTTCTGTTTTCTACGCCCAGTTCAATAATGGAAACACTTTTGTCGCAATCAAATAATTGTTGAGCCGCTTTCAAATCAATTAAAAGGTACTTGTAATCAAAATCGTCGTTAAGTGTGAAAACGCCTCCGGGGCTTATAGAGAGCTTATTAAAAGCATCTTCCGGATCAATACTTTCCACTTTTCCACGGCGGGGCGCATAAATGGAAACGGGAGAAATAAAATCGTGGACATTCACGCCTAATTTATTGGCAATTCCTTTTCCAAATACTCCGTAATACTGGCCTTTATATTCGAAACGGTACACACCTTCTACAACAACTGTATCAAAGTGTGTGAGGTTTTTAAAATTGGCATCCACCCCTTTTACGGTAACCACGGTTTGCTTATCGTCTAATTTAACCAGGGCATTTTCTTCGATGGAATAAGAGATGCCATTAATTCCTTTTATAGAATGGATCTTTGTTGTAAGCTCATCCAGGTTACTCATGTATTTTGAATGAACTGCTGTTATTTTAAGATCGGGCTCTATAGCGTGGTAAAGATCGGCCACCACAGAGGTAAGGCCGTTCATGGCTGATAGAATAATAACAAGGGCTGCGGTAGTAATGGCAATAGCAATAATGCTGATCCAGGATATCACATTAATGGCATTATTCGATTTTTTAGAAATTAGATAACGCTTTGCTATGAAAAAGGAAAGATTCAATGATAAGCTTAAATAGGTTTATCAAATAACTTGTTTATTTTTTCGGCGTAGTCGTAGGAATCATCAATGAAAAAAGACAGTTCCGGCACCACGCGCACTTGCTTACCAATTAAATTCCCTAATATTTTACGGATATGAACTTTTTGATCGTTGATGGATTTATAGATTTCATTTGCATCCTTATTTGCCATAATGCTTACATAGGCTTTTGCAGAGCTTAAATCGGAGCTTACACGCACAACCGTAACGGTAATAAACGCTCCGTCGAACATTGTTTTTGCATGAGACCGGAAGATCTCAGCCAACTCTTTTTGCAATAATTTTGAAACCTTACTTTGCCTTACACTTTCCATTTTACAAAAGTAATGATTTAGAATTTAAAACTGCAGTAATTAAGCATCGACTTCCTTATCCAAATGTTGCTGTACTACTTCGATGGCATTTGTAATCACATCGCTTAAAGCAGTAATAAATGTCCCTTCTCTGGCAATGCTAATGGCATGTTTAATGGCATCGGTTTCTTTACTGATGATCTCATAAGTTACCGTTTTATCCTGCGATTTAATGCCTTGCAGGATCAGGTTAATGATCTCTTCTTCTGTTCGGCCGCGTAAATGTTTTTCCTGCCTGATGATAATGTGATCGAACATACGGGCTGCAATAGCGGCACATTCTATAATATCGCTATCCCGGCGATCGCCTACACCGGCTATAATACCTATTTTGTGGGTTGAATTAACACTTTGTAAAAAATCTTCTATACCCATATATCCCGAAGGATTATGAGCAAAATCGATCATGACTTTGAAATTCTTAAAGGTGAAAATATTCATGCGGCCCGGTGTTTGTGCCGCGCTCGGAATAAATGTTTCTAAAGGTGATTTAATGTCTTCTGTTTTAAAGCCCCATAAATAACTTGCCAGGGTTGCTGCCAATACATTGGCGATCATAAATTTGGCTTTTCCGCCCATGGTCAAAGGAATAACGCTGGCTTTTTCAACCCTCATTTTCCAATCGCCTTTTTTAATGGTCACAAATCCGCTTTCGTAAATAGCGGCAATGCCACCTTTGCGGCAATGGTTTACGACGACATCGCAATGTTCATTCATACTAAAATAGGCCACGTTGCAATTCAATGTTTTGGCTATTTCCACGCAATGCTTGTCTTCTGCATTTAGCACTGCCCAACCATCTTTTTTAATGCTTCTTACAACCACACTTTTTACTTTGGCTAGGTCATGCAGATCGTGTATATCGCTTATTCCTAAGTGGTCTTCCTGTATATTGGTAATGATTCCAATATCGCAACGGCTAAATCCTAAACCTGAACGCAGGATTCCGCCACGGGCTGTTTCCAGTACGGCAAACTCTACTGTAGGGTCTTTTAAAATAAACTCGGCACTCAAAGGCCCTGTAGTATCGCCTTTTTCGAGCATATGGTTTTGTACATAAATACCATCGCTGGTAGTAAAGCCAACTTTATAACCGTTGTTTTTTACAATATGAGCAATCAGGCGGGTAGTGGTTGTTTTACCGTTTGTGCCTGTTACAGCAATGATCGGAATGCGGGAAGGTTTTCCGGGAGGATATAACATATCAATTACCGGAGACGCTACGTTGCGCGCTAATCCTTCGCTAGGAGCCAAGTGCATTCTGAAACCGGGAGCGGCATTTACTTCTAAAATAACACCGCCTGTTTCTTTTAAAGGCTGCGTTAAATTTTTTGCCATAATATCAATACCGCACACATCAAGTCCTATAACCCTTGAAATACGTTCTGCCAGGAAAACATTTTCAGGATGGATCATATCGGTAATATCGATAGAGGTTCCGCCTGTACTTAAATTGGCAGTTGATTTTAAATAAACAATTTCGTCTTTACCGGGAACAGTTTCAAGGGTATAAGCCTTTTTGGCTAAGAGGTCGGTAGTATCTCTGTCAACAGTTATTTCGGTTAATACATTTTCGTGGCCATAACCCCGGCGCGGATCTCTATTGGTTTCTTCAATTAATTGTGCAATGGTTTGTGCACCGTCTCCCACAACATTAGCAGGAACGCGCTGTGCGGCGGCTACCATTTTATTATCAATCACCAGAATTCTGAAATCGTGGCCGGTAATAAATTTTTCAACGATTACCCTGCGGCCGTATTTTTTAGCAAATTCCATTCCTGCTAAAGCATCTTCCCAGCTGTTAACGTTTATAGACGCACCTTTCCCATGATTACCGTCTAACGGTTTAAGTACTATCGGGTAACCAATGCGGTCAATGGTAGCTTTTAAATCTTCATCATCTACACATATATCGCCTTTGGCTACCGGAATAGCGGCATCGCTTAAAATCTTTTTAGTTTGTTCTTTATTACAGGCAAGGTCAACGGCAATATTGCTTGTTTTGCAGGTAATAGTAGCCTGAAAACGCATTTGATTGATACCATAACCTAATTGAACCAATGAGTTTGTTCCTAAACGAATCCATGGTATATCGCGTGCTACGGCTTCATCTACAATACTTCCGGTACTTGGCCCGAGTCGTACATCTTCGCGGATCTCACGCATTTTTTTAAGATCTGCCTGCAGGTCATAATCAACTCCTTTAATAAGGGCTTCTGCTATGTTTACCGCACTTTCTGCAGCAAACATACCTACTTTTTCTTCTATATAACTAAATACAACGTTATAGGTTCCGGGTGTTTTGGTTTCGCGGGTTCTGCCAAAGCCGGTTTCCATGCCTGCCAGGCTTTGTGTTTCGAGTGCAATGTGTTCAATCACATGTCCCATCCATGTTCCACGTTCTATACGATGAAAAAAACCTCCTTTTACTTCTTCCGAGCAACGGTGTTCGATCATGGTAGGGAACATGGCTTCAATTCTTTCTCTGAATCCCGGAATTTTGTTGGTAGGCAATTGCTCCATCTCTTCAAGGTCTAAGCGCATTTGAATTAATTTTTTGCGATTAACGCTCCAGATGTTTGGTCCGCGTAGGGCTTGAATGTTGAGGATTTTCATATAATAATACTTTAGGAATAAGGATAGTAAATAGCTTATTAACTATTTGAACTAAATATAAGAGAAAAAAAATAAAAATAAAAGGGATTGAAAAATTTAACGTGTAATTAAATTGAGCGATGCCCGCAGTAATTGTCTAAAATCCTATCTAAACCAGTGTTTCAGCCGATATACACGCTCCATTTTCGTATATATAGCATTTTATTTCACTTTAGTTTTTTCCCATCTTTCATAGCTAAAAACAGAAAGGGCATCTTTTCTCACATGTTAACGGGTTTCATTTATTGCTACAGATCGTAGCAAAACCGGCAAATACTTTTATTTGGAAATTTTACGGGTTATGTTTGTATAACAGATCGAGATTAATTATGGTAAACCTGAAACTGGTCGCTTACGAAGAAACCCCCGAGTTTGCAAAACTTGGACTTACCCGCGTTGATGAACAGCAGCTGCAAAAACTTATTGGTGAAGATTACACGCATTTTGTGTTGGAAAACATCACTCATACCGATGGACAACATTTATATTTTCAGCTGGTCTTTTATAAAACGGAAGCAAATGCCTTACTCTATTATGGGCTCATTAACAAAAACGATGGCGACTGTCTCGTGGGTAGCCTCGACGATGACATTATCCGATACATTGCCACAGAACCAGAGGTGAAAGCTTTTTATAAGGCCCGTATCAAACAAAGGGTTCTTACCAGGTTCATTGATAGACTTTAAATTTTTAAAGTATTGATGTTAACAACTGTCTGGTTTAAAGAGTTTAATAGTGTAGTCGAATAATTCTGTTCTGCCCCATTGGCCATGCCCCGGAATTACCACTTTTGCCGAAGGATATTTTTGTCTGAGTTTGGTTACACTTTCTGACCACTTGCCGGTGTTGGCATCTCCTAAATAGCCCTTTGTCGCATCCAATTCTTTTATTAAGCATCCACCAAAAATCGCACTGTCTTCGGGAAAATACCCTACGATATTATCTTTTGTATGGCCTTCTCCAAAAAACTTTGCGTATACTTTTTTGTCACCAATAGTTAAGGTCAGGCTATCATTAAATCCTTTTATAGCTTTAGAATATTTTTCTCCTTCGGTTTTTAGTAATGCTATCGTTTTAGTTGATGCGTAAATGGGAATGTTACATTGGTTAAAAGCTTCTAAGCCACCTACACAGTCTTTGTGAAAATGTGTGGGAATGATTGCCTTTATATTACATTTAAGTTTTTTAGTAAGGTATTCTATTAATTCCAATGAACTTTTGTCGTCTGTAGGCGTGTCAAAAATAATGGCTTCATTTTCGTTTACAACGATCATACCATTGCAGCCAACTTTTCCGTAATCATCTGTATTTAAAAAAGAGGTGTGTTCATACACGTGATTCGAGAGTTTCAGGATACTTAGATCTTCGGTTTTATAAACCAAACTATCAGTTAAAGAATCAGTGGATGCCAGGGGTTTAATGTTTTCGGTCGTTTGGTTTTGGTTTGTTGATGACCCGTTGCAGGAAACAAGTGTTATTCCCGCTATTATGTAAAATCCTAAAAGGTATTTTGTCATTGTTGTTATCACTTTTGTGAGAAGAAAATGGAGGAGTGTTAATTTTTTTGAGATTCTGAAACACGTTCAGAATGACCAATAGATAATATGTTATAGCATCATCATTCTTCTATCACACCAAGGTCTCTACCGGCGTGCAAGTACCATTCTCGCACACATAGCATTTTAGCTTGTCTTTAAATATAGATGATTTATAGATGGATTTTCCAAGTAACATTCTTAAACATTCCTGCACACCTTCAATGATACTGGGGTGCGGATGCATCATATCTGCCAGTTCACGAATTCCCTGATTTGTATGTATCAAATACGCAACGGCTTGTATAGCAGAACTGGCGTGTTCTCCAACGGCTCTCATACCTAAAATGCGCATACCGTTATCGTTTGTCACAATTATTTTAAAGAAGCCTTTTGTTTTGCGCATGGCAATAGCACGGGCATTGGTGCTATAATCGAGTTTTACAACTTTGTGCGCTAATCCTTTTTTGTTACAGTCCTGTTCGCTCATACCAACGCTGGCTACTTCGGGGTTGAGAAACATAATGGTAGAAATATTCTGATACGACAAAGGTTTTACAGTAGGTCCAAACATCCTTACAACAGCATGCCTGGCTTCACGCTCACCCACATTTACCAAAGCCATTTCGGTGGTAACATCGCCGGCAACATAAATATTAGAAATATTGGTTTGTGTATCGTCATCCCAGATGCTGCCTCTGTCGTTTAGTTTAATACCAACAGCATCCAGGCCAAGGTTCTCTACATTAGGAACTCTCCCTACCGATATTAATGCTTTATCTACATTAATGGTTTCGGTAGTACCGTTAGCGTATTCCAGTTCGTATTCAACCTTATCGTTTTTAATGTCCATACGTTTTAAGGTAGCTCCATGATGAATGATAGCGCCTTGTTTAATTAAACTGTCGCTTACTACTTCTGCTACGTCGGCATCTTCGAATGGTAAAATGCGATCGGCTTTATCTATTAAATATACTTTTGTGTTTGCAAG
>JAZJZF010000096.1:0-5759 GCA_040389965.1 Bacteroidota bacterium
TGCTAGTAAATTAGTAGGGGTTTTTTTATGACCAATAGTTTAATCTTATTTTACCACAGAACAGAATAATAAGTATAATATTCTCAATTAACATTAAACCTTTTTTATATCTTCAAGTCTAAGAGCCGAATCGCTTTTCGTACATTTATCATTTATGCAACATTATTCCGACGAAGAAATACTGACCCTATACCGCGATGAAGCTTCCCGGAATATGGCTTTGCATTATTTGATTCAGAAATACCAGCAAAAATTATACTGGCACATTCGAAAAATAGTAATCAGCCACGACGATACAGACGATGTACTTCAAAATACATTTATTAAAGTGTGGAAAGGATTAGGAGGGTTTAAAGAAGAAGCACAGCTGTTTACATGGCTCTACCGCATTGCCACAAACGAATCGCTAACCTTCTTAAAGCAAAAAGCCAGGGCTAATACAATTTCCATAAATCCTATTGAATATCAATTATCAAAATCGCTGGAAAGCGATAATTATTTTAGTGGAGATGAAATTCAATTGAAATTGCAAAAAGCTATTTTAACTTTACCCGAGAAACAACGCATTGTATTCAATATGCGCTATTATGATGAAATGCCTTACGAACAGATGTCTGAAGTACTGGAAACATCAGTGGGAGCTTTAAAAGCCTCGTATCACATAGCAGCTAAAAAAATAGAAGATTTTTTAGTAACTAATTAAACTTACCGACAAAAAACACGTCAAAATACAAATGAAAAACAACGAAAATAATTTTAATGATGAATCAAACTTTCCGTTAGATAATAACGGAAAGGATTCCTTTGATTTGCCATTGGATTATTTTGCTTCATTTGAAGATAAACTGAAAAAAAAGCTGGAGCAGGAAAATGAATTAAGTGAATTTCCGGTGTTATCGTCCCTTAAAAAAATAAATGTATTTACAGCCCCCGAAAATTATTTTCAATCGGCTCAAAACTCTCTGGAATATAAAACGGAACTAGCTTCTTATCCCAAGCTGGGAGCCATTAAAGCACTTGTATTTAATGATTTGGAAGAGGATTACAAAACGCAACTACAAACTGCTGTAAATTATAAGATAGAATTAGTTGACGAATTAAAACAATACACCACACTTTACTCCATAGATAAACATAATGTATTTATAATTCCACAAAATTATTTTGAGAACGTTGCAGAATGTCTCAAAGACAGGATCTATGCCACTAAAGAATCTAAAAACACTGTTTTAAATACAATTTTAGATTTTATTTTTGGTAAAAAAATGGCATTTGCTTTTGGCATATTGTTCATTATTGCATTATCCGTTTATTTTAATCAACCAAAAAAAATCACAGAAGAATCCGGAGATTGTAAAACACTGGCTTGCCTCGAAAAACAAGAAATATTAAATAATAAAGCCATTTCCGGCTTCGATGAAGAACAGCTTATCGACCTTGTAGATGTTAATTCTTTAGGGAAACAACTCAACTTAAAAGGGCAGAAAACGGATTCGTTGTCTCAAAAAGAAATTCTTTTAAATGATACTAATACCGATGAGTTATTAGAAGAATTATAATGAAACAGGTTTATAAATATATATTCATATTTTTATGTTGCGTGGCTGGCTTTACAGCAATGGCTCAGCCTGTGAGCAAGCGTGATAAAATTGACGCGTTGCGTGTTACATTTATAGGCGAAAAAGTGAACTTTACAACTCAGGAAGGTCAACAGTTCTGGCCCTTATATAATGAATATAATGATAAGCTTGAAAACGTGAGAAAATCGTTCAGACAGCAGTATATTAAAGAAAAAGATTATACTACAGCAACAGATAAGGAAGCAGGAGCCTATTTGAATGCAGAACTGGCATTAAAGCAAAAAGAGTACGAATTGTATAAAGAGTATTTTGAAAAATTCAAAAAAATATTGCCAATAAAAAAGGTAGCTTTATTGCGAAGGGCAGAGGAGGAGTTTAAAAAAGAGTTGATCAAAAATATAAAAGGAAACTCTTCGGAGTAATGAGAAATACAGGCGCTATATTGCTCATTTTAACCGGCTTTGTATGTTTTCATACAAAGCTTTTAGCATTAAACCACGACAGCTTAAAAGTAATGAAGCCTGCCAGGCATTATTTTAAAACAACTATTTATACTGATTTTTATGGGACAGGTAAAAGAGATTTGTCTGGTAAGAATTTTGTTTCAAATAAACTAAAGACCTACCAGCTTAACCAGTTTACATTAGGATTTAATGCTCCTGTATTTACGCAGGATTTTTATAAAAAAGACAGTACAAAGATCTCTAACCTTCATTTGTTATTGACGGGAAGTTATGCCTCTGTATCTCCTGATTTTGAAGGCGTAAAAACAAAGCACCGGTTAAGCAAAACATCAGTGGGGATAAGAGTAATATATAACACCGGAAAAAAAAGTATTTTCTATGTTGAACTTGCTCCTTTTATGACTCAGGATAATGGCTATCAATACACACAAAAATACCGTTTTGCCAATACCGTTTTATATAATTGCACAGTCAGTAAATATTTTAGTTTCCGGCTTGGTTATACACGCTCATTCATATTCGGAAACCGTTACCATTTACCATATATAGGATTCCGGGTTGGGAGAATGGATGGGGTTAATTTTAGTGTACAGTTTCCAAGAAGTATTACATTTAATGTACCCATTTGTAAATACGTAAAAACCAGCTTGTATACCAAGCCACAAGGAGGTTTATACTCATTTGCCAATGTAGATTCCATTTATTATTTAAACAATGATAAAAGTATAAATTTCGGGAGATACGAGTTTATAGGTGGTATGAGGGTAGATGTATATCCTGCCAGCTGTTTCAATTTTTATTTAAGTGCCGGTTTTACAACGCAAAATTATATTGGTTTTTATTCTGAAACGTTTAACCGAAGAAACAGAGGTATTTACAATTCTTTTTACAGAGAAAATATTGATAAAAGTATGTATGTAAATTTTGGACTTGTATTCAAGTTTGGTAAAGTAAAATCTATTTATAACAATTATAACCTGTATGATGCGCAGGATCTTAATAATACGGACGCTGATAATATCAGTAATGGTAATCCGCAAATTCCTGCAAAGCAAGGTAAAGTGAAAAATGTGAAACCTTCAGACGTGCAGGATCTGATTGATACACAAGACTTTTATTAATAGTCACCCTGAACTTATTTAATAGTCTCACGAAATGAAAGCCTAATTTTCTCAGCGTTCATTCATTCTGTTGAGGAAATCATTTTTTAATAATCTTGAAACAGGAATCTCTATATCATCTATTAAAATTTCTTTAGTGGTGTAGGACCTTACTTTTGACAGGTTTATAATATATGACCGATGTGGTTTAAAGAAGGTTTTATGATCAATTTCATCGTAAAACGATTCTATGTTCTTTCTAAAGACATATGTGTCGTTTATGCAATAAATAGTTATATAATTACCATCGCTTTTAATGTACTTTATGTCGTTTGTGTTTAGCAAATAAGTGATGCCGTTATCTTTTACCGTTAATTGATCGTTATTTTTTGCACGTAAATTCTCATTAAACATGAGCAAATTTGCAAGCAGGTCTGTTTTTTTTAAAGGTTTTGACAGATAGCCGAATGGCTTTGTTTTAATTATTTTTTGCACCATGGCCACATTTGTGTGTGAGGTAATGTATATGAAAGGTATTCCTTTCATTTGTAATACCTCACCTAGTTGCAGGCCACTTGTTTCATTTTCCATTCGTATATCCAATAATACCATTTCAGGATTAAAAGAACTGATCAGGGTTATAACAGTTTCTTTATCGTGTGCCAGTTTAATGGGCCTGATTCCAAATGATTTAAGGATATCTGATATGTCTTCCGCTATCAACACTTCATCATCTACAACTAATATTTTTAAGTCATGCATTATATTGTAAACTTAATGGTGAATGTTAATCCTTCTTTATTCATAAACGAGAATTTGCCTTTCAATTGCCTCGAAAAAATATTAATCAGTCGCATTCCTAAGGTATGTTGATCTGTAAAATCAACGTTGCAGCCAATACCATTATCCGAAACAGAATAGCAGTAGTCATTGGCGCCAGGTATTTTACTTAATTGAATTTTTATAACGGGTTTATCCTGTTTAGTGAATGCATGTTTTATTGAATTCGAAATCAATTCGTTAGTAATCATGCCAATGGCAGTTGCCTGATTTGGAGAAGCGATTGCCTCATCTATTGACAAATTAAATGTAATGGGAATTTTAGTTGTATTCACCAGTTCATTAATTAAATTAATCAACTCATGCAGGTAACGGTTGAGTGGTACACCTTCTATATTATCCTGGTTATACAACATTTCATGAACCAGGCTCATCGCGTTGATCCGGCGTGAGGTATCGTTAAGTGTTTGAATTTCGGTAACATTCAAAGAGGCATTCCTTTGTATATTTATAAGTGAACTGATAAACTGAAGATTATTCTTTACCCGGTGGTGTATTTCCTGGATCAGCACATCCTTATAATGATTTTGTTTTTGCAGTAGTTTCTTTTTTTGAATATTATTATAAAATAAATAGCCTGTAAAAGCCAGTAAGACCAGTAAAACGATTGAAATTCCCACACCCAGCATGGTTTCTTTTTTTTGAATGCGAAGTTGGTTTGACATCGTATCTACTTCGGTTTTAATTTTTTCGTTCTCATATTTTTCTGTGATTGCTGTTATTTCCGAATTTAGTTTTTTGTACAGGCTATTTTCCTGATGTTTTTTTAACCCTAATAAGCTAATGTATGCCTTTGCGGTATCGTGCTCCTCTATAGAAACCTTGTGCAAATACATATAAGCATAATTCAAAGCAAAATCGAGTTTGTGTGTGCTAGTTAAATTAATAATATCTGTAAAATGTTTAGTAGTGAGAGCCCTGGGATAGTTGTTCTGTTCGTATAACAACGCCAGGTTATTCATAGCTTCTATAGCATTGGCGTATAATTTTTCCTTCAACCAAATATCTCTTGCCTTCGTATAACAAGCGATGGCTTTTTGTAATTGCCCCTTTTTTTTATAGATAGAGCCTATTTCGTTTAGTGACCTTGCTTCCAGACGTGGATTATGTATTTTCTGACACAACCCTACAGCTTTAAATGAAAAGTATAAACTCGAATCGTATTTGTTCCTTTCATGCATTACCGCAGCCTGTCGGTTATACAGCCGTATTAGCTGTAAGGTATCGTTTAATTCTTTTGCATCATATAAGGCGAAGGCCTTATTTAAATAGTGCTGCGCTTTTGCATAGCTGATTATTTTCCTGTAATATTCCGCAAGATCTGTTAAGCTTTTGAGTTGTTTTTTATAGTCGGTTTCTCTTTCAAAGATCTTATTGGCTTTTATATAGTAATTCAGTGCTTTGGCGTAATCATTTTTGTAATTATACATATTGGCAAAGCCCGAATAACAGGAGCCGATAAGTAAACTGTTTTTTTTTGATAAGGATAAACCTAATGCGTATTGGCAATATTTTTCCGATTTTTCATACAAGGAGCGCTCATTATATTGAGCAGATAAAAACAGGTAAGACTCAATGAGTTGTATGGAATCGTGTGTAAGTTTGGCATACTTAACGGATAGATCGCCGTATTTTAAAGCAGAATCAAGATTGTAAAAAGAGTTCGCTTTATCTATTAACCTGTATTGTGCAAACAAATTACCGCTTGCCGTATATATACAAAAAATTATAACCAGGTATTTATTGAAAAAAACGGGTTCCTGCCCGATCTCAGC
>JAZJZF010000096.1:5769-12516 GCA_040389965.1 Bacteroidota bacterium
CCAGGTATTTTCTCAAAATAGTATTTACAAAAATACGAAAGTAGTTTTGGCTTGTATGGGATACTTATACATTTCGTTGTAAAAAAGTTACATTTCGTACCATTCTTCTGCTGATTCATCTTTAGACCTGTAATTTTAAAAAATACTAATAAATGATATTAAACGTAAAACAAAACATATGAGAACAAGATCCCCGTATTTAAAATATAGAGTTATACTCCAACAGCCTGCATCTATGCCAAGGTTATTTGCAATTCTCATGTTAATCCTTGGAATGTGGTCAGGAAACTTATTTTCGCAGACAACATATATGTTTACAACAGCGGGTGCAACCGGTCCTACCGGGCCATCGCAAACACAGCTGACCGCCACCTATAATAGCACCCTTAGCAGTTTGGTAACTGTTAGCGGTGGCATCCAATCTTTTACAATACCGGTAACCGGTGTTTATCGCATTGCTGCCAGGGGCGCCCAGGGAGGCTATAATGGTGGGAGCAGTGCATACATGGCCGGCAATTTTAATTTAACTGCCGGATCCGTTTTAAAGATCCTGGTAGGTCAACAGGGTACGGTTGCCAATAACGGCTCAAATACCAGTGGCGGTGGCGGTGGCGGAACATTTGTATCCGACATGGCTAATGTGCCCTATATTGTTGCCGGCGGCGGCGGCGGAAATGCCGATGGTTACAATGGCCTTGGTAATGCAACACCGTGCTGTTTAAATGGCATGGAGGCCAGTATTACTAATAATGGCAATGGGTTTGCTCCCCAAACAACAGGTGGCACTGCAGGTGCCAATGGCGGTACGGGTGGTAACGGTGCCAGCTGTGCCCCGGGAGCTTCAGCAGGTGGTGGTGCGGGTTTCTATGGAAATGGTAGCCAGTGCAATGGAGGTTCAGCAGCCACTTCGTTTACCAATGGCGGTGCCGCGGGACTTAATGCAGGTGGAACAGCCGGTGATGGAGGCTTTGGCGGTGGCGGCGGCTGTTACAATTCGGGGACGGGAGAGCGAGGAGGAGGTGGTGGTGGTTATTCCGGCGGCGGCGGCGGCACTGCTAACTCAGGCTATGATGCAGCAGGCGGCGGAGGCGGTTCGTACAATAACGGAGCAAGCCAGACCAATTCCATTAGTGTCAGCACGGGTAATGGACTTGTAACTATTAGTGTTATTTACAATATAATTGTCGGACAAACCTCCGGTATTGCCTGCAATGGATTATCTACTGCAGCACTTTCCTCAACTATATCAGGGGGGGCAACTCCTTATGGTTATTCCTGGTCTACAGGTGCAACAACTTCTACAGTCAGCGGTTTAGCCGCAGGTGTTTATACGCTTACGGTAATTGACGCGACTTCACAGGTAACATCAACTACCTATACTGTTACACAGCCACCGGCCCTTAGTGCTATCTCTTCTCAAACTAATGTACTATGCCATGGCGAAAGTAACGGCTCGGCAAGCATTATTGCCGGAGGTGGTACAGGCTCTCTCAGCTATTCATGGTTGCCTGTGGGCGGCACAGCACCAGCAGCAGGCAATTTGGCAGCAGGCAATTACACATGTACAATTACGGATGCAAACACTTGTACTTCAATTCAAACGGTAACTATCACAGAACCTGCAGTCATAAGTGTTTTAACTACCCTGAGCAACGAAACAATTACCGCCAATGCGACAGGGCTTACTTACCAATGGATAGACTGCAATAATGCAAATGCAGCAATAGCCGGTGAAACCAACCGAAGCTTTACTGCAACAGCTAATGGTAATTATGCTGTCATCATTACAAATGGTGCCTGTTCAGATACCTCTGCCTGTGTAAGTATTCTAACGACGGGTATAAACTTAAATGATGGTATACAGGGCGGAATTAGCGTATATCCAAACCCGGGTTCATCGGTTATTAATATTGAGTTTTTAAACTATACGAACGAAACGTACCAGGTTGAAATAGTAAATATGATGGGGCAGGTTTTGGTGAATGAATCGGTAAACACTCAACATGTAAAACTAGCAACGGATCATTTAACAAAAGGTGTTTATTTTGTAACCCTTATCAGTAATGGGAAACAATATCGAACCAAGATCCTAAAGAATTAGGTTTTATATTAAGTATTGTAAAAGATAGTTCGGCTTCAACGCATAGACACATCGTTTGTGTCTATGCGTTTTTGATTTAAGACCTATCCTTCAAACGTTTTAAGTTCTAGGACAGTGCCGTCAAATTCGGCGTAGGTGCAGTAATTGATCCACTCGCCTAAATTGATATAACGGGATGTTTCAGATACTTTTAAATCCAATGGTAAGTGCCTGTGTCCAAAAATAAAATAATCGACGTGGCGTTTTTTTATTTCTTCTTTAGAAAAGCTTAATAGCCATTCATTATCCTCTCCTAAAAATTTCTTATCAGAGTCGCCGGTAGTAATGCGGCTGCGTCTACTGGAACGACGGGCTATCCAGAAGCCTAAATTAGGATGTAATCTGCCAAATGCCCAAATCAAAAAAGGACTGGTGAAGCATTTCTTTAGAAATTTGTACCAGTTATCTCCGGGGCCTAATCCGTCGCCATGTCCAATAAAAAATAATTTATGATTGTAGGTCTTTTCAATAGGGTTGTGATGTACCTGAACGTTTAATTCCTGCTGAAAATAATCCTTCATCCATAGGTCATGATTACCGGTAAAAAAATGCACAGGAATGCCACTATCTGTTATTTCTGCGATCTTACCCAATAAGCGTGTCTGGCCTTTAGGAATAGTGTATTTGTATTCCCACCAAAAATCAAAGATATCTCCCACCAAATAAATTTCCTGTGCCGTATTTTTTATAGAATCGAGCCAACGAACCACTTTCTTTTCGCGCTCCAGGCTTATTTCAAGCGTAGGAACTCCCAAATGGAAATCGGATGCGAAATAAATTTTTTTCCCGGGAATCATTACAGAATGTTATTGGTTATAAAATTACGTGGTTTAATATTGTGCAAATTTAATGTAAATCGAATGGTATCAAAAAATTTGTCCTTACCAATTGCTTTTAAATTTGTTTTAATATCAGGGCTGTAAATAAGGGGAATATAGATCTCAAAGATGTTTTTCCAGATACAGATGTCAATCCCCGCATCGTACAATACACGCTCATTTTTTAAACTATTTGGTATAACGCCAACGCCATACAGTTTTCTGTTAGTTATTAAGGTTTCACTTGATCCAATATCAATGAAAAACTTCAAAGGAATTTTTCCAATTGTTGGTGATTTTAAATTTAATGCCAACAACCATTTGGAAGATTGTCCTAAATAGGTTAATGTTTTAAAGGCTCCATCTTTTTCGACAAACTGTGCAGAAGCAATACCATTGGTTTCATTTCTTCCAATGTAATTATAATCAAATAAATAATCCTGATTATTTGCTGCACCAGGGCTATACCCACTCATACGAAAATCGTAATTCTGAGTTAAATTATTGGATTTATATGCAAATGCTCCTGCAAAAAATCGTATATCCAAACTGTTATTCTTTTTGAAAGTTAATGAGTAATTTATTTCTCCGCTTAGTTTTAAGAATTTGTCGTTGTGCTGAGCATTGAGCACTATACTATAAGGATTGATCACTTTTTTGTTTTCAAGAGTATAGTAGAGATTACTGACAATGGTTTTAGTGTTTTTTGCTGAAACCGTTGATGATGTGGAGTCATTATAAATATTCTCTCCATCAACGAATAGAAAATTTGAGGTATAGCCAATATGTTGTGTAAACTTACTCAATGGGTTCCTTTTTTTTAATTCTAAGTCTATTGTTCCGGCAATTTTGTAATAATTAAGATCAAATGATTTTACGGAAGACCCATTAGCTTCATTAAAATCATTCGCGTTAAAACGATCGTAAGCAAAGCTTTTTGCATTAGCGCTTACGGTAATTTGCTGAATAAAGCCTTTACGGGGTAAAATGTTCCAGGTAATATTTGCAAAACCTACAGGAGATTTGGTGCCAAAGGCAAATAGGGGAGCTAAGGTAAATTCTACTTTCTTTTGCAGAAAACTATAATTGTAAAATGCACAGCCTAACATAAATTTATTGTATGCATTATAACCTAAAATAGGAAGGTAGTTTACCTGATTATAATGTGGGTTATCAATGTTACCTACAAAACTGAGCTTTAACGGTTCTGCTTTTTTAAAGATACCATGTGTACGAATAGAATTGTTTTTTCGGTTTATTTCAGGAATATATTCGCCATAATCGATCCTGAACTCATCTACTTCGGAAGGAGGAAATTCAACAACACGTTTTATTTTATTAGGAAATCCATTATACCATACTGTACCCACCAGTTTCCCGTCTTTAATACCGGAAACAGATACGGGAGCGGAAACCTTGCGTATATTCTTAATAAGAATGGCATGACTTCCATCTTTAAACCGTTTGTGTTTTAAGATTTTATAATCAATTTTTTTATTGGTTACCAGCAGGTCTTGTACAAACCAGTTAAGATCGGCATTAAAATAATACTGCAGTGTTTTGATCAGATCTTCGGGGTAAGGATGTTTAAATTTCCATTGTTCATAATAGAATTTCATGGCTTCATCAAACTTTTCTTTTCCGAAATAATTCAATAAATAATCAAACGTAATAGCACTTTTACTATACACAATAGCGCCGTAATTATAATTTGTAAAATACTGTGCAGGTGTTAAGATGGGCTGATCAATATTTTTGCGGGCGGCCAATAAATAAGAGAATTCGTACTGAGCTTTGTGTTTAAATTTATTAAGTCCGAAAAACTTAAAAGTGCTGTCTCTTTCAATAATGCTTGTCAGTGTTTTTTCGGGATATTTATTCCTTATATAACGCATTTCATAAAATGAATTGAGTCCTTCATCCATGAAAGGAAATTCCCGTTCGTTACTACCCAATATACCATAATACCAGTTATGGCCCACCTCGTGCATAATAGTTGTTTCAAGCGTAAACGCGCTGCCACTGGCTCCTATAATGGTAATATTAGGATATTCCATGCCACCGCCGGCACTAATAGTGCCATCAATAGCGGTTACATGATTGTATGGGTAATCTCCGTTTAATTCAGAATAAAATGCGGTAGCATCATTAATATATTCCAATGATTTGCTCCAGAGTTCAGGCTCATTGTTTGTGAAAAATGACCAGGAGTCTACCGTATTTCCATTAGATGGCAAATACACTTTTCCTTTTAATACATGAAAACGTTTATCGGCAAACCATGCAAAATCGTGTACTCTGAATTGTTTGAACCGAATGGTTTTGTATGTTTTGCTTGATTCAGGAAAAGAATTATCGTAGGAAAATTGTTTTGCGGCAATCATTTTTTCGGTATCATCAACCTTTGTGGCAAGCCATTGTTCTTCTTCAGGTTCATTTATGCGGTCTCCGGTGGCAGCTAACACATAATTATCGGGCAGGGTAATACTTACATCAAACGATCCAAATTCGCTGTAAAATTCGCCCTGATTTAAATAAGGCATTTGGTGCCAGCCATATTTATCAAACACCGCCGGTTTAGGATACCATTGAGTTATTGCATAAGCCTGACCAATATGCCCAAGCCTTGAAAGTTCGGCTGATGGAAGTTTTACATGAAAGGGCGTTGAAATAGAAATGGTGTCCCATGACTTTACAGGTTCGTTTAAATAGATCTTGCAGATATCTATATTTTCAGGATCGTATTCCCATTTTACAGGTTTGCCATCCACCATAAAATTAAGGCTGTCAATATATCCCAGGTCTTCAGGTTTGGCATAATACATTTTTGTTTCACCTAAGGACAGCAATTGCTTTGCTAAGGCAGTCTCATTATTTTTATAGGCATTGGGCCATAAATGAAAATAAATAAACGTCAGTGATGTATTGGAGTTATTGATGTATTCAATTTTTTCGAAAGCACTTAACTCATGAGTTTGATCATGTAGGCTTACATCAATTTTATAATTTACTTCCTGCTGAAAATAATTTTGTTGAGCACTGATAATGCCGGTTATAAAAAAAAAACTGCTTATGTAAAAAGATCTCAACATATTGTAAAGGTATTAGTTGTTTTCTTTTTCTTATATGATTTTCAGTATGCTTTCATAAAAGATATTAAGGCACAAGTGTTCACTTGTGCCTTAATATCTTTCGTTAAAAATTAACTCCGATCTTATTTCAGAATTTCTGCCAGTTTGGTTTCCAGTTCAGCACCTCTTAGCCCTGTGGCTAAAATTTTGCCTTCTTTACTTACCAATACAGTAAAAGGAATAGATTGTACAGCATAAGTTTGTGCTGCTTCGCTTTGCCAGAATTTAAGGTCACTCACCTGCGGCCATGTTTGGTTATCTTTAGAAATGGCTTCCAACCAGGCATCTCTGTCTTTATCAAGAGACACACCATAAATTTCGAAACCTTTGCTTTTATACTTTTCGTAAATGCGTTTTACATTTGGCATTTCCTTACGGCATGGTCCGCACCAGCTGGCCCAAAAATCAATTAACACGACTTTACCTTTTAATGACGAAAGAGCAAGTTCTTTATCATTAGGCATTGGTAACATAATTTCAGGAGCGTCGTTTCCAATTTTAATAGCTTCGGTACGGGCAACCATCATTTGTGTTTGCTGTACCATGGCATGAAACGATTTGATATCAGTGTTGCCCGGGTATTTTTGTTCCAGGCCTTTGTCAAGAGCCTTATAAACATCCATGTAATTTTCAGGCTTTAATTGTTGAATAGCCATGA
>JAZJZF010000097.1:0-2839 GCA_040389965.1 Bacteroidota bacterium
GCCGTTGATGGAAGCAGTAATGTTTATGTGGCCGGCTATTTTTCAGGGACTGCTGATTTTGATCCGGGTGTAGGTACTTATACATTGGTTAACGCAAGCTCTGTGTACGATGGTTACGTGACAAAATTAGATCCTTCCGGAAATTTCATATTAGCTGCGGCATTTGGCGGAACAAGTTATGATTATGTGTACGGAATTGCAGGAGATGCGGCCGGAAATGTTTACGCAACGGGTTCTTTTATTGGAACGGTGGATTTTGATCCGAGTGGCGGCGTTTTCAATTTGATCTCAGGAACTCCTACAACAAATAATTCTTATGTGGTAAAATTGAACGGATCTCCGTTAGCAATAGCCAAGAATTCCTATTCAGATAACACTGTTTCTGTTTATCCGAATCCATCAAACGGTGAGTTTACATTACAATTAAAAGAAAAATTGAACGGTGGAGAATTAATTGTAACCGATGTAATGGGTAAAGAAATCCAAAAACAAGAACTAACTAACGAAACTCAAAAAATAGAATTGAACATAAGTACGAAAGGTTTATATTTTGTGAGGTTGGAATCGGAAGGGAAGAGAATGGTAAGGAAGATCGTGGTAGAGTAAGAACTCTTTCATGCTATTTATCAGAAGGACAGGTATTATATCTGTCCTTTTTTTGTATTATAGATTAGGAATTAATAGTATTGGCTTTACAATTACTATTTAACATAATGTTAAGTATACACTACCTCTGTAACCCACGCCAATTGCAGGATTCAGAGGTATAACGGTTCACACCACTACGTCACGAAAAAATATTTAAAAATTGTTGTTTGTGTTAAACACAGGCTTTTTTTATGCCTAAAAATGAAAGGAGGGAACAAGAAAACCGTTAGCAACAACTAGCGTAAACTATGAAAACAAAATAAGATGTTACTGCTTTGTACAGGGTAATAATATCAAATTGTGTATCGGGCCGCAAAAAAAAGCGGTTAACCTGACAGGGAAATTAACCCCCTAAATGTAACCCTAACTACTATGGTAAACGTAGTAAACGATAGGTAAACATGAATAACTTTTGATAACGGTTTGTTTTACAAACCCTGCGGTTGCAGATTAACAGAATAACCTCAAGCGGCCAAAAGGGCGAAGCGAGGCAAAAAACAGAAATTAAAAAACAAAACTATGCACACACAGAAAACACAGAGCGCACAAAGTTGGGATACGGATTTTAGTACATATTACTGGTGTATCTATCTCGATAAAAATAAAAATAAAGTACCTACAATGTGGGGATACAGTAAACGAGTAGGGCAGAGGGAAAACACAGATATAATTGCATTACTGCAAAGGATCATTGTCAGGTTATACCGTAATGGTTACTTTGAAAAAATGGAATACATTTCCATTTACCAACGGACCAATGATAGGATAATTGACAAGTCACGCAATCCGGTTATTTTAAATTTATATCCGAAACATTATAACATTACAAGTTTAAGCCAGGCTAACCACGATATTATTTTAAAGCAACAAGGAAAGTTCCTGGAGAATTTTTACGCTTATGTAAGAGAGGGAAAAGATGTAAGTTCACTTGTTAGCGGCCGTCGAATGAAAACGCACGAAAGTTTTTTAAATGTATTAGAGCAATCCGGTAAAATAAGAACCATTGCAGAATTATACACTCATGCTGGTAGTTGCTTAACGCATGGCCACCCTGAAGGCGAAGTAATGCATTTTGTAAATAAATTTAAAGAAATGAAAGGGTGGAAGGGATGAAGGAATTTATTTCACATATAAAGGACCATGTAAAAAGGAATGCAAAAAGTAATTTAGAAGATCTTGCATTTATGATTTGCCTTTTCACTTTATTCAGTTTGATAATTTTCAGAATGACTAACCCACAATTACACGTTTTGCAATTAATATTTGAATGTGAAATGTATTCCGTAATTGGCTTGCTGCTTATCGGATTCGTTTTTGCCGGTTACTTTCTTTATAGAATTGTTTGGTTTATGGCTGAATTAATATTTAATATTCTTAAAATCATTTTTAAAAAACGTACAGAATGACACATTTGGAATTGGCTTGCGCTCACTTTCGCACGGATAAATTAGTAAGACTTCATAATACATTAACCGGACGGAATTTGAAAATAAAAGACTGTTATGTTAATACAGATAGTTTTGAAAAAGCACAGGATATTTATAATGAATATTTACAGACCGGTGACCAAACAAATATTTTATTCATTAGTGAATTAGACTCTATTAACGTAGATCCGACAATGTAATGATAAATAGAGTTTACACATTTGAAAACGGTACTAAAGTAGATCTAGCCAGGATAAATTCAATTGCACCAATTGACAAGGATCTATCCGGTAATATTTTTATACCGGTGTACTATGAAAAAAGCACTAAGCCGGTAAAGTACCAGGTTGGTTTCTCAATTGGTGAAGCTTCTGAAGTAATAAAAAATAAATGCCATAGGGAATGGATATTATTAACCGGTATATGGGAAACTTATAAAAACAAAAAGGAATGACAGATATAAAGTGTTTTAAACTAGGAAAGGATCATTGCCCAACGTGCAAGCATCTTTTAGATGCGGTAACGCCGACTAAAGGAACTGAATTACCTAATTCAGGTGACGTAAGTATATGCTGGTATTGTGGGGAGTTTCTTCAGTATTCTGAAGATATGGCATTAAAGATTTTACCTGATAATGTATTCGAAGATCTTTCCGCTAAGCAAAAAAGAATATTATTAGATACAAGAATGTATATCGTTTTACAAAAAGAAAAACAAGAGGCGGAAAGAAAGAGGACGCAGCAAAAAATGGATAAGTTGGATAA
>JAZJZF010000097.1:2849-15800 GCA_040389965.1 Bacteroidota bacterium
AATTAAATTGCAAATCACTCAGGATTTTCAACCAATAGATAACGAATTTGCGGTTTTATATTGGAAATTAAGAGTTAATTATCCTGTAACAAGCAATCAATACCATAAAGACTATGAAAATGCCATTCGAGAAATTGATAGCCAAATTAGATTTTTAAAAAAATTATGCGAGCAACAACCGATATGAAAACAAAACCACTTCCATTTAGTACCGGTGATAAAATTATTCTAACAATAATTTTCTCTTTACCGGTGTTAGCTATTACAATGCCATGTGTTATTATATACCTGGTCACACATAACTATATAAAATTCGTGCCATGATAAAAAACAATTGTAGTACCTGTAAACACATTATGGAATTGGAAACAGAAGTTAGCCCGGGCGGTGTGTTAACTATCACTAATTACAAATGTATGAACCAGGATTCAAAATGTTATTTAAGTAAAATGAACGTTGTAAGATCCACAACAAGTGAAAATGTTTTAGATAGCAGATTAATAAACGGTTGTAGTAAATATCAAAAAGATGAAAAAAAGCCCGTGTTGCAATAGTAAGGTTAAGGAATTTGTACACAATAGAAAACATATATTTTACTATTGTGCAAAGTGTAACCTTATTTTAGAATTGCAAGAAAAAACAAAAAAGGTAATTATGCCTGAACATTTAATGTATGTGTTATGAGTAAAGAAGAAAAAGCAGCCTATGCGGCCGGATATGATTGCGGATTAAATGGCGTAACAGAATCTAATTGTGATTTTAAATTTTTTATGAATCCGAACCACACAAAAGAGTGGGAGAGGGGAAAAAAAGATGGCGAAGCAAAAAGGGACGAACCATTAAAAGTAAAATCAACTTATTTATTTCCTAATGGAATGGTAGTAACATTTGGTTTTAACTGTCAACAAATTCCTTCATTACAAGGACAATTAAATAAACGTCTTTATACAAAGATAAAAAAGCACTCTGACGAAAAAACAATTTGGTATGGATTTGAAAACATAAAAGTAAAATGAGCGCAAAAACAAAAAGTAAAAAGGATCTTCGCCGTATTTGCAGCAAGTGCGGCAAAAAAAGGTTTATTAAAAACATGGTTGAAGTTGGCACTACTCATGGTAGTTACTTTCAATCCGGTAGAGAATTTGAAGTTTATAAATGTAAACCTAATGCATTAGATCCTGAAAAGTGCCGTTGATCGATATATGGACATTTTATAATTGTCCATATCGGCCACCAGGACCGGCAATGTGGACATTTTGAAATTGTCCATATTACCTGGAGTTACCGATATTATGGACATTTTTGAATTGTCCATATAGATCTATATGGACAATTTTATTACATTTGATTAAACTTAAAAGAAAACCCACCAATGAAGACAATAATTATTGCTTTATTATGCATTACAACGCTTATAGGCTGCGTTTCTAAGCGTGAGAGTATCAATACAGCCAACCAAACCGTTTCATACACTGTAAAGGATCCTTATAAAACTAAGGCCACCGGATCCAGGCTGTGGATCCTGTTTATTCCAATTGGAATAGGGGCGAACAAATACGATACCAGGAAAGAAAAGGTAATTCACCGGTTCATGAAACAAACAAAAGCAGATGCAATTATGAGCGGCCAAATTGTGGACCGTAAAATTATTATTCCGCTTATAGTTGTAAATTATTCCTTCAGATTTTGTACACTCACCGGTAAGCCTTGTTATTTCAAAACTGATAGTATAAAATAAAAAGGCCCGACTTAACGGGCCTTAATTATTTTTTCTTCTTTGCAGCTTTTTTAGCCGGTTTCTTTTTTACCGCATTCTTTGCCGGTGGTCTTTTCTTTGTGGCCGGTTCAGCTTCAGATTCTGGCTTTCCTAATAAATGATCAACCGGTGCGCTACTTACTTTTTTTTTTTGAACCTTTCAGATCCGCTAAGTATTGTTTAGCATCTGAAGCAATCATATTAAAATTGCGTTTGCTAAAAAATACAAAACCTTTTTCTGTTGCTTCTTTAATGGCTTCTAAATTTTCTAATGCGTGGTCTTTTATTTCTTGTGGTGTTCCCATTTTGTTTGCGCCGAATTATGGTTGCCGCCCTTTTTTATTTGTAAAGTTAAACTAAATTTTTTCCTACGTATAACAATGGATCTACTTTAACACCGGCCGGTGTTGTAAGTGTATAATGTAAATGTGGATTTGTAGTTATGCCGGTGTTACCGGTATAAGCAATAATATCACCGGCATTAAATGTATCACCCTCCTTAAATTTTCCGTATGCGTTCAAATGTGCGTAACCGGACCGCCATCCGCCATTGTGTTCTACTATTAATTGATTCCCTCCATTACTAGTGTAATATCTTGAAATTACTTTGCCTTTAAATTTTGCCGGGACCGGTGTATTAACCGGTGTTGAAATATCAATTGCTAAATGATCTGTTGATGCACCAGGCTTAGGCGCACTACGTGGCCCGAATCCGCTTGTAATTTCTCCATGAATAGGAATTGAAAAATGTCGGGGTAAAGATGTAGACAAAGTATATACCAGGATAACTATTACCAGGATAATTACTGCGGCATATAATATTCTTGTCTTTGTCATTATTGAAATTGATAACGAATAATTACGATACCGGATCCACCGTTTCCGCCTATACCACCACCACCTACATTAACACGAGCCACACCACCACCGCCACCGCCTGTATTTGCTGTGCCATGCGTTGCATTAGCATCAACAGATCCCGCACCACCGCCACCAATTCCACCCGTGCCAGGTGTTGAACCACCACCGCCACCGCCACCGGAATAATTTACAGCCGCACCTGTAATAGAGTTTGATAAACCTGCACCGCCATTACCTGCAAGGCCTCCTAAATTTCCTTGTCCACCAACTGCATTTTTTCCACCGCCACCGCCGCCACAATTACAACCTGCAAGTGTACCGCCGCCAATATTTCCTTGACCTACAACATTACTTCCACCGGATTGGTTTCCTCCTGTACCACAAGCGCCGCCACCGGATCCGCCACCGGATCCGTTACCGGACCTAGATCCACCACCACCACCATTACAGCTAATGCCATTAAATGAAGAAGCAGAGCCTGTAATGCCACCTGAATTAACACCACCTGCACCGCCACCACCAACAACAACGGGATAAGATTGTTTTGAAACTGCAAGACCTGAAGCGGTCCGCATTCCGCCTGCACCACCGCCACCGCATCCGGTAACGGCTGAAGTAATACCACCACCACCACCACCACCGGCAATAACTAAATATTCAACTGTTGCGCCAATTGGTGCGTTAAGAATTATAAAATCTCCTGAAGATAAAAATGTATGAACTTTAAAATTTCCGTCTGTTGTTATTACTCCGCCGGTGGCAATTATAAAAGCACTTCTTAGGCTACCAACACCGGTTAATAGTAATGACATTTTAAATGGCTTTATATCCTGAAATTGAAACGGTAACATCTGCGCCTGTTGTAACGCATTTGGCTTGTACTTTTTTATTCGCTGTTACTTGTCTTATGGGAGTAGGTAGTGTAACCGCATAACCACCACCGGCCGGTGCGGCATAACCGGTATATAAAACATCTCCGGTTGTTTCATCAACAATATCAACTAATGTACCTACTGATGCATGAGCATTAGTAACTAAAATTTGTGTAATGTAATTATAAGCACTTGCACCAGGTGCGGCTAACACATCTGTTGCGGTAACAGTTGTAATATTTTTTGCAAAGCCTTTTGTAAAGTTTGTATGGTTAATGTAATTGGATCCCGATTCAACAGCACTTTTAATTCCATCAGTTGATGTTAAAATTTGCTTCAGGATATTAGCGGCCGTTTCACCGTCTGAAGTTGCACGTAATGCATCATCAATGGATAAGCTAGAAGTTAAAAGTTCTTCAACCAGGTCCGCAACGCTTTCGTTATCTGAAGTTGCATATAAGGCCTCAAACGTGGCTATAACCGCATTTGTGACGGTTATGGTAGATAAATTGTAAGGTGCGCTTAAAGTGTTTTGTAATTCAGCTAATACATCAAGTAATGTATCTTCAGTAGCCAAACCACTACCAGGCGGACCGGATCCACCGTTTATGGCCTGGTATATATTATGGAGGTCACTATTTAACCACGGTTCAATTGCCATTTTATGCCGCTGCTTTTAATTGAGGTTGTGAAGGTTTTGAAGACCACAAATAAATTCCGATTGCTACAACTATTACAATAACTGCAAGGATAATATATTTTGTAGATGATGATGCGTAATTTGTTTTTGCGGCCGAGGCGGCGGCTTCATTCTTAGCACGCAATTCAATTTCTTTAGATTCGTTTTGCCCTTTTATTATTTGTTCCTGAAGCTGAACGGCTATTTCGGGATTAGCGGCCTGGAATGCCATTTGATCCTTTTTGTTAATATCATCCTTATACAGATTGTAGGCGGCCAAAGCACTATCCATACTGGATTTTTTTGCCGCTAATGATAAATTAGATCCATCATACATTATTTTCCAATGGAATCTATCACCTCCATCTATCATTCCATTGCTATCGGTTCCCTGGCCGTTGGAAGTATTAACCCAAAGTGTATGGAACCTATTATTATCCTGCACTTCTATTTCATACTTTGTCTTTGCGGCCAGGTATGTATTGTACAAATTATTTAACTGGGTATTTTCTGCTTCAGTCATTGGTATAAAATTAATTTTGAATTGTTAGTGCCCTTGTTGCGGATCTAAATATAAATACAGCGGACAAAATAACTACAACAACAACAATGGTTAATATAATTGTGGTTCTATCGTCAAGTTCAACTTGAACCTTTATTGGTTTATCTCCTATTAACGAATCTGTTAGTGCCATTATATTCTATCCTTTAAAAATTCATTATAACCTAAATTCAATTCGCTTTCGTTTACCCAACTAATTTCTTTTTGTGAAATAGCCCGAACAATTTTCTTAATGATTGGTTCACTCAAAAACAAACCTGGTTTAAAATCATTTAATGAAAGAACCTTGTCCGGACCTATTCCCGTTTCATCACTTACAAAATTTATGTAAGTGCTTGTTGTGTTTTCATTCGGTGGTGCATACTCTGTAATTAATTTCCGTAATGTATTTTCACCACGTTTAAAATAATTAAAGAGCAAAATTGCCATAGCCCTGTATCCATTGGCCATGCGGTCAAACACTTTAAAAGAACTATTGCTGTAAACTTCGCCGTCGAAAATATCGCCCTGGTTCCGGATGTTGCCTGGGTTATTTTGTTTATAACCCAGGCTATCAACCGTTTTTTGTGTTAAGGGTTTTTGCGGCTTTTGTGGTGCATCACCGGATGAATAGTAAACATATAAAAAAATGATTACTACTATAACAATAATAGCTATCCACAGTAAGCGTTTACGCAACTCTTCTTAATACAGCGGCCACTTCAACAGGATTTGTTGTATTGGCTAAAGTTTTAATTAAAGCATCGTTACCTGCCATGTTTTCAACTACCTTTTTTACTTCAGCCGGTTTAGGAGGCGCGGTAGTAGATTTATTAAAGAAACTGATCTTGTCCCTGTTCATATAAATTAAAATAGCAGCAATTACTACTATAACAAGAACAATTACAATTGTCATTGTTCTTTTATTTTTTCTTGCTCCTGAAGAAGCCGGTGCTGTTGTTGTGCTCATTGTTTTATTTTTTAGGTTATGAATTTTTAAATTGGCATTGTCATTGCGTTATAGTCCATTACTCTTGCACTTGTATTATTTGCTTTACTTAAAATTGCTGTATGCGCTTTTTGTGACATTGGATAAGTTGGCATACCGTTTATAGTTGTACCTACAACCAATAAAAGTGCTGAGTATGTTTGATCCCCGAAATAATCAGTTTCCGGAAGCTCCATTGTGTTAGTTTGGTTTATTCTATTAAGTGCCCATTGTAAATATTTTACATTTGGACCTTTACTTCCTTTTTTCAGAGGGAAACTATCATTGGCCGACGGTGGTGAATTATTTGATGAAGGATTTGGCGGAGTAGGTGAAGGTGGCGGTAATTCTGCTTCATCCTTCTTTGAATTTTTATAAAGATAAATTGCAACAAAAATAATTACTAAGGCAACTATTGCTATTACCAGGTTCTTGTTACTCTTTTTATTTGTTGTTTCAGCCATTATGGTAAATTCAAATATCTTAAACGTGCTAATGTTCCTTCTTTTACTCCGCTTAGAAAATCATAGTTATACTCATCATTAATCCATTTTGTTAAAGTTCCTTTTCCCTCTCCAAAATATTTTTGTCCAAATACATTATATACAGCTATAACCATGTCGTCATTCGGCAGATCCCGCAACTTTTTCCAAGTATCATCTTTTGTGCCACTAAACGTAAAAAGACCGCTCATAACGCTTTTTAATTCATCTACTAATGCCGTCGGACTCCAACCGGCCGGTATTGATTCCGTGCCATGTGGATATTCCACTTGTGGGCCTTCTGCATTTTTTTTACCTGAACGATAAAAATAAATTGCAATTAGTATTATAATAACAGCCGCAATTATTATAAACGTATTTAAATTTTTATTTACCTTACTAGTTTCGCTTTTCATTTAGCTTAATCCAGTTGCGCCTGGTTCCCATTTATTTGGATCCTTATCACCATAATAGCTTGTAGGATCTGAATTACCTCCTGTTTGTAGAGTGCCTTCAATTGGGGGACTATCCCAATAGTTTGATGGTACACCTGTGTTTTTAGATTTTTTATTCTGATCTTCAGAATAGAAATGCCAGGCCACAATTATAACCAGGATTATTACTATGCATATAAAAGTGTTTCTCATTTATGCGTATCTTAAAGGATCTTCACCATAATATTTTCCTTTGGGCTCGGTCCCCATACTATCATCAACTACGCTACCGCCACCGGTCTTTCCAAATATTCCGGAAAATAAGTTACCTAAATTCAAAGCGGCAAAACCTGTTTTCGTTTGAGTTGTAGAAGTTGTAACGGCTTGCTGTTTATCATCCTTAGTAAAGTACCAAATTATTATACCAGCCAATACAACTATTACGCCTAATATTATTAATTTGTTATTGCTTTTTTTTGGTGTTTTATTTTCCATGATATTTAAGCTATATAGCCAAATGATTTAGCCTGGTTAAACGCCGCATCTACTAAACATTTTTCTTTAGGTAGTCCGGTACTAGATGCAAAGCTTCTAACCTGGTTAGTTAGTGACCGGCTATTTAAAATATGATTAACACTATCCTGTAAAATAGAATAAACCTGTTTATCATTTGGTGCATACTTACTTGCATTATCTGATAGATTTTTTTCCACTTCAGAATTATTAAACTCTATAAAGTGTCTGTATATCCAAATTGAAACAAGTATAACAACTACAGCTATTACAGCTAATTTTGGAACATTTTCTTTTTTCATGCCAGTTGTGGTAAAGGTGTTTGTTTATTCGATTCCTTTTTATTAGATCTAAAAATTATAATGGCCGCAACAATAACAATTATTAATACTACAACCACTACAATTGCACTTGTATTACTAGGCTTTGTTGATGTACTTGATTGAGTTGTGTTTTCTGATCCCAGGGAATTAGCAACCGGCCCGACAAAATTTCCAAGACCTACGCCTATTTCGCCCATCACTCCGGAAAAATCCAGTCTTGAATTAGCCAAGTTTCCGTTTTGTAAATTTTGTAAGAACGCTAATTTGGTAGTATAATTATTAGCCTTAGGATCATAATCGAATTCATCAATTATAGTTTGCAATGATTTATCATTGTTTGATTCAATATATCCCTGAATAACCGCCTGAATTTGCGAACGGTTCGGAGCAAAATCTAAAATTTTGTCATTGCCTAATTCGGTTCTTAATGTTACGTTAACATCTGCAAGGTTGTTATCCATGAGCGTATTCATCAAAAGATATTTGTCTTGTGATGCGCCCCAGGCAATTTCACCAATAGTGGCATTGCCCAAACGTATTTTTTCTTTAACGTCGTTTACGGTCATGATATAAGTAATTCAAAATAGCCTGGCATGAGGCCAGGCTATTGATTAATTTTTAGTTTCCTGAAAAGCTGGAAGCGTTGGTAAAGAATGTCCACGCAAATTTTGTATTTGGTGGTTGTATGTATTGGAACTGGCCTAACACACTTAGGAATTGTGGTTTCATTAAAGTTAAGATACCAACTTGTTGCTGTGTGTTACGTACAGCTTCAGACATATCAACGCTGAAAGGAACTGTTTTACCCATACAATTGTGTACAATCATTGCTAATTGCATTGTATTGAAATATGCGGCTGTTTGTGCCCCTGAACTGTTTACAGTTACCTGTAAAGTGAATCCTGTAAATAAAACCCCGCTACCATTATTAGCCGCACGAATTAACTGCTCATAACCTTTACCTGTTAATCCGTCACCCCATGAATAGGTAATGGAGTTTGCGCCTGATCCGTTATCAGTATCAAGAGCTGTTAAGGAGTTGTTGTTAAAAACATTTATCGTAGCATCTTCATCATTTGCACCTTCTACTGAAGTTACTGTAACAGTAAATGAAGTTGGTTTAGGAAGGAAATTAATTAATCTTCCGTCGCCGGTGTTCATAACACCGTTATATTGCGACATTGCAAGAGCAAGATCCTTTGCTGCTTGATTATTTGTCGGTAACATTACTTCGGTATAGTTACGGTTGCCGTTCCCGTTTTGTTCGTATGGGCCTAACAAACGGGGCCCGTGTCCTAATTTTGTCATGATAAAATATTTTTAAGTTTTATCAAACATAATTTTTACGAATAACTTACTTTTAGTGTAAGTACGAGTGCGTTAGTTTACTTTTTTATACGTTACTATAAAATAAGTTTACCGTTTTGGTGCAGGAGGTTTCCCAAACGCATTGTAAATAATGCGGACCATTTTTGGTGTAAGTACTTTTGTATAGCGTGGTATTTCGTTACGATAGGGGAGTAGGCGGCGGCTCCAGGTTGGTTGGCTTATACCATAACACCGGCGTAAATAGTCAGGATAAAAATGATCTGGATCTATTTCGACGGCCATATTATACTTGAGTTACACAAACTGATTTATGAAAATGCGGATCAGGATTATTTCTTACTTCTTGATCTGTCTTTAATACTTGTTCAAATTCATCTGCAAATTCTTTAGCTTCTCTAGGCCCTGGCTCTGTTTTAGTTTTATACATTTCAATATAATCCAAATAGCCAAGTAATTTATTTGGAACGTGAGGCCATGCATGGTACATAAAAAAAACATCAACATTAAAATTTTTATTATTACCTACAATACCACGCATTAGTTTTGATAGTTGGCCGGATTCATGACGGAATGCATCTTCAAATACTACTGCACCATTCCAAAAATGTTTTTTGATAATTCTTTTTAATTCTATCATACCTTCTTCATCCGGTTCTACACACCTATAAACACCACCGGCATTAACTTTCCAGTTTGCAACTTGATCCCTGGTTATAACCGGTATATGAGAATAGCTAGGATGATATACTTCATCAACAATTAAAACTTTCATTCCTTTAATTACGTATGAAGGAATAATACCGGTAATATTATGTTTTGTATCACCAACTATATAAGGAGTTTTGCCGCAATGTTTACGGCCCAGGATAAGGTTTACAGTATTTGGTAATGGATCACTCACTACTTTTTTAATTTAGGTTGTTTTGATTCCCATTCTTCATATTCTTCTTTAGTGCATTTATATTCTGCATAGAACCAATAGAAGTGCATCATGTGAGAGTCAACCCTTCGTGGAACTTTCATTGCATCTAATGAAATTGATTTCGTTAAAGGACTCTGTATGTATTCCGGAACAAATTGAGGTGATACACCGCAATTAATTGAAATAATTTCTTTTCCTTCAGTTAAACGGTCCTTGTCTTTTGTGAATTGATACAGATCTGTTGTATAACTCCATACAGGTATTTTATAATTTACATCCATTATGATTTATAGTTACAAGGTAAAAACGCTAAATTATTAGGAATGGCATTTCCGGAATACATATTAGTTACTATTCCTTCTTTTGTATAGGTAACAAACATTGGTCCGGTTTGCCATGCTGTTGGCGGTCCCTGGTCCTTTGGATACATTACGTTTCGATAATCAATTATTATTTCACCGCAAATAATACAACGCTGTACTTGATCTATCATTTCACCAAGTTCATGTTTTTTTGTTGGGACTGATTTACTATCCATAGGGATCATCAAACATTATATCTTTTAATTGACCTATAACTTGCAATGCAATATTTGAGATAAGCATAGAGTTAGGACCCATTTTAGTATTATTAATATCGAAGTGCCTATAAAACGCTCGATCACTAAGTTTTATATCTTGTTCTTCCATTTCAACTTCTTGTAACCTTTCATGCAACTTTGCGTTACATCGTTTTATTTTATCGAAAAGCACTTTATCTAATTCATTAAGCTTATCACGGTCCGCCCTGGTTAATTCTTTTATTCGTTTCCATTCTTCAGGAGTAAAAGCGTTTTTGTAACGCATCATATATTCAACTCCGCCAAATAGGGTAGAGTTTACCATATCCATTATGGCGGTTGCCATTTGTGCGCTATCTTTTTTCTCTTGTTCTGTTACTTTCTCCGAATTATTTTTAATAGATCCTTTTACTTCTTCAGTTTCTACTTCTTCAACATCCGGATCAATTTTAGATGTAGAATTTTCTTTTACACTTTTAGATTCAAAATCTTCATCATTAAAAAACCATGCATCACCGGTCCGGTTGCTTTTAGATCCATTGTCAGAATTACCGTTTGAACTACCGTTACCATTACTAAATACGGTATTGGCAGCTTCAGTAAAAACGTTTCCAGGGTTTTTAAAGTTAGTGGCTTTTTTTATTCTATCTTCTAATGTTTCTGCTTCTCCGTCCATTATACTATTTTTTTATTTTCAGTCTTTGCGGCGTGTATTAAATTACCGTATTTTAAAATAATCGGTTCGGCTTCATCAATAAAAGCATACGTCTGATTTAATTCATCTTCAATTTGCTTATCAACTTTAGCAAGGGCCATTTTTTTAAATATACTATACCCACCTTTTAAAATTAGTTTCATTGGCTTAACCTTTTTACTTACAATATCCGGATGAATAAACATTCCTTCATCATCTGTAAGGTTAAGCGTTTTTAAAACTTTCATGATATTGGTATATAGAATTACAATATCTGTGGCCAGTTCTTTATTGTGTACCGCTAACTTTTCATTTTCATGTTTCAGTTGTTCGCTTGTAGCTAAAATATCATCAAGCGTTTTTTTATCAATTGTAATTGTACCGTCGCCGTTGTCTTTCATTTTTTTATTTGTTTGTTTAGCTCTTTTAAATAAGCTAATTGTGTAATTAAAGATTGAATATTTATATCATTGGCCTCAAATTCTAAACTTCCAAATATTGTACCAGGTACAACAATTCTAATTGTAGATGCATTGCCTAGAGTTGTATTTAATGATGCTTCAGGTTTTTTTGGTTTATCATCCATAGTATTTTTTTGTTTACGATTTTTAAAATAAGAAACTATACCGGCAACAATAGTTAATGCGGCCGCTAAAATGAATATTGCATTAGCAATTATTTGTAATGTATCTTTCATGTATTAGCTATTTGAAAGTTTACCGTAAAGGATCCTTAAAGAGTGGGGGATGCAAAAGTTTAATAATTCATTCGGATAGTTTTCCGGATCACCGGTTATGTGACCGGCTTTAGTTAGTGCGGATCTGTAACGCCTTGCAATTTCAAAATTATCCGAAGTTATTTTAGCAATAAACTCTTCACCTGAAATTGTAACTTTGTTTTGAAGTAAGGTTTTGTTTTCCTTTTTAAGTTTTTCGATTTCTTGAGTAGCTTCATTTAAAGCGTTCTTATTGAAAATAAAAGATTCCTTCAGGTTTTCCCATTTATCAAAACCTAGTTCAGTAATACTAGTTAGCATTAGTTCCTTTGCCTTTTGTATCTCAGTATCACCGGTTGACTTATCCTTTAATGAAATGTTTTCTTGGTTTGCAATTTCTAGTTTACTTTTTACGTCCGCTAACTGAGTTGATAGTGATTGAATATCAATATCCTTTTTTCTTTCAGATAATCCCAAACCTTCAATTAAACCTTGTTTGTGTTCGATTTCTTCTTTAAGATTTCTTATTTCTTCACTTTCGGTATTCTCATCATTACCAGGTGACTTATAAGCCATTATAATAGCTTCAAACGCTTCAGGATCCTTAGTATTCTTACCTAATGATTCACGGATTTCTTCAAAGCGTTGAATTGCATCAATAGATACAGCTTTAAATGATTTCGGTTTAAATTCCGGTTTCTTATCAATAGAAGGTTCTACTTTTTTATTGATACTACGCTTAGTAGTAGTTTTCTTGGTTGCTTTTTTTGCCATCATTACTAATTCTTAGTCGGTTACAAACATTTGTAACCGTTTGTAAACGTATAACAAATGTAATATTTTTCTGGTAAACCGGTCAACTTATTAACATTTGGATAAAGAAAAAAGGCAAGTAAACTTAATTACTTGCCTTATTTACAGCCTCATAGCTATATTTTGCACACACAGCTTTTTGAGAGTAATTGGTGTTGAAAAGATGTACTTCAAACCGTTACAGTAAAGATACAGAATTAAAAATTATCTGTATTATAGTAAAGCACACAAAGCCATAATTTTATAAACATTTTTTGTCTTAAATGACACGCTACAACGCAGTAATATCAAGGGTTTCAGAGGCCTGTTAATATCCCGATAGGGGAGAGGTTAACAGCTTATGATTCAATAGTATAAAAGCGTTACGTTATTTGATCGGTTGATGTAGTATTTTTTACAAAAAATACATTTGTACTTAACATAATGTTAAGTATACACTACCTCTGTAACCCACGCCAATTGCAGGATTC
>JAZJZF010000098.1:0-7363 GCA_040389965.1 Bacteroidota bacterium
TTTCAGCAGGATTTCTGGCTATGGTGTGGCCTCTGTCTTGTTTTTCCACGTAGCCATCAATATTGGTATGACCATTGGTTTAATGCCTGTAATTGGGATTCCTCTGCCATTTTTTAGTTATGGAGGCTCATCGCTTTGGTCGTTTACGATTCTGTTATTTATTTTTATAAAATTAGATGCTAAACGTTTAGTAATTCTAAGATAAATTGCGCTTTACTCTATAAGCTAATTTCAATATTTTTTATACATTTATTATATGCAATCATTAAGAGAACAAATAGAAGCTATTTTAATTAAGGAAAACTACACATTCAAGCAATTAGCTGATTATTTAAACCTTTCCGAAGATCAATTAAATGACGGCTTAATCCATAAAACTCTTGAATTACGTTACCTCGAAGACATTTCAAAGAACCTTAAAGTACCTTTATACAGCTTTTTCAGAAATGCAGATATTAACTTTAAATACTCCGAAAAGCCTTTCTATACTAATAAACTGTGGAATGATGGCGAAGCCCCAAGTCCGCAAAAACTGATGGAAGAGATAGAACTCCTAAAACAGGCACTTGCCTACAAAGAAGCAGAACTGGCCAAATCCCACAAATGATAAGGCTTTTCAAATCATTACAAATTACGATTCTATTGCCTATATTTGTATAAGGATATTAATTTATGATAACAGACCTCTTTCTTACATTTTTGCTGGTTATACTAAACGGTTTTTTTGTTGCCACAGAATTTGCTTTAGTAAAGGTAAGATCTTCTCAAATAGACCTTAAAGCTCAAAAAGGAAGTAACAGGGCAAAAATTGCTCAAAAAATATTACAACGGCTCGATACTTATTTATCGGCGTCGCAATTGGGTATTACCCTTGCCAGTTTAGGACTGGGAGCATTTGGCGAACACGTCATGAGCGAAATTGTCTCTAAAATTTTTCATGACCTCAGCATTACCGTTAATCCTCACCTGGTAACAGTGCCCGTAGCGTTTACCCTTATTACATTTCTACACATTACCTTAGGCGAGCAGGTTCCTAAAATGTTCGGGATCAAATACTCACTCGAAACGATTCTGTTTATTTCATGGCCACTGCGTATTTTCTATTTCATTTTTGGGCCGTTTATCTGGTTACTCAATAAATCTTCCAATTTATTTTTACGTTTACTGGGCATTAAAAAAATTGGCGAAGAAGATGTTCATACGGAAGAAGAATTGCGGTTGATATTAACAGAAAGCGAAGAGGGCGGCGCCATTAAACCGAGCGAAAATGAACTGATCCAAAATGTATTTGATTTTGATGACCGTATCGTGAAACAAATCATGGTGCCTCAAAACCGTGTTACAGCAATTGATGTAGAAGCACTGGATAGAGATGGTATTGTTCAGAAAATATCAGATGAAGGTTTTTCGCGCTACCCTATTTATTTAGGAGATATTGATAATATTATCGGCGTGGTGTATGCGAAGGATTTGTTTAAGGAACTGATCTCTAAAAAATTCCGTACCATAAAAGACATTATGCGCCCCGCTCATTTTGTACCGGAAAGTATGAAGATCAATGACCTGCTTCGTGATTTCCAAAAACTGCACATGCAAATTGCCATTGTTACCAATGAGTTTGGAGCCACTGCCGGCATTGTAACGATGGAAGATATTATTGAAGAGCTTGTAGGTGAAATTCAGGATGAACATGATGAAGAAAAACCTACTGTAGAAAAGAAAAGTGAAACCGAATACGTTATAAATGCGCATAGTAGTATTGGAGATGTAAATGAGTCGTTACCGATGTCCTTGCCCGAAAGCTCAAGGTACGGAACGATCTCAGGCCTTATTAATTTTTTATGGGGAAGGATTCCGGGTGTAAATGAGAAAAAACAATATGGCGGATACGAGATAACCATTCTCCAACGTAAAAAACAAACAGTAGAATCGGTTAAACTGAGGGTATTAGAAACTGACAAAGTGGAATAATATATGGTTACATTACCTGCTCCCAAAAAGCTATACCCATACCCTACAGGTTGGTATGTTTTAGCGAAATGCAGTGAAATTAAGAATGGTACCCTTCACACCAAACAATTTATTGGTAAAGACATTATTATATTCCGGACACAAAGCGGCGTATTATCTGTGGTAGATGCTTACTGCCCGCATATGGGTGCTCATTTTGGACATGGTGGCGATATTATAGGCGAAACTATACGCTGCCCTTTTCATTATTTCTGTTTCGATACCAAAGGTAATTGTACCGAAACCGGCTACGATACCAAGCCTCCTGGAAAAGCCATTTTAAAAACCTATACGTATAAAGAAATAAACGGCTTCGTGGTTGTATGGCACGATATCATGGGCAATGAGCCTTCCTGGCATATACCGGAAACAAACCATGACGATTGGAGCGAGGTGATGACCGCCGATTATATTCTTGACAGTCATCCTCAGGAAACTACCGAGAACAGCGTGGATGTTGGTCATTTTTCCATCGTACACAAATATTCAAACGTACACGATTTGAAAGAACTTTCCTCCGACGGCCCCTACCTTAATGCTTCCTACGGTTTCAATAGAAAGGGAGGCATTTTTAATAATGCAGGGCTTAAAGCAGAAATCAACATTCATGTACATGGTTTAGGTTATTCTTTTGTAGAAGTTATTATTCCTGCTTATGAGCTGCATACACGCCAGTATGTGTTTCCCACACCTATTGCCGATGGTAAAATAAATCTGAAGATTGGGATGTCGGTAAAAAAAATAGACAAACCCGGGAAATTGAATCCCTTTTTGGCAGTAATTCCTAAATCCTTAGTCAACAAACTGGTTTTAAAACAAGCGTTTAAAGGCTATGCACACGATGTGAGTCAGGATTTTGATGTATGGCAACATAAAGCCTTTATAGAGAATCCCGCGCTGGCAAAAGGCGACGGACCAATAGGAAAATACAGGCAATGGGCCAGACAATTTTACGTTGGATTAAATGAAACTGCATAAATTCATATTGCCTTTGTTCTGCTTGTTTGCCGGAAAGTTTCAGGCACAGGATAACGTGCAAAAGGGAATTGAGCTTTTTTATAAACGCGCCGAAGGCTCTGTTGGATTAACACCAAAGCCTGAAATCATTGAGGAAGCCATTCAAATTTTAGAGAAAGAACTGGGGGCACAAAACCAAACAGAATTAGCAGGCTTATACTACCTTCAAAGCCTTAATTTTAAAGCGCGTTTTGTTTGCATCAAAAAATCAGATAAAGAAAACGTTTTAAACACGGCCATCAAAATCGGGAAAATACTCAAGGAAAAATATCCTTCAAACGGGCCTATTTGTTTCGAGTACATTGTAAGCGTAGGATTACTGGGCGAAATATCGGGTGTGATTAAAAGTGTGAACGACGGCGTTGTCAATAAAATGCGCAGCAATTCCGAAAAATTGATTGTTCTGGATTCGATGTACAATAGTGGTGCAGGCTGGAAAGTATTGGGTGTATTGAACTACAGAGTCCCAAACCTTAAAATAATTATGAACTGGCCCAGTATAAAGACCTCCAAAAAAATTCTGGAAAAAGCCCTTCATCATTTCCCTAACGATTTGGCAAATAACTTTTTTTATGCCGAAGCCCTTCAGGAGAATGGGGAAGACGAGCTTGCAAAACTTTACTATAGCCAGATTTTAAAGCTGGAGTTACGCCACGATTATTTATTGGAAGACCTTGATTTTAAAACCAAGGCTATATTGGTATTACAGAAAATGTAATTTAATTATCGAGGTAAATTCTCCCTTGTCGCCACATGTCCACGGCCTGATACCAGGGCATTTTAAAGATCTCATTTCTTTCGAGCGTGTAATCATTATCGGTAAAAGGATTCATCATTTTAATAAATGTAAAAATAGTTGAATTAGGATTTCCCGATTCGCCATAGATCCACACCTCTCCATTTTTACGTTTGGTAACCCTGTTAGGTGCACCAAATACAATGTATAACATCCCTCTGTCGGTTTTCCAACCCTCCTGGTAGCTTGTAAATAATTTATTGGCCTCCTGCACTCTACCGTAATATTTCCTGATCAGTTCAGTAGCACGTTCATTACTTCCCCCAAGATCGACCCAGAATTTATCAATAGCGGCTTTCTTATCCGCAGCATTCATGCAGTTTTCAAATTCTTTTTTCGCCATAATATAGCGCGTGGCAAGGATCATCTGTTCCGAATTTTTAATTCCCGGATAGGAGGGTTCATAAACAAAAAAAGTAATGCCTTCTTTTGTTTTGTCGTTTGTTTTTAAATGGTAAAAACCTCTTTGCGGTAACGTCAACTGCAACTTTTGGTCATTGCTATACACACTGAAACTTGAATCGGGCCGGTAGCTGGTACGTGAGGGAGGTTCTGTAGAAAAGGGCGGAGGCGCCAGTTTGAAATCACTTTTAAAATAATCGACATTAAATAATTTCTCATCATTTCTTACCGACCTGATATCAATCACATCTTTGGGTTTGTAGTACGAATTAAAATGAACTTCATTTAAAATACTCGTTACCAAAAAATTTTGCCGGGTTTCTTTACTCGTTTTATCTGCATACAAACTGCTGGTATAACGTGTTTTTTTATTGAGGTCATTTACCTGTATATCAACATGGTATTTATAACCGGAACGAAATCTGAATAAATTGCTTCCTTTTAGTTGCTTAACCACTACCTCGAGTTGCCTGTCTCTTATCAAAAAAGACGCCGTATCTACAGTTGCACTTAAATTATCTTCGTAGCTTGTTTTAATCAACAGCCTTATATTACTGAAAAAGTAAGCGCTGGTATCTGTCTTTTTATAAACCAGTATTTCATTGGAAATGTTATAATAAAGCTCACTTACAGTATCGTTTATATGGTAAATATAAAAAGACGCATTTAGCTCGTTATTGTCTTTTTTATATAAACGATCGGTACTTGATTGATTTACTTTTTGCGTGTCGCAATCTGCAAAAAAGAGGATGCAGGTACTAAAAAACAGATATGTAACAAGATGCCTGTACATATCCTGAAAATACAAAATTTATTCTTACAAAAAAATTATTTCAGCTCGAAAGGTTTTCTTTCATACTGGCAGCAATCTTCGAGTTTGCCGTAAGCATAATCATCGCCGTAGTACAGGTCATTATCGTATCCTGCTTTAGCGATCAATTGCTCAATAGTACTAATATTTATTTTGGTAGTATCAAATTTCACAGTCATGAGTTTAGAGTCTACATCCCAGTTTTTTTCGATCACACCGTCGCTGTTTGCTGCAGTTTCTATCGTTTTCTTGCACTTATCACAATTACCCCAAACTTTAAATGTATCTGTTCGCTCAGGTTTACCTGATTGGCAAGAGGACATTCCAATTATTAAAACAAAAAAAAGACAAAGGTTTTTCATTCCAGAAAGCGTTAAATTAAAGAACTGCAAATTTATAATTTAATTTTAAAAAATGCTCGATATATTTCGGCAGAACGAATTTTAAGTTTTTTTGGGCTTTTATATTATCATGAAAAACCACAATGCTTCCATGACGTGTGTATTTGATAGAATTGTTCAAACAGGTTTCAGGTGTGATAAACTTGTCGTAATCATAGGTAAGCACATCCCAAAAAATAATTTTGTAATCTGTTACCAGTTGCGCAAATTGTTGCTTTTTAATTCTACCGTAAGGAGGTCTAAATAATTTAGTTTTTGTAAGCTGCTCACATCGCTCTACATTTTCGAGATAATCGACTGTTTTGGTTTTCCAACCTTTAATGTGATCATAGGTATGATTACCTGCTTTATGACCTTCGCGTATGATGCGTTCATAAATATGCGGATTGACACTGATATTATTTCCTACACAAAAAAAAGTGGCTTTCACATCATACTTTTTTAACACATCTAATACCCATGGTGTAAGGCCTTCTATGGGGCCATCGTCGAACGTAAGATAAATAACAGGTTCCTCTTTGTTCATGCGCCATACAGAGTGTTTATAATAACTCCTCAATAATTGCGGCGGGCGAACTAACATACTATTCATCTGAGGCTAAATTAACAATTTAAAACCATACAGAATAACCTTAAAAAAGCTTTTCAATGAGTAAAGCTTTTTTAGCATTTGTTTTACATGCTCTAATAAATGAGGGAATCAGATGTATTGGTTTTTAACAGATTATTATCAATAATTTTAATGATTAACATTTTATTAAAACCAATGAAAAAGACTCTTTATCTGTTTATTTTCTCTGCCCTGTTATGCACTGTTTATGCTCAAACCAATCGGAATGAAGTATTAAATTTAAAGCCACAAAAAGTAAGTGAATCATCGAATCCAAACGTTGTTTACATGGATGCCGATAAAACATTTAATCTGCCTGCAGATGGTGCGTTTTTATATAGCAGTTTAGTAGGCGAAGCAGGGATTGTATCATCGGGTTATAATAACAACGAAGACCATATTGTAACCATTAAAAATCAATACCAAAGAAGGATTTTTATAAGAAGCCAATATTTTTTATGTGAAAATGGCGATAAATTAAGGATCTATGATGGGAGCGATACTACTGCTCCTCTTATAAAAACAGCTTCAGGCATTTTAGATGCCAACTTCCTGGTGCTTTCTTCCGGCGAAATACTTACACTTCGTTTCAGCTCTGATAATTCAGGAACATCAAAAGGTTACAGGTTGCGTTTAGATAATGGCCCTGCTGCAGGAAGCAGGCCGGCTCCGCCATTACCAAATCCTATGTCATGCGCCTCAACACCTGCTGCCGACGAATGTGTAAATGCTCCTTTAATCTGCGACCTTAACGGTTACTGTGGAAACACCAGCGGATCATACACGGCCGGTAATACTTCGGGACTCGGAAATTTTTGTGGTTCCATAGAAAATAATTCCTGGTTAAGTTTTGTAGCAAGCGGTACCAGTGCATCGCTGGCATTTAACTCTGCAGGCTGTCAGGACAACAGTTCGGGAATACAGGCCGTGATATATGCATCTACAAACTGCACCAGCTTTACGGAAGTATCCAATTGTGAATCGCAGGGAAGTGGCTCAGGCAGCTTTACAATAACCACTAACGTAAATTTAGTACCCGGACAAACGTATTATGTTATGGTAGATGGCTTTGCAGGAAACATTTGTAGTTACACGGTTACTGCTCAGGCAGGTGTTGCCCTCGGACAACAAATCACGGGGCCTTCACAGGTTTGTCCGGGATATAGTGCCACACTGGGAAGCAGCTCTACAGCATCCTCTTACTCATGGGCTTCTAATCCTCCGGGAGTATACCCTAATACACAAACCATTACAATTACTCCTACCGTAACTACTACTTATACCCTCACACTGGGGCCATCGGCCTGTACACCGAC
>JAZJZF010000099.1:0-13123 GCA_040389965.1 Bacteroidota bacterium
AGAAGATCAAAACAGCGATATTTATAAAATTGTATTCATTTCTTATACAGGAGGCTCTACAGGAAAATTCAAATTTTCTAAACAAAAATTAAACGGAACAACAACGGCTATTAACGAACAGGGAACTGCTTTTTCAACATTATCAGTGTATCCTAATCCTGTAAACAGCGAAAATGCTATGTTATTATTTTCAGCTACACAAGCTGTATCTGCGGCATCTGTCGCCATTTCTGATATAACAGGTAAAGTGATCTCAACGGAACAATTAAACGTTGCAAGCGGCTTAAATCAGCATTCATTAAACACAGCGGGCTTAAATAATGGGGTTTATTTTATCATTACTAATATTGACGGACATACGACTACACAAAAATTAATTAAACAATAACATACTGGCCGGAGCTTATAAAAAAAGTTTACTCATTGAGTGATTTTTTTCATAGGAAATAAGTTCCGGCCTTTCAAATTAAAACAAATATCATATCACTAAACAAAAAACAAAACAAATGAAAACACTTATTACCATTGCAGTCCTGGCTTTTACAGCAGGGCTTTCTGCACAAACTAAACAGCCGGCAACTAAACCGGCAATTTCAGGAAGTAAAATTGATCAGGATAAAGCCTGTATTAAAAGTATGGTAGGTATTTATAAAGTGTCTTTTGATTTTGCTGAAACATTTGCGCCTGATACTGCTTATAAATTTCATAAACCTTATTCTGAAAAAGCAGTAGAGTATGTAACATTAATTGAAGAAACGCCTACAAAAATTGTATTGCAACATTTACTGATCATTAACGACAGTACAATTATCAAGCATTGGAAACAGGATTGGGTTTATGAAAATAAAGTATTATACAATTTTTATAAAGACAATGAGTGGATCAAAAACACAATTACAGCAGAACAGGCTAAAGGAACCTGGACTCAGAAAGTGTACCAGGTGGATGATAGCCCTCGCTACGAAAGCTTTGGCACATGGGTTCATGTAGATGGAAAACACTATTGGGAAGGCACTAACGATTCGCCTTTACCACGTCGCGAGTTTACTAAAAGAAGCGATTACAATGTGATGAAACGCCATAGCCGTATGGAGATTTTAAACGACGGTTGGGTACTGGATCAAAACAACGAAAAAATTGTACGTAATGATGGTATCGATAAACTATTATGTTGGGAACGCGGTATCGAAAAATTCACAAAAGGAAATTACGATGCAACTCCTGCTATTAAATACTGGGAAAGAGAAAAAAATTATTGGGCAGATGTACGCGCTATTTGGGATGAAGTATATGCTAACACAACCGATTTGAAATTAAAAGCAAAAGTAGACGGTTCTCGTTTATATGAAAGCCTGTTTGAATTAGGCGAAAAATCATGCACAGGTAAAACTTATGTAACAGGTGCCGCTAAAGCAGACATTAAGAAAATTATTGACGCTTTCATGAAAGCAGCATAATTCAGAAATTAAAATTGAGGTATTTATTTTGCGCAGTACTCATTTCATAATAGGTAAACAAATTGTTGACGAAGCCATGTGGCTTGTAAAATCCGGGTTAACGGATACTACCAGCGATATCAGGGTTTGCAAATGTGTAATGAGTACTGTTTTGCAAAAGATCATTCATGATTTTGAGCATAATAAGCCATTAGGAATGATCCGTATTGATTTTGTAGTAAATAAAAGCCACAAAGCAGTACTGGTTAATGCAGATTATGCTTTAAGAAACCATAAGTTAAGTAATGTGTAAGCACAAACTACTGGCACAAAATCATTCAGGATACATCTTGTTTTGTAATGGATGCCACAGGTACCAACTGGCATTTGGGACAAGTCTGGTAACACTGGAACCAAAAGAATACGAAAGTTTCTGTAAACATGTTGCGGGTTTAACGCAGAACATAACATATACAGGTTTCGAAAAAGAAAAACAGGTCTGTATCAATGTTTTTAGTGCTAATACAATGATGGTATTAAATTATAAAGAATTACAGCGTTTAAATATATTGTTGGATGAAGCCGAATTTACAAGGCAGATAGAGTTTTTACTGAAAGAGTCTCACATTAAACAAACAGAAAATTGAAATATATTCTATTATCTCTGATTTCTATTATTTGTCTTACCGGCAAGACACAGGAGATTCAAATACTTTCTTCAGCCGATTCGTTGCCAATTCCATTTTCCACACTTATTATAAAAAATAAATTTATCGCCTTTGGTAAAACGGCCAGCGATAAAGGAATCATCCGTTATCAGGAAAGTGAAGGCGATAGCAGTGAATATACCCTCATAGCACAGGCTGTAGGTTTCGAGAAATTTACAAAACAGGTTACAGGTATAGAACTTAACCGCACCAAAAAAATATACCTTCATTCCATTGCAAAGCTTAGCGAGGTTGTAGTTACCTCTCAATATACACCAACACAAGCAGAACAATCGGTACAAAAGATTCAGGTTATTGATAAAGAAAAGATTCGTTTAATGGGAGCCGTAAATTTAAAAGATGTGCTTTCTAATCAGCTCAATGTGCGCTTGCAACAGGATAACGTTTTAGGAAGCGGGATGAGCCTGCAGGGCATAAGTGGCGAAAATATTAAAATTTTAATGGACGGTGTTCCTATGATTGGCCGTTTAAATGGAAATATCGATTTATCGCAGGTAAATTTAAATAACATCGAACGCATCGAATTTATAGAAGGCCCTTTATCCGTACAATATGGCACCAATGCCTTGGCAGGAACCATCAATATCATTACTAAAAATCCATCCACAAAAACAGTTAATGCCGGTATAGCAGCTTATTACGAAAGTATAGGGACTTATAACCTTACTGCCGACGTAGCCTCTTATTTTAAACATCATCAGGTACAGGTAAGCGGTGGTAGAAATTATTTTGATGGCTGGAATCCTAATGAAGCCGCATTCTATATGCCTAAGCCACAAATAGCAGATAGCAACCGCTTTAAACAATGGAAACCAAAAGAACAGTACTTTTTTAATGCCAGTTATCAGTACAGTTTTAAGAAATTAAATTTAGGTTTAAGAAGTTCGTACTTTGATGAACAGATCATCAATAAAGGATATCCAAGGGCTCCTTATGCGGAAAATACGTTCGATGATTATTACTATACCAAACGTTTTGATAACAACGTGTTTTTAAACGGTAAAATTTCGAAACGCTGGTCGGTGAATGCATTAACGGCTTATAATTACTACAGTCGTATCAAAAAGACAGTGTATAAGGATCTTACCACCCTGGAGGAAACACTCTCAGGTAATAGTAGCGATCAGGATACAAGCAAGTTTACATTATTAATGAGCAGAGCCTCATTTACACATGTTAAAGATTCCTCGAAACTGAATTACGAATTTGGTTATGATATAAATTATGAATCAGCCTTAGGAAAACGGATAGATAAACAACTTCAATACATGGGCGATTATGCGGCCTTTGCAACACTGGAATATAAACCTGTTTCTTCGCTTGTGATTAAGCCGGGGCTTCGCTATTCCTATAACACGGCATACAGTACACCGGTGATCCCGTCTTTAAATATGAAGTACGCTTTAAATTCGAGGCATACCCTGCGTGGAAGCTATGCCAGAGGTTTCAGAGCTCCGTCCTTAAAGGAATTGTATTTTCTGTTTGTAGATATTAATCATAACATTATTGGGAACGGAGATTTAAAAGCGGAACAATCCAATAATTATTCCTTAGCTTATAATTACAGAAATATGGTGAATAACTGTCGTGTAAAAGTAGATGCAAGTTTGTTCTACAACGATATCTATAACCTGATCACATTAGCACAAATAACAGCTACGCAGTACTCTTACATTAACGTGGGAAAATATAAAACAATGGGGTTTCAGGTAGGCAATACCTTAAAATTTAAGCGATTGACAGTACAAACCGGTTTTACATATACAGGTCGGTATAATGAACTTTCCGAAAACGAAAACGTGCCAACATTTAATTATAGCCCCGAAGCTTTGGCTAATGTGTCGTACAAGCTTCTTAAATCAAACACAACCTTTGCCTTATTTTATAAATATAACGGAAAACTACCCGGTTATGCTTTAGTGGATAATGTTGTAAAACAAACGTCTTTAGCAGACTACCAGCTTTTTGATGCTACAATTACCAAAACATTTTGGAAAGAACATGTATTGATAAGCCTTGGCTGTAAAAATATTTTCAATATACAAAATCTGTCTTCTAATTTGGCTTCAACCGGAGTGCATAGTGCATCGTCAAGTTCAGTACCCTTTTCTACGGGCAGAAATTATTTTATAAAACTAGCCTTTAATTTTAGTCACCAATGAAACAGATTATAGCTTTATGCACCATCATTATAATGTTATCTGCCTGTCAGAAAAAAGAACTGCCTGCTCCGGCGTTTGACAGAGGAGATATTGTGACGAACCAGGTAGATATGGGACCTACTTACAAAAATCAGATTTGGTTTTCGTTAAGCAGTAATAAGATTGTTTCTACAAACCTTAAAACCGATTGGGACCTCGCCTTTGAAACATCGGCAACCGGCAATCATATTATGCTGAATGGTGCAAAAGGAATGAAGCTTTACAAAACAAATTCTAGCGACCTTTCTTTGGTTACAGATACTACCGGATTAGAAACTAATTCTAAAGCAGATGCACCGAGTGGGAAATTTGATAGTACGGCTTTTGTTAACTGGAACGATCCTAACACAGTATATATTGTTAACAGGGGATATAGCGAAACAGGCCAGGAACAAGGATTTTATAAGATAAAAATTACGTCGGCCACAACTACACAATTTACGTTTGAATACGGCGATGTTTTTGGAACACAGACCAGCCAGGGAACCGTTATCAAAAATGAAGACTATAACTTTATCATGTATTCATTTACAAGCAGCCAGCAAATATTTATCGAACCTAAAAAAACCGACTATGATATTTGCTTTACCGTTTACACGCATTTTTTCACAAACCCTTTCCAGTTCTATCAGGTAACGGGAGTATTACAAAATCATTATAAAACAAGAGTAGTAAGAATTAAAGACAAAACGTTTGCAGAAATCATTATAAATGATACCATTAACAGGCAGTTTTCTACCGACAGAAACTCGATTGGTTATGAGTGGAAAACATTTAGTTTAACTACCAACTTATATACCATCGATCCTACATGTTGTTACATTATTAACGATAACAAAGGATTTTATTACAAACTGCATTTTATCGATTTCTATAATACAGCTGGTATTAAAGGCTTTCCTAAGTTTGAGTTTAAAAAATTGTAATAGAAGATGATTCAATTTTTTTCTAAAAGAGAAATTTCCTGCTTGATAAGTAATACTTTAGGATGCGTTGCATTGAAAATCGTATTATATACAAACAACGATTTTTTGAAATACATCAAAGCCTCCGGTTTATTTTTCGTTTGTTTTTTAAGATAAGCGAGCCCTAAATAGTTAACCGCTACTTTCAAATGAATTTCTCCAAAATGGACTGTGTTTATATGTAAGGATTCGTTTAAATACTCTTCAGCATCACGAAACTGATTCTGTTGTGTTTTTAAACATCCCAGATTATGAAGTACTTGTGCGTAATAGGGATGATCTTTCCCTAAACACTCTTCTAAAATTACCCGCGCATAAGTAAGTACAGTATCTGCTTTAAATAAATTGCCCTGCGCTGTCAGTACAAGCCCTAATCCGTTTAGTGATTTTGAGAAGCTCGGATTATTGCGTCCTGTATAATGTTTTTTAATTCGTAATGCTTTATAATATAGACTGTCAGCTTCATGCAATTTACCATCACAATAATACAGATACGCTTTGCTATCAATAGAGGTTGCCGTATTAATATTGAATAGTCCATAATAATCAATTCTGGATTCAAGTGATTTATCGGCGTAATGGTTGGCATCATTTAATTGCTCATTATCTTCATAAAAATCAATAAGGTTATCATAAACACTACAGGCCAAAGGGCTTTTTAAACTGTATTTTTTTTCTATAACAGATAAGCAGTGTAATAAAGTGATTTTTGCATTTTCATATTCCGACCTTGTCATTTTTATGGAAGTAAGTTGTATGAGTGTATATAAATAGTTTGAGTGCTCAGCTCCCAGAAGCTTTTTCTTTATTTCCAGACTTTTATTTCCAAATTTTTCCGCCTTCACATAATCAGCCAGTGTAACATATAAAAGCATCATGTTATCTAAAATTTCTGCGTATTCAATGCTTTGTGGGCCGAATTCTTTTTCTGCTTCAATAAGTGCTATAGTAAGAACAGAATCTGCCTGAGAATACAAGGCCCTGTCCGAATAATTATTGGCAAAACTACTTAGGGTAGAAATGTAATTTCCTTTGTTCCGGTAACCTGAATTTTTATGATTTATAAGGCATATTTTGTAAAGAGAATCAGCTTTTAATAAATTCCCTCTTTCGCTTTGGTTTGTTGCTGCTACCTTATGAAGGTATGCCAATAATAAATCATTAGTTTTATAAGCAGCCAGGCTCAATGTTAACATAGAGTCAGACTTATCATAATCTCCCATTTCTGAATACAACAGCCCGTAATTATATATAGCATGTTCATATTCTTCATTTGAATCATCCGGATCCCTGTTAACCATTAAAATTTTAGAATAAACAGAGTCTGCTTTTGTATAATCGCCATTCATATAATAAGCGTAGCCCAAAGCATTCAGACTTTTTTGATAAAAAGAGCTCGTTGAATCATTTCTTTGGTAAGAATATGCTATCGATTCTGAGGCCATAGCAATGGCATTTTCATAATCTTCTGTAGTAAGATAAATATCAGACTTCTCAATACATTCCCGCTGTTTCAATTTAAAATATACTAACGAATTTGAGCCGTGAAAAATAGTAACCCTTAAATACTCAGGAAGGATACCCACTAAAAAGCAAAATACTAGTATACATAGGTTTCTTATCACTACCGATTTTACGAAACGCCTGTTTTCTTCGCCTGTTTTATTTTTACGATAAAGAATAAAAATTAAAAGGGCAATAACAATCAGTGATGGCAAATAAACAATCCAGAAAAGATAAATTCTGTTTGATGAACTAAAAGAAATTAAAATGGTCGTAATAAAAATAATCAGGGAAAGCAGGAGCGAATTGGTTATGATTATGCCGGAACCAAACTTTATATTTTCAGTTGGTTTAAATATAAAATAACCGCCAATGGCATACAAAAGAGAAACAATTAGCCCTACTAAAAGAAATAAGCCGTAATCACTATAGTATAGATGCTCTACTACAATGCCAATAATCAGCAATACGATAGAAATAATTTCTAAAACTTTTATTCTCATACAAATAATATCTTTAGAAGCGTTAAAAAATTAGTTCTAAAAAAGCGTTTTATTCGTCATTGCCATTAATCATGTTGATCTTACGGATAAATTGCTTACGTTTTTCAGGGCTGCAAATAGTATATTGAAAGCCCGGTCCGGTTTTAACTTCCTGTTTACGGTCTTTAGGTTTTAAGTTTTTAATGTCGTTATTAAACTCCGCATTGCTACTTACAACATTCATAACCCCTTTAAAATAACTAAAGAAATACCAGGTTTGTGGGTCAAGCTCTAAATACATATTAAATGTATCACCACCTTTTTTCTTAATCACCTGTATTGTTCCCGGAACCTGTTTATAAACCTCGGTTTCGTTCACAGAACCTATTCCTATTTTTCCGTTAGAGATAAATGAACGCGTTCTCTCATCATATCTCAGTTGAAAATTAGTTAGCATAAACGTTTTCGAAAACTCATCAGGAAACTTTTTAATACTACCATATAAATTTAAATCGGCAATTGCTTTATCCGCCTTTTCTTTTCCTAAAATTTCGGTAATCCCTTTTGTAAATACGGGTTTCGCAAAATCTACCGGAGCCAGCGTATTCTCATATACTAAAATATCTTTATACATTTTCTTTAAAGCACCCTTATCAAAGAAAAAGTCTATCGTGGTCATCATTTCAAATGTCGCCGAATCGTTAATCGTGCTGTGTGTGGCAATACCCATGCTGTTAAATTTAACCTGGCCTAAATCAGCGCCAAGATCCATCTTACCTTCGGCATATACCTTACAATCAGTCGTATTAAGGCTTATTAAATTGCCCGGTAAACTTTGCTCAACAAATTTTTCTTTATTGGTAATAATGTATTCGCCTTTTTCTTTATTAAAACCTAAGAAGCCGTAAGCACCTATCACATCTACATCTTTACGCCCTTCTCTCAGGGAAATGAACGTAGAGTATACTTTTCCCGAATCGGGTCCGTAAACGATGGCAGATCCAATATCTTTGCCGTTAACATCCGTAGCATTAGAATCAACAGGAATGAGGATCTCTTTAGGATCTATCTCCCCGTTAAATTTCAGGTAAGCTTTGCCGATCCGGCCACAATTATGTACGATTTTGGTACCACCCTTGTAGGTCAAAAATTTATTGGAAGCAAACAAAAATACCTTTCCGGCAAAACTGAAATAATCATTGAACTGGAATTTGGCATCTTCACCGATTTCACCTTCCGATACGGTTTGGCCTGTAGTATCAGGCTTAATCGTATTAAATTTAATTAAATAAGGTTTGTTGTTTTCATCCAGGTATTGATACTCCCCTTTGGCAATATAGTTTTTACGGCCTGAAATATATCCGGTCACATTTCGTATAGTATGGTATTTGGTAACCGTATTGGCAAGGATGATGGCATTTTTTAAAGTATCCATAACGGCATTTTTCCGTATCACAACTTTACCCGAATCAGGAAAAACCCTGGCATCAGCCACATTTACAAAAGGAACATTTACACAACTGATAATGTATTTACGAATATTATAATTAGCTGCAGGCGCTATAAACCGTAACGAATCTTGTTTCGGATGAACCGATATAAATTCAGGTCCCTCTAAATCGAGAGCGTTTTCCACATTAGCATCCAGTTTTTTCTGATCATCTCCAAGTTGAATCTCTTCACTATCCATAAACCATTTAAAACGGTCCATATAGGCTATATATTGGTTTTTAGGGAATCTAACGGTCGATCCCTTACCATTGGCCACAAATTCGCCTACGCGTTTGTCAAGGTCCATTTTTGTATTCACGTTATCCGATGCAAAGGTTAAACCTTCTTCCTCAATGGCTCTTAAGTGGAAATCGGCCGTATCAGAAAAGAACTGATGCTGCTTAAACAAAATATTTACGGCCACTATATCTGCCTTTACTAAATCTACTGAACCATTTCCGTGAAGTTCCAACGGGCTTAAAGCATAGCGGCCTTTAAATGTACATTTGCCGTTATACGTTTTAAACGGACTGGCTTTGTTAGTGCCATACATAACATCTTTATACGGCACCCAATGTACGTATACGGTGTCCCCATGCGCTTGCGGAAACTCTATCGGGTCAATTTGTTCCTTAATATCAAATGATGTAGCCATCGTATTCATACTATCCGGAAAAAATATAAAGTCTTTCGACTTTGTGGTAGACGTTACGTAGTTCAGGTCCCCATCAGCTCTTAAACCCTTATTACTTAACCTGATTTCATTTTCAAATTTGGCTTTTCCGCCATATACCTGGTATCCACCGGGAGGGGTGTTTCTTATAAAACCAAGGGAATAATCGGGCTGCAGCGATAGTTTTTCCCTAAAAGTAGGGAAGATCCCCGCCGATGAAAATTCGCCATCAAACACCAAACCCTCATTTCTAAAGTTATCAAGGCTATCCATGGTAAACGGATCAAGCTTGTAATAAAATTTATCACGGTTATAAACCCCTTTAAAAATGGTTCTTTTGTCGTAAAATGTATAACTCTCTTTAAAGCTCTGGAACGATGGGAAAGTAGGTGCTTTACCAAATCCGCTGTGGTTTTTCGGAGCATCAATTCTAAGCTCACCATTTAAGTTCTCAATAACGGTTTGCACCCTTTTAAAAGGATAATTTCCATTAATATCGGGCTCTCTGGCTACTACGTAAATCCGGCATGAATCGATTGTTTTCATTTTTACTTTGAACATATCATAATCAAATACGAAATCCTTTCCATGAAATTCAAATTTACCAGAAGCCACAGACCCTGAAAACTCTATCGTTCTGTTTTTCTTTAAAACAAGCTCACCTCTTTTAGGAAACACAAACACCTTTTGGGTATCGCTTAATAAAATATTCTCTACACCCCTTACCGTAATATCATAACTGTTATTAATAAGGCTCATGGTGGCATTATTTAAATTCAGGTTCTCCTTCAGTGCCGCTTTTCGGTATTCTTCCGTAAAAAAAGAGTGGATCGTCAAAATGTCATGGTCCCTTTCATGTTTCGAGTTTTTAATATAATCAAACAAACGAGGCTTAATCGTTATAAGATCTGTTTCAGGTTCGTAATAAATTAAACCAAAAATGGCCATTTTAAAAATAATAGGGCGTAAGTCAACTGCTAAAAACTTAATATACTTGGCAAAGTCAACTACCGTAAAGGTTAGCAGGTTACCATTATTTTCGTAATACTCATTCATTTTAAGTACAGGATTTGTTTTTTCCTGACCCTTAATATCATCCAATCTGCTTTTCGAAAAGAAATCCTGCGATTCAAAAAAGGCTTCACCCTGAGTGTTACTTGGCAGGAAATTAAAATTTATTTTTGGCTCATCCGTTTTCCACACCAATTGCTCAAAATACATATCCACCTTGTGGTAGGTGTTAAAGTAAGGCGACTTTTCCAAACCATCATCCGTTCTTAAAAGCGTAATTGTTTTTTGAGGAACCTGGTATACAAAGCTCAATCCCGGATGTATAATCGAATCTTTTTCAAGATATATTTTTATACCTGCCGGCTTGGCGTTTATTTTTTCTTTGGTCATCGAAAAAGTTCGGGCCGATATTTCCATAAAACGGACGTTATTCCTTTTAAACAGAAGCTTTGCAGGATTTGTAGCATTTCCGTATCCCACAAATTTATTTCCACGCATCCCAAAACCACCGTCGTAATCAACATCAGGATAAATGTTTTTTACCACCAAACGTTTGCTGTAAGAGTCAAATCGCGGATAAGTAGGATCGCCGTTCTCAGTCACAATCTTGTCTGTTATACGGCCTTTTTGAGGTTTGTCGAAATACTGTTTACCCGAAAATGTAGCCGAATCAGCACTGTATCCGCCTGTTTTACAATCCAACGTTACTTTGGTCAGGTCAGCGTATACATCATCACCTACACCCGTTTTTTTCCAACTCACACGGCCTCCCTTGCCAATAAACCTTCCCCACGACGGGTAATAAACGCCCTCAATATTTTCAATCGCAATAGAATCTCCTCTGGGGCTTTCGCCTATTAATGTCATTGGAGGAAATATTACTTTAGGAATAGAATCAAACTCAAACTTATAGTTTGTCTGCTCGCTCCGGTAGCTATACGTAGGCGATTTATAAAACACATTATTCGAGAAAATATTCTCGCTCATTTCTAAATACTCACCAAAACTTTTCAGGTTCTTCGAATTAAATATTTTTTCAATACATAATTGCCAGTTGTCAAATACCGTAGGGTTTTGTTTCGAATCAATAAAATTAACTACTGCGTTTAAATACGATATAAAATAAGGGTAGGGCTTAAGCTTGCGTTGTAGCATGGCATTGCTTGTTTTGTAAACAGCAGCCTTGTACTTACTACTAAAATCGGGCGATTTCCATACTTTCTGGAAACCCGATATATATTCTTCCGCATCTTTTTTATTAGCAGAATTATCATAAAAATAATCATTCAGTTCCTTAACAAATTTTACCGAATCCTTACTGAATTCTGTGAATTTTTGTGCCAGAGATATTTTTCCAAAAACGAGTAATAAGGATAGTAAGCAGATTTTTTTGAACATAGTAGTGGTTTTGTATAGTTTCAAATATATCAATACCAATCAACAAATCATTCACATTTTACAAACAAAAAACGCCATTTTACAGATATAATATTCCCATAAAATGCAGCTAACATTCATGCGTATTTGTATATTCGTAATCATTAAAACAATTACTAATTCTTTAATTCAATAAATTTTACACCATGCCTTCATTTGATATCACAAGTAAAGCCGATGCTCAAACCCTCGATAATGCCTTCAACGTGGCAAAAAAAGAAATCTTAAACCGTTTCGATTTCAGGGATTCTAAAAGCGAAATCGAATTAAATAAAAAAGACCTCATTATAAATATTACAACCGAGCATGATATGAGGCTAAGGGCAATTATCGATGCCATTCATAGCCGTATGATCAAGCAGGGCCTCGATCCCCGTAGCCTCGACGAAAGCAAAGAGCATTACTCATCCGGCATGTTTATTAAAAAAGAGATAAAAATCCGTCAGGGAATAGAAAGAGAAGCTGCCAAAAAGATTCTGAAAGATATTAAAGACAGTAAATTAAAGGTAACCGCTCAGGTAATGGACGATATTATTCGTGTGTCGGCCAAAAGCATTAACGATCTGCAGGCTGTTATAGCACTGTGTCGCCAGGGCGAATACGAAATTCCCTTACAATTTGTAAACATGAAATAATATTAGATTAGTAACATACTCTTATGTAAACTAAAAGTTGGGCGTTCCCTTCCGTCGGTCGGTCGGGCTCTCCACTACAAGTCCGCTTTATTTGCTTTAAATTAAAAAGGCAAATAAATGCGGGCTTTTCGTTTCTATCCCTAACGCGGGTTTATTGCCTTTAATAATTTTTTGCTACTCATTACTCTTTCAAAAATAGGTTCTGCTCCCCCATAAGTGATCAGTTGACAAAAAATACCGGTTAATAAGCCAATGTAACGCAAAAATAATTTGCACAAAATCAGTACTTTACATTCAGTTTTTTAAAAACTCAAAAATTTCTTCAAAGAATTCATTGTAACTTAAAAAAAGTGTATACATTTGCAGCCCGTTATTTGATAGGCGTTTAAGTGAAACAGAGCAAGGAAAAAGTTTTTTAAATAATTTCTTTGTAATTAATAAAAAGTTGTTACATTTGCAGCCCGTTAATCTGATAAGGTTGTTTAGTACGAGAGAAGTTGAGGAGATTTATTTTAAAAAAGATTAATTTTTATTAAAATAAATTTGGTAGTTGGAGAAAAG
>JAZJZF010000100.1:0-7989 GCA_040389965.1 Bacteroidota bacterium
AAATTAGATAATACCTTTAAAGTAGACAGCTTTTTAGTGCTATCTGCTATTATCTGGTTAAATGTATCCAAGTCCTCTTTGTTTTCCATCTGATGTATTACGGCATTTAGCCGGAACAAGCCTAACAAATCTAGTAATTTGCGTGGATTTTACAAAGCGATAAGCCTAAGAAATTAAAGTTTAAATTTCTTTATGGAATTTAATTTCTCATTTGAGTTTCACAAATTCCCTCTTTGAAGAGGGGCCCCCAAGGGGGCATGAGATGTTATTTCACCCTTTCAACATACTCACCTGTTTCTGTGTTGATCCTTAGCTTATCGCCATTGGCCACAAAAATAGGAACCTGTATATTAATGCCACCTGTTACTTCAGCAGTTTTTAAAGATTTTCCTTTCACACCTTCTTCTGTATAAGTCACTTCCAACTCAACATACTGTGGCAATGAGCCATTCAGAGGTTTGTCGTTTTCATCGAAACGTATTTTTAATACCATTCCTTCTTGCAGGAACTGGATACTATCGGCAAATAAAATTTTAGGGATATGAAGCTGATCGTAAGTTTCCTGGTTCATACAAACCAAAAAGTCTCCGTCCATAAATAAATACTGCATTTCATATTCATCCACACGAATCATATCAATTTTTTCGCCCGAACGGAAACGGATCTCACTCTGTTTACCGGTTTCTACGTTACGGCATTTGCAGGAGTAAATCGCATTTCCTTTACCGGGAGTAATATGATCGTAGTCCAATACCTGAACTAACTCATTGTTATACCTTAAAAAGCAACCTCTTGAAATGTCGGATGTTGTAGCCATAATTTATTTATTGAGTCGCCAAGATACTACCTGATTATGAGATAGGCAAAAAATGTTTCCCTTAAATTGCATGAATTATTCATTGGCAGAACAGCTTCAACGGCTATTTTATTTATCTTTGAAACATGAGATCTTTCGTTATTCTTTTCGTTTTTATATGTTTTTCTGAATTGGTTTTTGGGCAAGTTAAGCCTAAAGGCCATGATGTAGAAGTATTTATAGGATTTTACAATAAAAAAGAATGCAAAAAGAAACTAAAAAGAACGCTTCACATTAACGATACATGCTTTTATAAAAGCACAGGCGATGCGTTGGTAGTTTCTTTTAAAGACAGTGTTCAAACCCGCCTCATAAAATTAGGTTTTGGCCAAACCGAAGATCAACTCCCGGTTGATTATTGTACAAGCCAGGAAATGCAATCAGACTGTAATGAATGTGCCATGACATATCTGAATAGGATTCTGCATACAAAAAGCTATGGCTGGCGAAAAACAGAAGAAAATAAATATGTGTCGGCATATAATGTTCATGTACAGCTCGAAGTAACTATTCAGGAGAAAGAACACTATGGTGTAAACCTGCTTTTTACCTATATAGATAAGCCCAGTAAGGAATTTAAAGAATGGTATCGTACGCTAAGTAAACCTGATTGATTACTCTTCTGTCATTAAAAAATCCTTTTTTATAAAAAATGAAACAGTAATTGCTTTGCTGTAATTCTATTTTTTAACCACTTACAATAAATATCCTGCCACTTAAAAGGTTACCTCTTTTTTATAGAAGAGAGCATGATACATTTGTTTAAGCGCTTGTTCTGAAAAATAATTTATGGAATTTTTAATTTATTGACTCTTAATATAAAACTTTATGAAGCCATCCAATTTTATAGTTCGTATTCCTGAGCCTTGCCATGAGGATTGGAATAAAATGCAGCCTGATGCCAAAGGTAAATTCTGCAACTCCTGTAATAAATCGGTATTCGATTTTTCAAACAAAACGGATAATGAGATCAGGGATATTTTAATAGAACATAAAGACCAGAAAGTATGCGGGCATTTTAAAAAATCGCAGGTTAACCGCTCGTTAAATATTACCATAAATCTTAACCATCTCCCTCGTAATATTAGTATTACCAAAGCTTTTGGTATTGCCTTATTTATTGTGTTTGGTACATTATTGTTTAGTTGCACCGACGAAAAAGGAGCCAAAATTGACGGGATTGAGATAGTTGATCCTAATGCAGCCGGTATCATGAGATCAATGCCGCCGCCGCCAACCGAGATTGCCGATTCTTTAATACCATTATTGACCGGAGAACCCATTATGGAGCTAGAGCAGACTTATAGCTACCAAAATATGGTTGCAGGCGGAATAAGTTATCAGGAAATTCCGGTTGAACCACCACCACCGCCTCCTCCGGTAGAACAAGTTCTTGGAGGCTTGATAGCTTATAGTGTCTATACACCTGACACAGTTCCTGCTGATTCAATCATAGCTGATGATTTTAAAAAAATAGCGGATCAGTCTCAACTAAATAAATCTAAAGTATTCAACGTGTATCCAAACCCAGGTAGTGGGGAGTTTACCATCAAATATGATTTATTAAAAAGATCGGATGTCAAAATAACTATTTTTAATATGAACGGATCTCTTATTAAATCAGTTGTGAATATTGCCGGTCAATACGAAGGACAATACCATGTTCCGGTAAATTTAAATGAATTACCAAATGGTATTTATATTGTAAGCTTCATTAATGGCGGAACTCAAAGCACAGAAAGATTGGTGATTGCAAGATAAAATCAATAAGCGTAAATTTTCTTGTTATAAAATGAAAGAGCTGTTTCAAAAGTCAATTTACAATCATTCATGACTTCTGAAACAGCTTCTTTTTATATTAATTAAACATTATTTCCAGCCGCCACCAAGGGCTCTGTAAAGATCAATGCGGGCATGGAGTTGGCCATATTTTATAGTTGCAAGGTCTAACTCACTTTGTAATACACTTCCCTGAACGCTAATTACTTCGAGGTAATTGGCCATGCCACTTTTAAATAGTAACACGGCGTTTTGTGTAGCTTCCTGTAAAGTGCCTACACGCTTGCTTGCAATAAGTTGTTGCTCATCGAGTTTCTCTGCTTTTATAAGAGCATCCGATACTTCCCCTACTGCATTTAATACAGTTTGTCTGAATTGTAAAACTGCTTTTTCGCGGTCGATTTTTGCTACTTTGTATTGTGTTTTAATACGTCGGTGCTGAAACAAAGGCTGTGTAATTCCTCCAACCACAGTTCCAAATAAAGAGGCCGGAATCGTAAACCAATTGGCGGCTTTGTAGGCGTTGAGCCCGCTGTTGGCGGTAATTTGTATGGCAGGATAAAATCCGGCTTTGGCAATACCAACTCTTGCATTTTGGATGCTTAGGTTTAATTCCTGTGCCTTTACATCGGGGCGTCGGCTTAACATTTGCGAAGGTACACCGGTTGACACTATTTCATTTAGCGTAATAGTACTTAAACCGTTAGATCTTTCTATTTTACCCGGAAAACGGCCGGCTAATATACTCAGGGCATTTTCCTGCAAACGAATGGTTTGTTCTAATTGTGATACCAGTTGTGCAGCAGCCATTTGCTGTGCTTCGGCCTGTTGCACTGCCAGTGAGGTTACCTGCCCGGCTGTTTGCCTGAGCCGGATAATACGGATGGTACTATCATTCAATGCCAGGTTTTTCTGTGCAATGATAAGCTGCTCGTCGAGTAACAACAGGTTATAGAATCCGGTTGCCACACCCGATACAATGGCAGTTTGTATGGCTTTACGGGCTTCTGTTGTTTGAAGATAAGAAGAAAGGGCTACTTTTTTTTGATTACGGATTTTTCTCCAGATATCAATTTCCCAGGATAGGCCTATGTTTGCCGTAAAATCTTCTATATGATTGGTTCCAAGGTATTGATTGGTAAGCGAGCCGTTTAAGCTGTTTTTAGATGGTGTATTGCTCGATGCACCTACATTGAGATTCAATTGTGGTAACCATCCCTGTTTAGCTTGCTTAAGCGATTGATTGGCAGATTCTACATTTTTGAGAGCGATCTGCATATCGTAATTTCTTAGCAAAGCGGAATCTACCAACTTTTGCAGGGAAGCATCTGAGAAAAATGTTTTCCATGAAAGGTCGGCCATGTTGGTTGTATCGCTTGCAGCGGCACCGGTATAGGCAGTGGGAACACTGTTTTTTGGTGTGGCAATGTCTTTGGAGACTTTGCAGGCGCTCAGCAATAGAAGCAGAGCGCCTGAAAGACTATATATTAAATAATGTTTCATATATCGTTTTAAAAAGTGATTTTTATTATTGTTGATGTACCGGACTCATGATGGTTTCATTTACAGCATCGCTGATGTGTTCATCGGCTTGTATAACGCCTTGTAAAGGTTTTACTTTTTCCTGAAGGTATTGGAATACCACAAATAAAACAGGAATGATAAATATACCGAGAATAACACCGGCCAGCATTCCGCCAATAGCACCAATACTAATGGAGTGGTTACCAAGAGCTGATGGCCCTGTTGCACTGATCATTGGAATAAGTCCTGCCACAAAGGCCAGAGAAGTCATAATGATAGGGCGGAGGCGGAGTTTAGATGCTTCGAGTGCAGCAGACAGGAGGCTTTTTCCTGCTATGCGTCGCTGTACGGCATACTCTACAATCAGGATCGCATTCTTGGCGAGTAAGCCAATGAGCATGACCAGTGCCACCTGTACATAAATATTATTTTCAATACCCGCAATGTTAATACCAATAAATACTCCGGCAATACCGGTTGGTATAGAAAAGATAACAGCTAGTGGAAGAATATAACTTTCGTATTGAGCCGCTAATAAGAAGTACACAAATAAGAGGCTTAATGCAAAGATGATAACCGATTGTCCGCCGGATGTAATTTCTTCTTTCGTCAAACCGGAAAACTCATAACTGTAACCTGAAGGCAGTTCCTCTTTTGCTACTTCCCGTACCGCATTAATGGCATCACCAGTACTGAATCCGGGTTTAGGAATAGCAGTCACCGCAATGGAATTGAACATATTATAACGCGACACGGTTTCCGGGCCATACACCCGTTTCATATTTACCAATGTATTAATAGGCACCATATCGCCACGTTGATTTTTTACAAAGATCCCATCAAGTGCCGTTGGCTCTGAGCGTGAAGAAAGATCGGCTTGCGCCATTACCCGGTAATATTTTCCGAAACGGTTGAAATCAGAAACCTGTACACTTCCAAAATAAGACTGTACCGTTTGTAAAACATCGCGTATACTCACACCTAATTGTCTGGCTTTGGCGTTATCTACTTCCAGTTCAAATTGAGGGTAATCGGCTTTGAACGCTGTAAATGCTACGCCAATTTCTTTGCGCTTCATAAGGCCTCCAATGAAATTGTTAGCAACACCGCTAAACTTGTCAAGCTTATTGCCTGTGCGGTCCTGCAACACAAGATCCAATCCATCAATATTGCTAAAGCCGGGAACAGTAGGAAAGGTAAACACAAAGAAATTTCCACCGGGTATAGCTCCCAGTTTTTCGCGCATGATATTGATGATGCTGTTAATGTCTTTTACCTGGCCGCGATTATTCATTTGTTTGAATACGATGAAGCCTGTTGCAGAAGAAGGACTTGTGGAAGAAGTCATAATATTAAAACCGGAAATAATGTTGACTGTTTCAACGGCTTCCATAGGTGATAGTACTTTCTCTGCTTTTTGTAATACCTGTTTCGTACGCTCCAGTGAAGTACCGGAAGGCATAGATAAGGCGATTACAGCAAAGCTTTGATCTTCTGACGGGATAAATCCGGAAGGAGTTCGTTTAACGAGCCACACTGTAAGGATTGTTACCAGTGCTAATCCGCCGAGGCTTAACCAACGTTTGCTGATCAGAAATCTCAGGCTTTTCACATATTTATTTGTTAAGGAATTGAAACCGGCGTTAAACCCATTGAAAAATTTCTGCTTAAAGCTTAATTTTTCTTCAATTGCTCCATGCTCGTTGCTATGTGTATTTTTCAATAATAAAGCACTCAGCGCGGGGCTCAGCGTTAATGCGTTCACAGCTGAGATAACAATGGCGATGGCCAGCGTAAAGGCAAATTGCCGGTAGAAGAGGCCTGTAGAGCCTTCCATAAATCCAACAGGAAGAAACACGGCCGACATCACCAAGGTAATAGAAATGATAGCGCCTGTGATCTCACTCATAGCAGAGGCCGTAGCCGCTTTTGGGGTCATATTTTTATGTTCCATTTTAGCATGCACAGCTTCTACCACCACAATGGCGTCATCTACCACAATTCCGATAGCTAAGATCAAAGCAAAGAGCGTAAGCAGGTTGATAGAAAAGCCAAAGAGTTGCATGAAAAAGAACGTTCCTAAAATAGATACAGGTACGGCAATAGCCGGAATGAGCGTAGACCGGAAATCCTGAAGGAATAAAAACACAACAAGGAATACCAGTATAAAGGCTTCAATGAGTGTGTGCTGTACCTGGCTGATAGACTGATCGAGGGCTTTTTTAGTACTGTATAGAATGTAATGTTTGACACCTTTTGGGAAGTTTCCTGAGGCTTTTTCAATCAATTCGTTAATAGCAATTTGTATTTTATTGGCATTAGAACCGGCGCTTTGTAATACCACAATGGTAATGCCCTGCTTACCATTTATGAGGCCTCCGCTGGAATAGGAATAAGAACCTAATTCCACACGGGCTACATCTTTCAGGCGTAGTTCAGAACCATCCGGGTTTGAACGGATAATGATGTTTTCATAATCAACCGGTTGGTTCATTTTGCCTTTATATTTTATCACAAATTCAAAAGCTTCTTTACTGCCTTCTCCAAAACGACCCGGAGCAGCTTCTAAATTTTGATCCTGTATGGCCGTGGCTACTTCCTGAGGGGTCATATGGTAATTGGCCAACTGACCAGGATTAAGCCATACACGCATTGCATAATCTTTGTTACTGCCAAATACAAAAGCCTGCCCAACACCCGGAATACGTTTAATCTCCGGAATGATATTGATCTTGGCATAATTGGCAATAAAGGTTTCATCATAACTTTTTTCATCATCCGAATACAGATTAATAGCCATAATAAAACTATTTTGCTGCTTGGCTGTGGTAATTCCCGCCTGAATAACTTCTGCCGGAAGCTGGCTTGTTGCCTGAGCCACACGATTTTGAACGTTTACGGCTGCTTTATCAGGATCGGTACCCAGTTTGAAAAATACAGAGATAACCAATGATCCGTCGTTACTGGCAGTAGAACTCATGTAAGTCATATTCTCTACACCATTTATGGCTTCTTCCAGAGCAGGAGCAACGGCACGTAATACTGTTTCGGCATTGGCACCGGGATATAAAGCGGTAACCTGTACCGCCGGAGGAGCAATTTCCGGGAACTGCTCTAAGGGCAGTCTGTTCAGACCCAGTACACCAAGGATCACCAATAAAATGGAAATCACGGTAGCTAATATGGGCCTTTCTATAAATCTTTTAAACATCGTTTTTATATTTTAATTCGGTTAATTTTTTAATGTGTTTGGTTATCTGCTGTTACTGCTTTTGGCATAATCTTAGCCCCTTCCTGTAAATGGTCGAGATTGCTGAATACAATACGGTCGCCGTGTTTCACGCCTTCGCTAACTATATAGTTGGTGCCGCTTTTTCCAATGATAGTGAGTGGTTGTTTAAACACTTTGTTACTATCGCCTAAGGCATATACAAATACTTTGTCCTGTATTTCCATTGTTGCTTCCTGTGGTACTGTTAAGGCACCATGGTATAAGCGACCAAGGCGAATCTTGCCGGTATTGCCCGATCGTAGTAAGCCTTCAGGGTTAGGAAAAGTAGCACGCAGCGTAATAGCACCTGTGTTTTTGTCGAATTGTCCATCAATCATATCCACTTTTCCTGTTTCAGTATATAAGCTGTTATCTGCCAATACTAAAGCCACGGGAGGCAACTGACTTATTTTTTCTTTTAATCCTGTGCCCTTGTACGCTGTTTTAAAATGAATAAAATCGGTTTCTCCCATAGCAAAGTAGGCGTACACTTCATGCACATCCGATAACAAGGTCAGGGGCTGTACATCTGCTCTTCCAACAAGGCTTCCGGTTTTCT
>JAZJZF010000101.1:0-18865 GCA_040389965.1 Bacteroidota bacterium
ATCGAACCCGTGTTTCGTCCGTGAAAGGGACGCGTCCTAACCCCTAGACGAACGGGCCATTTGATTAATTACTTTTCCTGAGATCAGCTGTTTAATTAATGGAGTGCAAATTTACTATAATTTTCTTATTTCCAAAAAAAATAATTAAAAAATTACGAAAATCTTTTTTGACGGTACCTGTCCAGCGGATCTATAAGCCACCGTTGCATCATAAGTGCCAGTAACACAGATATCATAATAACAGTGTAGCCATAATAGCTCATATACTCAGGATTGCCAAAAAAGAAGCTTCTGAACACACTAACCACTAAATGATGGATAATGTATATAGAAAAAGATAATTCGCCAATATAGCGGTCAATCTTATTGTTTTTAAACGTATAAAACAGAAAGGGCAGTGAACCTAAAAACAGCGCATAAAACGTATAGTTCTTCAGGGTTTCGTTTATTGCTATTTTATCAAAACCGGCAATGAGTGTCACTAATAGCACTAACAGCATATACCCTACCCCATTAGGCATTTGCTTTGGTTGCAGAGTTTTATAATACCTGTAAGCCAGACTGCCCGCCAAAAAGAAGGCCAGTTCAAAAGGAAAAAAACGGTAGGTCCATGGGTCGAAACTTAAATTAAGCGAAGTAGCATAAACGTACCGTAAACCAAGGCTCAGACCAATGATCAGTAATTGCCACTTTATTTTTTTAGTTACCATAAATGGTGCTAATACATAAAATAAGCATTCGATACTTATTGACCATGCCTGGGGTACAAACAAATACTGGTAACCCGTATGCTTATAAGACAAGACATGGTAGGTCAATTCAGGCTTGCAATGCTCGTCGAGCTTTAAAAAATATAAGACATCCTGTCCAATAATAACAAGGTTCTCGAATGCAAAATACAAGATCGTGGTAAAAGACAGGCAATCTTTATTGCTGATATAACGTCCTAAATAATAAGGTTTATCAAAGCCATAATAGCCAATAACAGAAACCAATACCGCGCAAAGCAATACAAGCCAATAAACCGGATAAATACGGTAAAACCTGCTTTTAATAAACGTGGTGTAATAACCTTTGCCTGTGTATTTTTCGTTGAGAATAAGGGCCATATAAAAGCCCGAAATCATATAAAAGGATTGTACTGCTACCTGCCCGCCACATAAACGCAAGCCAAAGATCTTATAGGAATGAAACACAACTACTGCTATGGCTAATATCGTTCTTAAAATTCCCACCGCTTAAATATAAAAACAAAAAAGCTGATAACGTCTGTTACCAGCTTTTTTAAACTTACAGATGAATCAAATATGATATTGTTACAGAAGAGTGTTGGAATTACGAGGTTTGTCGCTTCGAGCACGGCAAAAGTTCAGTGAACTTTTGAGCGAGACAGCGCATATTAGAAGTGTTCTAATAATCTCTGTCTAGTTCTCGACTCCGCTCGAACTGACAAATAATTCAACATTATTCCGGTACACCATCTCAAACATTAGTCTACTTTATCAACCGCTTTTTTAGAGTCGCTTACCAGTTGTTTTTGTTTTTCGATATCTGATTTTTTCTTGTCCTGATCAGACTCATTTTTCTTAATATCGTCTTCGGCTTTTTTAATTTTGCCATTATAATCATCGATATCCGATTTCAAGCCTTTTAAATCTTTTTGAATGCTTTTTTCCTGATCCATTAATTTTTCGTGAATTTTTTGTGATGCTTTAGCCTGTTCGTTTACCGCTCCTGCACTGGCATCCACTACTTTTTTCTGAATCTCAATTTCCGATTTTTTCTTTTCCAGCTCCGCATTTTTAGTTACAATATCCTGGTTGGCTTTGGTTATTTTATTTTTGTAATCTACAATATCGCCTTTTAAATTTTTATTGTCTTTTTCCAGGTCTTTTTGATCATCTTCCATTTTAGATTGCACTTTTTCGGCATCTTTTACTTTTTGTTGCAATGGCTCTTTGGTCATTTTTACAGCAAAAGCTTTAATGATTTTTTCAGCCTCATTGTATTTATCTTTTTGTTCAGATGATTTCAAATAAGCACCTCCCAGGTCAAAGGCCACATGCATGTTTACCGTCATGTCTTTTTTGTTTTCTTCAAAAGTGGCATAAATATCAACAGGATTATTTCCAAATTCTTTGATCAATACATTATCGCCAAATACTTCGTTTTTATCACTCTTCACTTTTTCATTTTTATAATCTTTCATTAAGCTTTTCCAGCTGCTTTGAACATCATCCTGTTTGTTGGCAAAAATAGTGGTAGATATAGCGTTCTGAGTCCCTGTTGAGAATTTCTCGCTTCCTTCTTTTAACTCGATGCGCTGCGCTACAGCAGTCATTCCTGTTAACGTTACTAATAAAAATGCAGTTTTCTTCATGTGGATAGTTTTTAGTTTAATATGTATTGAAGCTTTTATTAAAATTAAACAAGCAATTTCAAAAACAAAGCCATAATATGCCAATTTTTTGTTAAAATACGGCTTTATTTCTACTCAACGTCTGTTACACCGCCTGATACAATAAATTTCATAGCATCAGAGCCATCCGTATCAATCGATTTTATGTGTTCTTTGGGTACAATCACCAATCTGCCGGAAAACGAATAGGAATAAGGTAAATATACAGCCACTTTCCCCTTTATTCCCCAATCCGTTAAATCATCCTGGGTAATAAAGCCAATTTCTTCAATATTGGCCTGTGGGTTAGTAAGCACCAGCACAGGCTTTGTAAACCGTTTTTTATTACCGGCAAAAGCATTCATAAAATCTTTAATAGGTGAATAAACGTGTCTTATAAAAGGGACATGCTCCAGCTTTTCTTCTAAATAGGCAAATAGCTTTTTAAATATAAAAGAGGATGCCAATACACCTATAATGGTAATAATAACAATTACCGAAATAATAGAGATAACCGTATCAATAACCGGATAGCCTGTAAGCCCTACAAACGAGAACAGGCTTTCAAAAAACTGGAACAACTTAAGAAATACAATTAACGTAATACCAAAGGGTATGGAAAGGACAAGCCCCTGTAAAAAATATTTAAGTACGTTGTTCATATTATGAAAGCCAGTTAATTCCTTTTTTTAGTTTGGCAAGCGTATGTTCTTCGGGGGAATTAGCCTTTGTTTTAAAATCGTACATCCACCCTGCCTGCATTGGTAAACTCATTAAGATAGACTCTACCCTGCCATTGGTTTCAAGCCCAAAGCGTGTGCCTTTATCATATACAAGGTTAAATTCAACGTAGCGGCCTCGTCTTAAAAGCTGCCATTGCTTGTTTTCAGGCGTATAGGTTTTAGTTTTATTTCGGTTTATTAATTCTACATAGGTTGGGGCAAAAGCCTCTCCTACTTCTTTCCAGAACTCAAAATTCTGTTCAAAGCTCATGCCATTACCGGTATTTAAACGGTCGAAGAAAATACCACCGATGCCACGGGTTTCTTTACGATGTGAAATATAAAAGTACTCATCGGCCCAGTCTTTAAATTTAGAATAGTACTCTTTGTTGTGCTTGTCGCAAACTGTTTTTAATTGCGAATGAAAGAAACGGGCATCTTCTTCTACTATGTAATGCGGTGTAAGGTCGATGCCACCACCTAACCATTTGGTGCCGTTATTCATTTCAAAATAGCGGATATTCATATGAATAATAGGAACCATAGGACTTACAGGATGTATCACAATAGATACTCCTGTAGCAAAAAACGTGAGTCCATCACGATCAATGGCGTTGGATGATTCGCTATGGGCACTTTCTTTAAATAAAAAATCGGGAGCTTTACCGCTTACGGCAGAAAACATGACACCGCCTTTTTCAATAACCGTTCCGTTTTCTATTACACGCGACCGGCCACCACCACCTTCTTCTCTTGTCCAGTTCTCTTCTTTAAATTTGGCTGATCCGTCAGCACTTTCAAGGGCATTGCAAATAGTATCCTGCAAGGTTTTTAACCATTCGGAAATATGTTCTTTGCTTATCTCCATCCTAATTTCTGTAGCTTGTAATCTGAATATTTATAAATGAAAATGGCTCTGTTCTCATAGCCGGTTTCTTCATCGGGCCTGTAAAACTCAAAGCCTGTACTAAGGCCTTGTGCAGGGTATTTATCAAGGTTTGCAAAAAAGCCGGGGCCTTTTGTTTTTAAATTAGATAAGTAATAATTGGCAACATCATAGCCTTCGAAAAAATATTCACTCGGGTCGGTTACATAAATATTCTGATAATACTTTACCAGTTTTTGTTGTAAGGAATCTTTACAGCTAATGCCTGTGGCGCTTGCAAAATGGAATTGCAGATCGTTAAGGTAATCCTGATCGAGGTTATCGATATTGGCGACATTGCTAAAGCCAAGCAGGATAATATCTTTTTTATTAGAGAACACATATAACTGGGTAATAACGTCCTGCAGATATACAGGGTTGTTTGTAAGCATGACCACTACATTTTTTCTTCCCGGTATAAAAGCGCTTTTAATTCCGGCCAAACCTTTTACTTCGGTAATGCTGTCTTTAAGGGTTTTCCCGATCCGCAGCAATTCATTATTATAACGCTCCTTAAATGTTTTAACATACGCCTGATCTTTTAAAGTCGTATTTACAAGGATCATATGATTGCCAACCGTTAGAGAATCGATGCAAAAATCGGCCAGGCCTTCAATAATAGTATATTGCGAAGGAGTTACTTTACTGGAAAGCGGATTATTGTATAATATTTTACTTTGTTGTGTTAATGGCGAAATGGTAGGGATACCAAGAGGTTTGGCATAGGCAGATACTGTTTTAAATGCTCCGGGATATAAAGGGCCAAAGATCACATCCAGTGTTTTAAATTCGGCCGATTTGCAAATAGCTTCTGCTTTTGCCGAATCACGCTCCTGAAGGTCGTATATATTCAGTGTTACATCAAAATCTTTTGCCTGTAATGAATCTACCGCTTTTTTAAACCCTGCATAAAAATCTAATGCTAAAGCCTGTGTAGCCGGGAAAGATGATTTGCTTCTTGCCAGGGCATCTATATCAATCTGCTCACTTTCTGCTAATTTGAAAGGAAGAAATAAACCAATGGTATAGGCTGTTTTTTTAGGTTTGTTAAATGCGATCGTGTCTGTAGGTTTAACCACCGCAACCACATCCGTATTTTGCAGACTGGTTACTTTAGGCAGTTTTACGATTTGTCCGGCTTTAACGCCTTCTTTTGCCAGAGGATTCCATTTAAAAAATTCCTCCTGCGTGATGTTAAACTTTCTGGTTAGGCCATATACTGTTTCGCTGGCGGCAACGGTATAGTATAGGGTATCTTTCAATGCCTGGGGCTTTATAGGCAATGCGCTTGTTTTTTTCTTTTCGCCCACTATAACAAATTCTCCTTCTTTTAAACCGCTTGCTAATGTTGGGTTATAAGCCATCAGCTTTTTTTCGTCGATGGCATATTTTTTAGTGATCGCATAAATGGTTTCTCCTTTTTTTATACGGTGGTACACATATTTATTGGTATCAATTGCTGTAGAAGGCTTCTGGAGTAACGACTCAAAGGGTACTTTTAATTCCTGGCCGGTTTTTAATCCATCAATGGCATCATCGTTTTCGGCAAGAATAGAATTCACGTCCATATTATAAACCTTGGCAATAGCATAAAGACTTTGGCCTTTTTCTACTTTGTGGATGTAATATTTTTTACCGTTAAGCGTGCGAATGTCAGCGGATTTTCCCTGAGAGAAAGAATAGTTTGGAAGTAAGCAGTAGGCAATAGTCAGTAAAAATATGACATATGTTGCTTTTATTTTAATCATGATTCTTTATAAACTACTAAATTTAAATTAACTGCCTACTAATCTTTTGCTTTCTGATGTTATTCCCATTCAATGGTAGCGGGAGGTTTAGAGCTAATATCGTACACTACTCTGTTTACTCCTTTTACTTTATTAATGATTTCGTTTGATGTTTTAGCTAAAAACTCATAGGGTAAATGGCACCAATCAGCCGTCATACCATCGGTAGAAGACACTGCGCGCAGCGCTACTACTTTTTCATACGTACGCTCGTCGCCCATAACACCCACACTTTGTATCGGTAATAAAATGGCACCCGCCTGCCAAACTGTATCGTATAAACCGGCTGATTTTAATCCGTCAATAAAAATAGCGTCTACTTCCTGTAGCAATTGTACTTTTTCCGCGGTTATATCTCCAAGGATACGAATAGCCAAACCCGGCCCCGGGAAAGGGTGACGGCCAATTAAAGACGCATCGATTCCAAGAGCTCTGCCTACCCTGCGTACTTCATCTTTAAATAAACTCCGTAAAGGCTCTACAACGCTTAGCTTCATATAATCGGGTAAACCTCCTACGTTATGGTGCGATTTAATAGTAGCGGATGGTCCGTTTACCGAAAGGCTTTCAATAACATCCGGATAAATAGTTCCTTGTCCTAACCATTTGGCATCTGTAATGGTTTTAGACTCATCGTCAAATACATCTACAAAGGCTTTACCAATGGCCTTACGTTTATCTTCAGGATCTGTTAAGCCTTTTAAGGCATCATAAAAACGTTGTTTGGCATTTACGCCTTTTACGTTCAATCCCATGTGTTTATAAGAATCTAAAACGTTTTCAAACTCGTTTTTACGTAACAAACCGTTATCTACAAATATACAGTGCAAATTGGCTCCAATCGCTTTATGCAGTAATACTGCGGCAACAGAGCTATCTACGCCACCCGATAAGCCTAATACGACTTTATCGTTTCCTAATTTTTGTTTTAATTCGGCAACAGTGGTATCAATAAACGAATCGGAAGTCCAGGTACCATGGCAACCACAAATGCCTTTTACAAAATTGGTCAGTAGCAATGCCCCATCTGTTGAGTGGTATACTTCGGGGTGAAACTGAATTCCCCAAGTTTGTTCGCCTTTTACGACATAGCCTGCTACTTTTACATCGTGTGTGCTGGCAACTAATGTATAGTTTTCAGGAACTTTAATAATGGTATCAGCATGGCTCATCCACACTTGCGAGTTGGTGCCAATGCCTTTAAATAAACTATCGGTAGAATCTACAAAGCTTAAGTTTGCTCTGCCGTATTCGCGGGAGCTTGATTTACCAACTTCTCCGCCATAAAAATGTGATAATAATTGTGCGCCATAACAGATGCCCAGTAAAGGTAATTTGCCTTTAATAGCTGCAAGATCAGGGTTTAAGGGGTTATCCTGACGAACACTATGCGGGCTGCCGGATAAAATGACGCCTTTGATGTCAGGGGTAATTTCAGGAATTTTATTGAAAGGATGAATTTCGCAGTATACATTCATTTCGCGTAAGCGACGGGCAATTAATTGCGTAAACTGTGAACCAAAATCGAGGATTAAAATTTGTTCTTGCATAGTAGCCAACAAAGATAGCTAAATCTTTTGTTTAAAGGGAGAGGCAGGAAAATTTATCTGTGAAAAGAAATTAAAAGATCAGTCTTTTTTTCGCATGAATTTAAAGACTGTATAGGCACCAAAAATAAACACGGAAGCAACGAACAACAGTATAAAATAATCACTTATTCCTAAGGCAGATTTCATGGATTACTAAGCAGCCAGTAATTTATTTTTAACCGCAAACATTACAATACCGGCCGTATTAGGGATATTGAGCTTGGTCATAATATTTTTACGGTGTGTATTTACGGTATGAGTGCTCAGTTCAAGTTTATCAGCAATTAATTTATTGGATAATCCTTCAGAGATCAAACGGATCACATCCAGTTCGCGATCAGTAATACCAAGCCCCTGACACGATACTTTTTGCATATTTGGTTTGTATGCTGTTTCTTCCTCAGATTGAGTTAAGTAATAAGCTACTTTACCGCATAAAAAGCGTTCGTTATTGTAGGTTGCATGTAAGGCTTCAATGATTTCTTCTCTATCGCATTCTTTTAATAAATAGCTTCTTACACCTGCATCCAACACCGCCTGCATATCTTTTTTTGCCAGATAATCTGTAATGGCAAGAATCTGCATTCTGCGGAATGTTTTGATAAGCGTTGAAATCTGCTGAACAGAATAGTTCAGTGATTCGAAATCCAATATTAAAATGCGGGGCTTTATTTTTTTGATGGATGCTACTAAACTCTCAAAGTTTGCATCTTCTGTATAATCCACTTCAAAGTTGGCCGAAGTGTTTAATAATGTATATAGCCCTAACCTGCTTAAGTAGTTATTATCTGCTATGAGAACTGAAATCATTATCAAAAACCTTATTTAGATTAATTTTAAACAAAGATACATTCTATATCTGTTAATACAAATTATATTGAGATAATTTTTCCTTCGGTTGCTAACGAAACATTGTTAAAAAGAGGCTTTGCTTCCTCTAAAAAATCTTCGAGGTAAACATAACGTGCCGAAAAATGCCCGAGTAATAATTGTTTCACATTTGCCAAAGCAGCCATCTGTGCTGCCTGAGCGGCCGTACTATGAAAGGTAATAGCTGCACGGTCTTTTTTATCTTCTAAAAATGTAGACTCATGGTATAACAAATCGACTCCTTGTATGGACTCTGCCAGCTCTTCAAAAAACTTGGTATCGCTACAAAAGGCATAGCTTTTGGGTTCCGGCGGTTCACCGGTAAGATCCGCGTTTTTAATGCTGTTGCCTTTATTATCTACGGCGTCGAGTCCTTGTTTAAGCTTGTGAATTTCTGCAAATGATACATCGAGTTTTTCGAGCTTGTATTTATTGATGTTTCGCGGCAATTGCTTTTCTTTAAATAAAAAGCCGGTTGTGGTTATGCGGTGTTTCAGCGGAAAGCTGTACACTTCCACTTTATCATCTTCCCACAATAATTGCTTGTGCTTATCCTGAGTAGCTACAAATTTTATAGGATAGCTTAAATACGTTTCAGAATGTTTATGGATTACGGAGATGATCTCTTCCAGTTCTTTTGGGCCATATACCGTGAGTTCGTTCTTGCGACCCAGTAAATGCATACTAGCTAAAAAACCCGGTAATCCCAGAAAATGATCTCCATGCAAATGACTTATAAAAACGTGGTTTACGCTCTGGAAACGGGCTTTGTACCTACGCATTTGTATTTGCGTGCCTTCACCGCAATCTATTAAAAAGAACCGCTCAGCTATGTTTAATAACTGAGCGGTTGGATTTCTGGTAGAAGTTGGAGTAGCGGCGCTGCTCCCTAATATTAATAATTCGAAGGTTTGTAAAGACATAAAGAAAGCACCTTCAAAGGTTTTTTAATTAGTTATTGCTTACCATTAAGCGTTTGGTATCGAGTGTGTTTTTATATTTTACACTATAAATGTACATTCCTGAAGTCCAGTTTGAAGCGTTTACTTCAAAGTAATTTTCGCCAACAGCTGTTTTAACGGTTTCCTGATGTACAATAGCGCCCAGGGTATTATAAACAGTTAAAGTAGCGGCATCCTGGTCTTCGACATAGTATTTTATTTTAGTAAGTCCTGAAAAAGGATTCGGTTGATTTTGCATTACTCCGAATCTATCTTTTCCTATTTCTTTAACACCAACAGGAGCCGTAATTTTAATAATATAATAGTTTAATGTTTGTGCTGCTGTAAGCGCACTACCGCCACTTACATTTGGAGTAGATGAACATGTACCTCCTGATGGCGTTACATAGGGCTGAACTTTTAAATTCAACGTGTAAGTACCGGCCGTAGTTGGTGTTCCAAAAATGCTTCCGCAGTTATTGGCGTTCCCCGGAAATTTAAGCGAAGGTGCTGCATTTACCGTACCATTAGCAAGGGCAGCGGTAGAAGATCCAATTTGCAGACCCGGAGGTAAATTATAATTATTGGCTGTTGGCGTTGTTAATTCAAAACGGTTAAAGCAAAAAGTAACACCACTCGATACCGTATCTTTTGGTACTTTGATGGTTAAATTTTGTACATATGGCTGCCCCACCACACCTGCTATAAAGTTTGTAGCACTATCGGGCCAAACACCTATTTTTGGGCTAGCAATAAATGCAGCATCTAATGAACAGGTAGGAACTGTTTGTGCTACCGCTGTTAAGGTGCCTATAAGAGTTAAAATAGAAAAGTAGATTTTTTTCATATGGTAAATGTTTATGTTTAATGTAAATTTAATGATTTTAAACTTTTCAAAAAATTTACATCGTTAATAAACACTAAAGTTTTTAACAGGAAGCTGTAAACTATTGTCTTCCCGCAAGTAAAAACATTACTGCCATACGCACAGCCACACCGTTTTCAACCTGATCAAGAATAATGGACTGATCGCCATCGGCTACATCGCTGGTGATCTCCACACCGCGATTAATAGGTCCCGGGTGCATGATCACAATTTTTTTGGAAAGAGAATCGAGGATCTCTTTATTTAAGCCGTAAAGCATGGTATACTCGCGAATAGAAGGAAAGAATTTAATGTCCTGGCGTTCTAACTGAATGCGGAGCATATTGGCGACATCGCACCATTCAAGGGTTTTTCTAAGATCTGTTTCTACCTTTACCCCTAATGATTCTATGTATTTAGGAATCAATGTTGTGGGGCCGCAAACCTTTACTTCTGCTCCAAGTTTTTGAAGGCAGAATATATTTGATAAGGCCACACGTGAATGTAGAATATCTCCTATGATCGCTATTTTTTTTCCTTTTAAATCGCCTATTTTTTCCTGCATGGAAAAAGCGTCGAGCAAAGCTTGTGTAGGATGCTCATGAGCGCCATCGCCGGCATTTACTATTTTAGCATTAACCCGTTTCGATAAAAATTCGGCTGCTCCTGCACTTGAATGGCGCATAACCACCATATCCACTTTCATGGCCAAAATATTATTAACGGTATCAATGAGGGTTTCGCCTTTTTTTACAGAAGAGGAAGAAGCAGAGAAATTAACGACATCAGCACTCAGTCGTTTTTGAGCCAACTCAAAGGATAAACGGGTGCGTGTAGAATTTTCGAAAAATAAATTGGCAACAGTAATATCTCTTAATGAAGGTACTTTTTTAATGGGGCGGTTAATGACTTCCTTAAAATTTTTAGCGGTATCTAATATTAATTCAATATCATTTTTAGTGATATATTTTATTCCTAATAGATGATTTACGCTTAAGTTACCCATATTTGCCAGTGCTTATTGTTTAGTTTTAGTTGTTAATGAATCCCTTTTATTTGCTATTTATTATTTTTAAAATGAGTGTCAAACAGTTAAAATTACGAGAGGTATCTTTCCTGCATAACGTTCATATGGTGCTTTGCATGCCCACAGGTTGTAAAGCCCAATGACAGCACATTTACTTCTCCGGCTGCCATCAGTCCTGAAAGCAGCAGTTCTTTCTCATCTAATTGTTTAAACAGGAGAATGGTAGATTTTCGTACCACATCAAACTCTTCTGTCAGTAAATTAAGATTGGTATATTTTAAATTAGCATTTGCAGCATAATAATTTTCTTCGAAACCCGGTAATCGTTGTGCATCGCCCCGTGCAAAACGTAACGCCCTGTAACTAAAAATACGCTCCGTATCTATAATATGATTAATGACCTGTTTAATAGTCCATTTTTCGGGAGAGTATTTATATTCTGATTTATCTGCCGGAATGCTTTTAATGAATTCAATCAGTTCATGATGATTATTTTGCAAGGCAGGCATAATGCTGTTTTCGGGAACCAGGTCGATGTACCGCGAAAAGTAAGGGATATGGTCTTCTGCTTGTGGTCTCATCTTATTTGTCGATTAAAGTTACACGGTCTTTTTTGTCTATTTCCGCCCACTCCACTTTTACGTTTTGTGTTTCAATGGAATCGATGACTAATCCTATATACTTTGCCTGTATGGGCACGTTACGGCTAAAACGCCTGTCAACCAACACCAGGAGCTCAACATCGTTAGGTCTTCCAAAAGCGAGCATGGCATCAAGGCCGGCACGAATTGTTCTTCCTGTAAATAAAACGTCATCCACAAGGATCACATTTTTATCTTCAATAATAAAATCGATACTGGTTTTATTGGGTTTTAGTTCTTTTTTGCGAAAATCGTCACGGTAAAATGTTGTATCCAAATCGCCACAATGAATTTTTTTCTTTAAGATACCTTCCAGTAATTTTTGGATTCGATGTGCTAAATAAATACCTCTGGGCTGTAAGCCAATGATAACGCTGTTACTAAAATCGTTGTGAACTTCTATTAATTGATAGCAAAGGCGTGTAAGCGTAACTTCTAACTGTTTATTTTCTAATAAAACTTTAGGTTTCACTGTTTTAATTTTTTAAAGGTAGTTATTTTTTTGCTAATCTGGTATTCATACTTTTTACACACCCCTAACCCCTCTTTTTAGAGGGGAATTAGAACCCCGAACAAAACAACTACATAAAAATAGTCTGCGTTCTATCAGGACCAATAGATACAATGCTAATAGGCACTTCTACTAATTTTTCGATGTATTTTACATAATCGGTCAATTCTTTTGGCAGAGTACTTTTTTCTGTCATTTTGGTCAAATCAACATTCCAGCCTTTTACTTCTTCATAAACAGGCGTTACATCTGCCGGCTCAATACTAAATGGCAAGTAATCAATTTTTTCTCCTCTGTGGATATAGTGTGTACACACTTGTAATGTATCAAAATCAGAAAGCACATCTGCTTTCATCATCATTAATTCTGTTACACCATTAATCTCGATAGCGTATTTTAATGCCGGAATATCCAACCATCCACAGCGGCGTGCACGGCCTGTAGTAGCACCAAATTCACGGCCAATCTGGCGGATCTTCTCTCCTACTTCGTTATCTAATTCTGTAGGAAAAGGGCCGCTGCCCACACGTGTACAGTATGCTTTAAAAATACCGATGACGTTTCCTATTTTATTAGGTGCAATTCCCAAACCGTTACATGCTCCTGCACATATTGTGTTTGATGATGTTACAAAAGGATAAGAACCAAAATCAATATCTAATAAAGAGCCTTGTGCGCCTTCTGCCAGTATTTTTTTACCTTGTTTAATAGCATCATTAATAAAATGTTCTGTATCAATAAAGCTTAATTTTTTAAGGTCTTCGATAGCTGCAAACCACGTTGGTTCAAGCTCTGTTAAATTATACTCGAACTTATGAAACTCCAGAATTTGCTTGTGTTTTTCAACCAAAGCATTGTATTTTTCTTTAAAATTAGGGCTTTCGATATCGCCAACACGTAAACCATTACGCCCGGTTTTATCCATATAAGTGGGGCCTATTCCTTTTAAGGTAGAACCAATTTTATCTTTGCCCTTAGCCGCTTCGCTGGCAGCATCGATTAAACGGTGTGTTGGCAAAATTAAATGCGCACGTTTGCTGATCACTAATTTTTTATTAACGTCAACGCCCATCGCTGTTAAGGCATCAATTTCTTTTTTAAAGATAACCGGGTCAATCACTACTCCATTACCTACCACATTTAAAGCCGTTGGATGAAAGATACCACTTGGAATAGTGTGTAATACGTGTTTAATACCATTAAACTCAAGTGTGTGCCCTGCGTTTGGCCCACCCTGAAAACGAGCAATAATGTCGTATTTTGGGGTTAAAACATCTACTATTTTACCTTTTCCTTCGTCGCCCCATTGCAGGCCTAGTAATACATCCGATTTGATCATAATTTTTCACTTTTTTTGAAAGCGCTCAAATTTACGATTCACTGGGAAATATCGGGCAATAACAAATTAACAATTAAGAGGTTTTATTAAAAAAATAAGGGGAAGGGCTAAAACGACGAATTACTTCTGAGTTTTAATATCTGTTTGGCGTTACGGCCTTGTGTTACGATCTCTGCATCTACCGTAAGCTGTTCGCCTGCTTTTATAGTAAATTCAATCGTTTCAGAACCGGTCTTGCCACTTCCTACACTCAACTTTACAACGCCCGGAGGCGCATCGAAAAACTTTTTAACACCCGAATCAGCCTCGCCTGCTTTAGTTCCATTAACTACTACCTTAACAGGCAAAAGCGCACTTTGCAATTGTGTTTTTCGAACAATATATATTCCTGTTCTCCAGGAATCCACTACTATTTTAGAATCTTTGGATTTGCGGATCATTTTAAAGATAAACAGGATAATCCCAAGTGGTATCAACAGGATTAACATGGTTAAAAGCATGACTAATTTCACGCTATAGGTATCTCCTTCATTAGGTGCAAACAAGTCTATCAGGTATAATGCGGGATAAGATTGTGAAAATGTGGAAACCATAGCGATGATAGTCATGGCAATGGCATAAATGATGGCAAAAATTCTCATAATTGTAATTTAACGTTAAACAATTATAGTATTTTAAATCTCGATTTCCAAACCGTCATAAGCAATTTCAATAAAACCGGGAAGTTCTTTTGAAACAGCATCGTGCAATCCTAATTGATGCGAAATATGAGTAAGGTAGGCTTTTTCAGGATTTAGTTCTATGAGCAGATCTATGGCCTCCTGCAAGGTATAATGCGAAATATGTTCTTCCCGGCGTAATGCATTTAAAACAATGATTTTAGAGCCTTTTATTTTTTCTTTTTCTTCTTTAGAAATAAAATTGGCATCGGTAATGTAGGTGAAATCTTTAACTCTGTATGCTTTTACCAGGAGTTTGTAATGCAATACATTAATAGGTGTGAACTTAATTTCTTTAATGGTAAAAGGGTCATCTTTTACGGTGTAGAGGTCTATTTCAGGAATACCCGGGTATTTTTCTTCTGCAAAAATATAGGCAAATTCTCTTTTAATAGCCTCCTGCACACGCTCTGTAGCATAGACAGGCATGCGCATTTTATTAAAAAAATTAAAGGCTTTTACTTCATCCAGGCCTGCAATATGATCTTTATGTTCATGTGTAAACACAACAGCATCGAGTGTTTTTAAGTCTTTTCGTAATAACTGCTGTCTGAAGTCAGGCCCTGAATCAATAATTACATTTGCCTGACTGCTTTGTATTAATACCGAAGATCTTAAGCGTTTGTCTTTAGGATTTTGAGAACGGCAAACCTCACATTCGCAACATAAGATGGGAACGCCCTGTGATGTGCCGGTGCCTAAAAACGTGACTTTCATTAATGATTTTTTACCAATTCAAAAAAGACCTCTTTGTTTAATAAACCTACTATTAACGTAAATACAACTCCATAAATAGCACCCCAAAAATGTGCCTCATGACCAATATTATCAACCGTTTGGCCACTTTGCTGACGTTTACTTAAATAATAACTGATCCCTAAATATAAAATGCCGAATACCCAGGCCGGCAGAAAAAAGAATGGTTTTGCAAAGGGCATACAGGTAATATAACTAAACAACAAGGCATTCACGGCCCCACTGGCTCCCAGGGATGTATAATATTGATTATTTTTATTCTTAAAATATTCAGAAATAGAAGAGGCATAAATAGCACCTGTGTACAATACGATGTACAAAACGATACCTATTTTTTTATTAGGTTCTCCTATTTTTCCTGCCAACATAGGCATGATCATTTTTTCAACAACCGGTCCGAAAATCCATAAGCCGTATACATTGAATGCCAAATGAATGTAGTCACCATGCAGGAAAGCATGCGACAGGAAACGGTAATGTTGTTTAAAATGAAAAATAGAGTAAGGGTGAAAAATATACTTGTATTTGATCTCCGGCTTACTCATTGCATAAACTGAAAAACCAACGGTAAGTATAATAATTGCAAGAGTAATCATAATAATATCAAAGCTATGAAGGTAATGATTTATTTAGAGAACCTTCGTGATTAAAAAACCTTTATTTATTGGATAGAAAGGCTCCATGCCTCGGGCTTTGCATCGAATAATACTTTTGTTTTTGCCCACACGTCTTTAAACAGCTCCGAGTTGCGGTAAGCTTCTAAATAGTTGGGATCATCCCAAAGGCTGTAAGTAAAGAAAATAGTTTCGTTATCTGTATCCTGTAACAACTCCACATGGCTGCAGCCTTCAACGGCTGCTATCAGCTCTTTTTTAGAATTAAACAATGTTTTAAACGCTTCTATGTTCTCCACTTTAAAGGTCATTTTTACTAATCTCTTAATCATAAATATCTATTATTATACGGTCGATCTTATATTTACTTAATACATTTTTCTTGATCACAATTTTTGTGGCCGATTGGCCGAGAGAAGCTATTTCCAACAGATCCATCGAATTAAAAAAACAAACCACATCTCCTATTTTTACATCATCATAGGTATTATAAATTTTGGTAATGTTGTTGGAAGGTAATGAAATGGAAAAGCGCTTATTCCCAACTTCCTGTTCAAATTCCTTGCGGGTAATGCTTGTGATGAGATTCCCGAAATCATCTTCATACAACACCATGCCCTGTAAATTACTGGGCGTAGCAAAGGATTCGAAGGCATACAATTTGCAATATTCTTCTGTAGGAGCACAAAAATCTTCCAAAGGCACACCGTCCACAAGCTTAGCGGCTATGTTTACAAAAACATCTCTTAAATAAAAGGAGTGTTGTTTTTCGTTATCGTAATACAACACATACACCGGCTCATTGAACTCCTTATCTATCAGGGTCAGTACGCCATTATCGGGACAAATAATATACTGGCCTTTATACTTTGTAAGCAGGTAACGCATATTATCAACCGCCAGATCGTTGATGGTTTTTGAAGAGTTTAAAAATTTAACAGCAAACAGGTGAACTGTGTTTTCAGGGAAATAAGGCAACACACTTCTTAAAGCAAAAGCGCCTTCATTGTGGGCATGTTGATTTACGCTACAAGCTACGTCAACAATTTTGCAATCGGGCTGTTTAGTATATAGCATGCCTTTTACCATTGCCAAATAGGGGTCGCGATAACCCAAATCTGTTGTAATAGTAATAACTGGCATATCTAAATTCTATAAATTACATTAAAAAAACAATAACTTTATATTCCAAAACAACTGTTCAAAAAATGTATTGATTTATATCAAAAGTAAATATTATTTTAGGCATACTTTTATATATTAAAGCATTTGATTAACACGATTATTAACATAAAGACCTCAGAACTTTGACAGAGAAAACCATTACCATTGATAGCATAGAACCGGTAGAAATTTACGGTGTAAATGATGTAAAACTAAATGTTATAAAAAAATACTTTCCAAAGCTTAAGATTATTGCAAGGGGCTATTCGGTTAAGGTATTAGGAGAAGAAGCCGAAATTAACCATTTTGAGAAAAAGCTAAATATGCTGGTAGATTACTACCACAAAAATGGCTTATTAACCGATACGGTTATTGAGCGCTTACTAGGGCAAACCGGCGATAATTTATTACAAGCCAAGGAAGAAGCCACGGGATCTGACATTATTTTATTTGGAAACAGTGGCCTGGTAATTAAGGCTCGTACCGACAACCAACGCAAAATGATGCAGTCGGTTGGTAAAAGCGATATGCTGTTTGCCGTAGGGCCTGCAGGAACCGGAAAAACCTATACGGCTGTAGCATTAGCTGTAAGAGCTCTGAAAAACAAGGAGGTAAAACGGATTATCCTGACCCGCCCTGCAGTTGAAGCAGGAGAAAACCTGGGATTTTTGCCCGGCGATTTAAAAGAAAAACTGGACCCTTACATGCAGCCTTTGTATGATGCTTTGTACGACATGGTACCATTAGATAAGCTCAACCAATACATTGAAAGCAAGATCATACAAATTGCTCCTTTGGCATTTATGCGTGGCCGTACCTTAGATAATGCTTTTGTGATTTTGGATGAAGCACAAAACACCACTGAAAGCCAGATGAAAATGTTTTTAACCCGTATGGGTGCTAACGCCAAATTTATTATTACCGGCGATATGACCCAGGTTGATTTACCAAGGCATCAATCATCGGGATTACAGCAAGCGGTAAGACTTTTGAAAAAAACAGAAGGGATCGATTTTGTGGAACTCACCTCTGTGGATGTGATCAGACACCGATTGGTAAAAGCCATTATTGAGAAATACGAAGCGGACTCCATTAAGAAGTAGAACAAGTATTATAAGATGTAAGATAAAAGATTGGTTTAAACAGAGATCGTTGGTAATATTCCACGGTATTTGAATTAAATCAATCTTTTATCTTACATCTTTTATCTTTTTATTCTCATTTATATTATTCTTTAAAACTTAATCTATGACTCTCCAACAAGCCCAACAGCAAGTCGACAACTGGATAAAACAATACGGTGTTCGTTATTTCAGCGAATTGACCAATATGGCCATGCTTACCGAAGAAGTGGGCGAAGTAGCGCGTATCATTGCACGACGTTATGGAGAACAAAGCGAAAAGGAATCGGATAAAAACAAAGATCTGGGTGACGAGCTGGCCGATGTACTCTTTGTACTCATTTGTCTTGCCAACCAAACAGGCATTAATTTAGAAGATGCTCTTAAAAAAAACCTCGATAAAAAAACAGGCCGCGATTCGGAAAGGCATATCAATAACGAGAAGTTGAAATAGATTTTTCATTTGACAATATTGAAATAACCAGATTTTTTTGTATATTCATGTTACTAAACTTATAAACATGAAAAAAAATTACTCACGATTTTTTGCAGCAGCCTTATTTTTTACCTCACTAGTTTCGACTATAAAAGCGCAGACTATATGCAACACTAGCGGTAATCTTGTTATTTATACGAATTATGATGGAGGAGATGTAAATATTAATGTGGATGCTAACATTCCTAACTTAAAGATTGGTATTTGCTCATATGAGGCTGTAAAAGTGAATATTGTTGGCACATATTCTGCCAATGTAACTCAGGTTATTTATGCCGGTTATAACAACAGTCCAAATACAAACTGCAGTCCAAACGTAAGTACAACAACCATTACCGGTGTTCCGGCCGGAATTGTGTCGATTAATTTTGCTCCTCCTG
>JAZJZF010000101.1:18875-25598 GCA_040389965.1 Bacteroidota bacterium
GGCTATAGCAATTCCAATGGATATGGTTCCATGGTATGTGGTTATAGCTGCAGCAGTACAACCAACCAGGGAGGATGTAATACATCTGATCAGATCGCCTATTATTTTACGCAACAAACCGGAGGAACATTGAGGTTTCAATTTTTACAGTATGGCTGTTGGGCAGGTACTACAAAAAATATTTCCAATGGTGGAAACTGCTGTGACTTGCCATGTGCTGCTCCTTCTGCCCCAACGAACACTACGGCCGCATCGCAACAAGTGATCTGTGCAAACAAAACAACAACGCTAAGTGCTACGAGTACAGGAACAGTTAACTGGTACTCATCTCCAACTTCCACTTTATCTCTGGGCACCGGCACAACTTATATTACGCCTGCCCTTTCTGCGGGCACTTATACTTATTATGCAGGAGCGACCACGTGTACGGCAAGTGTAAGTCGTACAGCAATAACCGTAACTGTAAATCCGGCCCCTCTTGTAGCGGTAAACAGCGGATCGGTTTGTTCAGGCAATTCGTTTACACTGGTACCAACGGGCGCAAGCACTTACACATATTCAACCGTAACACCAGTTGTTGGCCCGGTAGCTACTACAGCGGTGAGCGCTGTTTTAAACTCTACAGTAGCTGGAACGAGTGCTCAGGGCTGCACTAATACAGCCGTATCGAGCTTTACTGTATATGGTTTACCGGGCGCAACCATAACACCTTCGAGCGGGAATGCCTGTATCCATGGTGGCAGTATTACACTAACAGGTTCTCCGGCCGGCGGAACTTACAGCGGTACCAACGTTTCGGCTAATAGTTTTACACCCGCCACCACAGGAACGTTTACGCCTATGTATTCTTACACAAGCACTACAACAGGCTGCTCCAATACTGCCAGTACAAGCATTGTGGTAAGCCCTTGTACGGGTATTAACGTGCACACTAATGACCAAACAGCAATACATATTTATCCAAATCCGGGTTCAGGCGAATTTACCGTTGAATTTACCAACGATACGGAGAAACAGATTAATGTGATGGATATTACCGGCAGACTGGTTTATACAACCAAAAGCTTACAGGATAAAACGCCTGTGAACATTTCGTTTTTGTCAAATGGCATGTATTATATACAGATCCAATCAGGAGATAGGGTTGAAACTATCAAAATAGTGAAACAATAACCCTGTAAAATACCTATTTTTAAAGCCTAATCCCGGAATTAATCATATTCCGGGATTTTGTTTTTAATCTGCTGTAACTTATCTTTCTCCTCAACCGTTATATTCAAAATGTAAATATGACTATCAAAGCTACCCTACTCTTTTTATGCTCAATTCTCTGCGCAAACCCATTCACGGCGCAAGAGAAAGAATTTACTGCTCCTGTTGCCAAAAAAATCCCCAATCAGCTTATTATTCATGGCGATACCGTTATAGATAATTATTTTTGGCTCAGAGATAAATATGCTCCCGAGGTCATTAATCATCTGTATGCCGAAAACGCCTATGCAGATAATATGATGAAACAAAGTAGCTTTTTACAAAAGGTATTGTACGAAGAATTTAAATCGCGCCGCAAAGAAAGTTTTACATCGCGCCCAAATAAGCGCAAAGGCTATCTTTACTATAGCCGTTACGAAAAAGGAAAAGATTACGCCATTCTTTGCCGGAAAAAAGACACCATTAATGCTTCTGAAACTGTTGTTTTAAATATTAATAAACTGGCCGAAGAACAGCCATACATCAATGTTTCGGGTTATAACATTAGCCCAAATCAACAATTATTATACTATGGCATTGATAGTAAAGGGAATCATGTACTAACTTATTATTTAAAACACATTAATAAAGACAGTATATATGTAAATGAAAAGCTGGAAAATGTCATGGAACTTATATGGGCTGAGGATAATAAAACCGTTTATTATACCAAGCCTGAAGATAAAACCTTACGTCAATGGCGTGTTTACAGGCATATTATTGGGCAACCAACTTCTAACGACGATCTGGTATTTGAAGAAGCGGATAAAACATTTCAAATCGATATGCATAAATCATCTTCCCGTCAATATATTTTCTTTACAAGCGGGAAAACAAAATGCAGAGAAGGTTGGTATATCCCATCCGACGGAAGCAGCATTAAACCTACACTTTTTCTAAAACGTGAGCCATCTGTGATTTATACTCTTGACCATATAGAAGGCGACGAATTTACAATTACCACTAACCTAAATGCCATTAATTACCGTTTGATTAAAACAAAAATTAATCAACCCGCCCCCGCAAACTGGAAAGATATTATTCCGCATAATCCTAAGGTATTATTGGAAAGTGCCGTATTTACAAAGGATTTTATGGTAGTAGAGGAAAAAGAAAATGCCCAGAGCCGGGTTAAAATTACCAATTTAAAAACCGGCGAAACCGAAGTTTTAAATCCGGGATTGGATCTTTATGAAATTTCTTATGGCTTCGAAGACTATAATTACCAAACTTCTTCAGTAATTGAGTTCAGTTATTCAAACATGGTCTACCCTTCAAAAACATTTTATTATAATTTAAATACGAAAGAAAAAAAGATCATTGAAGAAGATACTATTCTTGGAACATTTAAACCTGCTAATTATGAAACCAAGCGGATCTATGCTACTGCCAAAGATGATGCACAAGTACCTATTACCCTTGTTTACAAAAAAGGCTTAACACTTAATGGCAATAATCCTTGTCTGCTTTATGGTTACGGTTCTTACGGATCGCCCGATTACGCAGGCTTTTCAACCAATACCATCAGTTATATTGACAGAGGATTTGTGTATGCACTAGCCCACATACGCGGCAGTAACGATCTTGGGAACCAATGGTATGAAGACGGGAAACTATTTCATAAGAAAAACACCTTTACCGATTTCATCGCTTGCGGCGATTATTTAATTGAACAGGGATATACTTCAAAACAGAAACTAGCCATTAATGGAGGTAGTGCCGGAGGTTTGCTCATGGGGGCTGTTACCAATATGCGCCCCGATTTATTTAAATGCGTGGTAGCTAATGTTCCGTTTGTGGATGTGATCAATACCATGCTCGACGAAAGTATTCCCTTAACAACATTTGAGTTTGAGGAATGGGGAAATCCAAAACAAAAAGATTACTATCAGTACATGAAGTCTTATTCGCCTTACGATAATGTGGAGCGCAAAGCCTATCCCGATTTACTGGTAACCTCAGGCTATAACGATGCACAGGTTGGCTACTGGGAACCGGCAAAATGGGTTTCTAAATTAAGAGAATTAAAAACCGACACAAATCTGTTATTATTTAAAACCAATATGGATGCCGGTCATGGCGGTGCTTCGGGCAGATCGAGCGAATTTAAAGAAGCTGCTTTTAACATGGCGTTTATTATGCATAGCCTTGGCATTAAAGAAAATTACATTACTGTTAAGGGTAAAATTGTAGATCAGAATGGCACGGAATTGCCTTTTGTAAATGTGTATATCGAAGGCTCTACAAACGGAACAACTTCTAATGCCGATGGCGAATTTGCCCTGAATGTAAAGGAAGGCGATGACCTCACACTGGCTTTTCAAACATTAGGATACGTTAAGCACAGGGAAAAAATTGATATCAATACACAAACTTCTGACCTGATCATAAAAATGAAATCAGAAAATGTACAGTTAAAAGAAGTGATGATCAAAGGAAATTCTAAAGATCCCGCCTATGCGATTATGCGTGAAGCCATTAAGCGCAGGAAAGATAATATGGATAAAGTGCAGTCTTTTTCGGCTGATATTTATATGAAAAGCTCTGTAAGACTTTTACAGATCCCTAAAAAAATTCCGTTCTTCATTAATAAAAAAGACATTCCCGACAGTACAAACCTTGGACTTATTTATATGTCGGAATCGGTAGCTAAATATTACCGTCAAAATCCCGATAAAAAGAAAGAAGAAATGATTGCCAGCAAGGTGGCAGGTCAAAAAACAGGCTTTAGCTGGAACCGTGTAGAAGATGTATTTGTGAACTTTTACGAGTCGTCGGTTAATATGGAAGGTTACTCTGAAAGGCCTTTTATTTCGCCATTGGCAACAGGTTCGCTGTTAAGCTATAAATATAAATACCTGGGTACTTTTTATGTAGACGCAAAACCCGTTCATAAAATAGAAATTATTCCAAGGCGTAAAGGCGATCCCTTATTTCACGGAGAAATGTATATTAATGAAGGCGATAATTATCAGATCTATTCCAGCGATTTGTTTATTACCAAAGATGCACAAATTGATTTTGTAGATACAGTACACATCAAACAGGAAATGGTAAAAGCAAACGATAGCGTTTGGGTTCCTTTGCAAATGCAGATCTACAGCCATATTAAAGTATTTGGATTTGGCGCAACAGATCTGAGTACAGCTACCATTTCAAACTACCAGGTAAACAGGACTTTTCCAAAAAAATTCTTTAGCAACGAATTGTTTAAAATAGATGAGCAGGCCAACAAAAAAGACACAAGCTATTGGTCCACTACCCGCCCTTCTATTTTATCCGTAGAAGAATCAAAATATTACCAGAAAGGAGACAGTACTTTAAAACGTATGGAAAGCAAGGCCTACAAGGATTCCGTTTCAAAAGCATATAGTAAGATAAGAGTCGGTTTAAGTGGTATCAGCAAACGTAACGAAATAAAAGGCACTTACTTTGGAACTAATGGTATTTTGGATATGGTGAATTACAATACTGTGGAAGGAATTAATGCCACCCTGAGAGGAACTTACAACCTAAGAAATAAAGAAACCCGCAGTGTAAAAGCCGTGGATGCTATGGCTCATTATGGTTTTGATAATTATAAATGGAGCGGTGGTCTGAGCGGTTTCTGGTTATTTAATCCTAAGCGCAGCCAGAGCATTTTCATAAAGGCCGGCCGTTTTATGGAACAATTCAATAATAACAAACCTATCAGTAACCTGTTAAATACGGCTTATACCTTGTTGGATAAAAGCAATTATATGAAGTTGTATCAGAAAGATATGTTAGGTGTTACTTACCATCAGGAATTAGCCAATGGCCTATATGGAAATGCTGATATTCAGTATATCCAAAGAGAAGCACTTTTAAACTCAAGCTTCTATTATTTCGCAGGCTCTAAAACCAAACACTTTACCTCTAATAATCCTGTGGTAGATGATGGTGCTTACAGCGAGACCAAAGCTTTTAATCAGGACCAGGTCATACAGTTTAAATTGGGGTTTAAATTTATTCCTTTTGCTAAATACGAAACCTACCCTACCTATAAACGCATGCTTGAAACCAAATGGCCCGAACTATCTTTTAATTACAAAAAAGGAATTTCAACAAATACCAAAGCATTTAATTATGACTATTTAGAATTATCTATTGGTAAAGACATTGATCTGCATGCCATCGGCGCTTTTAAATTTGATGTCACTGGTGGTGTCTTTTTAAATAACAAAAACATGAATTTTATTGATTACAAACATTTCAACGGTAACCAAACAGCTTTCCTGTTAAACCCTCCTGCCTCTGATTTTTATTCGCCTTCAACACGGGCACAGATCTCCGAGTTTCACGCTTTAAATTATTATACTTACAGCACCAATACCAAATTTATAGAATACCATGCGTCGCATAATTTCAGGAGCTTTTTTATTGGTAAAATTCCCTTGTTACGTAAAACCAAATTTTATGAGGTGGTGGGTATCAATGGTTTAATTACCGAAAACGGAAACTACAACGAGGTATATGTTGGGCTCGATAAAATTTTACAGTTCTTCCGCTTTGATGTGGGAACCGCCATTAATCAGAGCGGAAAGATAAATCCGTTTTATAGATTTGGAATTAGATTGGATTTATAATAAATAATGGATTCTTATCCTTAAATTTATGTCATGAGATTTTTGTTTCTGTTTATCCTTTTTAGTAGCGGCCTGTTCTCTCAAAACAGCGCTATTATGATAGATGAAAAGAACAAAGACATTGGCACACAGGAAAATATTTACAAAGTAAGAGCCGATTACATTATACAAAACAAACAGGCTAAAAACCTATACCTATTGAGAGCTGATGCCGAAAAAGGAATTACCATAAGGGCATCAAAAAAAACCTTACACCCCGACGATACTTCATTAATAGTAGTAGAGTTCATTCCCAAAAATACCGGGAAATTTAATGAGAACATCCATTTAGTTACCAGTGCTGATGGACTCCCCTACGATTTAAGTTTATCAGGTACAATCAAATCCATTAAAACGGATGATAAAACAGCCTGCTTCTATTTTAAAAAACCAAACACTTCCGGAGTTAAAGAAACACAAGCTATCGTTGTATATGAAGATCACAGCAAAAGAGATAACTCAAACAAAATGCCTGATAATGGGGTGGCTACAAATACACCACCAGCAGTTCAACAAAAAAAACCGGAGTCCGGAATTGTAAAACCACAACCTGCAAAAGATGAAAGCCTCTTAAATCCGGATTTATATAAACCAAATAACATTGTGTTTTTAGTAGATGTATCAAGCTCTATGAAGGACTCTGCAAAATTACCGGTGATGCAGTACGCCATGCAGTTTTTAATTGAAGCGCTTCGTCCAACAGATGTCGTTACTCTGGTTTCTTATGCCGATTCGGTAAGGGTTTTAAAAGAAGGAATCAGCGGTGCTAATAAAAAAGAATTACTTGAATCTGTTGCTAAGCTTAAAGCACGGGGACTTACCAAAG
>JAZJZF010000102.1:0-2479 GCA_040389965.1 Bacteroidota bacterium
CGACAAGCTTGTAGCCGAGTGTGACTCGCTTGTAGAAGCTATTGTGAATGAAGTCATCTGGGATGTTGCCACCAATGCCGATATTATTGAAATGACTTATTTTGGCGGAGATAATAATTAAAAAATTACTCAGACAGATATAAAAAAAGGTTCGCTAAAATAGCGGACCTTTCTTTTTGCAAATAAATGATACTCTATTTGAATTCTGTTACAAATTTTTCTTTAGGTACACGTATTTTTTTGAGGTTTACCAACCAGTCATTTTCATGATCGCGGTGGCCTAATGGCAGGAGTGTAACGCTTTTCAATCCTTTTTTATCCAATCCTAATAATTTATCCAGTTCTTCATTGTTAAATCCTTCCATAGGAGTGGAATCTACTTTTAACTCCGCAGCAGCAGCAATAGCTACACCAAAACCAATATAAGCCTGTCTTGCGGCATGCGCAGCATTAACTTCAGCACCTTTAGTCGTAAAATTACTGAGCAACTTATCTTTGAAATCAGCCATCGCATCCACAGGCATGCCTCTTTCTGTTTCTGTTCTGTTAATATACTCTTCAATTCTTTCCGTCGTATAATTATCCCAGGCAGCAAATACCAATAAATGTGAACAATCTACTATTTGTTGCTGATTAAAAGCAATTGGCAGAATTTGTTTCTTTAATTCAGGATTCGAGATAACTATTACTTCAAAAGGTTGAATACCCGCAGAGGTCGGAGCCATTCTTGCAGCTTCTACAATTGCTTCTACATCCTGCTCTGCAACTGCTTTTCCGTTCATTTTTTTAACGGCATAACGCCATTTTAATGCATTTAATAATTCCATAAAGGTGTTTTTTTAATGTTTAATAAAAATCTTTGTTTATTTAATTTGTATAGACAACAGTGTTGAGAAAAAAAGTTTACTATAGCGGTACAAATCTCAGTAATATAGTTTACTTTTGAAAGTGGTTTCCCAAAAGAAAGTACTTTCCTCTGAGAAACTACCTTTAAAAAATGACAAAAAAAGCCATCATACCCCAAAAGCACGACCAATGCACAGGCAGAATACGTGCGGTACATGACACACTTGACCTCTTAGGCGGCAAATGGAAAATCACCATCATCAGCTCTTTAAGCTTTAATGAAAAAAGGCGTTTTATGGAACTCCAGAGAGACGTAGAAGGCATTGGTGCCAAAATGCTTTCCAAGGAATTAAAGGAGCTTGAAATAAACGAACTCGTTATACGTACCGTATACGATACGAAACCGGTAACCGTAGAATATGAACTGACTCCTTACGGAAAAACATTACAGTCCGTAATCAATGAAATGGCAAAATGGGGTACTTCGCATCGCAAGCGTATTATTAAACAATCAAACGAGAAGAGTAAGGCTGCTTAATTATTTGCAACTAAAATAATGACTGATCCTAAAAGACAGATACTTGGCCTCTGTCATGTAGAACAAACACCCCGTCCGCCAGCTGGCAGACACCCCTCTTCCAGAGGGGAATTAGAACAATATTACATCACAATTTTAAGTTTCGCATATTTCAGTAACAGGGTCTTTTCTCCGCTGTTCTTAAACTGAATCGTTGCTTTTGCTTCGGGATAAACACCTTCTATTGTTGTTACTTCGCCTATTCCAAATTTTTCATGCTCCACAACACTACCCACTCTTAAATTTGCGTTGGCACTGTTATCAACAGGTGTATTACTGGCGGCCATACGTTGCGCCAGGGGAATCAGTTTTTTTGGCGGAGAAAAACCAATGGGCTTAGGGATCACTTTTTCCGTTTCGCCCGATTTACCTTTAAAATCAAGCGATTTACCAAGTCCAAACGAATCGGAATTATTGATCCTGTTAAATGCGCTATCGCTGAATTTATTGCCAACAGGTTCATCAGGATATTCTACACAAGTGGCATCCAGTTCATCAATAAACCTGCTCGGTTCGCAATAAATGATATTTCCAAAACGGTAACGTGTCGTAGCAAAGCTTATAGTTGCTTTCTTTTCGGCACGCGTAATAGCTACATAAAATAAGCGGCGTTCTTCCTCCAGTTCACTGCGGCTATTCAATGCCATTTGCGATGGAAATAAATTCTCTTCTAAACCAACAATGTGTACATAAGGAAATTCAAGGCCCTTGGAAGCATGGATGGTCATCATGGTTACCTTATCTGCATTTTTCTCGTCCTCTCCTTCTTTATCCACATCCGTAAGAAGTGTAATTTCCTGCATAAATTCGTCCAGCGTTTTTAAGGTAGCAACCTGTTCAGGTGCATCAAATAATTCGGTTGGATTGACTTCTGTATTTTGTACAATGGCTTCTTTTAATTCTCTATACCCGTCCATTGTGTTTATTTCGTCGGGGACTCCTGCGATTCCATCAATATGGGAAATTCCACCATAATTATCTATCTGATACGTTGCGTGATAATGGTAGATCGTTAGCATAATCACCCCACCTTCAACTTAAGCACTTCGGTTAACT
>JAZJZF010000102.1:2489-11972 GCA_040389965.1 Bacteroidota bacterium
TTTGTACAATGGCTTCTTTTAATTCTACTTCCTGAGGTGTTCTGTCCTGGTCGGTAAAATCCTTTATCCCGTTTAATAATTCCTGGATATTTTCGTAACGGCTCACGCCTTCCGGTGTTTTATCGTGATATAAATCCTTCACAATTCCACTTGTTACCGCAATATGGTTTGCACTATCAAAGGCACTTTTATAAGGGATTATTAACGAAAAAGACTTGATACTCGTTGTAAACTCTTCTATTTTAGCTGCCGTGCCACTGTTAATGCCGGTATTAAAATCCTTTAAATTGGTAATCACCTGCCACATGCTGATATCATGTTCCATAGCGGCTATCATAATTCTGTCCATAGTGGTTTGTCCTATACCACGGGCAGGATAATTGATGATACGTTTCAACGATTCATCATCATTATGGTTGATGGATAATCTGAAATAAGCCAGTACGTCTTTAATTTCTTTACGCTGATAAAAGGAAATGCCTCCGTATATTTTATACGGGATATTTAATTTACGCAGGGCTTCCTCAAAAGAACGCGATTGTGCATTGGTACGGTACAGAATAGCAAAATCCTTGTAATGTGCCTGTTGTGTGTAATGTGTTTCATAAATAGTAGAAGCTACTTTTTGCCCCTCTTCATTATCGGTACTTGAACGAATGACGCGAATTTTTTCCCCTTCTTCGTTGTCTGTAAAAATATTTTTCTTGAACTGGTCTTTATTAATAGCAATAACAGCACTTGCAGCCTTTACAATATTTTGAGTACTCCGGTAATTCTGTTCAAGTTTAAAGGTTTTAAGGTCGGGGTAATCTTTTTCGAAATTTAAAATATTTTGAATATTTGCTCCCCTGAAAGAATAAATACTTTGTGCATCATCGCCTACCACACATATATTCTGAAAACGTGCTGCCAGTTGTTTCACAATAACGTATTGCGAAAAGTTAGTATCCTGGTACTCATCTACTAATATATATTTGAATTTACTTTGGTATTTGATCAGTACTTCAGGGAAATCCCTCAATAAAATATTGGTATTAAATAACAGGTCGTCAAAATCCATGGCGCCCGATTTGAAATTCTTTTTTTGGTACGCTAAATAAATTTGGCCAAGCAAAGGTTTATTAGATGCTCTATCTTCGGCCTGCGTTACAGGATTGTTGGCATACTGGCCTGCAGAGATCAAACTGTTTTTTGCAGAAGAAATACGGTTCAGTACTAACGACGGCTTGTATATTTTTTCGTCGAGGTTAAGTTGTTTTAAAATATCTTTAATAACACTTTTGCTATCGTCGGTATCGTAAATAGTAAAATTGCTTGGGTAACCAAGTTTTTCTGCTTCAAATCGTAATATTTTGGCAAAAATGGAGTGGAATGTTCCCATCCAGATATTTTTTGACTCTCCTGCTCCAACAATCTTTGCAATACGCGCCTTCATTTCCTTAGCAGCCTTATTGGTAAAGGTTAATGCCAAAATGTTAAAAGCATCGTTCCCTTTTTGCATAATATGCGCTATACGGTAGGTTAAAACCCTGGTTTTTCCGGAACCCGCACCGGCAATAATCATTACGGGGCCATCTGTGGTTTCGGCCGCCATACGCTGTACCGGGTTTAATTCATCTAAATAATTACTCATTGCTACAAAATTAAGCATAAACCTCGTTTTATAGTTTATTATTTAAAAAATTAAAAACTAATTTATTAAACCTTTTAAGAAGTTGCCTGTTTATTAAAAGGTGTTGGTTATTAGATCAACTATTTGCAAAATAGCAAAATTGTTATTTTGTTTGTTAAACAGCAATTAAATAAAAAACTTACGTATGGGGGGAGTCAATAAAGTAATACTGGTAGGAAATTTAGGTAAAGACCCGGAAATAAAATACCTGGAGGGAAACATTGCACGTGCCAATTTTAGCATGGCTACCAGTGAGTTTCATAAGGACAAGTCGGGAAATAAAATTGAACAAACCGAATGGCACAATATTGTTGTGTGGAGGAGCATGGCTGAAAGCGCCGAAAAGTTGCTGAAGAAAGGTACCCAAATATACCTGGAAGGAAAATTGCAAACGCGCCAATGGCTCGATAAGGACGGCAACAAGCGGAATATTACCGAAATTGTGGGTGAGTCCTTTTTAATACTGCAACGTAAAGAACCCGGTCAAACTTCTCCTCAGGCAGAACAGGAAGATACAAATACCAATGATTTTGGTGATCTGGATAAAAAAGACGGGCTCCCGTTTTAAACAAACAGAAGTTATTAATTTTAAGCCGGCCATCGCGTCCGGCTTTTTTATTATGTAACTTTAGCCTTATGCAAAAATCTATTGTCTTTATTTTACTTAAAATAGCTGTTATCTGCGGTTCATTGTTTATGCTATCGTCTTGTGGCGATGATGAGGACGATGAAGTATATGCCCCAAAACCAAAAGGCTACCCCCGCATTTATTTTGAAACTAAAGCTTACAAGATGTATGACAGCATTTGCCCTTATAGTTTTGAGATCCCTGCTTATTCATTTATTGATAACGATAAACACTTAGGTGCCGATCCCTGCTGGATCAATATTAATTTCCCGAAATACAGAGCCAAAGTACATTTAAGCTATAAAATAGTGACCAATAACCTGGATACTCTTTTAGAACAAAGCCGTGATTTTGCAGTAAAACACCAGGTAAAATCAACAGGAATTGATGAAACGGTTATTATACGCGATAGTGCCAAAGTATATGGCCTGGTGTATGACATCAGCGGTAATACAGCATCGAATGTGCAATTTTATTTAACAGACAGCACACACCATTTTATGCGTGGCGCTTTATATTTTAATTCTGTTCCTAATATTGATTCGCTGAAAATTGTGGTAGATTTTTTAAGGAAGGATATTGTGCACATGATCCAAACGTTTAAGTGGAAAGGCAAGTAAACCAAAGCGCTGCAAAATAAATACAGCGCTTCCGGTTTTATAATTCAAATCCTTTTTTCTTCACTATTTCGCTACCATTGTAGATGTAAATAAAATAGCTTCCCTGTGGGAAATTAGACACCTGCAAATCGAACCAGTAATCGTAGTCGCCTTTTTCTACCATTTTTTTACTGGCAAAATCCTGCACTAAATAGCCTTTGGCATTTCTAAGTTCTATTTTAAAAGAATCATCTTTAGGTAATGTGTAAGAAATATTTCCGGAGATGCGCTCAATGGTTTGTGAGATCTGAGAATTAGAATTAGCTTTCTCATATTCGATCTGATACCAGGGAATTTCCTCTTTTGTGATCTTAGACACAAATTTCCGCAACACTTCATTAGATTCAGGTATAGAAGCTAAAGGACGCTTGTTACTCACACACCATACGGCACTTTGCGTATCGTTGATTGAAAATTTATTGATATTGCAAAAAACTGCCAATGTTGACAAATTGGGGTTTGCTTTTTTACCAAGTAAAAAAACGGAATCTTTCCCTGGTGCATGGTTAGTAGCCTGACAGCAAAATCCGGAGGCCATAAAATCCTTGCTTTGTTTTTTGCCCAAAACAAAGAACTGATCTTTTGTAATTAAAATATCCTGTTCGTGATTGTTTCTCGAGTCAAGCCTTCTACCCGCTTCAAGCCAAATGATCAATGAATCGTCTTTATTATTAATGAGTGATAATTTAAGGCAATCGCCTTTATAAATGCCTGTTCCTCTGATCTTGAAACTAATAAGTCCTGTTTTTACAGCTTTTTCGATGGGAACGGTTGTGCGTTTTGCCATCAGGACCATAGACAACAGCAAAGTGAATACAGTAAAAAATGATTTCATATCCTTTCGTTTGAGGATATAACGTTTGAAGATCTTTAAAGATACAAATAGTAAAAATGAGTGTAGCTTTTACGAAGCTGGTTATAATCTTTAATTAGCTTAGCTGTTCTGCCAGCAATTCCATTTCGTGTTTGGCATCTTTGTGATTGTAAATAATATTATTTACAGCATTGGTAATAGGCATATTGACGTTGTATTTTTTATTGATCTCACTCACACATTTAACGGCATAATACCCCTCGGCAATCATGTTCATTTCGAGCTGAGCCTGTTTTACGCTATATCCTTTCCCAAGCATGGTACCAAACATACGGTTACGGCTAAATTGTGAATAAGCGGTAACCAGTAAATCTCCCAGGTAAGCGGAGGCCTTGGTATCACGGTCAATAGGATGCACAGCGGCAACAAAACGATCAATTTCCTGGATAGCGTTACTTACCAATACAGATAAAAAATTATCGCCATAGCCCAGTCCATGACAAACACCACCTGCGATGGCAATCACATTTTTTAATACGGCCGAAAGTTCCGTTCCAAAAATATCGTCGCTGCTTGAGCACTTAATGTAACGGCAGCTCATATATTCACATAACTCATCGGCATTGGCAATGTTGCTGCATGCTAAGGTTAAATAAGATAATTTTTCCAAAGCAACTTCTTCGGCATGGCATGGCCCTGTAATAACACCAATGTTCTCGAATGGCACATTGTATAAGGTATTCAGATACTCTCCCACAATTAAATTATATTCGGGTACAATGCCTTTAATAGCCGAAAACACCGTTTTATTTTTAAATACTTCCGGAGAAATGCTTTTGAGCGTATTGTTTATAAAGGCAGAAGGGACCGCTAAAATAATGACATCTGCATTTGTAATTGTTTGCAACAAATCTGAAGATAAATCGAGCTTCTCTAAATTAAAATTAACTGAACTTAAATACCTTGGGTTATGCTGGTATTGCTTCATATAATCAATATCTTCCTGATTCCTAAAGAACCAGCTTACTTTTTTGGCGTTGTTACAAAGTATTTTCACAATAGCTGTGGCCCAACTTCCGCTTCCTATTACTGCTATTCTTTTTTCGTTTGTCATAGTTACATTATCCTGTTTCTCCCGCAGATTCCCGGAGATTTTATTAATACTATTATATCAAAATTTATCCGCGCCTATTTGCGATAGTTGCGGGTACTATTTTAAGCATACACTACATCATTGTCACCAAAGGGTTGCAAGCCTTTTAAAGACTGATAAATCCTCACAAGTGTTACAACATCTTTTATACAATATGTTTTAATACGTTCAATATTTTTTTCTTCGTAATACACTTTTGCAATCTGGCTTCCATCAATATCATCTTTCGGAGAAGGGATTCCAAAGATGTGAGCCAATAAATTCAACGACGTGAAATTTTTAATATCTCCGAATCTCCACATTTCCATCGTATCCAAGTGCTTTACTTCCCATGGTTTGAAACCCTGTATCTGCAATAGTTTTGGAAGAGGAATTTTGTTAACCAGTAAACGGCGACATAAAAAAGGATAATCAAATTCTTTACCATTGTGTGCGCACAAAAAGTGTTCTTTTGTATTGAAAAACTGGGTAAGCAAATCAGTAAATTCCTGCAATACTTCTTTTTCATTATCACCGGCAATGCATTTTGTTCTGAATTTACCTTCAGAAATATAACCAAGACCAATGCATATTACCTTTGCAAACTCTGCATAAATACCGGCTTTGGCATATTGCTGCTCGGCGGTTATATCTTTACTGTAATACCATTTTTTATCCCACAGTTCTTTTTCTGTTTCTGATAGTGTTGTGTATTGATAATGAATAGGGGCCGTTTCAATATCTATAAATAAAATATTCTCTAATTTTATCTCACTCATAATTTAATTTGTTTGTGTGTAAATACTCATTGTTAATTTGAATTATAGAACAAGGACCATTTATTTTTTTACAAATTTTTGAAATGTATAATCGAATTTATTTTTTTCGTCAGCTTTATGTTCTTCTTCCCAAACAAGTGTAAATTTGTTTTTGTCAATCTCCGGGAAAAACACATCTGCCTCAATTGTGGTGTTTACCAGGGTAAGATAGATGGTATCAGCTAATTCCATGGATTGTTTAAAGATTTCGCCACCACCAATCACAAATACTTCTTTTTCTGAATCAAGTACATGTAATGCTTCTTTTAAACCGGAAGCCAGCTCTATATCGTATTGCTTATCCTTGTTAAAGGTATTATCCCTTGTAATAACCACATTTTTTCTGCCGGGTAATGTTCTTCCTATCGATTGAAATGTTTTGCGACCCATCACTACAGGACAACCCATTGTAGTTGTTTTAAAAAACTTAAGGTCTGCCGGTAAATGCCATGGTAATTGGTTTTCTTTACCAATACCATGATTTAAAGAGGTTGCTACAATGAGGGATATTTTCATAAAAATTTATTTATCCTGCAGTAAAGACGTTTATGACATCTTCCATCCTGCGGACACCTCCTACACGATGGAGGAATTTGTTATAACTGAATTAATAAGCTAAATCTTCAATAAAGAAGAAGAATACTACTGCTGCAACCCACTCTTTCCTTGTGCCGCTGCATTCGCCAATTTTAGACCCGTTTTTATAGATATCTCCATCGCTTTCGATCTGGCCAATTTTGCTTCCGTCTTTGTAAACATCTCCATCGCTTTCTATCTGCCCTACTTTACTTCCATTATAATAAATATCCCCATCACTTTCGATCTGACCTTTTTTAGAACCGTTCACATACACATCACCATCGCTTTCTATTTGTCCTTTTTTGGAACCGTTGATGTATACATCGCCATCCGATTCAATCTCGCCTTTTTTACTTCCATGTATATAAAGGCTTTGTGCTGTTGTTGTGGTATAGAAAAATCCACAGGCTAAAATAAGGATCAGTTTTTTCATACGTCTGTTTTTGTTGGGTTAATAATTTTAGAAAGGTCAGTGCTAAGATCCCGGAAAATTTATTGTCTAAATTTCACTTCCACGTTGTGTAATTCTATGATCGGTTTTAAAAACTCTTCCAAATCATATACACATAACTGTGAAGCTGCATCACATAATGCTTTTTCAGGTTCAGGGTGTGTTTCAATAAACATACCGTCGATACCACTTGCTACACCTGCTCTTGCCAATACCGGCAAAAACTCACGCGCTCCACCTTTTTTATCAGAACTTGGAATTCCGTATTTACGAACGCAGTGGGTTACATCAAACACCACAGGATAGCCAATATTATTCATGTGGTAGAAAGCACGGGGATCAACAATTAAATCGTTGTATCCGAATGAATACCCACGCTCTGTTAAGATGATCTGGTCATTACCACTGTCAACACATTTCTGTACCGGATGTTTCATATTATCCGGTGCTAAAAACTGCCCGTGTTTAATGTTTATAACACGTCCTGTTTGCGGAAGCCACTAATAAAGAGGATTGCATACACAGGTAAGCCGGTATTTGCAAGACATCACATACTTCGGCTGCTGCTGCTGCCTGATCATGCGAATGTATATCGGTTAAAACCGGGAAACCAAACTGTTCTTTGATCTTGCCAAGCATTTTAACGCCAGCTGCCAGTCCGGGACCCTGATAATAGCTTAAACTGCTACGGTTATCTTTGGTAAAGGATGATTTATAAATGATTTTGATTTTCATACGCTCAGAAACTTCTTTCAGTTTCTCAGCTGTTTTCATCATGATTAATTCGTCTTCAATAACGCATGGCCCCGAGATTAAAAATAACTCGTTACTTCCACATTCTATATCTCCTACTTTTACTATTTTTTTTGACATAATTTTTGTTGTCTTAAGAATTGATTACTAAATGTAAAGTTAGTTTTAATTCATAAAAAATAATACGTTTTTATGTTTTATTATCACAAAATATGGTCAATTTATTGGTTCTGAAAGCTTCCTGTCTTTCTTATTGAGCCAAATGGCAATACCGATTTCAATACCCGGTATCAGCAAAATGAGGCCGAAAATGACATAAATTCCGCTTTTGATGCCTTTAAAGAATTTATCGATCTGCAAATCGAGCACTTTGGTTAATAAGCCACTTTTTAAAAGTTCACTTAATTTCATTTTCATGGCTTCAGACGTTACCTCTTCATCTAATCCTATTGTTTTTTCAACCACTTTTGTAATCCCTTTTTCAAGTGCCATGGAGATGCCTTTCGACTTTAAAATATCCAGTAAAAAGGAGGCAACCTTTGCTGAAAAACCTTCTTCTTTTGATGAAATAGTATCCAGGCTGCTTTTATAACTGCTGTATATGACTAAAGAAATGCCATCTACCATATCTTTTGCAGAATATTTTGAGAGATCGGTTCCCTTTTTGTCAGAAAAAAAATCGTGTAAATTATCTATGATTTCTTTTGTAAATGCCTGATCTATGCTTTTTGTATAATTGGGCAAATGTTCTTTTATATCTTTATGGATACCATTTACCAGCCCCAGTTTAAAAGCAAACAAAGCGGTAAGAATTGGAATAAGGATCATGTACGAAATGGCCAACACTTTCAGTATCACATGCCTTCGTTTTATGAGAATAAATTTCCGGAGTAATATGAGGAGAAGGATAACCAACACAAACCCGCAAATAGCCGTACTGATAGCACTAAAAACAATTTTACCGGGATTTGTAAATGCCCCTATCAGGTTCCAGTATTGCAAAATGGTTTGAAACATAAATGAAAGTAATAAAAATAGAGTTACTTGATTCGTCTGCTCAAATAAAATGCTCCTTTTAACTGAATTTTAACGATAGTACTTTCGATTTTTTCTTTTTGGCGTATACGCGTGTCAGGATCTTATTATCGCTCACCGACTCGAACTTTGCAGGAAATACTCTTACTTTAATTTCACGGGAATCGAATAGCGACTGCTTGTTCATTTTACCTGTTTTATCAATTTTCACACAAGTCAAAAAGCCCCCTGCACCATCTCTGTGTGCTGCAGGCACAGCCGTTAAAGGAAGGTTAATATTTTTGACGTTATCAAGGTAAAAGAAATAATCTTCGCCTTTGTATTTGTGGTAATGAAACGACATTCCTCCTATTCCTGCTCCTCCGGCCTGATTTTTAGGGATCTTATTTGCCCACAATATCTTGCCTTTATCATCTACTTTCATAGCTATGATATCCTGATAATAGTAGGTGGTACGGCAGGTCGTATTTCCTTTCGAATCGGTAGTACATATGGTTACCGAATAATATTCTTCGCCAACAATGGTAGTGGTTCCGTCTTTATCAAATTTAATTTCGCGTAATACCAAATTACTGGCTTCAATATTATCGTCGCCTGTTTTATCTTTATTTTTCTTTTCTTTTTTCTCCAGTTTTTTTTGAGTCCTTTTACTTTCAAATTGCTTTAATAGAGCCACCGGAAATTCGTAAAAATATTTTTTAATGGCAGAAATATCATTGTCTTCAAACTCGATCTTTAAAATAAATGCTCCGTCAGAGCCAGAGGAATTGCGGTTTTTGGAGTAATAGCCTCCAAGGATCAGGTTCCCTTTTGAATCTTCATTTAAAATAGAAGAGCGAATAAATTTGCCATCTAAATCAAGTTTCAACACTTCAGGTTTAGTGGAGTTTTTCTTGATCATAAAGAGTTCGTAATGATAATCAGCTACTTTGTTTCTTTCTT
>JAZJZF010000103.1:0-7738 GCA_040389965.1 Bacteroidota bacterium
GTCAGTTCGAGCGGAGTCGAGAACCAGACAGAGATTATTAGAACGCTTCTCGACTCCGCTCGAAGTGACAAATCTTTAATTCCAACATTATTCTGTAACAACATCTTTTTTATTGCTCTGCTCTTATTCTGCTGAGGGTTTCCTGTGTAATGCCAAGGTATGCAGCAATCTGGCCGAGAGAAGCGCGTTGTAATAAAGACGGTTTGGAGGAAAGCAATTTGTTGTACCGTTCTTTAGCGGTTTTAAATTGCAGATTCAATATGCGTTCTTCTAATTTAATATAATAGTTTTCGGTAATAAGTCTGCCTATACGTTCTGTTTCCGGAAATTTGAGGTAAAGGTTTTGAAGTCCTGTATAATTAAGTTCTGTCAACTCACATGCTTCGAGCGTTTGAAGAATTTCGAAAGAGGGCTTACAGGCAATAAAGGCATAAAAGCAAGTGGCAAATTCTTCTTCCTGCGCAAACCAATTGGTGATTTCTTTTCCTTCATCAAAATAATAGCCCCGCACTAAGCCTTTAGTGATAAAATACAAACTGTTACAACGCTCATCTATATTAATAAGCGTTGCGCCTTTAGGCACACGCAAAGGTTTTGAAATAGCATTGATTTCTGTTTCCAGGGTTTTGGAAATAGAAATGATAGAGGACAAATGTGTGATAAGAGACATGTGTTTAAAGCTAAGGAATAATACAGATATAATTTTGTCAGTGCGAGTATTTTTTGCCTGCCCCTGCAAAAAATGTATCGAGAACACTTCTTGATACGAATTTGCAAAGTCCAGGTAAATTCTACTAGAAGTGGCAGACCTTTAATTGAGATTGCTTCGCTACTGCTCGCAATGACGGACACAAAAAAGCCTCTTACTAAATCAGCAAGAGGCTTTCGGTAATGTATTATTATTTATTTTTTTACACGTTCTACGTAAGCGGCAGTTCTTGTATCTACTCTTACAAAATCGCCCTCGTTGCAAAATAAAGGAACGTTTACTTTTGCACCTGTATCTAATGTAGCAGGTTTTAAGGTGTTGGTAGCCGTATCGCCTTTAACACCCGGCTCAGTATATGTAATTTCGCAGATAACAAAAGTTGGTGCTTCTGCTAAAATAACGTTATCGCCTTCAAAAGAAATTTTCACTTCCATGCCTTCTTTTAAAAACTGCGCGCTATCTCCAAATAAAATCATTGGTACGTGAATCTGTTCGTAGTTCTCATTATCCATTACTACAGCAAATTCTCCCTCTACATAAATGAATTGCATTTGTCTGTATTCTACACGAACGATCTCAACTGTTTCACCGCTTCTGAAACGGTTCTCAATTTGTTTCCCGTTAATTAAATTACGCATTCTTGCCTGATAAAATGCACGAAGGTTCCCCGGTGTGCGGTGTTGCCATTCCATGATCTGCATTAATTCTCCATTCATTCTGATAACTGATCCTACGTTGATGTCGCCTGTATCTGCCATAATAAGTCTTTTAAATTGTTGTGTTTATAAAAATATAGTTGTTATGCGTCTAAATCGTGAACCACACCCATCGCGCTGAACTTCTCAATACGGGCATTAATGCGTTGGTCAGGAGTTTGTTTCTTTAAGGTTTCCAGATGTTTCAAAATTTCTGCTTTTACTGTCGCAAAAATTTCTGTCTGGTTGTTGTGAGCGCCTCCCAGAGGTTCTTTAATGATCCCGTCGATTAGCCCATTTTTGCTCATATCTTCTGATGTTAGTTTAAGCGCATCAGCAGCGGTTTCTTTAAAACTCCAGCTTCTCCATAAAATAGAAGAACATGACTCCGGTGAAATAACCGAATACCAGGTATTTTCAAGCATGAGGACTTTATCACCAATACCAATTCCTAAAGCTCCACCACTGGCTCCTTCGCCAATAATGATACAAATAACAGGTACTTTTAGCTGGGTCATTTCCAAAAGATTACGGGCAATAGCTTCGCCTTGTCCGCGTTCTTCAGCTTCCAGTCCCGGATAAGCACCCGGTGTATCAATAAAGGTAACAATAGGCTTATTGAATTTCTCTGCCATTTTCATTAAACGCAGCGCTTTGCGGTACCCTTCGGGATTAGCCATACCAAAGCGGCGTATCTGGCGCATTTTTGTGTTAATTCCTTTTTGCTGACCAATAAACATTACTGTTTGTCCGTCAACATCCCCAAAACCGCCAACCATGGCTTTATCGTCTCCTACCGTTCTATCGCCGTGCAGCTCTATAAAAGAACTGTTGGATACTGCATCAATATAGGCCAGTGTATAAGGTCTTTCCGGGTGGCGGCTTACCTGTACACGTTGCCATGCTGTAAGGTTTGAAAAAATTTCGGTTCTCTTCTCCAGTATCTTTGCTTCCAGTTCAGCAATAGATTTACTCATATCTACTTTGCTCTTTTCTGCAACTGATTTAAGTTTTTCCAATTCCTCTGTAAGTTCCTGAATTGGCTTTTCAAAATCAAGATATATCATGCGTGCTCGTAATTAGTTAGTGGGCAAAGATACTAAAAAATTGAAAAAACAATGCCTCGTAACTTCCTGATAATCATGTATAAATATGGTAATCTCATTAAAATGAATAGTTTTGTAGCATGATTTGTTTTCCAAACGCAAAAATTAATTTAGGCCTTTTTATTACCGAAAAAAGACCCGACGGCTTCCATAATATCGAATCGGTATTTTACCCTGTAGGTTGGAACGATGCCCTGGAAGTAATTGAAACCCCAAACGCAAATAAACCCTTTACTTTGGTTTTGAGCGGGCTACCTATACATGGAGCTATAGAAGACAACTTACTCTATAAAGCTTTTCAACTCATCACAGAAAAACGTCCGCTTCCCAAATTAACGGTGTATTTGCACAAGACTCTTCCTATGGGTGCTGGGCTGGGTGGAGGTAGCTCAGATTGTGCTTTTTTCATTAATTTGCTCAATACACAATTTAATTTAAACCTTTCGGAAGAAGAACGCCTGAACATTGCAAGGCCATTGGGCAGCGACTGTGCTTTTTTTATAAAGAACAGACCTATATTTGCCCATCATAAGGGCGATGTGTTTAAAGACATTGCATTAGATTTGAGTGCTTATTATATTGCTATTGTATTTCCCAATGTGCATAGCAACACCAAAGAGGCTTACAGCCTTGTAAAGCCAAAGCAGTCAAAGGTTTCTCTTTTAGATATTATTTCTCAACCGGTAAATACCTGGAAAAATATTATGGTCAATGATTTTGAACCTTCTATTTTTACGAAATACCCCACCGTTGAAAACACAAAGCAACAGCTTTATAATGCAGGTGCTGTTTATGCAAGCATGAGCGGTAGCGGCAGCGCTGTGTTTGGCTTGTTTGAAAGCATGCCCCAAATGAAAGAGCTAAGCAACTTTCCGCATTGGGTTGGGAAGATGATGTAGGAAGAAGGTTAAAGTCTTTAAAATTGCGTCATGCTGAACTTGATTCAGCATCCCTAATAATACCTAAAATAAAATGCCGAATATAATTCGGCATTTCATCTTTATTTAGTCTCCCACAAATATCATGTTAGCCTAATTCTTAACGATACGTGTTACCTTAACCGGAGTACCTTCGGCATTTTTTACAGTAACTACATACATACCATTGGCAAATTTAGATATATCAAATTCTGCCTGTGTATCTATTGTTTTAGTTAATACTATTTTTCCGGTAAGGTCTACAACCTCTACAGTAGCTTTAGTGCTATTATATAAATACACATTTAATTCGGAAGATGTTGGGTTGGGTCCTACAAATACCAAAGCCTCTTCCTTCGTTTGTGTTTCTATTCCTGTTGCTAAAGAAACATCTTTTACAGGGCCTATTACCTGGTTCAGGATCCAGTTATTGGGATCAACGGTAATACCTGTTACTGTTCCGTTTAATGACAAGGTGTAATTTTCTACTCCTACATTATGTTGCAAACGCACCAGGGTATCAGCCATCCCGGTTCTTGAAATACGGTAATCAACAGGCGTTTTAAATAAGGGCACAGAGGATGGCATGGATTGGGTTTGCGTAGATTTCATGACGAAAGTATTACCTCCCTGATTCCATCTCACATCAAAGGTAGGGTAACCCTCTCCATAATACCATTGGTTAAAGAACTGTACAAAACTCAGCCCTGTGTAGGTTTGCATAAAGTTTCTGAAATCTATAACGCTTGCCGTACTGCCTCTGTATACATTTTGAAAAGACCTGAGCGCGTTAAAAAATGTAGAATCATTATTGATCTCGTAACGCAAACTATGAATAATCGCACTTCCTTTATCATATGTTAAACGAGAATCGAAAATCACATTCGCATCCATCGTATCAGCATTGGTAAAATAAGAGCTTCCACCCGGCTGCGACATAACACTGTTATGTACGGTATTCATTTTATTGGATGCCGAGTTTCCCGAAATAGATCCCAGGTATTGGTCGCATAAATATTCGGTATAACTTGCCCAACCTTCATTAATAAAAATATCTTTCCAGGCTTTGCAGGTTACATTATCTCCCCACCACTGGTGGCCAAGCTCGTGGGCATCTATTTCAAAATCAAAGAACCCTAAACTCGTCATCGTTTGATGTTCCATACCACCGCTAAATGGCGCCATGCAATGCCCGTACTTTTCTTTATAAAAAGGATACATCCCGTAGAGTTTACACTCCATTTCAAGGGTTTGTTTTATCTTATTTAAAGCAATTTTTTGTGTGTTCCATGATGGATTATAAATAGCATTATCATACACAAAATTTTGGATCAAAATAGAATCCGGCGCTAAATACTGAGGCTTGGCATAAAGATTATACGCACGGTATTTGGCTGTTGCCACTGATATCAGATAGTAATCAATAGGATACCTCGATTTCCACTCGTAGCGTTTTTTAGGGCCTATGTTTACCACATTTTTTAATAAACCGTTTGAGCCAACCATGTTTGCCGAATCGGTTGTGGCAAACACCCATGATGAATCTATTTTATCTGTCAGATCCTGTTTACAGGGAAACCATTGGTAAGCGCAAAGACTTTCGCTAAGACTCCATGAAACCTGATTACCCCATGAGGTGGATGTTCCTGTACTGTAACCGTCGCCAATGGCAGCCCCGCCACCGGTAGGGCTCGTACCTCTGTAATATACAATCGCATCAAATACGGTATTTTGTGCAATAGGAGTTCCTGCTGTAGCAAGCACCAAACTATCGCGGCGTACAAAATTGCGTTTAGCTCCGTTTACATATACAGAGTCAATGGTATGGTTCACATGTAATAGAAATGCAAACGAATCAAGACTTGCCGCTACTACCTTTGCTTTACTTAATACGTTACCGCTAATGTAACGGGTGTTACGTTCTACATTAACGTTAAGGTGATAGAACTTAAGATCATATTTGGTTTCGGGCGGTGTAGTGCCCGATGCTACTCTTGCACGGGTGCTTGCATTTGAAATGCTTTTAATGCCGCGTTTCGATTTATAATCTGAACAATAATGCTGTTGGGCTACCAACTGCGTAAGTGAATAAAAAAAGATAAGAGTGTAAATAAAGTGCTTCATGTGTTATGTGTTTTATACGGTCAATATGCTTATGTTTTGGAAAATTAACCTATATAAATGTTAAACGCAATAAACAGAGGTCTAAAATGACCAACGGCAAAATTTTATATTTAAATTTGCTTTAATCTACCCTAATTATGAAGAATTTCTGTATTTTTTTGTGTGTTATGACGCTTCTGCAACTGAATGTAAAAGCACAACAGGACACCGCATATGTATACCAGGTATACCAATTCTTTTCGGATGCAGAAAAAACGGAGTGGACTGCATTTCAAAACAACTGGAACTATTTTGACTATACGGAACTTAAAAAGAAGTACCATATAAAAGAACTTAACTGTAAAAACTGCGAGAGTTTTTATGCAGAGCTATACATAGAAATTGATGCGTTGGGAAAAGTAACCCTTGCAGAATGTAAACGGGCAAGCCGTTGCGGAATACAACCCATGGATAAGGCATTGTATACCGATTTCGAAGCATCTGTCAAAAAACAAACCTTTAAATCTTTAAAAAATAAAAAATTTATTATTCGGCTCGGACATGTACTAAAATGTTAAAACTTTTTAAGTACGATGACATAAACAGGACATTTGTTTATGGAAAGCTATTACCTTTGCAATCAAACTATGATCACTTACAATCCAAAAGACTGGTTTAGCTTAATCATAAAATTCCATAAGAGCGATACGTTCAGGGTATTGCTTCCTGTTTTAATAAGTATAGGCGTTTATGCTGCTATTATTGTGGCTTTGGAGGTCCATTTTTTTCATGTAGAAACAAAAAACCCAACGGTTATGCACTCTATCCTGGGTTTTGTGCTTTCCATGTTATTGGTATTCAGAACCAACACGGCTTACGACAGGTGGTGGGAAGGCCGCAGGGTATGGGGAAGTTTCGTAAACAATTCCAGAAACCTGGCCCTTAAATTATCCACACTGGTTAAGCAGGAAAAAGACCGCGAAGAGTTAAAGCAGCTGATCACAAATTATGTATACAGTACAAAAAATCATTTAAGAGATGTTTACAATCAGGAAGAGTTTATTCCTACCGCTGGGTTTCCCCTCTCTTCTTTTTCAGAAGCCTCACACAGGCCTAATATGATAGCCAAACAGCTCTATGCAAAGATTTATGATTTGCACGCACAACAACACTTATCGAACGAGCATTTGTATATTTTAAATGAAGAAATGAGGTCATTTACGGATAACTGTGGCGCTTGCGAACGCATCAAGAACACTCCTATTCCTTATTCCTATAACATCTTTTTAAAGAAGATGATCTTTTTATACATCATGACCCTGCCTATGTTTTTTGGGAGCGAATTCAGATACACCACGGTACCTATTACGGTGATTGTATTATATGTATTTGCGAGTATTGAATTAATTGCCGAAGAAATTGAAGATCCTTTTGGATTTGATGATAACGATTTGCCGCTGGACGATATTTGCGGAAAAATAAAAACAAACTTAAACGAAATTTTAAACTAATGTACCAGAACGATCTAATCCTAAGAGCCGCTAAAGGCGAACTTGTTGAACGTGTACCTGTTTGGCTGATGCGCCAGGCAGGCCGTATATTGCCCGAATACAGGGCAACGCGCAGCAGAGCTAAAAATTTTATTGAGTTTGTAAAGACTCCCGAACTTGCCTGCGAAGTAACCGTGCAGCCGGTGGATATTTTAGGAGTTGACGCAGCTATTATTTTTTCGGACATATTGGTTATTCCCGAAGCTATGGGGCTGCCTTACCAAATGATAGAAGCCAAAGGCCCACATTTCGAAAAAACCATTCAAACCCAAAACGATATAGATCAATTACATATTGCAGATGCCGGAGATTTGGATTATGTGATACAGGCTATTAAACTTACCAAGCAGGCTTTACAGAACCGTGTACCTTTAATTGGTTTTGCAGGTGCTCCATGGACCTTAATGGCTTATATGGTAGAAGGCAGCGGTAGTAAAACCTTTAGTCAGGCAAAAAAATTCTTATACCAACACCCTGTATTGGCACATCAGCTTTTAGAAAAAATTACACAAAGCACTATTAATTATTTAAAAGGTCAGGTTGCTGCAGGAGCAGATATGATCCAGATCTTTGATAGCTGGGCGGGCGTATTAGGGCATGATCAATACAACGAATTTTCTTTAAAATACATTTCTAAAATATGTGATGCCATTGAGCC
>JAZJZF010000104.1:0-34567 GCA_040389965.1 Bacteroidota bacterium
ATAAGCCTAAAAAGCCAAGTAAAGCCTTTGATAATGAAGAGGACGCTATGGAATGGCTACTAACCTTAAACGCATAAAAAAACCCTGCAAAAGAGACTTCTGCAGGGTTTTTACAAGGATGGTTATCCGGCTTTAATCTTTTTTATGTTCTGTTTCCATTTCTGATTTTTTTATAAAGACGCCTTTATCATCAAATATGGCATCAAAATGCTCTTTTCTTTTAGTCAATTCTGCTTCATACATTAATTTTCCTGAAGCTTCCGTAATTTTTGAGGCTTCTGATAATTTATACCCTGCATAATTTTTAGTACAATAATCCGTTACCGCTTTTGGCAATTCGGTTGTCTTGATTTCCTGCTCTATCTCTTTAAATGTTCCTAATTCATCAAAAACTACAGATTGTTCAATTTTGTTTTGTTCAAACTCAGCTTCATAATCGGCTCCTTCTTTTTCCCATTCAGCTTTTACCCCCGGATATTTTTTTGCAAATGTGTCTTTTACCTTTACCGGAATATCTTTTTCATTCATTTTTTGAGCAGAAGCAATATTAGCTATTAACAAACTTCCTAAAATCATTAATGTCGTTTTCATATTATTTCTTTTTTAGTTTATATTACAAATTTATGTTGAGATTCTTAAGCAAATCTATAGTAATATCAGATAGATAATTTTAAAGATAAATTAATTACTCTGCCTTCTAATGGTGCCCAAACAGGCTTAAATACAGGGTTTGACACCGGCCCTGTTACTATTTGTTCAAACTTTGATTGCCTGGTATCCAGCAGGTTCTCGCAATTTAACACAATGCTTCCTTTTTTAAATTTACGTTCCAGCATAGCCGCTAAAAACCAAAAATTATTTACTTTTCGGTTGTAAGCAACGTATTGATTTCCCATCCAGCTCCCTTCAATACCCATGCGCCATTTGCCTTCAATTTCGTAGGCTAAGGTTGTTGAAAATTTATCTTTAGGATTAAAGGGCATATTAGTATAAGTATTATCTGTTTCCTGCAATGATTCTGTATGATTATATCCTAAATATAATTCAATATGTTCATACGATAAACGAACATAGGTATCTGTTCCATAGCTGTTAACGTAATATCCTGCATTTTGGATGAATTGCTGACCTATGGAATTACCTGTAATCATTATAGGATTATCAATATGCGTATAATACAATGCTTCGTTAATTTGAACGCCCAGCTTATCAAAAAAATACGTGTGATAATTGATATCACTATTAATGCCATAAGAATGCTCAGGTTTAACGGAGGATTGTATATCGAGTAATTTAGCAGATGGGTTAATAAAATCGAATGAATTGGGAACCTTATAGCCTGTACCGCCCGCCAAACGCACCGACAGACTTGAACTGGCTTTATAGAAAAAAGAGAGACGCGGTAAATAAAAATTGCCATAAGTATTATGATGATCGAAGCGCATTCCTGCCTGAATCGAAAATTTATTTGTCAACTGCCAATCATCCTGAACAAAAGAACCAATGGTATTGTAATCATAGTTATGAAAAAGAACAGAGTCAGATGTATTCTTAACGAATGTCTCACTCATAAAATTGAGCCCAATGACAAGGCTGTGTTTTCTTAATTTAATAAGGTCGTTTAATTCTGAATACGTAGAATATTGAGTAGCATCAAAAATAAATCCCGAGTAATTAATGTTCCTCTGAAAGGAACTACCGGCCGTTTTAAATGTAATACTGTTTTTTGCATTTACCTGACTCGTAAAGGAGGCATCGAGCGTATTACGGAATGTTTTTTCTTTTTGCAGGAATGTATGAATTGAATCGGGTTTATAGAGAATTGCTTTCATATCGCCCCCCTGCCTTGTATCGTATGATGTGGTTAACCCAACTATTAGTTTTGTGTTCTTATTAAAGTCGTAAAAAATTCTTGGGTGTAACGTTACATTTTTATGCTCGGGAACTTCTGCAAAACCATCCCCATTGACATCGTAAGGCGATTTAATATTTGCCCCGCCAAATAATGTCAGTCCAAGCTTTCCCATTTTTTTAGAGGTAAATGCATTTAAATTATATTCTTTTAAAGAAGTGGCATTAAACGTTAAGGTTGTTTGAGCAGAATCGACCGGAGCTCTTGAAATAAAATTGATGAGCCCACCAATAGCGCCACCACCGTAGAGTGTAGATGCCGAGCCTTTAATAATTTCTACCTGTTTTAAATCTAAAGGAGGAATTGATAATACTCCAAGACTTCCAGAAAATCCTCCATATAATGGCAAACCGTCGCGCATGATTTGTGTATAACGCGGATCTAAACCCTGCATACGAATAGCGTCGTTTCCATTAACTGGATTGGTACGCTGTATGGTAATGATAGAGAGGTCTCCCAAAATACTGGTGATGCTTCCGGGTACTACTGTACTTTCTTCATCCATATCGTCCTGTGCCAATACTTCTACTTTTGTATTTAAATCATCAATGCGGGAATTGGTTCTTGTAGAGGATACTACTACTTCGTCGAGGATCTCGTTTTCGGCCGGCAAGAAAATAATTACCGGTGTTATACTATCGTTGGTCAAAGGAAAGGTATATGATTTTAGGATGGTTTTATAACCTACAAATGAAAACACAATCGTTTGGTTGCCCGATGGGATATTATGTAAACCTGCCCTGCCATTGCTTCCTGTAGATATAGCGTTTGTTGTTCCCTGCAGGATAACGTTTACTCCCGGTAGTAACTCGTGCGTAGCACTATCTTGTACAATACAATTAAACCTGTTTTGTGAAAATGAATGGCATGTTGCTAATATGCAGAAAAGAAAAACTATTGTTTTCATAAGATCTGTTTTATTGACAAAATTAGCTCCCAATTCTAAAGAAATTCTTTCTTATTAATATATCAATGCCTGACGGTATTAAACATTAAAGGTTAATGCAAACGTGTGTATGCCTGATGTATAACTATATTGAATTTGAATGCTATACAAAACCGTTATACTTTTTACGATCGACAAGCCCAAGCCCAGAGAGTCTTTTGAGGTATCATTTTTTTTGAAACGGGTAAACAGATCTTCTTCTGAAACGGATAAAGGTCCTCCCGAATTAGAAATCAACAATTTGTTCTTATCAATAGAAATGTCAATTGTTCCTCCTGTGTGGTTATGCCTAATGGCATTTTGCAACAGATTTGAAATCAAGACATCGGCTAGTGTTGGATTTATGAAAACAATTAAATCATCCTGTAAACGTGTCTTTACATCTATATTTTTTATCTGAATCATTTCACTGTAATTACTGATCGCAGAGAGTAATTTATCATTTAAACGAATCGATATGCTTTCGCTGAACTGATTATTTTCGATTTTAGATAGCAAAATAAGTGCTTTGTTAAGTGCCGTTAATTTTTTAATAGTGTTTTCAATAGCCTCCAAATGGCCCATTTCTTCTGCTTTTATGTTTTGAGATTGCAATAAAAGAGAAAGATTGGCTTTAATAACGGCAATGGGAGTCTGCATTTCGTGAGATGCATTTTCTGTAAATTCTTTTTGCTGAATAAAATCCGTATGAATTTTAGCTGTCATTTCATTTAGTGCGGCATTGAGTTTATCAAATTCTGTTATAGAAGACTTATCAAACTGATACGCGTTGTGTTGTTTAATATCGTAACGATTTAATTCATCTAATGTTTTATAAAAAGGCCTCCAAAGGGTTTTTGATAAAAACCAACTTACGATAAAAAAAGCAATCAGTAAAAATCCAAGGATCAGTGCGAAGGCCGAAAACAAGCCTTCCATGAGCTCCTCTTCTTCCATTGTTGTCTTTAAAATCGTAATGATATAGGTATTTCCATTAAAATCGTAATAGGTTGTAAGTTGCCTGTAAGATGTATATTCTTCTTCAGAAGGGTTGTAAATGAGCTTATCTTCAAAAACACTTTCATTGGTATGTTCGCTTACCACTTTTATGTAAGATAAACTATCGTATCCCAGATAGAGCGTTTTAGGTTCTTTGAATGTTGCAATTAATTGTTCTGCTTTTAGGGTTTCGTTTGCCAATACTTCGTCTGTTCCTTCAACCAATTCGCTCTGAATTAAAAAATAGGAAAACAAACCGGCTACACACAGCATAGGAATGCTTATCAATAAATAATAAACAATAGTTTTATTAATCAGTTTCATATGTAGATATTATTGTTTTTTAAGGTCATTACTTGTCCCGAAATCGTTTCGGGATGGTATAGTCATGTTATCTTCAGTTGTGTTTAACTCAATTGTTTTTATTGTTTTTTTATTTGTTTCGTTGAGTGCTTCGCAATTGTGCTGTCGGCAACATGACTATTTCATGAGCTTACTTTAAAGTTATACCCTATTCCGTATATGGTTTGCACATAATCATGGCAGCCTTTCTCTGCAAGCTTTTTACGAAGGTTTCTTAAATGCACATAAATAAAATCGTGGCTATCCATTTGATCAGAATCATCGCCCCATAAATGCTCGGCTATGGTGTTTTTTGAAATTACCCTGTTTTTATTGGTAATAAAAAATAATAAAAGATCATATTCTTTAGCGGTTAAACTAACCGAGACAGCATTTACTTTAACAGATCTTTCTTCGGGTATAATGGTTATTTCATTAACGACAATAGATTTACTCCCTTCAAAATTACGTCTTCTCAAAAGCGCTTTAATCCTTGAATTTAATTCTGCCAGGTTAAACGGTTTTGCCAAATAATCGTCTGCTCCCAGGTCAAGACCGCTTATCTTATCATCTGCCGAATTTTTAGCTGAAATAATAATGATACCTGCTTTTGAACTGCGTTCTTTTAATTGTTTAATCAAATCAAGCCCCGTGCCCATGGGCAATGTAATATCCACTAAAATACAGTCGTATTCGTACTCGTTTACCTTTTCGGAAGCTTTTACAAAATCAGAAGCTGATTCCACCAGGTATCCTTCTCCATGCAGATACTGCTTGATCGATCTTCTTAATTCGGGTTCGTCTTCAATCAAAAGAATTTTCATAGGATTCTGTTTCAGGCCATTTAATTGTTACAGAAGTAAAGATATACCAATAAATCTAAAGACATTCTTAAGAAGTATTCATAATTTAATCTTCTGAATTTTTATATGAGTTTGGTTAATTCGTAACTATAAATGTTATCATAAAAACAATGGTTTCATAGGCGATGCTGATTACATTTTGGACTGGATTAACAATTTATCTTAAAAAAAGATAAATTTTGCATACAAAATATACCAATCGGTATATTTTGTGTACATTTGTACCGTAATTTTTTTTACACCATGTCAAAAGCAGAAAAAACAAAAGAATTTATTATTCAAAAATCCGCGCCGATCTTTAATATGAAAGGCTATGCAGGAACATCCTTATCCGATATTATTACGGTTACAGGATTAACAAAGGGATCTATTTACGGTAATTTTAAAAATAAGGATGAAGTAGCAATTGCTGTTTACAAATACAATTTTAATGGTTTAAGAAAACGGATTGCAGAAAGTCTTGAAGAAAAAAATAGCTACTATGACAAGCTTATTGCCCATGTTGATTATTACCGTTTAAACTGGAAACAGATTTGCGAAAGGGGTGGTTGCCCAATACTGAATGCCTCTATTGAAGCGGATGATAATTTATCTTTTCTAAAAAACCATGTTCAGGATAGTATTAAAACCTGGACAAAGGACCTAAATCACATCATAGAACAAGGACAAAAAACGAAAGAATTTAAGGCATCTGTTGATCCCCTGGAATATGCCTATACAATTATTACTCTACTGGAAGGGGGCGTGATGCTTTTAAAGATCATGAACAATAAAAAATTACTTTTTTCTGCATTAGATAGAATTGTATTCATTATTAATACCGAACTAAAAAAATAAATTTTAAATAAAATAACCGTTATGAAAGAAGTATATATTGTAGCCGCTAAACGTACTCCGATAGGAGGTTTACTGGGAAATTTATCTCACTTATCTGCCACACAATTAGGTGCACTGGCTATTAAAAACGCGTATGAGTCTATTCATTTAGCTCCTGATGCTATTGACAGTGTATATATGGGAAATGTATTAAGTGCTAACCTAGGCCAGTCGCCAGCCAGACAAGCGGCTATTTTTGCAGGGATCCCGGTAGAGAAAGATGCTACGACCGTTAATAAAGTATGTGCAGCAGGAATGAAAGCAACAATGCTTGGTGCACAGCAAATTCAGTTAGGCTTAGAAAATGTAATTGTAACCGGTGGTATGGAGAGCATGAGCAATGTGCCTCATTATGCTATGCTAAGAAAAGGCAATAAGCTGGGAGATATGACATTAACAGATGGCATGGTAAAAGATGGCTTATGGGATGTGTATAATAATTTCCATATGGGAAGTGCTGCTGAACTTGGTGTCAAAAAATATAACCTTACCCGTGAAGCCCTTGATGAATATGCGGTACAGTCGTATCAAAAAGCCGCCACAGCTACTAAAAACGGGAAATTTACCAACGAAATGGTTCCTGTATTGATAGAACAAAAAAATGGTTCCGTCACTATTAATACGGATGAGGACATTGATAAAATCATTCTGGATAAAGTTTCCAAATTAAAACCCACTTTCGAAAAAGACGGAAGCTTAACCGCGGCAAATTCCAGTAATTTAAATGATGGCGCGGCTGCATTGATATTAGCTTCTAAAGAAGCGGTGGAGAAATACGGATTAAAACCTTTGGCAAAAATTGTTGCTTATGCAGATGCTGCGCAAGCTCCCGAATGGTTTACTACCACACCTGCCATTGCGATTCCAAAAGCGCTGAAACAAGCAGGTTTAAGCTTAAATGATATTGATTATTTTGAAATTAATGAAGCTTACGCCTCTGTTATTTTATCAAACCAACAAATCTTAGAAATGGATCTGAATAAAGTAAATGTATACGGTGGTGCTGTAGCGATGGGTCATCCCATTGGCGCTTCAGGAGCAAGGATCATTACTACCCTTATTTCTGTCTTGAAACAGGAAGGCGGTAAATATGGTGTAGCCGCTATTTGTAATGGCGGTGGCGGTGCTTCAGCCATTGTTATAGAAAACATATAAAATCTCATTAGTCATTTCATTATTATGGAAACACCTCGATCAATCAGAAAAGTGGCAGTAGTTGGTTATAATCGATTACCTTTTGCCAGACAAAATACGGCTTATACTACTGCGAGTAACCAGGATATGATGACGGCCGCCATAAATGGCCTCGTAGAGCGTTATCGGTTAAAAGGAGAATTGTTGGGAGAAGTTGCCGGAGGTGCCGTGATCAAACACAGCTCTGAACGTAATTTAATGCGTGAGTGTGTATTAGGAACTTCTCTTAACCCGGCAACGCCGGCCTGTGATATACAACAAGCCTGCGATACCGGTATTGAAGCGGCAGTATATATTGCCAACAAAATAGCATTGGGTCAAATTGATGTAGGTATTTCAGGTGGTGTGGATTCTACCAGCAATGTACCAATTGTGGCAAGCGAGCATTTACGACAAACCTTATTAGCAGCGAGCAGATCTAAAACATTTGGTGCTAAATTAAAACAATTTTTCAAGATCCGTCCCAAAGACTTAATTCCTGTTGTACCTGCCGGAGGTGAGCCAAGAACAGGCCTTTCAATGGGTGAGCATACTGAAATAACGGCAAAGCATTACAGTATTTCGAGAGAAGATCAGGATCAGTTAGCATTGGAAAGTCATCAGAAAATGGCAAAAGCCTATGACGAAGGATTCTTTAAGGATATGATGACGCCTTACCTAGGATTAGAAAGTGATAACAATTTAAGACGGGACACCAACAAAGAAAAACTTGCCAAATTAAAACCCTCTTTCGATAAAGTAAACGGAACATTAACTGCAGGAAACTCTACACCCTTTACAGATGGGGCTTCTTGCGTGCTATTAGCTTCAGAAGAATGGGCTAAAGCTCATAACTTACCTGTATTGGCCTACATTACTTTTGCGGAATTGGCTGCCATTGAATATGTACAAGCCAAGCATAATTTATTACTGGCCCCTGTTTACGCAGCTAACCGCATGCTGAAAAAAGCAGGATTAACATTACAGGATTTTGATTTCTATGAGATCCACGAGGCCTTTGCCGCACAGGTATTAACAACTTTAAAAATATGGGAAAGCCCCGAACTCAGCAAGCAGTTTGGTTACGAGCCATTAGGCAAACTAGACCGTACTAAATTAAATGTAAAAGGAAGTAGTCTTGCTGCAGCGCATCCTTTTGCAGCAACAGGCGGAAGAGTTATTGCGACTATGGCAAAACTATTGAACGAAAAAGGTTCAGGAAAAGGCTTTATTTCTGTTTGTGCAGCGGGAGGACAAGGAATTACCATGATTTTAGAAAAATAAGTATATGGAACGTACACGCACATTTACCTGGGAAGATCCACTCATAGGAGCAAAACAAGCTATGAGTATGAAAGGTATTGATTATTTAAAAGCCATGTTTAACGGCGAGCTTCCTGTTCCTCCCATTTTAAATACCATGAATTTTAAAATGAAAAGTATTGAAGAAGGAAAAGCGGCTTTCTTATTTACATCCGAAGAATACCATTATAATCCTATTGGAACGGTACATGGAGGCGTTATTTCAACTTTGCTCGACTCAGCAATGGGATGTACTGTTCATTCGCTATTGCCTGCAGGCAAAGGCTATACAACTTTAGAATTGAAAGTCAATTTTTTAAAGGCTATTACAAAAGATACAGGAGAACTGATCTCTGAAGGAAAAATTATCCATGCCGGAAGCAAAACTGTTCTTGTAGAAGCTCAGGTTGTAGACAGCAATGGTAAAGTATATGCCCATAGCGTGAGTACCTGTTTAATTCTCAATTAATTTATCATCATAAACATCCATAACAATTAACTTATAATTAAAAATATACCGATCGGTATAATTAAAAACAACAAACCATGAAAACAACAAACAACACCATTTTAATTACCGGCGGAAGTGCTGGTATTGGCTTCGAAACAGCTAAATTATTATCTGAAAAAGGAAATAAAGTCATTATAACCGGTAGAGACGGTGAGCGGTTAAAGAAAGCTGCCGCCCAGTTAAAAAATGTAACAGCCATTGCCAGTGACGTGAGTAACGAAGAAGATGTAAAACAATTGGTAGCAAAGCTTAGCATAGAGTTTCCTGAATTAAATGTAGTCATTAATAATGCAGGCCATGCTTTTGTATATAACCTGGCTGAAGAAGGAGTAAATGCCTTTAAAAAAGGCGCAGACGAAATGCTGACCAATTACCTTTCAGTCATGCGATTAAACGAACTCTTATTACCTGTATTAAAAAAACAAACAGAAGCAGCGATCGTAAATGTATCTTCCATCGTAACCATTGTCCCGGGAAAATCGCTTCCTACCTACTCTGCCAGTAAAGCCGCTTTACACTCTTATACACAAACCCTGAGGCTTTCTTTACAAGACACAGCCATAAAAGTATTTGAGTTAATGCCTCCTTTAGTTAACACTGATTTTTCAAAAGAAATTGGCGGCGAAAACGGCATTGCACCTTCTGTTGTAGCGGAGAATTTATTGGAAGCGTTGGAAACTAATACTTACGAAATTCACGTGGGTAACACGGCCTATATGTATAACACCTATTTGTCTTCTCCTGCCGAAGCATTCAAATTAATGAATTCATAATTATAAACTCTTTACAATGAAACAGAAAATAGCTTTCGCCATGATCATGGGCGTCATTACAACAGGGATTATTTCCTTTACGCTGATCTCTATTAATGTTGGTTATGTATCAAACTTTCTAATGATCTGGCTTAGATCCTGGGGAATGGCTTATCTTGTTGTAACTCCTGCTATTCTTGTGATAGGTCCAAAAGTACAGGTATTTGTAAATAATAAATTTAAAGATAAAGCAACTATAAATAATTAATAGTTGTATCTGTATCTTCTTTAAATAGCCGTCTGCCATATGGTAGACGGCTATTTATATATGTACTATCCTGGTAATACAGCCCCTGAATTTGTAACCATTAAATTATTTTTCGAAATGCATGCAGCGTTTTCAGAAAACCGGAGTCTTATTAATAAATAACTTATTATGAAAGATCTACGACTCCTTTGCACATGTATATTATTGACTGTTTTTTCAGGTTTAAAGGCCCAAACAGACTCTCTGAAGAAAACAACACATCTTAAAAAATGGGACCATGAGTTTGGCATAAACCTATATACCTTAAACATCCGTGGGGGTGATTATTACAGTAAATATTCAAGTGTAGTTGATAACTATGCTGCCAGCGGTTTTTACTGCAAGTTTTATCGCGGAAAAAACAGCATCAGAACTTCTGCCGATTTTCTTCAAAAAATTATTTTAGACCGTTATAGCCATTCCAGCAATACCCTTTCTTTAAGATCATTACAATTAGTTGCAGGATACCAAAGGCATTTCGGGAATAAAAAAATAACGCCTTACATTTTTACAGACTTCACTTTTAATTATAGCCGGGAACGAAGATACGCGAATTATTTAGGCTATGATTACCTTGGGTATTACAACCTACCTCTTACAAGCAGAAGCGCCATATTTGGTTTAACACCGGGTGTGGGATTACGCATCAGAATAAAAAGAAATATGATGCTGAGTCTTGAATCGGCTGCAGAGTTTTTCTACATGAAAACCTCCGAAAATGGTACGGGTAATTATTATGAATCAACAGGCCTTACTGCAAAACCACTCAAATGTTCTTTTGGATTTATGTTTTAAAAAATTATACAAAAATGAAATCATTATTCTTATTACTCACAACCCTACTCATCTACACCAGTTGCAAAAAAGATGTAAGCGCCTGTAAAGATTATAAGGAAATTACGGGGCAGGCTCATCTGATCGATCTCAATACCATTGAAGCACCTGAATTTCTTGATACTTTAGCTAAATACCCGCAACTACAGGCTTACAGATTTGATGAAAATTCAATGACTTTAGCAATGAATTGCCATGTGTTTTATAAGGGCTTACCGCTTTTTTCAGACTATTATTATGTTTTAAAAGACAGATCAACAAACCAGATTATAACACAGGACACTATCTTCAAAGGTCCTTTAAACATTTCACTGGAACCTGCAATCTCTTATAAAGATGCTATTAAGTATGCAAAAAACATCATGAATTTCGACCATACTTGCATCTCTTACCGCCTGGGTCTTTACAATATAAATTATGGCAATACGTTAAATGCCAATTACAAGCTTGCCTGGAAAGTGGAAGGCGAAAAAGGATTCCCTTTTGTTATCATGGATGCATCCACCAAACGTACCTTTTTAGCAAGTGGTGGCGGCTTTATAATAGATTGAATTAGTTAATTTTGAATGTCTTGTGAGGACTTAAATTAGTTGACGGAACTTGAAAAGATAATAGAACAATGTAAAAAAAATGACCGGTCGGCCCAGACCGGTCTTTATAATTGGTTAGCCCCAAAGCTGCTTGGCTTGTGCGTGCGTTATATCCAGGACCGCGATGAAGCTGAGGACGTAATGCAGGATGCCTTTGTGAAAATTTTCACACATATTGATTCTTTTAAAAACAACGGAAGCTTTGAAGGATGGGCAAAACGGATCGCGGTAAATACAGCTTTAACAGCATTAAAAAAGAAAAATAAGATTCATTTCGAACGTAATATAGAAGCTGCGGAAAGTATCAGCGAGGTTGAAAACGAGCCAATACCTTTTGGACCGGAGGAAATTATGACCTGTATGAATAGTTTACCTATAGGTTACAGAACAATTATTAATCTTTTTTTGGTAGAAGAGTTTTCTCACAAAGAAATTGCCGAAAAATTAAATATTACGGAAAGTACCAGCAGGTCGCAATATTCGAGGGCGAGGCAAGCGCTTATTAAATTGATAAAAGAAAAAACGGAGCCCATGATCTCTAAACGCATACAATGATTAATTAGTCATAATGGAAAAAAAATTTAATATAGATGAACATATCAGGCAATCGCTGCGGGACTTTGAAGTAAGCCCTGATAACAGTTCTTTTGATGCCATCCTTAAAAAAATGAATCAAAAAAAGAAACGTCGTGGCTTTTTTATTTTATTTTGGACAGGCTTGGTTGCGCTCACAGGTGTAGCCGCTCCATTACTATGGCTGACGTTTGGCAATCAAAAAACAAAGCTTACACAGCCTCATAAAATGGCAACAGTAGCTGAAATGAGTTCCAATACTGAAGCTCATACAAAAACACACATCAATACCAGTATTGAGGATTCAACCGGAATATCATTACAGTCGAAAAATACATCTATTGAAAATTCAAATCAATCTATTTCAAAACAAGCATTAGAAAATACACATGCAATATCCCAAAAAGAAAATAAATCTGCCGGATATAACACTTCCTTTAATTCTTTAAAAAGTGATTCTATGTTGTTGCACAATGCCTCAAAACTCTTAATTGTATTAGAAAAACAAGAAAAAAACGAGCCTTCAAATAGTTTTACAGAGCAGCAAAATAATACATCTCTAACTCGTATGAAAAACATAGCTGAACCTTTTTTAATGGCTTCTCTTAGCCCATCTTTCACATACGATAGTATACAAGCAGATATAAGCGAGCAGATTCGTCATACTGTATTTCCGGATTCTTTATTTAAACCTAAAAAGGAAAAACAGATTTGGTTTAACCTCGGCATTATGGTAAGTCCACAATTAAACAGTTTCGCCTATTCTAAAAACCCGCAAAAAGATCCTTCCTATGATATAAACAGTAACTTTTCAGATTTTTATCTGAAAAATAAAAGGAAACAACGTAATACAGATTTTTCAATTCCATTTGGAATCAGGATTGGTGCCACTATTTATGATAAGTATGAAGTGTTTGTTGGTTTTGGCTTTCAGACGTTTAAAGAAAAAATTTACGGAAATAATTCGTCAATCATTACTCCCTTTCCCAATAATCTTTCCGCATTTAGTGTTGCACCAGGCAGCACATATACAAATGTATTCAGGTATTATTCTTATTCACTTGAAGCTAACCGTTTGTTCAAAACAACGGGCTTTTTCAAATTTAAAATAGGAATCGGCTTCAATATCAACCAAGCTTTAAAATCAGATTCTGCGTCTGTAAGATCGCATGCTATTTATTACAGTAATTATTTAAATCATAAGCAATTATCATCTTGCTTGCTGACTGCTAAACTCAAAGCAGGTGTAATTCTAAACGGGAATAAACGCTTCCAGATTCATTTAAGCCCGGAAGTTTTTTACGCTCCTACATCCATTTTTAAAAACGATTACGTGATCAGGCAAAAACCATATGGTTTTAATCTGGAATGTTTATTCTTATTTAGATTATTCAACATTCACAAAAAACAATAATTAGCGTCAATGTGCAGATACACTATCCTCCACTCTTTAGCCAACCGGTAATACTCATGCGTTTTTCGTTGGTTACCAATACTTCATGTTGGAGTTCATTGCTTTTAAAAAATACGGTTTTACCACTTGTTGGCGAAATCTTTTTGTCGTTGTAAGATTGATAGATCTTTAATTGCCCGCCATCACTCTCTTTCCAGCTTTCGTTTAAATAACTGATCATCGAAAATTTCCTGTTCGGATTATTTAAAAACTGATCGAGGTGTTTTTTATAAAAAGCTCCGGATTCGTATAACGAATAATGAAACTCGTAGCTTGTAATACCCGCAAAACAACTCTTGTTCAGGTATTTTATAAAATCATCGATCTGGTCTAAAAATTCGTTTTCATATTTATCGTTATGCTTGCGGTCGAGCCAGTAGATAGAATCTCCACGCACCGAAGTATTTTGTTTAAATTTTTCATCATTACCGGTACCGGCAGCAACTAATAATTTTTTCTTGTTTAAGGCAATTAAGTTTTGTTTGAGATGGGCCGATAGTTCATCACTTAAAAAGTGATCTGCTATACCTACATTTTCGCTAATATATCCGGAGATAAGTACTTCATAGTCATTTTCCATTTGGGCTTTAAGCCTGAATAGACAGACATAAGCTAAAGGTAATCTATTAAACGGATAATCCTATTAAACAAAATACCCGTATTTATATGCGTACGGTACCACGTAATATTACCTGATTTACACAACTTAATGAGAATATAACTATATGATTTTTTTTTAACCGAAATATGGTTTTATATTTAAAATGATATTTCCCGAGTTCTCCTATCTATATTTTCTTTACTGTACTTAACAAGAAACTTATTAAATCAATATGCATGAAAATTAGCAAACTCAAAATCCAAGGTAAGAAACAAGATAACACTACTCCGTTATCTTCCGATGTTATTAAGTTGCGTGAATCATTTACCATCGATCCTGTTACAAGGGGTTTGGATGAATCGCATGATATTGATCTGAAAGATGATGACCTGATAGAATTAACTTATGAAGACAATACCGTTTGGTTTTCGAGTCCTTATACACTGGATGAGCTCTTCCCTGAAATCACACAAAGTAACCGTAGTGCCGACGACAGCGTAACTATTCCTCTTTTTTTAAGTGTTGATGATAAAGAACGTGGTATAAAGGAAACAATCGCGTTAAAAGGATTAAATGTATTTACAAAAAAAACGCTTGGTGTTAGTATAAAACAACTGGCAGAAAACCTGGAACGTAAACAACTGGATGACCATGTGGGTTTATTTGGGTTGGATGCTAATTTTCAGTTTACAAATTTTGACGCTACCAAACAGGGAGGAACCTACCTGCTTTTCCTCCATGGCACAGCTTCCTCTACTCATGGGTCTTTTGGCGACCTGCTTCATTCTGATACATGGAATTATATTACACAAAACTATGGCACTAATGTGCTTGCTTTTCAGCATGAATCTTTAAGCAAAAGTCCGCTTGAAAACGTAGCAGATCTAGTGAAACAATTACCGGCAAACGCCACCTTCGATCTGGTAAGCCAGTCGCGGGGCGGACTAATAGGCGAAGTGCTTGCCCGTTTTTGCGTAGGAGATGAAAACAATACAGGCTTTAGCAGCACAGAGCTCGATCTGCTTAAAAAAACCTATTCGCCTCAGTTCTATGCAGACTGCGTTAAACAGATCAGCGATATTAAAGCACAACTGCAAATTAAAAAAATAAAGATCCGTCGCTTCATTAGGTCTGCTTGCCCGGCATTAGGAACCACACTGGCATCAAAACGTCTTGATAATTTTTTAAATGTCACCTTTAACCTTATTGGATTTGGTACCGGCTGGGGAAGCAATCCAATTTACATGTTATTTAAAGAGCTTATAGCTGCTGTAGTAGATTGTAAAAATCAGGAAGAAGTATTGCCCGGGCTGGAATGTATGAATCCCAATTCCGTATTTATTAAAGTATTGAATACGCCTTCTTCTATTATCATTGATAATACACTCACGATCATTTCAGGTAATGCTAAAGCAAGTTTTAGCTTAAAAGGTTTGTTGGTGATTGCCACAAAATTATTTTTCCTTCGCAAAAACGATTTTATTGTCAACACCGAGTCAATGTACCTTGGTACCAAACGCAGTGGTATGGTACAATTCTTTTTTGATGAAGGAAAAGATGTTAACCATTTCAGTTACTTTAAAAACGACCGCACCAGTAAAGCCCTGGGAGACGCTTTAAGAACAGAACCAGGAATCGCTATTACCGACTTTCAGCCTATCAGCGCTATTACCGATAACGATACGAATAGGAACGCACTGCTTGGACTCGACGGTGGTCAGGTATATCAGAACACGGTAAGCGGCACCAAACCTATTGTTATTTTATTGCCGGGTATTATGGGTTCTAATTTATCGGTTAAGGACAACATGGTATGGATTAATTATATCAAGCTTTTCAACGGCAGACTTCAGGAGCTGAGCATGGATAATAGCACTAATATTAAAGCGATTTCCCTGATTAAAACTTCCTACAAAAAACTCGTAGATCATCTTAACCCTTCTTATGATGTAGTAACCTATGCTTTTGACTGGAGGCTCCAATTAAACACTGTGGCTCTTGATTTCGAGAAAAAGATCAAAGAATTAATGGTTCACGGGCAACCTATAAAAATAATCGGGCATTCGATGGGTGGTGTGCTGGTAAGGGATTTTATGGTAACATGTTCTGCAACCTGGAAATCACTTAATGCATCGCCCGGCTTTAAATTGATCTTTTTGGGTTCACCTTTAGGTGGTTCTTTCAGAATTCCTGCAGTAATGTTTGGCATGGATGATATCATCAAAAAATTAAGTATGATCGACATTCATCATTCTAAAGAAGAGTTGCTTGAAATATTTTCGAAGTTCGCAGGTATCTTAAGTTTACTGCCGCTTTCGCAGGAGGCAGGCAATGATTTTGCCGATGCCAGAACATGGAACCAAATGGCAGCAACCATGGGGAATAAATGGCCTTTACCAGACAAAAAAGACCTGAGCGATTTTGAAAAATACCGTTCCGGAATTTTAAATGCGTTGCAGACCATGGATTATAGTAACGCTGTATATATTGCAGGCAAAGATAAATCAACACCATGCGGCTACCGAATCAATGATACGCCTTATGGAAAAGAACTTGTGTTTTTATGCACGGCCGAAGGCGATCAGAGTGTTACCTGGGAAACAGGTATTCCGAAAAAAATGATCGAGAACAATTCGGTATACTATGTTAATGTTACGCACGGTGGCTTAGCCAATGAGCCTGATATGTTTGCAGGTATTGATGAACTCCTTATAAAAGGAACTACGAACCTGATAAGCCGCACCAGACCTGCTATACGCGGCGAAGAAAAACTCTTCGTACAACCAGATCAATTCGATTTCGATCTTTCACCGAAAGGAGTTGAAGCTACCCTACTCGGCTTAACCCAAAACAACGAAGCCACCACAAACGTGAAACCGTTAAAAGTTTCGGTAAGTCTTGGCGACCTGCGTTATGCTGCTTTCCCTGTATTAGCAGGGCATTTTAACCGTGACGGCATCATCTATGCCGAAAAATCGATCGATGAATGCTTAAAAGGAGTACTGTCTCAAAGACACATACTAAATTTATATCCCGGTGATATCGGTACTAATACCTTTATAGATACGGGCGATGACGAATTTAAGGGTGCTATTATTGTTGGACTCGGTGAGCCGGGAACTTTAACTGCCTACAATTTAAGTAAAACGGTTGAACAAGGCGTTACCAGATATCTGATAGACCTTAACAGCGAAATGGTATCCAAACAGCAGTCCGATTCCAACTCCGGTAAAATTGGGATCTCCACTCTTATTATAGGCAGCTCATACGGCGGCTTATCTTACGAAGATTCCATTCATGCAATCTTATCAGGTGTGCAAACTGCCAATCAAAAAATAAATACGATGTATGAAGGCCAGGTACGCCTCATTGAGTTCGTTGAACTTATTGAGCTGTATGAGGACAAAGCCCTTGCCTGTATGTATGCGCTTTCAACCATAGAAACGGAAGATTCGGAAATACGCATTTCTACCGGTGATTTTAAATTAAAAAAATTATTGGGTTCTAAAAAAAGACTTCCTATTTCTAATACCGGCAACTGGTGGGACAGGATAACCGTTCAGAATGCGAATGACGATCCGAAATCGAACTTACTGAAATTTTCAATAACCACGGGCGGTGCCAGAGAAGAAACAACAAAACTTAAAATAAACCGTGAGATCATTGAAGAGTTATTGCAGGAAATATCCAGCGACGGCCAATGGTCGCCCGAAACGGCCAAGATCGTTTTTGAGCTGCTGATCCCTAATGATTTTAAATTACAGGTAAAGAACCAGAACAATATTAACTGGATCATTAGTGAAGAAACAGCTTCTTTCCCCTGGGAGTTATTGCAGGACAGTGTTTCCAACAGCAAGCCCTTGTGCATTAATGCGGGAATGATCAGGCAGTTAAGCACTTCCGATTACAGGGTAAGGATCAATATGGCGTCCAGTAACAATGCGCTGGTAATTGCGGATCCTGATCTGAAAGGCTTTCCGGGTTACTCGCAATTGCAGGGCGCACGGAAAGAAGGAGCACTTGTATCGGATATGCTGTCGGCACAAAAATTTGATACAACCTTAAGATCCTTTACACCTGCAACAGATGTGATCAAATCTATTTTCGGGAAAGATTACAAGATCATTCACCTGGCAGGACATGGTATATATAACCGTGACCAAAACAAGCCAACGGGAATGGTGATCGGAAATAATGTGTTCCTCACCACAGAAGAGATCAGCCAGCTGCCTTCGGTACCTGAGTTTGTTTTTGTGAACTGCTGTAATCTTGGAAAAATAGATGCACCGCAACAGGATGACTTAAACGGCTCTTACCGCTTAGCGGCCAACATAGGCACACAGCTAATCAGAAACGGCGTAAAGGCAGTGATAGCAGCAGGATGGGCAGTAGACGATGCAGCCGCTTACGACTTTACTAAAAAATTCTACGAATGCATGTTTAACGGCTCCACGTTTGGGGAAGCCATTTTAAAAGCAAGACAGGAAATTTATTTTAAATATGAGAATCGGAATAATACCTGGGGCGCTTACCAGTGCTACGGCGATCCGTTCTACAAATTTGATACAACAACAACTAACATTAATCCGGGACTGAAATATATTTTACCGGAAGAGGCTGAAATAGAGTTGAGCAACTTGTATAATGAAATGGAAACGAACCGGTATTCTGCCAAGGGATACCTCGAAAAAATGCAGATGATTTTTACAGCAGTTGAACAGGCTAACATCCGCACAGCTGCTATTACAGAGAAAGAGGCTTTAATTTATGCCGACCTGGGAGAGTATGATTATGCGCTTTTAAAATTTAAACAATTGTTTAAAAATGAGAAAGCCAGTTTTTCTGCTTCTACGATCCAGAAATACTATAATACAGTTGCTAAAAAATGTGTAATGGATTACCGCAGCGGAAAAATTAAAAGCGCGGAGCTAATACCCGAGCTTAATGCTACCGTTAGCGGCCTTGAAAATTTACTGATGCTGGGAGATGTTTCAGAAATAAACAGCCTTATTGCGAGTACTTATAAGAGAAAGGCGGTTATCAGCACACAAAAAACGCAGAAAGAAAAAGCGTATAAAGAAGCGGCTAAATATTATATGAAAGCGCATAATATCCAGAGCAATATGTATTCGGCTTATTGCCTGACCAACTGGTTTGAGCTGGAAACATTATTTCCGGGGGAGCACAACTGGAAAGAAGAAGTTTTCTTTGCAAACAGCATGTATGTTATTAAATCGAACAAAGATGCCATAAGTCTGCTCCAGGTTCTGCAAGCTAAAATGATCGCCGATGCAGATATTACCGACTTCTGGCACATGACCGCCATCGCTAACGTTAAACTGTGCCTGCTGATTTTGGATAACAATTCTGATTCTAAAGCCTGGACGGATGTTTTGGACACCTTTAAAAAAGTATGGTCAAGAGCGGGAACTAAAGGAAAGAGAATGGCAGAAGCAGAACATTTGGATTTCCTGATCGATGCTATGAGTCTTTCTAAAAAGCCAACCATTTTAAAACTAAAAAAGAATATTGAACAGCTGAAAAGCGATTTGGAAAAAGTGATCTAACTGATTTTGTTTTACGTGACCGGATAAAAGTTTAGAGAAAGAGGTATGAAAAAAATATTTATAAATTATTCGTGGCAGCACGATACTCCAACGGCTGAAAAAATCTACAGCACTTTGATGTCGTATCCCGACAAGTTTGATGTGTGGATGGATTCGAAAAGCATGGATGGTGGACTTCAATGGAGACCAGCCATTAGGAAGGCCATTCGTGAAGCCGATTTTTTTATTGCTGTTCTCTCAAGCGGTTCTGTTTCAAAAAGAGGAGTTACTAATCAAGAGCTTTATGAAGCAGTAGATGTATGGAAAGAATTTCCTCCCAACCAGATCTTTTTAGTTCCGGCAAGAGTAGAAGATTGCACCTCGCCTTTTGAAGAGCTTGCGAGGCTTAACTATGTAAACCTTTTCCCTGATTGGGATAAGGGCCTTAAAAAACTGATCACCACGCTTGACAAAGATTTGAAGACAGATACTCTGACGACTTATAAAAACACGGTAAACTTTGTACTACCCGATATAAAAAGCATGGAGATAGAACACTTTGAAACGGTTGTAAATGAACCTGCAAAAAAACGTCTGCCTTCCTATCATTACAAAGTTGGATTAGTGGACCTTGACCTTGATCTGAAAAATTTGCGATCCGTAGCTAATCAGTTAAACAAGGTGCAGGATTACTTTTTGTTCTCCCTGCCTAAAATGCCACCTTTAACAGATAACATTTGGGAGATTGAAGGCGTAAAAAATTTCCATGTTTCGGAAGTTCCTGCTTCTTACATTTCAGAGCACAATCACCTCGAAACCGATCTTATGGCCTGCATTACCAGCTACCCGCTTGCTTTGTACGAAGGTGACAAGGTTCTGTACAATTATTTTTCAGGCCCCAGCGACCTCGATGAGCGCTTTCTGTTTTTATCGGCCGATCAGTTAAAAAAATTCACTAAACAAGCCGGGACAAAATACGAAGAGGGAATTGTATACATGCTTGTAGGACAGCTCATTTGTTATTTTACAACCATTGGTTATCATAATGAGACGAGAGGCTGCGTGATGGATTTTTGCGATAACAGAGTGGACATTGTGAAGGGGTTTAAACAAAGAACGTTTTGTAAAGAATGCTTAAGCAAATTACCGGCGGGTGAATTTAAAAAAGCCATTGAACTTTTATTAAACTGGAAATATAAAGCATGAGGTTTTTATCAGGATATGATTTCTTTGTTTCCTACTCAAGGCAGGACGCAAACAGCTATGCACTTAAGGTTACCGATTATCTGATCCATCAGGGTTATACCTGCTATATTGATAAATGGGGAACGGAGCCCGGGAAGCAATTGCCGGTTAATCTTAAAAAGATCATCAAAAATGCGAGTGTGATGATCATTATTGGCTCTCCCTGTTCTAAGCAGTCATGTGCTATTGAAGAAGAGATAGACATTTTCTTGAAAACAAGGCGCATGATCATTCCGGTTGATCTTGAAGACATGCGCACAGCGATATGGTGGTCTAAGATCGAAGGATTGGCGCTTACACAAGAACCTCTTGATTCGTTAAGCACAGACAGAGAAATAGGCCAGGAATTAAAAGACCGCGCCAAAGGCTCTCTCACCTATACCAAACAAGCTATCAGAATCCGCAACTTTCTGATTACGGCAGTGAGCATATTTATGTTGAGCGTTGTTTTTGTTTCTTACCTTTCTCTTAATATCAGGAGCCTTAAGTCCCAACAAAAAAGTCTCCATGCGGAAAACATAAAAATTGACAACAAAAGGGAGGAAGAACAGCGAAAGAACGACAACCTTACGATGAAAAATATGGCTCAAACATTGCAAAATGACAGTCTGAAAAAATCGGCGATTCTCCTGGCAAATAACATCGTCAAGAATAAAAAACAACTGGATTCTATAAAAGTAAAGATGGGTCTTTTTAAAACAGGCAACACTTCGCTCGTTACGCTTTTAATGAATGACTTTGCCTGCAGAACGGTTGAATATCCTTCTAACTGGCCAATACCCTTTATTGTAAGCAAAGAAAAGCCTTTAAGAATTTATCAAAATCAGGATAAAATAAAACTCGATCCACCGGTAGTCAAAGCAGTTGATGAATTTATACAGGCATGGCTGATCTCCGGCAACAACCGGAAAATACAGATAGATGATGATTACGGCGGAACTTATATCAATACGGAGGAAGAAATATTGGTTGCTGAAAATCCTGAAATAAACTCCGCTTCCTCTCTGAAGATCTCGCAGCACTTTGTTCAATCAATTGTAGACTATTTTGTTTCGAAAGGCGTTCCTAAGACCAGGATCATTGCAAAGGCTTTTGGAAATTCCCGCATCATTAACAAGATCTCTCTGCTGAATAACAAAGCAGAAATTTATACGCTGGAAGATCCCGAGAGTAATCTGGCTCCAAAAAAGGTGCAGGTTAAGACGAAATGACCTCGATTCTATTGGCAATTGCCCTTTCGTTAAGGCATTTTTTCAAGGCATTGCTAAAAGGGTCAAACTTTACAAATTGAAAATAAAATAATTTCGGGAAAAATAATTTCGGCTGATTATGCTTATCAAAATACAGGATACAGTTGATGTCGTTATTAGCAAAAAACTTTTCCGAAAAAGGAGGCAGTTCTATTCCACAGGTATGTTTTATGTGCGCGGAAATGGTTTGATAGGATTCTTTTTTTCCGGGCATTAGTATCACTACTTTGCTTTTATCCCTGAGCATCATTACCTGGTTCAGTTCCCAGAGGCATCCCGGGGTTTCACCGGCCCTCAAAATAATAAGCTTTGAACAAGCAATGGCTTTCAGAATAAATTTTTGCCATTCACTGTCTTCAAACTGCAAGCGCGTTGCTCCCAGAAACGGCAGCTCTTCTTTAGGAATACCAATGGCCGTTAAAATGCCATATTTTTTAACTGTGCGTGCGAGATTCTCTTCCTGTGTGGTAAGCTGAAACGGCAAAGAAGGGTACAGTAAATACGTTGAATAGGTTTTCTTCAATTTTGCATCTTCATTGAATGACCTGAGGTAAAGTACAATAGTGTCTTTCTCCAGATCGATTGCGGCATGCAGACGCGCTAACATTTTCTTGGACCTTCGCCAAAAGAATAAGCCAATGGCAAATAACAGGATCGAGAGTACATAAAATCCTCCGTACTCATCATCTTCGTGGTGGGCTTTTTGCATAATCCTGCAATACAGGCAAATCAAAAATCCGCTTATTAAAAGCAAATAACCAATGGTTTTAAGTGAATATAAGCTGAGTTTTTGAAGCAAGCTTCTCATGGTTAGCCTTGCTTAAGCAGTTACCAGTTTTTCGAGGTCCTTTTCAAATTTGATCATTCCTTCTACATTGTCTCCTTCCGCTTCCCTTACTTTCCGGATCATTCTCAGGTTCTTCAGCGTTGTTTCAGGCTCCCACACTTCCCTGATGAGAGAAGCCGCGTTCTCCAGTTTTTTTTCAGCGCCAACAAAATCTTTCTCCAGGATATCCAATTCAAATAAGGTAGCATGATCCCAGTAGTCGCCGCCCTGTTTCTCAATTTTTTGAGACACGGCAAACTTTACTACAGGCAATAATTTTTTAAGGTCTTCCCTGTCCGGATCTTCAATAAACATTAATGTACAGGCATTAATTCCCGGATAAGCATCCCGCCAGTCTGCTTCAAACCCTTTGGTATAGGCATCGATTGCTCTTCGTAAAAAACCTTTGGCCAACAATACGTTGTTGGCTGAACAGGCTTCTTCCCACTGATCTTTATACACACGGCCAAGCAGGGCATATGTTTCGCTACTGGCTCCTCTTTCTTTTATTAAAACCGTCAGTATTTCTTCAGCTTCATGTCTTTTCCCAAGTCTGTTAAGTGCAAAGCCATACTGCTCTCTCACCATAACGGTTGCTTTTAATGGAGCAGGCATTTTCTCTATTAATGTGATCATTTCTGCAAAGCCCTTAACAGCACGATACGACAGAAACAAATCAATGATAACACCTGTTTCTATATCATCGAGGTCATCCAGTTCTTTTTCAAATTGTTTCAGTTGACTTAATTTTTCAGGCAGAGTTGCGCCGCCATCTCTGATCTCTCTCAATTTTTTTTTGAGACTTTTAGAGTACTCAACCAAATCGCGGAACACATCTGTTTTTTCATGAGCGATATTAGGATAGTTATCTAAAAGCTGAAATAATGGACTGTCATTTAATTTATTTTCTTTGGACTGCAGAAGTTTTTTAGTAAGCGCTTCTGACACAGTTTCCGCGTTTATCGCTTTCCCATTCGCATCAATAGCATAACCCAATGCCCTGAGAAAGGATACATCAAAAGGTAATCTGGTTGAATCGGCAAATAATAAAATAGTGCTATAAGGTATTATGGCATGCCTCACACCTAGCTCGTAAAATACATTGGCATTGGCACCTGTAAGATCTGCAACGGCGTACTCACATAAAATAAGCCTTTCAAACATGGGTTTATGAATAATGCCGTCTGTCATTTCTTCATCTGCCCTCACAGGCTCAAGGCCTGCGGCAATCACAGCAGGCTTAATGATAGAACGGTATATGTCGTCAAAGTCGATCAAGCTGCTACCGGATACTTTTTTACCAAAAGACATAAGGATAAAACAAAGTGGTTTTTTTATCATTGTTGCTGATATAAAATAAATAAATTCAGAAATATTATGTGGAACAGATACACTAAATGTAAGGTAAATTCCTGAGATAGAAAACTAACAAATGACGGTAAAGGCTTGGTTATTTTGTTAATGATACTGCTCCAATAACTCCAGTGCAGTAACCAGGTACTTTAAGAAAAAGGGGATAACATTTTTCCCGGACAATAGTAAATTGTCTTACCTTAGTTTAAACTAAAAAACAACTATTATGGAACATTTTGGAGATAAAGTAGCTTCTTTCTTAAAGAACGCCGCTACAAAAATAGAAGAATTGCAATTGCAGACTGCACTGGGCAAAGCAGAGCTTTCAGATAAAATGGAAGACCTTAAAAAAGAAGCCAAACAAAATATTCACAAACTTAAATCAGAAGTCAATTCGTTTGTGGACGAAAATAAAGAAAGCATTGATAAGGTTAAAGGAAAGCTTGAACACCTTGAGCTACAACTTGCTCTTGCAAAGGCAGAAACTGCAGACGAATTAAAAGAACAAAAGAAAAAAATTACAGAAGCCATCAGAGACCTGAAAGAAATGCTGGCTAAAGATTAATAAAATGTTGTCAGTTCGAGTGTTTTTTGCTTGCCTCTTGCAAAAAATGTATCGAGAACACTTCTCGATACGACGCTTGCAAAGGAACAGCAAGCATCACTCGAAGCGACATCTATATTATCCTAAACACCTGTTTCTGAATAAAACCAGTTATTTAGAAATAACTAATTGCTTTGTGATTTGCCTTAATCCATCAGATAACTGTATAAAATACAGTCCGGTTTGTAAAGAGCCCGTATTTAAATGGATACGTTGTTCTCCAACATCATATAATTCATTTTTTAGAGCGTAAACCTCTTTCCCTAAAACATCTGTTATTTTTACTGAAAGGTTTTTAGGTTTTACAAGATTAAACGATACGCTGCAATTGCCTGATGTAGGGTTAGGGAACACAGTTACCAATTGCAGATCTTCGGAAATATCTTTAATACCTGCATCTACACTGATATTGATATCATCAATAAAAATATTATTTCCACCGTCGCCACTAAATACAAACTTTAATCTGAATCCATTGGTATAAAAGTAAGGTAAAATATTAGCGCTTGTCATCTGCCAATCGGCTGAAGATGCCGGATAAAAGGCTGTTGTTTTTAATGGCACTGTTTCCAGAGCCGAGCCTATCATACTAAACCGGGAGATAGCTGTGCCATTACAACCCTGAATACAAAATACCTGTAGCCTGTCTTTATTACTTGTATCTCTTCGGGCAAAAGCATACTTGAAACTGATATTAAGACTTGTAGCTCCGGCCAGATTAATGGTTTTACTGTAAAGTTCATCTTTACCTTTTACAGCACTACTATAATTATTGATCATGATGGATTTGCTTCCATTGGATGAAGCTGAATTTGTTATCTGCCAGCTATTGGACGTATCAAGGTTATTGGTAAGCCACTCGCTTCCATTTAAATTAACTGTTGTTTCAAAACCTTCGGTATAAGGATATACAGAACCTGTGGTTGTTTGCACGCTGATGTAATTTTGTTTGCTTGTTGTTAAAGTGGTTGTTCCATCGCTTACGGTTAATTCAACACTATAACTTCCCGGCGCTGCATAGCTAACAGCCGGTGCGCTGGCTGTAGAAGTTGCCGGTGAACCTCCCTGAAATTTCCAGCTATAAGAACTTACTGTACCCTGATACGAGGTATTAGAATAAACAACCTGGTTACCCGGACAAATTACTTTTTTATCGGAAACAAAATCAGCAGCACATAAAGCAGATGTTGTATAAACACCCGTAGCCACTAAATTTGCGGTTTGCCACAAGTTATTCCGTCCTGCAATGGCAGAGTTTAAACAGGCCTGCATTCTTGTTTTTTGACCTTGTGTAAACATAATATTACAATAGCTGTAATCCATGGCATTCTGCACATTATCTACTGTATTGCCACAGGAAGCTCCGCTTAAATTACAGCCCTGCCAGCCTATTGTTGGCGGCGTATCAGCTACAAGGTCATCAATACTACAATCTTTATTAGGATCGGCACAAGGATAATAATAAAACCCCGGAACATTATTGCCACCCCAAATGTGATGTAGATTTAAAAAATGGCCACACTCATGCGCAAAGGCTACAGATTGAGTCAGGTTTGATGTACCTATGGTGCCTACATAATTATGAGATAATACAATACCATCCCATAAAGGAATCGTATCTGCATCACTTGGCCAGACAGCATGCCCTGCAAGGCCTGCAGCATTTGCCACTACGTATACATTTAAATATTTTGTAGGAGGCCAGTGTATCAGACTTTTAATGCGGTGGTCACCGGAAGATGTTAAAGGAGAAGCTATACGGTTTATTCCGCTGTGGCAATTCCCATTAGGGTCTTTGGTGGCGAGCCTGAATTCAACATCGCAATTTACGTGAATGCTTTGAAACGCAGCAATGATAGAGGATGTGTTAGGATGCGTTTTATTAAATGTTTTATTTACAATATCGATTCCGTCTTTGAGTTGTGCATCCGAAATATTTTCAGGACCATAATTATGAATGACATGAAACACAACAGGAATAATATAGGTAGCGGTTGACGGGCTTTTACCTTGTGAATGATTCTGTGCATTGATAAAGTTTTTAGTAAACTCCTCTAACTGTTCATCTCTTTTAATAACCGCTTTGGCAATTTCAGGGTTTTGCTTTAGGGTTGAAATCCGCATTTCATCAGCACCACAATGTTTCAGGTCATTTTGAGAAAATGCAGTACAGGTGATGATAAATAATACTAAAGAAGTGTAGATTTTATGCATGTGATTAAGTTTGTAACTAAAAATACACATAAGAATTTACATTTTTAAGGCTCGTAAAAGCCGGTACCTTATACGAAGAGGTCTTTATAAGTTCACTTCGTGGTTAATAAATTGTTAATATAATGAATATCAATATATTGAATAAAAAAAATGAGCCATTTATAAGATAATTAAACAGTAGTTAAACAATAAATAACAAATAAAAATGCAATTTTAAGCAATAAATTTGAGAGAATTTATTTGTTTTTCCTTACTATTTCTACTACTCTGTCAGGGTAATCGCTGATAATGCCATCTACTTTCCATTTTAATAAACGTTGGATGTCCTCTTTTGTGTTCACCGTCCATGGTATGAGCAAGACATTGTTTTTATGGCATATACTTACAAGATCCTCGTTTACCAGCTCCATATAAGGACTATATATATCGGGCATAAAACCCAATTGCTGTATATTACTATTGAACCCATCTGTGTTTTCAACCAAAAGAGCTGTCTTAACAGGATAATGCTTTAATCGCAGGTATTGTAAAACTCTTGGATCAAACGATTGCAGAATACACCTGCCGCTTATGTTTTTGAATGTAATGATGTCATACACCCTATCCGTATAAACAGAAGGGATAGGATGAAATATGCCATCCGTTTCTTTGCTCGATTTTACTTCAATATTATAATAGACAGGTTTTAATTTTTTTGAAGCAATGTATTTCTCAACGGTATCAATAACCGCTTCCAGCAAGGGCTTATATACTTTTAATTTAAGTTGATCTTTAAAACGGGGATGTACCTTACTGCCGCAATCGCATCGCTGCAAGGTTTTATATTCCATTTGATAAATGTTGAAGGTTTTCTCATTCACCGTATCAAGTATTTGTCCGTCAGGTCCAAAACAAATTTCATGATTTAAGAATGGTTCATGCGATAGAACCACCTTATTGTCTTTGGTAATCACCACATCCATCTCGAGCGTTGTCACACCCAAATCAATAGCTTTTATAAATGCTTCAATGCTGTTTTCGGGCATTAAGCCCCTGCACCCTCTGTGTCCTTGTATATCCAGCTGCATTTGCGCCATTAGCATTCTACAAGAGAATAGCAGTAAGAGCAATATACAGGGAGGTTTCATGAGAACATCAGTTGAGTTTAAAATACTCTTTAGCCATGGTCGCAATTTCGTTACCATATGCCAAAGAAGCTGTCGCTGCAGGTGATGGAGAATTGATCACATGCATGGAATTACCTTTGTATTCTATTTTAAAATCATCCAGCATATCACCGTTTGGCCCTAAAGCCATAGCCCTTACGCCACAACGTGCAGGTTCAATATCGTCCATTTGCAAGTCAGGAATTAATTTACGCAAACGGTTCAGGAAATAAGTTTTGCTAAATGCGCCACGGTACTCATCCAAACCAAAGCGCCAGTGTTTTCCGAAAAATTTCCAGGTGCCTTTATAACCAAAGGCTTCCGTTGTATCTTTTAAACTGAAAGCTGTTTTACTATATCCTTCGCGTTTAAATACGAATACTGCATTAGGCCCACACTCTACTCCACCTTTGATCATACGGGTAAAATGTACACCCAGGAAAGGAAATTCAGGATTAGGAACCGGATAGATCAGGTTTTTCACTTTTGATCTTCCTTTTTCTGTGAGGTCGTAGTAATCTCCACGGAAACCTACAATAGCAGAATCTGTTTTAACCTGATCTTTTTTAGTGATCCTGTCTGCCTGTAAGCCTGCGCAGGAAATAATATATTTACCGTTAAAGGTTCCTCTTTCAGTAACCACATCTGTTGTATCGCCTTTCTTTTCAAAGCCAATAACTTTATGCTCTGTTAATACTTTACTACCGTTATTTTTAGCATGGATCAGCTCCACGTATTTTCTGGCAACATCTGTATAATCGATAATACCGGTACATGGCACCCATATACCCGAAATGCCCTGGCAATGCGGTTCTATCTCTTTTATTTTGGCTGCATCAATCATCTCTATACCTTCCACACCATTAGCCAAACCATTATTAAATACTTTGTTCATATGTGCCAGCTCACTTTGCTCGGTAGCTACAATGACTTTCCCGCAAAGGTCGTGCGCAATTTTATAATCTTTCACAAACTGCATTAACTCCCTGCGGCCTGCCACACAGTTTACAGCTTTATAAGAACCCGGTTTATAATAAATTCCCGAATGAATGACTCCTGAATTATGTCCAGTTTGGTGCGCTGCCACTTCTTTCTCTTTTTCAAGTACTAAAATAGTTCTGTTTGGATTTTGAAGGGTTAATTTATAAGCCGTTGCTAAACCAACAATTCCCCCGCCAACAACAATGATATCGTAATTTGTATTGCTCATTTTAAATGATTGTAAATTCTTCAAATATAAGCTTATTGCTTTGTATTTTCAATACGCTCCAAAAAAGAGTTATTGAACTTACGGCCTATGTTTTTATTAATTTTGGCTGAAAATAGTTTGCTTATAAATTGCTATAAACGTTCACTTTGTGTAACTCTGCAATTCATAAACATTATAATATCTATAATATGAAAATAATCTGCATAGGCCGTAATTATGCCGAACACGCCAAAGAATTAAAAAACGAAATCCCGACGGAACCGGTATTTTTCATGAAACCCGACACAGCTTTATTAAAAGACGGAGAACCCTTTTATTATCCTGATTTCACAAAAGACCTGCATCACGAAATTGAGATGGTTATTAAAATAAGTAAGGTTGGGAAACACATCGACGAGCAATTTGCTCATAAATATTACGATGAGATAGGACTTGGTATAGACTTTACTGCCAGAGATTTACAGGCCAAAGCAAAAGAAAAAGGTTTACCATGGGAAAAAGCAAAAGCGTTTGATGGCTCTGCTCCTTTGGGAAAATTTGTTCCTAAAACACAACTGGGAAATTTATCGGATATTGGCTTTGAACTCAAGATCAACGGAGAGCTTCGTCAAAAAGGTAATACAAGCGATCTGCTCTTTAGCTTCGACAAAATCATTGCTTATGTTTCCAAATTTGTAACACTCAAAGTAGGAGATCTTATTTATACGGGAACGCCTGAAGGTATTGGCCCGGTGAAGATTGGAGACAAATTACAAGGTTATGTGGGTGGCGAATTGTTCCTGGAATTTGAAGTAAAGTAATCTCAATTAAGAAGGTTTAACTAAACATATGCAACGGTATTTTGTTATACTATATTGTATCTAAATTGCATTTTTAGAGATGAAATAGAAGATTTTAATTATGTAACTTCATCCCGTATTAAAACAGATACACATTATGAAAAAAATAAATGTCGCTATAAATGGTTTTGGCCGCATAGGCCGCGTGTTTTTAAGGAACGCTTTTTTCAATCCTCAAATTAATATAGTTGCTATTAATGATATTACAGACTCCGGGACATTGGCCCATTTGCTGAAATATGATTCGGTACACCGTAAGTTTAACGGAGAAATAAAGCATGATAAGGATCATTTATACATCAACGGAACAGAGATAAAAATATTTGCTTCAAAAGATCCTGAAAACCTTCCCTGGAAGGCATTGGACATTGATGTCGTTATTGAATCGACCGGCTTGTTTTTAGATAAAGCCTCTGCTCAAAAACATTTGAATGCAGGAGCCAAAAAAATCATCCTTTCTGCTCCCGCAAAAGACGATGATATCAAAACCATTGTAATGGGTGTTAATGACGAGCTCCTGAATAGCAGCGATGTGATTGTATCCAATGCTTCCTGCACTACAAATTGCGCGGCACCGATGCTTCAGGTTTTAAAACAATGGGGTATTGAAGAAGCGTATGTAACAACGGTTCACTCTTACACCGGCGATCAGCGTTTGCACGATGCACCTCATAAAGATTTACGCAGAGCACGTGCAGCAGCTCTGAGTATTATTCCTACCAGCACCGGAGCTGCAAAAGCTTTGGGCAAAATTTTCCCGGATATGGAAGAAAAACTGGGTGGTTGCGGAATGCGTGTACCCGTTCCTGATGGTTCCTTAACAGATATTACCTGCGTATTGACCCAATACCCGACTGTTGAGCAAATTAATGAAGCCTTTAAAAAAGCTGCCGAAACCGATTTGAAAGGTATTATGGAATACACGGAAGATCCTTTGGTTTCTACGGATGTTATTGGTAATACACATTCTGTGGTATTTGATTCTGAATTTACAAGTGTAGTAGGAAACCTTGTAAAGATCATAGGCTGGTATGATAACGAATATGGTTATAGTAACCGTTTAATGGATCTTGTTATTAAGATGCAATCTTTATAGCAATAAACCTGGTTTATTGAATTTAGCCCCTTTAAATGATTTTAAAGGGGCTATTTTATGATTATATTTAAAGCACCATAAAGCAATTCACATAAATGGAACAAACCGAAAAAATATCCGGAAAAAGGCTTAAAGCCATTGTTGGTGGCTCCATTGGTAATTTGGTGGAATGGTACGATTGGTACGCTTATTCGGCTTTCTCGCTTTATTTTTCAGGAGCATTCTTTCCAAAGCAAGACACTACCGCCCAGTTATTAAATACTGCAGGAATATTTGCTGTAGGTTTTTTAATGCGTCCCATTGGCGGCTGGCTGTTTGGCGGATTAGCCGATAGAATCGGGAGAAAGCAAGCCATGACACTTTCTGTGTTATTAATGTCCTTAGGTTCCTTACTGATTGCATTAACACCTTCATATAATTCGATAGGTGTTATGGCGCCCATTATGTTGTTACTGGCACGATTGCTTCAGGGCTTAAGTGTGGGTGGAGAGTATGGCGTATCGGCTACTTATTTAAGTGAAATGGCAACCGAAAACCGGAGGGGTTTTTATTCAAGCTTTCAGTATGTTACATTGGTTGGCGGGCAACTCATTGCTTTAGGCATACAACTTATTCTGCAAAAATTTATATTAACGGAAGAAGAGCTGCATGCCTGGGGCTGGCGCATTCCCTTTGTGATTGGGGCCATACTGGCCATCATCGCTTTATACCTTCGTAAAAACCTTCACGAGACCGACGCTTTTGAAGCACAAAAAGAAAAGCAAACAGACAAAAAAGGAACCGTACGCGAATTACTGAAACACCCTAAAGCGGTGCTTACCGTAGTAGGGCTCACATTGGGCGGCACACTGGCATTTTACACCTATACGAATTACATGCAAAAGTTTTTAGTAAACACCGTACATCTCAGTAAAGGCGAATCAACGTTTATCTCTTTTATATCCTTATTGATCTTCGTGATGCTACAACCTGCATTTGGCGCCCTGTCTGATAAAATAGGCCGAAAGCCTTTGCTTATAAGCTTTGGAATATTAGGCTCTGTATTTACGGTTCCTTTATTAACGGCCTTAGGGAATACGCAATCGCAATGGACGGCTTTCTTTTTATTAATGGCAGCTTTATTGATTGTAAGCGGTTACACAAGCATCAATGCTGTTGTAAAAGCCGAATTATTTCCTGCCCAGATAAGAGCTCTGGGCGTAGGTTTGCCTTATGCATTGACGGTAGCCATCTTTGGCGGTACAGCGGAATACATTGCCTTATGGTTTAAAAATAGTGGACACGAATCTTACTTTTATTGGTATATCACCGGCTGTATTTTAATCTCTCTGCTTGTATACCTCTTTATGAAGGATACTAAAAAAACATCTGCTATTAATAAGGATGTGGTGTAAGCCAATACAAAGCCTTTCAGATTAAAATTACTGCATTAACTCACCTTTTTAATTCTGCGCCTCAAACCTGTCTCTTATAGCCGCTTCAAGGATTTCAAGGTTTATATCTTTTAGCGTTTTGAACTTAATACAATATCCGGTCACGCTCGCTTTACCTAATGTTTTTCCGTACGTTTTGGCTAAGTAGGTCTTATCGTCGAGACCAAGTATATAGACAGAGATTCCGGTGGTGTTTGCACTGAGACCAATTTGATAAAACTCTTTGGTTTTTCCGTCAGCATACGTTATGGTATAAAGTCCATATCCTATATTAGGATTAGAAACAATTTTATTATTACTGTCTTTACCATCAAGGAACCATAATTTACATGCCGGCTTTACTCCCAGAATAAGGCGGTGCAACGCTTGCATGTCGCTGCCTTTTGGTTCGGGCTGACTGACAATATACTCTTTGATTTGTTCTTTTACGTTCATATAAAATTATAGCTTGCTGTGCTGGTGTGTTCCTTGTTAATCCTGATTTTGTAATTCCCTAATTTCAGTATAACCGTCAAACTCATAAATTGGGCAAGTCTTCATTATTTCCACAGCTTCATTAAAGTCAATAGCATTCAATAATAAATAACCACCAACTATTTCAGTGCCATTCTTGTGAATGTCATTTGTAACGATGTTTCCATCACCTTTTATGATTCTTCCATTTAAGGTGAGGCCACTGCCGCCTCCTAATTTTCCCTTTTGTCCCCAGGTTGAGAACCAATTTTTCCAATTTTCCTGATGTACTTTAATTTCGCTGTCAGAATGTGTTATTGTCCTTCCGTCAGGTTCTCTAAATAATACGATAAATTTTTTCATGGTTGTTCTGTTTTTTTTAATACATAAGCAAGTGTCACCCTTACTATACTTTATACTGAGAAGCTGTGTCTACCAAAAAGCTTATAGCAAAGATAAATGTTTAATGGTTTTTTACAAAATGAAAATTAATCCGCGAAGCGAACTTGAATTTGTAATTGCTCTGGTGTCTATAAGGCTGAGGCGAAACATGTATTACCAGTTTGCTGTTTCGTTTCAAATTCGAGTCACATAGTTTTTCACTAAGATATCGTACAATTATTTTTGTGTTGTCAAGTATAATATATAAAATTCTTTTTTTTCTTGGTTATTCATGTCATGTAAATTAGTAAGGTCTAAATAAACTATTTTAGCTCCTATTTTGGCCAGGGATTTTTTTAGCTCAATCATATTTTTATCACTTAGATCGGCCAGGGATTTTGGATTTGATTTTATTTTAATGCGCATTTCTCCAACAGCATAGGTTGTATCTGTGTTATGTTTTTTGCCAAAAGGATATTCTGTTGATGTAAATTGAAAAATCTGTACTGATTCCCAGTCTATACGTTTTTGGGAGTAAAAATCTATTGAGATTAGTGATAAAAGTATGATTAGGATTGTTTTCATGGCTTTTGTCTAACATTTATTGGCAAAGGTTTGAAGCTACAAGTATTGCGGTTCAAGGCAATGTCAACCAAATACTAGCAACAAAGATAGAATATTTAATGGGCTTTTGAAACCGAAAACTATCTGCCAGTTAAGCGTTTAGCTGTATTCACATGTAAATTTACTATCCTATTTTTTGCTCTTCCTGTAACCCAATTACCACCAATAGTTTTATTAGCTTGCTTTATTAATTTATCGAAATATTTCACCTATGTTGTACCTAAAAAACAAAACCCGCTACTAGAGCGGGTTTCATGCTACTTAAGTAGCCCGTACGGGAATCGAACCCGTGTTTCGTCCGTGAAAGGGACGCGTCCTAACCCCTAGACGAACGG
>JAZJZF010000105.1:0-8937 GCA_040389965.1 Bacteroidota bacterium
ACACCAAAGCACATACTACCGTCAATAGCCCTGATCACAACCTCCAGCGGAATGCCTTTGGCCCAGTAACTGTCTTCGCTTAAATAACGGTGTATATAATTGACCTGTAATTTGCTTTTGTCTGTTGAAATGGTAATATGTTGCTGCATATCAGTAATGGATTATAAATTATTTACAATAACGAGCTGTTTTGATTTAAGATCAAACATAAACCGGGTGATTTTTTTAATCCCTAAAGTCCCAAAAGAAAATAAAACATCCCAGTTTTTGGTGGATATATTATACTTTAAAAGATCCGTCCCTTCAGCCTTTACAAGGCCAAATTCAGGGTGCCATAAAAAATCCTCATTAAGCGAAGGATAGCCGGCATGCACTTTACTTTCCTTCAAAGCAGGATCATAGATTCTGAAATCCATACCAGCCGCGTTTTTAATGGCATAAATAAACTTAGACCCTGAATTGATCTTACGGAAAGCCCGTGAAGGGTTATTACAGATCCATGTATCTTTTCCGTTTACCAGGTTTAAAGCATGCAGAGAATGTGGCTCAGTAAGTTTATAATACAGGACTGTATCCATATTTAACCAGGAATGGTAGCCTACAGAATCCGTTGCATCATTGGCAAATTTTACAAACGAGCCGTCATAGCCCAGCATCCAGATCCTTTGTACCGAATCGGTTTCTACAACCACAGCCGAAAAGCCCGATTCATCTGGTAAAATAGTGGGCGAATATTCACTTACCTTCGATTTTGTAATGTTGGTATGGATCTTCGATTTAATGTCGTAACGGTAAATATCAGCCTGTTTGTCTTCCCTGATGCTTACATATAGGATCGATTTCCCATCGGGCGTAAACGTGGGTTGATTGTCATAACCCGGCCTGTTATTAATATTCAGGGGGTTTACGAGTGTATAGATGTTCTCTTTTTTCTCCAGTTTAAAAAGCCAGATATCCGTTTCAGGCATTTGCGAAAAGCCCTGAAAGTCCCATAAAACAAGAAACAACAGCAATCTGGATGTTGCCAAACCGCTCCTTACCGAAGAATATCCGGAGAAATGAAAACACTTATAGCTCGATCCGCTCATGGAAGTACTTTTTAAACGTAAATTGAATCAACTGGTATACGGCAAAGCCCCAAAGCAACCCCACCAGGCAACCCACCAGAATATCGGAAGGATAATGTACCCCAAGGTAAATGCGGGAATAAGCCGTTACAACGGCCCAAAGGAAAAAAGTACATCTGAACCAGAGTTTGCTTTTAGAAAACAGCAGGAATAATAACATGGCAATACCAAAGCAATTGGCAGAGTGCCCGGAGAAAAAGCCATACTGCCCTCCCCTGTATTCGTGAAGAACATGCACCTTTTCTTTAATTTCGAGGTTGTGTGTGGGCCTGTAGCGCTTAACGGCGTGCTTTATCTGGTTCGAAGACTGGTCGGTAAGGGTGATCAATAAGGACAAAAAAGCCAGCAGGAGCAGCATTTTTTTTAGGGCGTATTTCTTGTAAACCAGGAAAAGCCAGTAAGCAAACAGCGGAAAAAACACCCAAACCCGGGATATGGAAAACATCAATTCGTCTGTAAGCGTGGAATGGAAACCATTTAGGTATAAAAGGAGGTCTCTGTCAAGAAGTTTAAGGGATTCAAACATAACTTAAAAATAAGCAAAGAAATGGGTTAAACAAAACCCTTAAGACAGCATAAATTTAAATTGTTTAAAACTTGTTATTAATGCTCAAAGGCTCTTTTTTAAACACTTTTCAACAAATCTTATATATACAAAATAACCGCTATCTTTGTCTATTACTAGATTTTATGAGCAACTTAAAGAAGATAAACAGCGCGTTGATTTCCGTTTTTTACAAGGACAATTTAGAACCCGTTATAAAAAAATTAAACGAATTAGGTGTTACCATTTATAGCACAGGAGGTACACAAACATTTATTGAAAACCTTGGAGCGCCTGTAACAGCAGTAGAAAGCTTAACTTCATTTCCTGAAATTTTAGGAGGAAGAGTAAAAACATTACACCCGAAAATTTTTGGCGGCATCTTGGGAAGAAGAGAATTAGATACAGATGTAGCCCAAATGGAACAGCACGAAATACCCACTATTGACCTGGTAATCGTGGATTTGTACCCTTTTGAAGAAACGCTTGCAAGTGGTGCTTCTGAAGAAGATATTATTGAAAAAATAGATATTGGTGGTATTTCTCTGATCAGAGCTGCTGCTAAAAACTTTAATGATGTAGTTATTGTTTCTTCACGAAATGATTACAGTTCATTACTGAATTTACTGAACGAAAAAAATGGTTCTTCAGATCTTGCCGATCGTAAAACATTTGCTGCTAAAGCTTTTGCCATGAGCAGCCACTACGATTCTGCGATCTTTAATTATTTTAATACTACCGAGCAGTTACCTGTCTTAAAACACAGTTTAAATAATGGCTCTACCTTGCGTTATGGCGAAAACCCTCATCAAAAGGGTGTATTCTACGGCGACATGGATGCCATGTTTATAAAACTGAACGGTAAAGAATTATCTTATAACAATTTGTTGGATGTAGATGCTGCGGTTAATTTGATGGCAGATTTTACAGAAGAACCAACCTTTGCCATTTTAAAACATAACAACGCCTGTGGTGTAGCTTCACGTGCAAGCGTTTGCGAAGCATACCTTGATGCACTTGCTGGCGATCCTACGTCGGCTTTTGGAGGGATTTTAATTTCGAACAGAGAAATAGATTTTGAAACAGCGGAAGAAATAAACAAATTATTTTGCGAAGTGGTGATCGCTCCATCCTATTCACAAACGGCTCTGGCGTTATTGAAATCAAAAAACAACCGCATCATCTTAGTACAAAAGCAGGTAGAGCTCCCTAAAAAACAGATCCGCACTTTGCTGAATGGTATTATTGAACAAGACAGAGATATGATTACCGAGACAAACAGTAACCTCACAACCGTTACTAACGTTTCGCCAACTGCTTCTCAATTAAAAGATTTATTATTTGCTAACAAATTGGCAAAGCATACCAAATCAAATACCATTGTTATTGCCAGAAACAATCAATTGATTGCAAGCGGCACAGGTCAAACATCGCGTGTGGATGCTTTGAAGCAAGCTATCAACAAAGCACAGGCATTTGGTTTCGATCTTAAAGGAGCCGTTATCGCAAGCGATGCCTTTTTTCCTTTTGCTGATTGTGTTGAAATTGCACATAAAGTAGGAATTGATACGGTTATTCAACCGGGCGGTTCTATTAAAGATAAAGACAGTATCGAATACTGTAATGCAAAAGGGATGAGCATGGTATTTACAGGCACAAGACATTTCAAACATTAATCATTCAAACTTTAAATTTTTTTGTTTAGTTATTAATATTAAACCTAAAAATGAAATACTTAACATTAAAAACTAAACATTAAGAACTAAAAAAATATGGGACTCTTCGATTTTTTAACACAAGACATAGCCATTGACTTAGGTACTGCAAATACAATTATCATTCACGACGAAAAAGTGGTAGTTGATCAACCCAGTATTGTAGCCGTAGACAGAACAACAGGAAAAGTAATTGCTGTTGGTAAGCAGGCTCAGATGATGCATGGTAAAACCCATGAAAACATTAAAACCATTCGTCCTTTACGTGATGGAGTAATTGCCGATTTCCAGGCAGCGGAAGAAATGATCAAAGGAATGATCAAAATGATCAATCCCGGAAACCGTTTCTTTAAACCATCGTTACGTATGGTTGTTTGTATCCCCAGCGGAATTACCGAGGTTGAAAAACGTGCGGTAAGAGATAGCTGCGAGCATGCCGGTGCCAAAGAGGTATACATGATTCATGAGCCAATGGCTGCAGCTATTGGTATGGGAATAGATGTGGAAGAACCTATGGGGAATATGATCATTGATATTGGTGGTGGTACTTCCGAAATTGCCGTAATGGCCCTTGGCGGGATCGTTTGTGATAAATCGACCCGTATTGCAGGTGATGACTTTAATGCTAACATTGAAGAATACATGCGCCGCCAGCATAACATTTTAATTGGGGAGCGTAGCGCTGAGCAGGTTAAAATTGAAGTAGGTGCTGCTATGACTGAAATTGAGAATCCACCGGCTGACTATGCCGTACAGGGAAGAGATTTAATGAGCGGGATTCCTAAAGAAGTTTTTGTAAGCTATGTTGAAATTGCGCATTGCCTTGATAAATCTATTTCTAAAATTGAAGAAGCGATTTTAAACGCACTGGAAATGACCCCTCCTGAATTAGCGGCAGATATTTACAGAACAGGGATCTATATGGCCGGTGGCGGTTCATTGTTAAGAGGCCTTGACAAACGTATTTCTCTTAAAACAAAACTGCCGGTTCACGTATGTGAGGATCCATTAAGAGCTGTAGCACGTGGTACAGGTATTGCACTTAAAAATGTTCAAAAGTTCCCATTCTTAATTAAATAGTTTTTTCTCTTCTCACTAAATTTAAAAAACGCTTTTTAGTATTCTTTAGGCTTACAAATTTTTGTTGTGCCCTAAAAGTATAAATGCTGTAACCTGATGACCTTAAACTAAAAAATGAAAAACCTTTTAAATTTTATTTATAGAAACAATTTCTTTTTTGTGTTTCTGTGTCTGGAATTTATCTGCGTTTTAATTTTAATTAAAAATAACGGTTACCAGGGTTCAAGTCTTTTAAACTCATCAAATGCCCTAAGTGCAAAGGTATACTCAGCACAGGCAAGCGCTAAAGAATACCTCTTATTAAAAGATGAGAACGAACGGCTGGCCGAACAAAATAATTTTTTACTGAACAGATTAAAATTAGGTTACGCCGCTATCCCTTTAAAGGTGTATGTAAAACATGATACACTTTACAGGCAAGACTACGAATTTATAAATGGTAAAGTCATCAATAGCAGCATTAACAAACGTAACAACTACCTTACCCTTAATATTGGTAAACAACAGGGCATTAAGAATGACATGGCTGTTATTACAAGTAATGGGATTATTGGAATTGTAAAAGACGTGTCTACAAATTTTTCGTCGGTTATGTCCATACTCCATAAAGACGTAAGGGTTTATTGCCAGTTAAAAAAAGATGGTGTATACGGTCCTTTAATATGGGATGGATCTGATTACCGTTATTCAAACCTGACAAACATTCCAACCTATTCTAAAATACAAAAAGGCGATACCGTTATTACAAGTTCCTTATCAGGCATATTCCCCGAAGGATTATTGGTTGGTTTTGTAGAAAGCTTCGAACGCCACCAGAATGAATCGTTTTATACTGTAAAAGTAAGATTGAGTGCAGACTTTAAAAAAGTGAACCATATATCCGTCATCAGTTATAATAAAAAAGCAGAAAGAGATAGTCTTGAATTAAAATCGCAGGTACAAAGTGATAAATGAAATAATTAGAAATACGATCCGTTTTATTTTGCTGGTACTCTTGCAGGTACTCATTGTTCAGAACATTCGTCTGGGACCTTACATTATTTTATTTCCCTATATCTTATTTATTCTGTTATTACCTTTCGAAACTCCCAAACTGGTTGTAATGCTCATTGCCTTTTTCACAGGCCTTGTCATTGATATGTTTTATGATACAGCCGGTATACATGCTGCCGTTTGTACACTCGTTGGGTTTGGCAGACATTACGTTTTAAAACTATTATCACCCCGCGAAGGTTATGACCCCGGTTTTTCTCCTACCATCCAGTCAATGGGCTCCGTGTGGTTTATCACCTACTCTGCTACGATTATCTTCATTCATCACCTGTTCTTTTTTTACCTGGAAATTTTCAGGTTTAGTGAATTTTTTACCACACTGTTACGTGTGTTCTTAAGCACCATCGGCACATTTACATTTGTATATGTGATACAGTTTCTGTTTTACAGAACCTATAAAAAATAAGACATGAACACAAACGCACACCTTGCCGATAGAAAATATATTATCAGTGGCTTCTTCATTCTGATAGCCATTATCTATATTTCGCGTTTATTTTATATTCAGATTGTCGACGATCAATATAAACTGGATGCCCGAAACAATGCCTTGAAAAACAGGACAGAATATCCGACACGCGGCTATATTTTTGACAGAAACGGAAAACTTCTGGTTTCCAATGAGCTTTCATATGACTTACTTGTAACTCCAAAACTCGTAAAAGACTGTGATACCATGGCTTTATGCACCATATTAGAGATTACTAAAGAAAACTTTTTAAAACGCATCAAAAAAGCCACACTCGCTCCTAACTCTCCACGTAAAGAAAGTATTTTCGAAAAACAACTATCCATAAAAGTATACGCTGCCCTTCAGGAAAAATTATATCGCTTTAAAGGTTTCGATTTACAGGCCCGTACCTTACGGAAATACCCCCGCCCTATTGCTGCCCATTTATTAGGGTATATGGGTGAGGTAAGTAAAGAAAAAGCGGCAAAGGATCCTTATTACAGGGAAGGAGATTATATTGGACAAAGCGGTATCGAACGTTCTTATGAAGAAGAACTAAGAGGAAAAAAAGGAACACAGATCGTTATGGTGGACGTGCATAACAAAACCAAAGGCCGTTATATGGACGGGCTATATGATACACTTGCCGTTCCGGGTAAACCTTTGTACAGTAGCATTGATATGGATTTGCAGGAATACGGCGAAAGATTAATGAAAGGAAAAAAAGGCGCTATTGTGGCCATTGAACCTTCTACCGGCGAAATACTTTGCCTGATCTCTAACCCGGGCTACGATCCAAATTTATTGGTTGGAGGGAAAGAACGTTCTAAAAATTTCACAAAATTATTTTACGATTCTTTAAACCTGCCCTTATTAAACAGAGCCTTACAGGGGCTTTATCCCCCCGGCTCTACCTTTAAATTAATTGATGCTTTAATAGCGCAAAACGACGGCTTAATTGACCGCTCTACTGTTTTCCCTTGTCATGGTGGTTATCCTCCCATGGGCGGACATCCAAAATGCCACTCTCACCCGGCAACAGATTTGCCCGGCTCTATTGCAACCTCTTGTAACTCCTATTATAGCTACGTTTTTTGCAGAATTACAGATCAAAAAAAATATCCAAAATTTGAAGATGGTTATGCACATTGGAAAGAAAGTGTAAACTCCTTTGGCCCGGGTACAAAATTAGGCAGCGACTTGCCATACGATAGGCCGGGGAATGTGCCCTCTATAACTTATTACGATAAAGTGTTTGGTAAAAATCACTGGAGAAGCAATACAGTTGTATCCCTTGGTATTGGCCAGGCGGAGTTATTACTCGTTCCTTTGCAAATGGCTAATGTAGTGACCATTGTGGCTAATCGTGGCTATTATTATATACCGCATTGTATCAAAGGTGTAGGCCTCGAAAAAACACTGGATCCAAAGTTTAAAGAAAAGCATTTCCCTGTGGTACAAAGCCCCGAAGCTTACTTAAACGTTATTGACGGAATGCAGAAATGTTTTGATGCAGGAACAGCAACCGCATCAAAAATACCCGGCATTGTTGCCTGCGGTAAAACAGGAACGGCAGAAAACCCACACGGAAAAGATCACGCCGTATTCTTAGCTTTTGCTCCGCGCGAAAATCCTAAAATTGCGATGGTATGCTTTATTGAAAATGCAGGTTTTGGTGGTACATGGTCTGCCCCCATTGTAAGCTTAATGATCGAAAAATATTTAACCGGTAAAGTAACGCGTCCTGAAATGGAAAAACGGATGATAGATGCCGACCTCATCAACAACCTCAATTTACTTGGAAAACCTTCAACGCCTAAAAAGAAAAAATAGTGAGAAAAGACGAAAATAGCCTCTTTTATGGTATTGATAAACTAACCATCTTTATTTACCTCCTCTTAATATTTATGGGCTGGCTCAATATTTATGCGGCAGTTTATAACGAAGACCATCAAAACATTTTTGATACTACTCAAAAATATGGCAAGCAGCTTATCTGGATTGGGAGCGCCATATTTATTGCCGTTATGATTTTAATCATTGATGCCGGATTCTATACAGTATTTGCGTATTTCTTTTATGGCTTTCTTTTACTGGCCTGTATTGCTGTGCCTTACCTTGGTAGGGAAGTAAAAGGAAGTCGCTCCTGGTTCAGGTTTGGCGATTTCGGAATACAACCTGCGGAGTTTATGAAATTTGCCACTAACCTTGCTCTGGCTAAGTTCCTGAGTAACGTAAACATTGAAGTGGAAAATTCGTCGCGGAGAAATCGGTTAAGCGACCTGATCAAAAATTATAAAAACACGCTTATAGCTGTGATCATTTTAGGAATGCCACTTGTTATTATTAAGCTACTACAGGACGAAACAGGCCTTGCCATTGTATTTGTAGCGTTTATTATTACGCTTTACCGCGAAGGACTTTCCATCAATTTTTTAATTTTCGGCTTACTTTCCGTACTGCTCTTCGTTTTGGCATTGATCATGAAATCGTTAACACTGATCATTATTATTTTTGTTATTTCAGGTTTATCATTTCTCATTATTAAACGTTCGATAAAAAATGGCATTATTGTTTTAATTATTGCCTGTGCTGCCAGCGGCTTAGTGCTAGGTACAAATTATGTTTACGAACACCTGGAAGCACATCAGAAAACACGTATTGATGTGTTATTAGGCCGTGGAACCGTTGATCTTAAAAAAGAAGGCTATAATGTAAACCAGGCTAAAATTGCTATTGGTTCCGGAGGATTTGCCGGTAAAGGCTATTTACAGGGAACACAAACAAAATATGATTTTGTTCCTGAACAGGATACCGATTTTATTTTTTGTACCGTGGGCGAAGAATGGGGTTTTCTGGGAACCACCAGCGTCATATTACTTGAATTGTTTTTAATTATCAGGGTAATATTTATGGCCGAACGTCAACGCTCTGCTTTCAGCAGGATTTATGGCTATGGTGTGGCCT
>JAZJZF010000106.1:0-6040 GCA_040389965.1 Bacteroidota bacterium
CTTGCTTTTGTAGAAGCGAGCAGCGATGGGGTAAACTATTTCAGATTTCCTGCGGTAAGTAATACAGATACCGTTACTCAAACAGGAAGCTTTGATCCTACTGATCCTACCAAAATACATAACCTTGCAGGGAAATACCGTGCACAATATGGAACTCCATTTGACCTGGCTGATATTGCAGATAATGCTTTATTAGATAAACAGGCTATTACACATGTAAAAATAATTGATGTGGTTGGTTGCGTTCAAAACCAGTATTGCACACGCGATGTAAACCATCATAAAGTAAACGACCCATGGCCAACGGCTTTTAGTAGTGGGGGATTCGACCTTGATGCTGTAGGAGTCATTCATCAGAAGGGTGTTGTTATTGGAATAAAAGAGTTAAATAAAATAGCGGTTCAGGTGTTTCCGAATCCGGCAACAGATGTGATGCATATTACCATAAGCTCGGGGGAACGTTATTCTGTATCCGTTTTAAATTTATTAGGAGAGCAAATACTAGAGGAGGAAAATAAATCCGGAACTTATTCAATGCCGCTTCATAGTTTAAATGCGGGAGTTTATGTATTAACTGTAACGGTAGAGGGGAAACAACAACAGCTTAAGTTTGTAAAATCCTGATTTGACAAAGCCCTCTTGAAGTGTTCTCGACTCCGCTCGAACTGACAAAAATTTTCCAGATTACTTATCTCCAAAAATAATTATTTAGCAATAAATGCTAATTGAACCAGGACTTAATGGTGTCGTAAAAGAAAAGAAAAATAAAATAGAAGGCAAAACACCAGAAAATACCGGAGATGCTTAAATAAATGATTACCTTTTTTTTGTCTTTATAAAAACGTTCAGCTAAAAATGCCCCGATAGGAATTGATAATAAAATAGGGGTTAAAGCAGCAATGCCGATTAATCCAAAGCGGCGTTTAATATTAATGAAGCGACGATTCGATTTGGTAAATATTTTTTTTGGTTCTTTTGGTTTGAACCATCTTTCCCTTAATTGATGCCACCATTTCAAAATTCCGGCGCTGAGGTAGGTAAATACAACTGTTCCCAAAATAGCACCACTGCAACTGCTTAAAAGGGCCATGAAGTAATTGTACTTGTAAATGGCTATTACAGCCGGAATTCCTATTTTGGATAAAGAAATAGTACAGGCCAGCATTGCGGAAATAAATTTCCATATTTCATTGCTATCCATGGTTCAGTTTTATATTAGATGCTGTTGTATTATATTTTTTCGCCAAAAGCTAAATCTCCTGCATCTCCCAATCCCGGTACAATGTACGAGTGAGCCGTTAATTCTTCATCAACTGCACCGCACCATATCGTGAAATTTTGTGTTGGCATATTTGCTTTTACAAAATCTACGCCCTGTTTACTACTGATAGCAGAAACAATGTGTACATGTTTAGGAGTTCCTTTTGCAAGGATAGCCTTATATGCCAGTACAATGGAAGAACCTGTAGCAATCATAGGATCACACATAATTAATACTTTATCTTCAATGCTTGGGCTCGATACATATTCTACATGAATATCAAACGTATTGTCTTTATGATGTCTTCTGTAAGCAGAAATAAATCCATTATCAGCCTTATCAAAATAGTTTAAAACGCCTATATGCATAGGCAAACCTGCACGCAAGATAGTTGCAATAACCGGTTGCGATACCAAATGACTTGTTTGCGCTATGCCTAACGGAGTAGTAGTATCGCGGGTTTCATAATCCATTGTTTTTGATATTTCATATCCTATGATCTCTCCAATTCTTTCTAAATTTTTTCTGAATCGCATACTATCTGCCTGTATACTTGTATCGCGAAGTTCAGCAATGAATTGATTGAAAATAGAATTTTGTTGAGATAGGATATGAACCATATAGAGTAGAATTAGGAGGTGTTTTTAATGATTTAAAGATAGTACAAATTTATTTTGTATAGGATACTTTATGAAAATTTAGTCTTTTACTCCGGTTTAATTTTTTCTTTTCTGCCTGCGAGGTAAACACCGGTAATAATAAAGACGGCAGATAGTATTTTAATGGGGGTGAGGTGATCTTTGCCCCAGGCAACAGCAATAAGTGTTGCCAGAAATGGCTGTAAATAAATGTACATACTTACAACGGATGAACTTAATGATTTAAGCGCAAACATATTTAATAAATAGGCCAGAAATGTAGTGGCAATAACAACAAATGCTATGGCAAAAATTGTATGAGATGGTAAATGCAGCCAGTCTACTTTAAAGAGTTCGGGTATTGCAAAGGGAGAGAGATAAATGAAACCAAAGAGAAATACCCATTTCATAACGGTTACGGTTTGGTATTTTTGCATATAGGGTTTTGCCATAACTACAAATACCGCCCATGATAAGGAGTTAATCAGTGTCATGATATCGCCAACAATGGTCTCGCTGCCAATAGCAAATCCTCCGTTAGCTTTAAATAATAGTAAGGTTAATGCTCCAATAACTCCGAAGCCCAGGCCTGTAATTTTAAAAAAAGTTATTTTTTCTTTTAGAATAAAAATGGTGAACAGCATAACGGCAATCGGGTTGCTGATCATAATAATAGCCGAATTTATAGGGGATGATAAGCTGAGCCCCCAGATAAAAAAGATCTGATTAATAACCACTCCGAAAAGGGCGAGGAGTGCCAGTTTTTTAAGATCGGCTTTATCTATTTTTTCGGGTTTAAGGATAAATGATACAAGCCAAAATAAAATGAAAGCACCGCCCACACGCATCATTACCAGGCCCAAAGCACTAATATGGGTAGGCATCAGATCTTTTGCAATGGAATAATTTAATGCATAAATTACCTGTGCAATAAATAAAAAAAGGTGTGCTTTTAAAGGAGACTTCATTTTGCGTAGCAAATATGCGGTATTATTCTGAAATTAGCGAAATGCTTTTCACTGATCACATAAATCATACGATTGAGCTTGAAACGTATCCTAAAAGGATCATTTCGCTTGTACCGTCTCAGTCGGAATTACTCTGGGATCTGGGTCTGAAAGACCAATTGGTAGGGATTACAAAATTTTGTATTCATCCCAAAGAGTTATTTCATACAGTTACAAGAGTAGGGGGCACAAAAACACTGAATATAGAAAAGATCCGTTCTTTAAACCCGGATCTCATTATCGGTAATAAAGAAGAGAATGAGCGCTTGCAGATTGTAACTCTGCAAAAAGAATTTAAAGTATGGATGAGTGATATTTATACTTTGGATGACGCTTTAAAAACAATTGATGCCATAGGAGAGATCACAAATACGGTTCCTAAAGCACGGGAAATTTTTTCTACAATATCCCGTTCATTTGAGAATTTGCCTGCAACAAAAAAACGGGTATTGTATCTGATCTGGAAACCTTATATGGCGGCCGGTAAAGCAACTTTTATAGGAGATATGATCAGCAAGATAGGCTTAGAAAATGCCGTTGAAGACGTTTCTGCACGTTATCCTTCTTTTTCAATAGAAGAAATCAGGCAATTAAAGCCGGAGGTCATTTTTTTATCTTCAGAACCTTTTCCTTTTAAAGAAAAGCATGTACACGAGTTACAACAGGAGTTACCGGATACCAAAATTATATTGGTTGACGGGGAATTGTTTAGTTGGTACGGAAGCAGACTATTAAAAAGTGTGGCTTATTTTCATGAACTTTCAGCAACCTTAATTTAACCGTGAATGGTTAATACGGGTACAGGGCTGTAAAAGGCCATGGCATTGGTAGTGCTAAATGAAAAGAGTTTATGAAGAATAGAATGCTTTTTAGGCTCTACAATGATCATATCTATTTCATGATTGTTAACGAAATTTAATAAGCCGTCGACCACTTTATTTTCAGCAATGACATAGGTTTTATGCTGAACATGTTCAAGATTTTGTTCAACGTAATTGTCGATTTTTGCCTCTGTTGTATTTAATTCATGGTTTTCGGGAATAACATGTAAAATATGAAGCGTTGCATCAAATAATGTGTTGATGTATTTTACTTTTATAAGAGAAGCACTGTTTACGACATGTTTATTGTAATCGCAGGCATAAGCAATATTTTTTATTTTTTTGTAAATGGCATTAGGAGGAACAATGATTAAAGGATTGTGTATATGCCGCGCTACTGCTACAGAAGTGCTTCCAATAAGGTTTTTCATAAATGCATTTCCATGCCCGCCAATACCGGATATAACAAGATCTATCTTATGCACTTTGCTAAATTCAACAATAACGTCTGTTGCATTTCCCATTTCACAATGGTATTCTATTTCTTCAATTAAAGGTTCGTGAATTCTAATGTCTTCGGCAATATTCTTTAAAGCATTTTTATGATCGTTGTATGCTTCTGTAATGGAGTAACCGGATAAACCGAACTCAGAACTCATTACAGGAATCTGGTTAATATGCAGTAAAATTATATTTGCCGACAGGTATTTGGCAACTTCCACACCATAGCTTAAAGCACTTTGCGATGTTTCAGTAAAATCATATGGGATGAGAATCTTTTTCATAGTAGATCGTGTTATTATCCATGATTAAATGAGTGCGGTTGCTTTTGTTTATACGGGTCGAAAAAAATAAAGTTAATGAAAGGCCTATAACTATAACACTTTAACTAGTATTTAGAACGATTCTCATATAAAATATTTTTTGCCATTTTATTAAGTAAGGGTTTTACATATCTCCATCAAATTTCATACCTTCACAAAATCTACACCCGCTATGAATCAAAACCTGGTTAAAATACGAACTATGAAGATAGTTTTGGTAATTGGGTTTGTTTTAATGGCTCTTAAGTTTTTAGCGTATATACTTACCTCTTCAAATGCTATCTTAACAGATGCTATAGAATCTATTGTTAATATTCTGGCGGGATCTTTTGCTTTATACAGTTTGTATTATGCTGCAAAACCAAAGGATGAAGATCACCCTTACGGGCATGGAAAAATAGAATTTTTGTCAACAGGAGTTGAAGGCGGCATGGTAACTCTGGCTGGTGTAGCTATGCTGATAAAAGGTGTTTTTGCTTTTTTTAATCCACATGATTTAAAAAATATTGATATCGGGCTTGCTATTTCTGTTTTTTCGGGCGGGGTTAATTATATTATGGCAAGGGTTCTTATTAAAAAAGGGACAGATCTAAATTCGTCGACCATGGTTGCCGACGGCCGCCATTTGTTAACGGATACATGGAGCAGCATCGGGCTCGTTGTAGGATTAATTGTGATTTATTTTACACATCTTTTCTGGATAGATTATATTATTACGATTGGACTCGGCTTCTTGATTATTTACACAGGTTTTCATTTATTAAGAGAAGCGGTATTTAATTTATTAGATAAGGCAGATTATGGAAAAATAGAGCATTTGATCAAGGTATTAGATTCCAAGAGGAAGCCGAGCTGGATCGATATTCATAATTTAAGGGTTGTAAAATATGGTTCGGTAGTTCATGTGGATTGCCACATGACCCTGCCCTGGTATTATACACTGGAAGAAGCGCATGCTGAAGTAGATGCGGTTGACAAACTGGCTACACAGGAGTTTAATCATGAAATCGAATTTTTTATTCACTCAGATCCTTGTCTCCCTAAATCATGTTCCATTTGCACAATGCATGATTGCAAGGTTCGTAAGCATGATTTTGTGAAACAACTGGAATGGAATATGGGTAACGTATTGCCGGACGCTAAGCATACGATTTGAGAGAATCTTCAATCTTCATTTTAGATGAAAGATAAAATAATCAAGACCTAAATATCCTTGTGAAATAATTTTCTGGTAGAAGTACTGATATCCCTGAAATAGTTAACGCTTATTTTATTAGATAAGAGCGTTTGCAGAAAAATATCGTTTGTAATTTCTTTATCAACCGTTACAACGGTGGTTGTTCCCGAATCTTCAATTTTTACAGAATAACTTGCAAAGATCTGTTGCAGTTGCTCTCTGTTAAAGCTTCCTGACACTTCAAAGGTATTAGTTAACCGCTCATTGGCAAAGGATGTTTGGTTACCATTGTAAATGGTTTCGCCCTGTTTT
>JAZJZF010000107.1:0-1500 GCA_040389965.1 Bacteroidota bacterium
TTTGAGTGGGATCTCTTTAAGAACGCGCTGCAGGTTTTTGTAACCGGAACCGTAACTTTTGGTAGTGCTGCAGCATTTATTGCTGGAACCGCAGGCAGCATATTCAGCTACAATGGCAGCACTGCCCAAACAATTACTTCACTTACTTACGATAAACTTTCGGTTGATAAAACCGGAGGATCTGTTGCCAGCCTGGCAGCAAACGTGACGGCCTCTAATCTTGTCGGCAATCTTACCGTAAACAATGGAACTCTTGCAACGGCAAACTTTACCATTACAGGCAATGCAACCAGAACTAAAAAAGAAGCGACGATTTTTTTGAAAAGCATAGGATAAAAATAACGAATTAAAAAGGAATTTAGTACCTCGTTACTCTTTTATCAGATCGCCTTTATCATTTTTTACAATATTAATACGCGAAGGATCGCCTTTGTAATAAACGTTTCCTGACCTGTCAAGCACAATATCCATTAAACCGTTTGGTGGTGCATTAACGTAAGCATGGCCAATAGACACGCTATGCAAGTATACATAATTACTTATCCACAAATCGTTTGCATACAAAAAATTGGTGCCTGTGTAATCATGCTGAAGATTTTGTGTAGTTCCGCTTAAGTAAATATCGCCATTTCCATGGGCACTGCATATGGTTATTTTTGTATTAAGGTCAAGCCTTATCTCACCCGAATTGCCTGTTTTTAAGCTGATGGTATCCTGCACAAACGTATTTAAACTTTTTACAGGCCCAACCCCGTTATTTATAATATACTTATAGTATGGGGCTGTAATATATACATCAATTTTATGTTTATACCCTCTTACCCAATTACAGCGATTGGTATTAAACACCTTTAACGTTTCCCCATCAAGCTCCGCTTTAATCAGGGGTTGCAGGTTGCGCCCTGCCTCTACTCTCACTTCAAATTCAGGCCCCTGAGTGAGGTACAGGTTTATTTTATCTTTAACATCAATACAGGTAAACCCCTGAACATCATGATAAATAACGTTTCCGGCACCTGTTACCTTTACACAGTCGCATAAGTTTTCTTTTTTGCAGGAGATGAAGCCGGCTAAAAACAGAATGTATATGTAAAATTTAAAGCGCATTTATTTTTTTCTTTTTAATACTGAAACGGTATCCAACGCCATAATCAAAATGCGCTGCAACCGCCCAATGCGATTTCATGGTAAAGTTTAAAATAAGTCCATTTTTACAGTAATGCCTGATTCCAATTCTGTGAAAAAGCGGGCCGTCTTCTTTAGGTTTGGAAATAGCATAGTATCCCATTTCTATAGGAAAACTGATACGCCCTACGTTATAAGCATAACACACTTTTACACCCAGTTGCAATACATCGGTCCATACGTTCGAAGGGTGTCCTGATGTTTCAAGATGGTACTTGTTTTGCGCGTCGTAACTCACATCAATACCACCACCCCATTTGTGCGTGTTTCTTACATTGTAATAATAATTTACTCCAAACGTGTTACAAAAATATT